>JAZQFJ010000084.1:0-13886 GCA_045539475.1 Eubacteriales bacterium | reverse complement strand
ACATTTGCGCATGTCGACAGTGTCAATATGCGGTCAAATTCGGGCAGCTCAAGCGAACTCCACGACGCTTCGTGTATTTTTCTTGTAAAAGCTGTGATGTCGTCGGGATTAGCTGTTCGATAATCTTCATCGGGGTCTACTTCGTATATGGAGAAGATGTATCCTTCATAATAGTGATTTTGTGTAACGAATGTTACCTTGTGGTTTTGGCAATTCTCATTGTTGATATTGCTCAATAAATGGTTGACGCTCGCGAACATGGAACCGTCTCTCATGTTGTGACCATAGAGTACGGTGTTCATATCGAGTGTTTCCATGTTGTTTGCCCAGTCCGCAAAAATCCAGCCCGCCTGATTTTCATTTCGGTCGATATCGCGGTTCAGGTAATAATCGTTATCGTTTGATTGAACAACGGGATATTCGATTTCTGTATCCTCTATTTTAATCCATGCAACAATGTCGTTGTTTTTTGATTTCAGATTTTCGAAGTCGACGATATACGAGGGCTCGAAGCTTGCTTCTGTGCCGTCGTAATCCTTCGTACTTAAAAAATCAGAGGGTGCGACAGTTTCTACCGTCGCTTTGTTTATCGCGTTTTGCTGCTCGCGCGCTTTGTTTATATCTGAGGCTCTGTTTATAATCAAGCCTGTTCCGATGATAGCACTAACTATGACAAAAAGCAATAGGATGATGAAAAGTTTTTTCTTGGCTTTTGTTTCCATTGCAATAGAACCTTTCTTTTTTTTTTCTAAAAAAATAGGATTATCGGTTTTATACCGATAATCCTATTCTCTTTGATTTACTTAGACTTCGCTCTCTTGCGATAGGTGATGAGTACGCTCGCGCCGAGAACTGCGGCGGTAAGCAGGCTTACGATAATCCATACACTGTCACCCGTCTTAGGGTTATTTGTCTTTACAGGTGTATTAGATTTAGCGGTTGTCGCGGCGACAGTCGGTGCTTCTGTTGAAGTGGTAGTCTCAGCAGTAGTCTCTGCTACAGTGGTGTCTTCCTTTGCCGACGGCTCTGTTGCGTCTTCTGCCTTGTCGGTATCGTCAGTCGTTTTGTCGTCGTTATCATTTGTCTGATTAGGTGTGATGTCGTTTACGATGGTATCGTCTGTATCGTTTTCGATAATTTCGTCGGTATCATCGGCAGTGTCACTCGGCTTGCCGTCGTCACCTGTATCGGAATAAACTGTTGTTGTGACACGTGTTGCTCTGAGAAACTCATTTGTTTCATCGTAGTCATCGTCGTTGGAACCTACTTCGGCGACGTCTGCTTTTGCCTCAGGTGCGTTATAGGCGTCCTGATAATTTTCTGTGTCGACAGTATCGTCGGACGACTGACTGTATGACTGGTTGTCGGGCGCTTTGCCGCCCCATCCGTCGTCGGTGTATCCGATGCTGTATACACCTCTGGATGTATACTTTTCGTCATCGAGAGATTTGGCTGCGGTGCTTACGATGCCTGTTGTGATTAATGCGCAAACCATCAGGATAGCAAGCGCAATGCTGATTGTCTTCTTCATGGTGTAAGGTGCTCCTTTTCAAAGTTTTTAATGTAATGTGAGACTTGTACTTTTGATTGATGCTATTTATTTCTAAACGCATTACTTCTCCGATACATATACTCATGAGTACAACTCCCCCAAGGCATATTTTGCTGTTTTTGCATGCAAAAACATAAGCGTGGCCTCGTGATATGAGTATCACGAGGCTTCAATTTTCTTTTTACGACTTTATGGCTCGCCAATAAATGTCGTTTTGCTTCTCTATAAAACTGTTCTCAGGATTATAATACCTGTGACCGATAATGTCGTCGGGCATATATTGTTGTTTTACCCAATGATTTGGATAGTCATGCGGATATAAATAGCCTTGTGCACAAGCGCGCGCAAGATGTGTCGGTATCGTTCCGCCTTTTCCTTTTACGACGTCTTCGAGCGCTGCATTATATGCTTGTTCTGCTGAGTGAGATTTCGGCGCTGTCGCCATCAGCAACACAGCGTTTGTTAACGGTAATTTTGCTTCGGGCAAGCCAAGTTCTTTCGCCGTTTGCACCATGGCGTATACCGCTGATGGTACGTGCGGCGCTGCGAGCCCGATGTCTTCGTTCGCAATCACAAGCAATCTTCTACAGGGAGACAGCAAATCCCCGCCTTCGAGCAGTCTTGCGAGATAGAAGACGGCAGCGTCGGGGTCGCTTCCTCTTATCGATTTTTGTAACGCGGAAATGAGTCCGTAATGGACGTTTCCGTTTGTGTCAAAGCCTGCCATATTTACGGACGGCAGTAAGGCTTTGATGTCGTTGGTAGAAACAGCCGTTTTATGAACGGCGTATCGATTTTTGTATTGGTCATACGCAAGCTCTGTTATGCTGATTGCTTGCCGGACATCACCGCCGGATATGTCGGCGATATAATGCAATGCGCCTGCGTCGAATTGAATTTTGTTTGTCATAAAATCTCTTACGATAACAAACAGACGTTCTTCTATTTGGTTCGGCGTAGGCTTTTTGAATTCGCACACAATGCATCGGCTGATAAGTGCGTCATATAACGCATGGTAAGGATTTTCCGTAGTGCTTGCAATTAAAACCATTTCTCCCGATTCGATAAACGGGAGCAGCGATTGCTGCTGTTTTTTATTGAAGTATTGCACTTCATCCAAATAAACGAGAACAGGAAGATTATCTTCGTTATCGGTAATCGCTTTGTGGATGTCTTTTACTGACGCAACGGTGGCGTTCAGCGAACGCAGCGGGTAGTTTGTATTCTCTGCGATGATTCGTGCTGTTGACGTTTTTCCTGTTCCGGGAGGTCCGTAAAATATCATAGATTTGAGGCTGTCGTTTTGTAACATGTTTGTGATGATACCGTTCGCGCCTGTGAGATGAGGTTGTCCTATGATATCACTGAGGTATTTTGTCGGTCGTGCCTGTTCGGCGAGAGGTTTTTTCATGTTTTTTCAACTCGCTTTTACATGTGATTTTTAGGTATAAAAAAACGACAGCCTATTCGGGCTGCCGTTGTGTTTGCTGTTCTGTTTGTTTATCGACGGTTTTTTCTTTGAGGTTGTTTGCTTGTTTTTTTCGTTGTTGTTTTCGAAATGCTCTTTCATCTTCGATGATTTTTTGTGATACGCTGACAGTTTCGCAAAAATGGGGGAAGTCATTTTGAAATTTTTCATAATCGATATCGTCGGGGAATGTCAGCAGACCTTTTTGGTCTGGATTTTTCGCGTACGGACATTTTATGATGTTATTGTGGCCGTCTTTTGCACCAATTACTAATCGACTTTCTTCTTTTTTATCGTAAACGGTGTATCTTATCGGCGCATTTTCGCTTTTGGCATCTGTTACAACATAGCGTATTTCACCGGAGTCTTTTTGTTGTCTGGCATATATGTTACGATGTGTTATCAG
Organism: Eubacteriales bacterium; assembly: GCA_045539475.1. GTDB lineage: Bacteria > Bacillota > Clostridia > Oscillospirales > JAAYXM01 > SIG480. The sequence goes on along the minus strand of JAZQFJ010000084.1, from coordinate 10,460 downwards.
TGTTCGTATATAATCCTGCCGCGCAGGATTTGCGTTTTTGAATGTTTCACTTTCGCGCAAAATTTTTAATCCGTCGACGCCGTTGTATACGGAATATGTTTTGTCGAAAAACGGATACATGGTTCGGATGGCGAAGCCTTCGGGATTGTTGAATTCTTTTGTGAGAACAACGCGGGCGTTACTTGTCGAAAAACCTCTCAAACCGTTGGTAAAACCGTATCCGATATTGATGGGTTCGCCTGTTTTTTCATCTTTTATTTGGGTGTTGATGTCCAAAAGACAGTCGTCGTCAGATAATAGCCAATCAGCTATCTCTCCCATATTATCAAGTATGCTTTCAGCTAATATGTTTTCTTTTGATACAACGTTCGTATCGAAGGAGCTCGCGGCGTCAGTACGGTCGTATTTTTGCGTGTTGAGATTTCTTTCGATAAGACCTTCGATAAGCTCATCCTGTGTTTTGTCGAAATGTTTATCGGAATGATTATATTTATGGTCGACATGCCACCATCCTGTTTTCGGTCTGTCTTGTAATATGAGACTCAGGTCAAACAGATGGTTTATGAGCTCCTGTTTTGTTGTATCAGGGCGCATTTGATAGCTGATTTGTTTCATGTCATTTCACCTTTTGGCTTACGCGGGTTCGTTTGTTTTTGCCTGTTTTTCTGATATCTTCGCGGCGCTGTTCGTTTTGCGCCAATTGAGACATGTGTTTACAAGCTTTTCCATGTCTTCTTTTTTAAAGGGCGCCGCCAGATACAGGCGAAGGTCGTTTCTTTTGATTTGTTTGTTCGTCGTTTCTATTCTTACGACTAACGGTTCTTTCAACACAGGGTTGTTTTGCTTTATCATAGGCGCGTCTATGATTGCATATTCCGTGATGCCATGGTGCGCGAAAAAGCCGTGCAATCGTTTTGCCATCGGTGCGAAAATAACACAGTATTCTGTTTTTTTGCTTGGCGTGAGTGTAAACGGCGGATATTTGTAATCGTTATTCATATGTGGTTCACCCTTTTCTGTTTTTTGGTTAAAGAGGGATGTCCCGTTGATTAACGGGACACCTTTCTCACGCGATGTTTTCGAGACGGCAATCACAGAGACTGTGTTTAACTCTGTCGTTGACCTCGGCGCGCTTCGCGTTGTTGAAGCGTTCGATGGTTCCGACAAGATAGCCTGTGATACGACGAATCCTCTCGAACGGTACGCTTTCGTACTCGTAGTTGATTTCCACTTCGTCGTTATCGAGCGTTAACGTCATTGATTTGATTTTTTGGTCCGGGTGACGCTTCTTCATTTCAAGGATATATTCGTTGATTTCCTTTTGTGAGAGCGTGCCGCCTTTTACGGTAACAGTCATAGTAAGACTCTCCTTTTTATTGGTATATTATTATTGTAAGCGCGATTTGCGTTTTTGTCAACTGTTTATTACGTTGGCGAGGAAGCCAAAGACGAATCCGTATGTAATCAAATTGATGACGGCGAGTACGATTCCGATGATGGATATGACGAGACCTATTGTCGCGAGATGGCTTTTTTGTCTGATTTCTCTGTTTTGTTTTTTGGCAACGATAGCGAAGATAAGGCTCAATGTCGATAGTACAAGAGCCGCAATGCTGCCGATAAGACCTAACCATGTGATGATACAGCTGATGATGCTGATAGTAAGAGACGCGATGGAAAAGCCCTTTTTGCTTTTATAATCAATTGGCGTGCGGCTGTACATGGGTGTTATGTTTTCAGGTTTCATGAGGATTTTTCTCCTTGCACTTTGGTGTTTTGTAAAAAAAAAAAAGAGGGGTTGTTCCCCTCTCAGTGTCAATGGAATATCAATAACGCTGAGAGGGGTGATGAAAGAGGTATATCAGCCTTCGATATTAAGGATATTTGTTTTCATTATGCTTATCAACTGTCCTTTTATGAGCGAGAATACGCTGTTCCAGTTGAGTTGTTCTGTTAACGCGATTTGCACGATATCGTCTTTCGTCGATATGATATTACCTTTGACGGTGACGTCGTATATCGTGTTTGTTGCCGAATCGTGCATCCTTAAAATGCCGGTGAGCATGGCTCCGTTTTTGATTGTCGCGTTTGGCATTTTAATCACACCTTTTGTTGAGTATTTGCTGCGTCATCGTTCGACGCTGTTGATTTTGCAATGGCTTCTTGCGCTAAATACAACAGCCACGGCAGGTTTTGACGGAAGGTTTCGTGCTTTAAGCGATGTTCGAGGTTTTCCGATAAAACGAGATATATAAAGTAAGCTTTTTCATTAAGCGTATATTCGTGATTTATTATTTTTTCGTCATAACCAAAGTTTTCTTTTTGCTTTTCGTTGAATGAGCTGAAGTCTCGATGTTGTTTTTTGATGCTTTGGATAATCGTTTGCATATTTGCGTATAGCTTACAGGCATACGCAAATTCATAGCGGGATACATCGTCGTAAAATTCATCGAGGTTCTTTGGTTTGACGTCCATCATTTGTCTTACGATTTGGTCTTGCCCCGGTATAGGTTCGCCGTCCGTTAAGTCTTCGAAATGAAAGTCAGTTCGGTTGCTGACGGTTTGCATCGGTTTGAGATAATCAATCAGGCTCTTTAACGGAACATTGTCGTAAGCAGGTTGGATGATGTTTCCTGTGAATGTTACGAAATGGCTTGTCAGTATTTCGTACCATTTGTGTTTTTCTTTGATTGCAGGTTTTGTCAATAGTTCAGAGCAGTCGTCGAATTCAGTGGTTATCGGTACCACTAAATGATATCCTTTCCCTGACATCGACTTTTCTCCGTAAATGTATGGTAATCTGAGAAGATTGTTTTTGATTTTTTCAGGACAGCTCGGTTCTATATCGACAACAACGAAATTGTCTTCGAGCGCGTCGAGCCAGTATGCGCAATTTTCAGGTTGTCCCAATACTCCGATTAAGTCGGGAAGAGAGACGAGAGACGCTTCGTCGTGGAACTTTGCTCCACAAATGCGTTTGTGGTAAATCCACATAAACATGTCGAGCGGGACTTTATCTTTTGTCGATACAGTCCATCTTTGATTGTTTGCGATAGTGAGAATGAAAGGGTGCGAGTAAAAATCGCTTTGATTTTGCATAACCCGCACTCCTTTCTGCTCTCTTTATCGTTTTATTATGCCGTTTTTGTGATGAACGGCACGTTTGGGGTTTTATTTACGGTATTTCTCTTATTCGTCTTCGCCCCAAGAGATACCAGCGCCTGCGGGATTTACCGGGGGCTGCTGAAAACCGTTTGCCTGTCCCATGGGCATCTGGGGCGCTGTGGGCTGCTGATAGCCCTGATAAGGCGGAACGGGAGGCTGCTGATAACCCTGATAAGGGGGCTGATACGGCTGTGCCTGCGGCATTACGGGCTGACCATAGGTCTGCGCGGGAGCCGCCTGAGGCGCCATGTTCTGCTGCATTGCCGCGTTTTCCGCATTGATTCTGTTGATGAGCGCTTCACGCTCTGCTTCACGCTGCTCACGAGACATGGGTTTGATGGTTACGCCGAACGCTTCGAGATCACTGTTGCGAGTGAAATATCTCACAGGCTCGTTCACGTAGATAGCTCTCAAGCCGAGACCGCTGCCGTTTCTGCTCTGGAATACCTCAACTTCGATGGTAACGTCGAGATTGGAATCAAGCTCGTTCTCGGGAACGAACTCCTCATATCTGTCACCCTTAAGCTCGTAGAACAGAGGCATGAGCGCGCCCTTGGGGTCGAGCTCGAAATACGGATTGTTCGGCTTTCTTTCGGGCTTCTCGCTGTCATAGAGCTTGTTTTCCTTGAGATACTGCTCAAGGGGAGTGCCCTTTTCCCAGCAGAGCGCCGCGTTCCTCAAACGGATGCTTCTGTGCGGGCTGTTGATTTCCTTCTTGCCGATACCGACGCGTCGCTTATTGTTTGCGATAAGCTCCTCGCCGTCGTACGGTGTAATCAAACGCCCGAATTCGAGTTTGCCTCTGATGAAGGCCTTTGTTTTGGGGGCAAAATTGCCATAATCGTTTGCCATATTGTAAAATTCTCCTTTCCCTGCTGTTGCAGAGATTATTTTATTAGTAAATCTTCAGAAAACTATTGATTTTCAAAGATTTATCTGCTATTATTATAACATATTAAATGACGTTTGTCATCATATATTTTATAAATGAGGTGGTTTTTGTGTCAAGCAAGGTTCCTTTTGTTGCTGCTATTCTTGCGGGTGTTATTGCTGTCGGCGGCACCGGTTATTTTGCATATCAGAATCTGTCCAATATTCATAATGATGCTGTTTCACAAGCGCAGGCTTCTATGGTTTCTTATCACGACGACTATCAAAAACGCATGTCTGATAATGCTGCTATTGCGGAGCATAATGCTGTTACGGAACGCGCTAATCAAGCCAACAAAAGGCTGTCCGACTATCGGAACAATCCCGATGTGGAAAATAAGGATGGTAATTATGTCCATCCTTATTTTACGGAAGACGACAAAGGTATTTGGATATATGACGTGAAGAACAGTGATGTGATAAAGGATATCGTTAATAGTGCGAATATGACTGTAGATGACCTTCTTAAGTACAATGATGCTGCCGATATTGAGTCGTTGTATCATAAAAAGGTGATTCGTTTACCCTCTCAATCTGTCACGCAATCCGATTTACGCTGTATCGGTATATGGCGTGTCGGTGTAAAACCACAAGAACACGGTTGATGTGTTATTGTGATGTTAAGGCTGTGGTTTATCCACAGCTTTTTTATTTATGGGTGTTATGAGTTTAGTTCAATCGTTAGTTCTTTTTTATATTTGTAATATGTGTTGCGGCTTAATCCGACAAGTTTCATCACTTTACCGTCAGGTAATGTTCCTCTGAAATCTTTGCTGTGTTTTTCAATCAGAGCTTTTGCAGGCGTTTTCTTTTTTATGTGAAGAGTGGTTCCTTTTTTCTGTCCGATTTGTTTTCCGTTTTGCCTTGCGGTCTCAATACCTTTTGCGATTTGTTTGCGGAAATCATTCGTTTTCTTTTGTGATTGTTTAAGTGTAAGACGTATTTGTTTTTCAATCAACTTTTTTATATAGATGGTTTCCGTTATTGGAATCGTATTTTGCAAAACGCTTCTGTACGTGTTTGTGTTAATATAGGGTTCTTTCAAAAACACAAGGTTGATTTCTTTGTCAAATAAGTCGAGATAGGATACGACACTGTCATTAACGTCGTAGCCCATTTGATTGATGCTGTTGAATACAATCGTATCGCCGGGTTTGGCTTGTTTGATTATTTTGTCAAACTCTTTGTGTTCATAGAGCTTTCTTCCTGTGTGTTCTTCTTGATGGATTTCAGCATCAGGAAAGGCGGAGAGGATGTTTCGTATTTGTTTTTCTATGCTTTGGTTTACTGTGGATGTTCTGCAATAACCGTAAATCATATACGAATTTCTCCTTTCCTTATGAGATATCTGAAATCGGTATATTTTTGCATGCGTTAACGGCTTCGAGCATTTCTTTTTGACTAAAGTCACGCATATTCAAGCCTTTCAAGATGCGCGCGTCGATTGTGCCTTTTGTCAAGATGTGCCATATGTTGACAGCGTAGCGCTGACCGTTTCGATATAGACGGGCGTTTGTCTGTAGGTATTGTTCTAAGTCCCAAAACGGCAATGTGTACCATATCAAATCGTGTCCGCCGAATTGGAGATTCAGACCATGTCCTGCTGACGCGGGTTGAATCAGCATAATAGGAATGTCACCGTCGTTCCATTTTTTAATCATCTCAGGCGTTTTGTCGAATACTTTTATGTTATATCCTTTGTCTGAGAAATATTTGATGATTTCCGATTTTTCACTGTTGAAGTGATACGCAATCAGACATGGCGTCGATGTGTTGTCAATGATATATTTACATATGTCGAGCTTTTGCTCGTGGATGACTGCATACTGATTGTTTTTGGCGTCGGTATATAGCGTGCCGGATGACATTTGCGCCAACTTCATTTGCAGAATGGCTGCCGTGTCAGCTGTCACAACATCACCGTCGTCAGACACAAATACGTAATCCTTCATTAGCGTTTTATATATTTTCATTTCGTCTTCTGTCATATGCGCGTAAATTGTTTGCATATTGAGTGTTGGCAATTTAACAGAGTTATTTTTGCCTGAAATGACAAGGTCGGCGATACGGCGGTAGATTTCATCTTCAGCGCCTTTTATAGGCTGATATCCGACGGGATGTCCGTTTACCACGGCTGTCGGATACATGAAGCTGTTGCGGAAGGCGGTGATGTTTTTCCCGAGACGTTGCCCTCCGTCCATGAGGTATATTTGCGGCCATAAGTCTTCAACGCCCTTTGGTTTTGGTGTTCCTGTCAATTCAATGAGATATTGAATTGCGGGCTGCACTTTTTGCATGGCTTTGAAACGGGCGGATTTATAACCTTTAAAGGCTTGTGCTTCGTCAATGATGACTGTCGGGAACCACCATATTTTCGGGTTTTGTTTTTCGAAATACGTTACGAGGTCCGTCACAAGCTCTCTGTTGATGAAATATACTGTCGGCGGGTCGGTTTTTATCTCTTCATATCTTTCGAGACGCTTTTTTCTTGAAAGCTTTTTACCGCGTTCATTGACAATCAGGGACTTTGTTCGGAACGGCAGTCCCCATTTTTTGATTTCATCTGTCCATACAGAGCGAGCAATTGTTTTCGGAGCGATAATCAATACGTGATGACTGGGATTGCGGTCGAATAATATTTCTAATGTTATTCGCGTTTTTCCGCAGCCCATGTCAAGCCAAAGCCCACATTTCGGATGTGTGAGCCCGAATTGTTTGTATGTTTCCTGTTCAATTGATAACGGTGCGCTTTGTATTTGCGGTGTCGTTCTTTGAGGCATTGGTATAACCTTCTTTTATTCTGTGATTTCGCCGTTTTTGTGAATCGTGACGTTGCCGAGTGTCGTGTAGCTTTGTGCGTTTTCGGCGTCTTCGTCAGTTTCAATATCGATAGAGTAAGACCCGTCGACATACTCTATGCCGTCTGTACACAGCGGTATATCGTTCATCTTCTCTTTTGCGATATCGACGGCGTCTCCGAGACTGTTAGCTTCTACTGTTATTGTTGAATAGACAGCCCATGATACGGGGATGATATATTGACCGCTTTCGTTTTTGATGTCATATAGTGTTGCGGGTTTGTTTTCGTATAGCTTATAGTTGATATAACTTTCGATATAGTTATATATAACAGTGGTTCTTTTATTGTTTAGATTTTCGAGCGCTTCTGCGATTTTGTTCACGATGTGAGATGTCGATACCATTGCTTTGTAGTCTTCAGGGTTATCGAATGTCTCGGCAAGAGAATCGAAATAGAAGCTGTATTCTCCGATTTGGCAGAAGACGCCTTCAGATTCCATTGTTGTTTTCAGTTGGATGATGTTCTCTTTGAGTGCTTTGTGCAGCATTGTACCTGTAATCATGTGGCGGCATCTCCTTTCTGTATTTCGTCATATCGTTCTTTCGCGAATATCGTTTGTCTGGGAGATAATTTGTATGACTTGTTGCTCTGTTCGCTCCAGACAATAATGGGGTATTTGCGGTTTCTCGGTTTGATATTTTTGATTTTACAGATTTCGCCGTTTGACAGCAATACCTTTTCACCATATATGTCAGGCGATAATCCATACATATAACATTTGTTTGCGAAGTCAGCTTGTCCTTTTTTGATATACGCAAACAGGTCGTTTTCGGCGTTGAAGGCGTGCGTAACTTCATGTCCTTGTTTTACCAGTTTATCTATTGTCTCTTCGACGTCTTTTAAATAGTCGCAGGTAACATGTTTTTGCGACTCTTTTGATGTCGCCGTATTTTCTTTATAGTAAATGATATACATGGTCGACTCCTTTTTCAGTTGTTGTTTGCCAACATTTTATTTATTTCGCGTTTCGCTGTTGTTCCGATGCCCGGTATCATGTCCAGTTTCTCCGGTGCGTTTTCTATGATGTAAATCAGCATACCTTTTGTGTCGATATGACCGCGTTTCAATGCGTTCGTGACACGTGTTGACAGACCTGTTCGTTCAATCGGAAGTGTGTCTTTCGAACAATCGCTGTTTCGTTGCCGTTTTATGATTTGGTCGTATCCGTTTTTTCCGTACTTGATGTAACCAATCAACGGCGGTTTTACCAAATCGCTGAACGCTCTTTTCAGTGATGCGTTGACATGTCCGATTGCCGTTTTTAGGCTTTCATCGGGATACATATCACGTGCTGTTTGTGTCTTTGTTTTTTCGTTGATATAGATTGATACGACTGCCATTCTCGGCATTGGGGGTAATTTGTTTACAGCAAATGTTAAGCCTTCTATGATATCGTCACCGTACGGCAAGTCTGTGTTGAGACCGAGGTGTGCTTCATGATATGATGTTCTTTGTCGTTTGTGGTAAGGCTCTATATCAAGATACAGGTTATACGGATAACGTGGAAGGTCAACTTTGTTTTTGCCGTATATGACATTTTTGAACTTTTCATATTCGTTTGGATTGTAAAGCATAGCTGTTGTCCTTTTGTTTACGGTCGTTTGGACAGAATTCCGTCGATGAGACCGAAATTTTGAGCTTCTTCAGCTGTGAGCCAGTTGTCACGCTCGCAAGCTGCGGTTATTTCGTCAAAGTTTTTGCCTGTGGCGGCTGACAGAATTGCATACAAAGTCTTTTTGGTACGAAGGATGTGTTTGGTTGCGATTTCGATATCGGTCGCCTGTCCCTGAGTGCCGCCGAGGGGCTGATGAATCATAACTTCGGAATGCGGTAAACAGAAGCGTTTTCCTTTGGCGCCCGCTGCGAGCAGGACAGCTCCCATTGACGCAGCCATACCCATGCAGATGGTCGACACATCAGGTTTGATGAAGTTCATCGTGTCAAGAATGGCGAGACCGTCGGATACGGAACCGCCGGGGCTGTTGATATAGAGATAGATATCTTTGTTGGTGTCAACGCTCTCAAGATAGAGGAGCTGTGCGCAAATGACAGACGCAGACATAGGGTTTACGTCTTCATTAAGCATGACGATACGGTCTTCGAGGAGACGGGAGTATAAATCATAAGCTCTTTCCCCGTTAGGTGTTCTTTGAATGACGTTGGGAATAAGAGCGTTTTTTGTTGAATTGGTGAGTGAAGTAATATTATCGGAAAGCATGTATGTACCCTTTCTTTTTTGTATTTTTTTTGTGGTGATTTGACGATACTGTTTGGCACAACATATTGTATCTCCTTTGCACTCTGCCGTCATTTGACGGTACCGTTTAGCAGAGATTGTTTTATACCGTGTTTTAATTATATGATTGACTGAAGTTGTGTTTGAAAAACTTTTTTAATCGGCAGGCACAGCTTTGAAGTAGTTGTGCATATCGGGGTCCATGTTATTGTCAACAAAATACAGTAAGGCTTCTTCGGCGGATTCGGCGTTTATGGTATCGAATACGTTTGCAGTCGGTACGATATTGTAACGATGAGCAACGGTTTCGTTTTCATTTTCGGTTTTGTCTACAGCAATGCAAATCACTTCTACGTTGAAATTTTCGTGAGGAAGCTTTGCCTGAGTGGATTCGTTGTTGCCGAGAAGACGGATGTTATCATACATTCGTTTTTGGATTGTATGTTTTGCTGTCGGAAGCTGAGAGACGGCTTCTTCTACGGTATTTGCTGTGACAATTTTGTTGTTAATATAATCGTGTATGACATACATTAACTTCATTTTTTCTTTACCCCTTTTTCGTAATAGGTTTTGTATATTTCTTTGCAAGTACTAATATTTTACGGTACTGTTTAGCTTTTATGAACGACTGGCTCTGCAAGTACCGATGGTTGATGGTACTGTTTAGTTTATTCTTTCACGACTTTTTCCTCTTTGCGAGTACCGATATTTGACGGTACTGTTTAGCCAAGATTGCAGGTTTCTGAGTCTTTGCAAGCACCGATATTTAACGGTACTGTTCAGCAGAGATTGTTTTATACCGCGTTTTGGTTATGTGATTGACTGATTTTAGTTGGCTGGTACAGCTTCGAGGTGAGTGTGCTCTTCTCTGCAAATTTGTCATTTTGCACTTTGTGAGCGCCGAGAAACGATCGCTCACGAATTCTCTGCAGGCACTGACATTTGGTTTCGGCACTGGCGACTGCTCTGCTCTGCAAGTGCTAATATTTGACGGTACTGTTTGGCGGCGAAACCCCCAAATGAACTTTGCATTTTGCCGTCATTTGACAGCATTTTTAGCAGAGATTATTTTATGTTGCGTTTTGGTTATATGATTGACTGAAATTGATTGAAAAATGTTCCGCAGACGTAGTTTTTCCTCTGCGGAATTGTATTTTTTAGTTTTTACGATACCATAAGATGTTTTCATCTGTCGGGACTTTAGAATCATCATCAACTGCGAGAATTCGGTATGAACCGTTGGCAAATCTGACATATTCATCAACGACT
>JAZQFJ010000083.1:0-18298 GCA_045539475.1 Eubacteriales bacterium | reverse complement strand
CTCGATATTTGTGATGTTTACCCCTTGCAATCCGAGCAGTTTTTCTGTAAAATGTTTATAGAGCATATTTGAGTCCTCCGTTCATGGTTTCTCGTCAATTCCATTTTAACGGATTTCTTCCAAATATGCTCTACTTTTTTTAATTTTTTTCGTAGGCTCTACTTGGTTACCCCAACTTTTATTATAGAGCCTTTATTTAATGTATTTGCGCGCCTGCGGGAATTGCATCATCTGCGAAGATGACTTTGCAACCGCCATCAGGAAGATCTGCCGCAAGGAGCATACCGTGGCTTTCAACGCCGCGGAGCTTTGCGGGTTTTAAGTTTGCAACAAGAATTACCTTTTTGCCGATAAGCTCATCGGGAGTGTACTGCTGTGCGATACCCGAGACAATCTGGCGCTGACCCTCACCGTCATCAACAATGATGCGCAGGAGCTTGTCGGATTTCTTTACCGGCTCACATTCAAGGATTTTCACAACGCGAAGCTCAACCTTGTCAAAATCATCAATTGTGATTTCCGGTGCCTTTTCCTCTTCGGGTTCATTTGCCGCTGCAGCTGCTGCCATTGCCGCTTCCATCTCGGCGTTGAGTTCTTCAAGCTTTTTCTTTTCGTCAATTCTTGCAAAGAGAACCTCGGCTTCACCGACGGTTATGCTGCCGTTCCGGGCAAACTCGGAAAGCGATGCAACATCGGATGCGGAAGCGCCGCACTGGGCGATGATTTTTTCTGCGGTGTCCGGCATAAACGGATAAATGAGTGTTCCGATAAAGCGGATAGACTCTAAGAGATTGAAGAGAACGGTTGAAAGTCTTTCTTTCTTCTCTTCATCCTTTGCAAGCGCCCACGGTGCTGTCTCGTCAATGTATTTGTTGCTGCGGCGCGCGAGGGAAATGATTTCTTCAAGCGCATCTGCAACGCGGTATTCTTCCATTTTATCGGCGACTGCATCGCGGCATTTTATTGCGCAGTCGATAAGGTCTGCGTCCATCGTGTCTGTGACACCGGTATGAGAGACTGTGCCGCCGAAATATTTGTTTGCCATCGCAACCGTGCGGTTGACGAGGTTTCCGAGCGTGTTTGCAAGGTCTGCGTTAAAACGTGCGATGATTGTTTCGTAAGTGATTGTTCCGTCCTGAGCAAAGGGCATTTCGCGGAGAACGTAATAACGCACCGCGTCAACGCCGAAGTGGCGAACAAGGTCGTCTGCATAGATAACGTTGCCGCGTGATTTGCTCATCTTGTCTGTTCCGAAAAGAAGCCACGGATGACCGAAAACCTTCTTCGGAAGCGGCTCGCCGAGTGCCATAAGCATAATCGGCCAGTAGATTGTGTGGAAGCGGAGAATGTCCTTTCCGATGATGTGGACATCTGCCGGCCAGTACTTGTTGTAAAGCTCGCCTGAGCCGTCCGGAGAATATCCGAGCGCGGTGATGTAGTTTGATAGCGCGTCAATCCAGACGTAGATAACGTGCTTGTCATCAAACGTTACCGGAACGCCCCACTTAAACGACGAGCGGGAGACGCAGAGATCCTGGAGCCCCGGCTTTAAGAAGTTGTTCACCATTTCTTTTTTGCGGCTCTCCGGCTGGATGAAGTCCGGATTTTCCTCGATATGCTTCATCAGAGCGTCCTGATATTTGCTCATTCTGAAAAAGTATGCTTCTTCGTTGGTCTTCTTGACGGGTCTGCCGCAGTCGGGGCAAACGCCGCCTTCAACCTGCGTGTCGGTGAAGAAGGACTCACACGGTACACAGTACCAGCCCTCGTATTCGCCTTTATATATATCGCCCTGATCATAGAGCTTTTTGAAAATCTTCTGGACTGTTTCAACGTGCTCTTTATCCGTTGTACGGATGAACTTGTCATAGCTTGAGTTCATCATATCCCAGATGTTTCTGATTTCACCGGCAACACCGTCAACATATTCCTTTGGTGTTACGCCGGTTTCCTTTGCGATATCCTCAATCTTCTGCCCGTGCTCGTCGGTGCCGGTAAGGAAAAACACATCATAGCCCATGCGGCGCTTGAAGCGCGCAATGGCATCGGTGAGAACAACCTCGTATGTGTTTCCGATATGTGGCTTGCGCGACGTGTAAGCAATGGCAGTGGTGATATAAAATTTTGTCTTATCCATAGCTTTCAGCCTCTTTTCAATTATTATACTATTTTAGTATACCATAAAACAGGTAATATTTGCAAGATATATTATTAAAGGCTTCGAATAAATTGAAAAATGCCGCTTTGCTACGGAATAAACACAGAAAAGCACAAAATTGTGCGGGATTTATATGATATTGCTTGTTAGAGGTGCGGAAAAGAACTTTATTGCGTAGCTTGTGCATTTTTTTGCTTTTTTTGCCGAATTTACTTGACATTATCGCTCAATAGAGTATAATTATACAGTAGAAAAAATCAACAGAAAATGGAGGAAAAAAATTATGACACCTTATATGCAAAGAGTTCTTGACGAGGTCAAGGCACGCAACAAGGGCGAAACTCTCTTTATCCAGACGGTAGAAGAGGTTTTTGCAAGCATCGAGCCCATCGTTGCACAGCATCCGGAATACGAAAAGGCAGGTCTTCTTGAAAGACTTTGCGAGCCGGACCGTCAGATTTCTTTCCGTGTTACATGGGAAGATGACAACGGCAATTATCACACAAACCGTGGCTACCGCGTTCAGTTCAACGGCGCAATCGGCCCGTACAAGGGCGGACTTCGCTTCCACCCGTCGGTAACCATCGACACTATGAAGTTCCTCGCTTTTGAGCAGACCTTCAAAAACAGCCTCACCGGTCTTCCGATCGGCGGCGGTAAGGGCGGCTCGGACTTTGACCCGCGCGGTAAGTCTGATTCCGAAATCCTTCGCTTCTGCCAGGCATTTATGACAGAGCTTTACCGTCACATCGGCCCGGACGTTGACGTTCCGGCAGGTGATATCGGCGTTGGCGCACGTGAGGTCGGTTACCTCTTCGGTCAGTACAAGAGAATCAAGGCTTGCTGGGAGAACGGCGTTCTCACAGGTAAGGGCCTTACATACGGCGGTTCCTACTTCCGTCCGGAAGCAACAGGCTACGGCGCTGTTTACTACCTTGAAGAAGTTCTTAAGCACTTTGGTGATACAATAAAGGGCAAGACTGTCGCAGTCTCCGGCTTCGGTAACGTTGCATGGGGTGTTTGCGAGAAGGTCGCACAGCTTGGCGGTAAGGTTGTTACAATCTCCGGTCCTGACGGCTACTGCTATGATCCGGACGGTATTGTAACAGAAGAGAAGATTAACTTCCTCCTTGAGATGCGTTCCTCCGGCCGTGACCGCGCTCAGGACTATGCAGATAAGTTCGGCTGCAAGTTCGTTCCGGGCGAAAAGGTATGGGGAGAGAAGGTTGACATCTGCATGCCGTGTGCATACCAGAACGAAATCGGCATGAAGGAAGCAGAGCAGATTGCAGCAAACGGTGTAGAGTACTACATCGAGGTTGCAAATATGCCGACAACCAACGAGGCAGTTGAGTATCTTAAGAAGAACGTTAAGATTGTTGCTCCGTCCAAGGCTGTTAACGCAGGCGGCGTTGCAACCTCCGCTCTTGAAATGGCTCAGAACTCTATGCGTTACAACTGGGAGCCGGAAGAGGTTGATGCAAAGCTTCACCTCATCATGAAGAACATTCACGACAACTCCGCAAAGGCTGCAGAGGAAGTCGGCCTCGGCTATGACCTTATCGCAGGCGCTAACATCGCCGGCTTTAAGAAGGTTGCAGAGGCAATGCTCGCAGAAGGCGTATATTAATAAGAATATAAGAAAGCTTCGGGACACGGAAAGGTGCTCCGGAGCTTTTTTCTTATCTTAAACAGGGATAAACACTCTGCCGTGGCAGGGTGTTTTTGCATGATAAAACAATTCTCCCGCCGTTCTGCAGCGAGAAAATCTTAATTGGAAAAGTGTTCTTTTTCTTCAAAAAGAATCCTCCTGCCGCCGGGAGGGAAGACTACATTAATTACTTTATTCCTTCGAGAAGAAAATATCCCTCCGCCGTAAGGAGGAGGGATGTAGTCATTTATCACTCTTTTTCTTTTGAAAGCATCGTGTTTGTAAGGATGCCGAGGATAAGAGCGGCGGCGATAGAGGTGAGGGTTACCTTGCCGATTGTAATTGAAAGGCCGCCGATACCTGCGATAAGGATAACCGATGCAGTGAAGAGATTGCGGTTTTTGTTAAGGTCAACCTGCTGGAGCATTTTGAGACCGGAAACCGCGATGAAGCCGTAGAGAGCAACGCAGACGCCGCCCATTACGCAAGCGGGGATGGAATCAACAAATGCAACGAGCGGGGTGATGAACGAAACGAGGATAGAGCCAATAGCAGCTGCGGTAATCGTTCTGACCGATGCGTTCTTTGTGATAGCAACGCAACCAACGCTTTCGCCGTAGGTAGTGTTCGGGCATCCGCCGAAGATTGCACCTGCCATGGAGCCTATACCGTCACCGAGAAGAGTGCGGGAAAGCCCCGGCTCGGTGAGAAGGTCACGCTCAATGATGCTTGAAAGATTCTTGTGGTCTGCAACGTGCTCTGCAAAAACAACGAAAGCAACAGGAACATATGCCACAAGAATTGTTACGACGTACTGCCAGTTAAGCTCTGCAATGCCGTCGAGAGCACCGAGGAAGGTGAATGACGGAACGCTGAGGAAGGTCTCAAGCGTAACAGCACCCTCGGGGAGCATATAGGCGGTGAATACGCTGAAGTCGATAACCTTGAGCGTGTCAATGCCTGCATAGCTTCCGATAACCGTGAGGATTGCAGCGGTTGCATATCCGGCGAGAATGCCGAGAATAAACGGAACAAGGCGAGCCATCTTTTTGCCGTAGGTTGAGCAGAGCATTGTCACTGCGAGAGTGATAAGCCCGCAGAGAAGTGCGATATACGGGGAAGCAGCCATAGCACCGTCTGCAAGAGCAACATCGCCCTTCATAATATCGCCTATTGCGTTGCCGGCAAGGGAAAGTCCGATTATTGCAACAGTCGGGCCGATAACAACCGGCGGCATAAGCTTGTTAATCCAGTTTACGCCGACAACCTTAACAACGGCTGCGATTATGACATAAACAAGACCTGCACTTATAGCACCGATGATAAGACCGAGAAGACCGAGCGACATCGAAACGCCGCCGGCAAAAGCCGCGAACATAGAACCGATGAACGCAAAGGATGAGCCGAGGAAAACCGGGCTCTTGAATTTGGTGAAGAGTTGATACACGAGTGTGCCGACACCTGCACCGAACATTGCTGCTGCCGGGGTGAGCCCGTTGCCGATAATCATCGGAACGGCGATGGTGGCTGCCATAATTGCGAGCATCTGCTGAATCGCAAATATGACAAGCTGACCGAATTTGGGTTTTGATTCTACGTCGAAAATCATTTTCATTTTCTTTTCTCCTCCGTTTTTCGGCGCAAAAAAACGCCTCACCGGGAACCGGCAAGGCGTTGTAATGACTCACATGATGCAGCGCAGACCTTGTCGGTATCTCCGTACCGATTTTAAAGGTGTCCTTTCGCGTCGTATTCTGTCAAAAATTATAATATATAATATGTAATTTGTCAAGGGGGCAATAACGATAAGTTTAGAGCTATGGTTTTGCCTCGCAAAAGTTATGTTGCAAACCTTGTTTGCAGTTATGATATATTTGCATACGTAAAATAAACATTGACGAAGTCAATTTATAACTTGCAAAGCAACCATAACTCATAACTTGCCGCAGGCAAATATAACTGAAAAGCGACAAGCTTTAACTTGTCGCTTTTCATGGTGGACGATAACGGACTCGAACCGCTGACCCTCTGCACGTCAAGCAGATGCTCTACCAGCTGAGCTAATCGTCCATTCATTTGAATGCTAAATTATTATACGCTATTTGGGGCGGTTTGTCAAGTATTTTTTTGAGGTTTTCCGAAAAAGTTTTGTACGGTGTGAAAAGCAAAACAGCGCCTCTTCTCGCTAAGAGAGGGCGCTGCCATTGCGGATTTACTTTTTCTTCGCGGGATAAGGGTTTTTCTCATCGGTCAGGTCGAGGAGATAATCCACGCTCGTTCCGTAAAGCTTTGCAAGAAGAATAAGATTTTCGCTTGTGGGGTTGAGGTCTCCCCTCTCATACTTTGACAGTACACTCTGACTAATGCCGGTTTCCATCTGAACTTTGAGCTGGGTGAATTCACGCATTATACGTGCCAATTTAATGTTTTTCATATTGCACACTCCTTATATATTCAATTATAGCATAAAAAATTCTTGACATTCATAAAATATAGGAATATAATATTCTTGATATGAATATTTTCATATCGAAATATATATCTGTATAAGGAGGACAGTTGGTGAAACTTATGCCGTAAGGCAAAAATCAGCGTAAATTTTTTAAATCAAAAAATAAAAAATGATAATTTAAATCCGGTTGTTTGTTATGACTTCGACAAAGAGCCGATAATGCTGATAACTAATTTGAAAATATTAGACTGAAAATTTTGCAGAAAGAGGGATTAATATGAAAAAATCCAAATTAAGTAACCGTATATTGTGCTTAGTCCTTGCATTTGTTATGATGCTTGGAACTTGTGCAACGGCTTTTGCCGCTGAACCCGAAAAGGAAACGATTGTATATGTTTCAATTGGTGATTCAATGACAAACGGTTATGGCCTTGACGGATATAACGGCAGCAGTGGTATTGTAAACTATGCAAACGCTACCTATGCTAATCAGTTTGCAGCATGGCTTGCCGGCTATGCCGGAGATATTGCTGATGATCAAGTCATTTTTGATGGTGATAAGGCTGTTGTTGACCACAGACAGCTTGCAATGTCCGGTATGCGAGCTGAAGACGTGCATTGGGTCCTTGAACTGGACTATACCGATAAGGAGTTTCTGAACAACGTTGTCAACATGAGTTGGAATGGCAACGACTGGAGCAATGATCGTTTTAATGCTGAGCGTTGGTATAATGAATTCGGTTTTGCAGCCGGTGATTATCGTACAAACGGTGATGTAGTTGACCCCACTTACCGCTTTGGTGAAGGTGCTGCAAGAATCCTCAGAACTTACCATGATGATGCGGAAAATGCAAAGTATTATCAGTCTCAATACGCAACAGAAGATATGATTAAAAAAGCTGTTGATGGCATCGATGGTGATGACGAATATCCCAACAAGAGTCAAGTCCCCGGAAACGGTGCATCTACTCATTTGCAGATAGGTACAGAGTTCTGGCAGAAATCTGTTGCAGATGCGGACATTATCTCCCTTGCACTTGGTAACACCAACTTCGGTACTTATATGCTGAATGAAATTATGGATGTTACTATGTATGGCGATCTTGTTGGCTTTGCTTCTAAATATGATATTGAGAATGTGTTCAATCTCGCAGGATTAGATGCCGAAACCGAAGCAGCAGTTCGTGATTTAATCGCTGAATGTGATGTAATCATAGAGCAAATGTTTGGCACACTTGCCGGCGGCGATCAGGATAAATTGGAAGCGCTGAGAAATATAATCGTTTATTGTATTACCAGTTATGCAGTTAACTATATCGGGGCGGTAGAAGCCATTTTAGAGCTGAATCCGGATGTAGATATTATCCAGATTGCTCTGATGAATGCCTATGCAGATGAAGGCGAAGAAATTACCGACACAACATTAGGTGATATTGTAGATGTTCTTTACACACCGGTAAATGCATTTATCGCCGCAGTTCCTACTGTAATGCAGGGAGCAAACAGCGAATTATACAAGGATGCAAAATTCTACTATGCAGAAGCAGACACCGTCGGCTGCATGGTGGAAGTATTCGGTGAAGACTTCTATAAAAATGGGGATAACTATGTAACGCCATATCCGGGCTTGCTTGACGGCAATGAGGGATATACAGGCAATGCAGTTTCCACAGTTCGTGACAGATTTGTTGAAAATATTGTAAGAGGTCAGACCTTTGGTTTAATTAACGAAATTGCTAAAACCAGAACGGATTTAGCAGTAGCAACAGACTTGACCGTTGAAGAAATTATGGCCTACGACATAATGACTCCAACCGCGAAGGCAACCTATGCTGCAGCGGAGGCAACAAAGAAGCAGATAGTAGAGCAAGCTGGAAATGGTGAGGTGTATCCCAATAGAGCATTGTCCTGTGCTTTATATTTAGCATTTGAAAATGCAAGTATTGCAGCGGGCAAAGGAACTGTTACATTGAATTCCCTGGCGGCACTTGGTGATTTGGCAGGTGCTTTCGGCGGAATCGTTGGTACATTAGGGGAAAAGGCTATTGATTATGGTAGAGAAAAATATTTAAGCGCAATTATAGCTGCTATACCAATAATAGTAAAAACTCAGTTTGAACAAAATCAGTCTGTTAATACTATTATTTCTTCTGGGTTGCACACTGATTTAGATGGAATATTGGCTTGCGAGGACAATTCCGTATATCACGTAAATTGTTCCCAAATAAAGAATACTTATTACACAAAAGTGACGGAGACACAAGCGAATCCTGAACTTATAGGAACCCTCTGCTATCTTTTAGGTCTTCCGCAGACATTAAGCGATGCTATGGTTGAAGACTCCACTCTTTCCGGTATGCTTTGTATGAATGCCCGTTGTCTTATCGGTACCGGTATCGGCGGACATCCTTCTGAAGCAGGTCATGATTCTGTGTTTGCAGCAGTGAAAGATGCTTACGAAGGAAAATACATGGCAAAAGATCAAAGCATTAATAATGTAACAGCATTTATCAAGGAATACTATGACGAAGCATATGCTCTGGCTTATGCAGAAGCAGATAAGGCAGGCTATGTTGATAAAGCAGCAAAGGCAATTGATGAAGCAATCAAAGTTATTACAAAGCTTGATTTAAGCGAAACAGAAATCACAGAAGAATTCCGGGCAGAGCTTACAAAAGAGCTTTCCGCCCTGGTTATGACGCTTAATGAGATCAAAGCTGCACTTATCGAAGATAAAGCATCCGATGTTGAGGGACTTTACAACACTGCAGTTGCTCTTTGGGACGACCTTAATACACATCTTACAAATGCAGGTGCACTTCTTTCTCAGGCAGAATTTGATGTAAAAACTCTTCTTTGCCCGGTAATTGACGCTTATATAAAGACAATCATCGAAGAATATGTAATGCCTTTCATTGGCGAAGTGGAAGACGATCTTTCTGATATTACATTAAAGAAGATTGACCATAAGCACTATGAAAAGACAAACGACAGCTACTATGTAGCGATCGGCGGCGATACAGTTTCGGGAACAAACTTAGATAAAAAAGCCAAGGAGAGTTATCAGAAGTTAATTGCAGAAGAATATGCAGTTCCGAATACGGAAATTGCAAAAGTACAGCTTCTTTCAAACGAAGTGTTAGCTCTTGTTACAGAAAATGCGGCAGAAATCAAAAAAGCTGACCTTATTACATATCAGCTTGACGCAACAAACTTCTTCTGGTCAACCTTAAACGTAGATGCTGATTGGGATAAGTATATCAATGAATTTTTAACTCCCGAAGAAAGAGAATTGGTTGAAAAAATCGTTGATGAAACAATAAAAGTTCTCACAATGGATTGGAAAGACCATGCAGATACCAAGATTACAGAGCTTGTAGAAAAAATCAAGGTTGCTGTACTTTCCGAACTCCCCGGGGATGTTCCTTTTGTTGAAGATATTTTCGATGCTTTGGTTGATTTCTTGCTTCCTTATATCCAGGATGAAATCATCAAGGTTGAGGGAATGGTAAGTGATGAATTAAAGCTTGACGAAAAAGTTGACAAAATAGAAGAAATCAACAGTACAATCGCTTCGCTCGATGAAACAACAAAGGGATATATCGAAAAATTTGCTTTTGCTTTCGTATCATATGCTGTTGAAACCTCAAAGGCAATCGAAGCAATCCAGACGATTGACCCCGATGCAACATTGGTTGTAGTTGGTATGTATAACCCCTTCAGAGGTCTGGAAATTAAGGTTGGAGAAGATGTAATCAATACAGAAGAATGCTTTGAATATGTAATCGATGCAACAAATAATTACTATTCACTTCTTTCAATGACAAACAAGGGATTTGCCTTCGTTGATGTCTCGGATGCTGATACAAACGGCTTCAACACCACAATTGACGTTACCAATAAAGAAGAAGCGGCAAAAATACTTGGTTCTATGATATTCAGCATACCTGAAATGATGAACGCGAATGCAGATGGTCATGAATATATTGCAAAAGAAGTAATAAAAGCATTGACTTGTGACTTTGGTGATGATTGGAAAGAGTTTGACGAGGATAATCACGCTAAAGTATGCTCAATCTGCGGTTACACGAAGACAGAGGCGCATAGCTTTGCCGGCGGCAAGTGCGTAGCATGCGGAAAGAAAAAGAGCAGCGGAGGCTCCTCCGGCGGATACGGCGGCGGTGGCGGCCTTGCAACAGGCGGCAAGAAGGAAGAAGACAAGACAGAGGGAACAACAGTTGTTCCGTCCGCTCCGGTATTCTTCGCTGATGTTCCGGCTGATGCATGGTACTATGACGTTGTTAAGTCCGCTTACGATATGGGGCTTATGAACGGTGTTTCAGCAAGCACATTTGCTCCGACCCAGAGCCTCACCCGCGGAATGTTCGTGACAATCCTTTACCGCCTTGCAGGTTCTCCGGAAGTTACAGCTGCATCGAGCTTTGTTGACGTTCCGGCAAATCAGTACTATGCAGATGCAGTAGCATGGGCAAATACAAACGGCATTGTAAATGGTGTTTCTGCAGATAAGTTTGCTCCGAACAACAATATCACGCGTGAGCAGATGGCAACTATGATTTACAGATATGCAACTGCAAACAACATCGCGGCTGAAAACAAGGGTGAGATTACATTCTCTGACAGCGCAAATATCTCTGAGTTTGCAAAGGGTGCTGTTGAATGGGCATCAAGCGTTGGCGTTCTTTTCGGTAACTCCGACGGAACCTTTGCTCCGCTTCGCACAGCAACACGTGCAGAAGCAGCTGCAATCTTCGTAAGATTTCTCAGTTTTATCGGCTAAGAAAAATTTATGGGAGAGAAGGGAGTGACTGCAAAATTATTGCATCAGGCAGGTGCTTTCAACAAGAACCTGTACAATTCAGATACTTAAGAAAAGGAGCAAAACATAATTTGATTTCTTCGTGTAATAAAAAACCTTCCGAGTTAAAGCCTTGGTTGAAGTATTACAGTGAGGAGGCACTTGCAAGCTCTTTGCCAAAATGTTCTGCGTACCAATACATAAAACAGATTAACGAGAAATATCCAAATCAGGTAGCTTTGAATTATTATGGCAGGAAAATCAAGTATAAAGAGTTTTTTGAGCAAATCGATAAATGTGCGAATGCTTTTTATGCGATTGGCATAAGAGAAAACCAAACTGTGTCTATACTCTCAGTGTCTGTTCCGGAAACTGTTTTTGCAATTTACGCACTCAATAAAATCGGTGCAACCGCAAATACAATCGACCCGAGAATGGATGTAAACAGCATAAAACGAATGATAAAGGAATCGGATTCAAATGTTTTAATCACATTGGATCTGGCTTTTGTGAAGGTTAAGCAAATTAAAGCAGAGATTGATCAGAAGCATATTATTGTTCAATCAGCATTCAGATCCCTTCCGCTTGTCAAAAGGGTGTTAAAAAAGATAGCCGATAAGACATTTGTCACATATGACAATCAAGTGTCCTCTTGGGCTGATTTTATAAAAAAAGGGCAAGATGTTAAGGCTCCGGAGGCTCCGTATAAAGGTGACGCAACGGTGGCAATTACCTACACCGGCGGAACGACGGGTTTTCCTAAGGGCGTGATGATTACAAACGACAGCATGAATGCTGTTGCGTTCAACTTTAAACACTCAAGTATTCAAGCCAAGAGAAAAGAAAAATTCTTAGGTATTATACCGATATTTTCCTCTTATGGTTTGGTGTGCGGCTTGCATATGCCGCTGTCGCTGGGTTTGACAATGGTGTTAGTACCGAATTTCAACCCTGTTAAAATGGGTGATCTCATTAAAAAGTTCAGACCGCAGCATATGATAAGCGTTCCCGCTTTTTACGAAATCATGATGGGAAGCAAAAAGGTTAAAAACCTTGACCTGTCGTTCCTTATCACCATGGGTTCCGGCGGCGATACCATGAACGAGGGGCTTGAAGCAAAGCTTCATAGCTTTATGAAGGAGCATAATATGTGCAGGCCGCTTGCCCAGGGATACGGAATGAGCGAGCTTTCCGCTGCAGCTTCATTTTGTGCAGAAAATGTTTATAAAAAGGGAAGCGTCGGAATCCCTTCAATAACAACAACAATAGGTATTTTCAAGCCTGACACTTTTGAAGAGCTTGATATCATGGAGGAAGGGGAAATCTGTGTGACAGGCCCATCTATGATGAAGGGTTATTTCAAAAATGCCGCTGAAACAGAAGCTATTATGCTTAAGCACCCCGATGGGAAATACTGGATACATTCCGGTGATGTAGGTTATATTGACAGTGATGGCTTTCTGTTTGTCAACGGTCGGATAAAACGTATGATCACGAGATTTGACGGACATAAGATATTCCCTGTGAATATTGAGAGTTTGGTCTCGGAGCATCCGGAAGTAAGAAACTGTTGTGTTGTTGGTATAAAAGACAGAACGCACGGTCAGGGTCAGGTTCCGTTGGTGGTTGCTACTCTTTCTGATTGCGATAAAGAGGTTGTGTGCAAAGAGATTTTTGATATTTGCAATGCACAGCTTGAGGAAAGAGGAAAGCCGGTGTCGGTTGTCAGTGCTGATAACATTCCGCTTACAGGTATGGGAAAAAATGATTATCGCGCGCTGGAAAAAACATATGGCGATTATGATTATATATCATAGCGCAAAAAATTATTATTGGTTTTAATTTTTTAAATTAAAATAAACATTAACACTATTTTTAAGGAGGAACAAGTATGTTCAAAACAATCAAAAAGATTACATCCTGTTTACTGGTGCTTTGCATGCTGATAAGCGTGGTACCTATGGGTGTATTCGCAGCAGAGGAGCCCACTAACATTGAAAAGATTATCGCGGATCTTCAGAACCCCGAATCAGAGCTCAGCAAGAACTTAGTGGCAAAAGCAGAGGCTGTTATTGCTTTCGTTGAGGAAAAGACAGGCGAAGACCTTCCGGACCTTGAAGTGATGATCGCAGCTGCAAAAGATTATGAGAAGACTCTTGCAGACCTTAAGACAGTAATTGATGAGCTTCAGAATCCCGAATCTGAACTCAGCAAGGAAGTACTTGCAGCAGTGGACGAGCTTAAGGCGGCTATAGCGGATCTTCAGAATCCCGAATCTGAACTCAGCGAAGATGTACTTGCAGCAGTGAACGAGATTATTGCTTTCATTGAGGCAGAGACAGATGCAGAGCTTCCGGATGGCGAAGATGTTATCGACGCTATCAGAAACTACGAGGATACTCTTGCAGAGCTTGAAGTATATGTTCAGAACATTATAGATGAAGCAGTAGCAGAATTCGAAGCGAATGTTGAAGCAGCAACAAGTGCAGATTATGCAACTTGCGGCGAGAACAACTATGTTCCTGTTGCAGATACATACACATTCAGCGAAAATGTTATGGAAGACCTAAAAAAAGCAACTATTGTTACATATCAGATAGATGCAAAGAATATACTGCTTCCGGCGTTCGATAGGGATCCATTTGCTCCTGATGCCTGGGCAGAGCTTTTGGATGCAGATTCAGCACAGGTTCAGGAAGTCAGAGATGCAATCTTTGCTGCTCTCAAAGGGGAGTATGCAGAAGATGTAGAGACTGCAAAAGCAGAGGTTGCAAAGATCAAAGCTGAGATTTTGGATAAATTGAATGTCGAGTTAGCAGAGGTGAAGGCAGGAGCTGCTAAAGTCGATAAGGTTGTTGAAGCTGTTCTTGATACAGTCAAGGCAGGTATTTCAGACAGCATCAATGAAACAATTCTTAATATGATGACTCCTATTGCTGAGGAGCTTGTGTTTAACGTAGTTGCATACCTCGTAAACAACATAAAGGCAGTTGAGACAATAAAAGCAGCAAATCCCGATGCTTTAATAGCGGTTGTCGGTATTCATAATCCTGTAAAGGGATTGAAGTTTGACATTGACGGACAGATTATTGATCTTGGCGAGTATGTTGATTACTTTATAGAAGCAACAAATGTTTACAACACAGCTTATGCAATGGCAACCGAGAATGTAATTTTTGTTGAAGCAGACGAAACTGAAATCGTAGGATATGGCGATGAAGCAAGTGTGGTAAATGAAACTACCATTACTAGCTTGATTCTAAGCTTGAAAGAAACGCTTGAGACAGGGGCCGTTGTAACAGAAAACGGACAAAACTACATTGCAAGCCAGCTTAAAGCAGCAATAAATCTCGTAGACCACATTGATGCAAATGGTGATGAAATTTGCGACAAGTGTGGAGAAAACCTTGCACAGGAAGAAGAGAAAGATCCTGTAAAACCGTCAAGACCCAGCTACGGCGGCAACGGTGGCGGCGGTGGTCTCGCAGCAGGTGGCGACAAGTCCAACACAGGTGCTGATGACCTCGGTCAGAAGGATGAAGATAAGACAGAGGGAACAATCGTTCCGTCCGCGCCGTCATTCTTCGTTGACGTTCCGGCAAGCGCATGGTATTATGATGTTGTTAAGTCCGCTTACGACAAGGGACTTATGAACGGCGTTTCCGCAACAACATTTGCTCCGAACGGCAGCCTTACCCGCGGCATGTTCGTAACAATCCTCTACCGCCTTGCAGGTTCTCCGGAAGTTACAGCTGCAGCAAGCTTCGTTGACGTTCCGGCAAATCAGTACTATGCAGATGCAGTTGCATGGGCAAGCGCAAACGGCATCGTAAACGGTGTTTCTGCAGACAAGTTTGCTCCGAACAACAACATCACACGTGAGCAGATGGCAGCTATCATCCACAGATATGCAGTTGCAAACAACATCGAAGCTGCAAACAGCAACGAAGTTTCTTACTCTGACAGCGCTAAGATTTCTGCATTTGCAAAAGAAGCTGTTGAGTGGGCATCACGCGCAGGCGTTCTTTCCGGTAACTCCGATGGCACCTTCGCTCCGCTCCGCACAGCAACAAGAGCAGAGGCAGCAGCAATCTTCGTAAGACTTTTAGGTCTTGTAAAGTAATGTAAGTCCATTTCCACCCCGAATAGAGGGAAACGGCGCGGAGATTTTCCGCGCTGTTTTCCTTTACAAAAGGTGAAATTTGTGTTATACTGTAAAAGCAACACGAACCAAATATTTCTAGTAATAAGTCGCGTGGGTTTTTGCCAATACTGGTAAAAACGCATGCTCATCCACGTACTTTTTGCTGGAAATTGGTTTTGTGTTGCAACAAATCAAAGCATGTGTTTTTCGGCGCATGACCTTTGGTTGTGCGCTTTTTTATTATATAAAAACACATAGCGAAAAATAATAGTAATGGAGGATTGCACAATGGTGATAAAAGACCTGTGGAACTCGCATTTGTCGCAGCAGCCATATGAAAAGACAAAGGAAGAGAGAGAACTTATGGAAAAGACGGTAGAATGTCAGGAAAGTCTTTTGGATAGTCTTACGGGCAAGCAGAGAGAGCTTTTTGAAGAATATACCGAATTGAGCAACGCGCTTAACGCAAAGGCGGCGGAAAGGGCTTTTGAAACAGGCGTAAGCTTTGGGACGGAATACATATTGGAAACGCTGGGAAAATAGGTTTTGTACGGGCTTCCTCATCAGGGGAGGTTCGTTTTTTGTTAAGCATTTATCGATAAATTGTCTATTTTTTAACGAAAGATGTTTATTTTTTAACAATTATTGCACTTTTTGTAACTTTATTGTATAATATATCAAAAAGTGTAATATTTTTCTTTTCGGGCGAATATACATATATTAAATTTATTCAGGAGGCAGAGATTATGTCACCCTATGTAATTGTCCTGGCAGTAATCGTTTTAACCTTCTGCTATGTTGCATTTAACTATGTGCGCATACGCAAGATGAGCGAAGGCACAGCCGAGATGGCTGAGATGGCGGCTATTATCCGCAGCGGTTCGTCCACATTTATGAAGACGGAATATAAAACCATTTCAATCGTGGTTATTCTCGTCGCACTTGTCTTCTCTCTGTTTATTGAAAGGACAAGTGGTATTACTTTTATTATGGGTGCCGCAATGAGCAGCATTGTCTGCGTGCTCGGTATGAGAAGCGCTACATATGCAAATGTCCGTACTGCAAACCGTGCGCGTGAATCGCTTTCAATCGGCGAAACCGTTAAGGTTGCGCTTTGCGGCGGAAGTATATCAGGTCTCGCTGTTCAGGCTTTCGGTATGTTCGGTCTTGTCTCTGTTCTTCTTATGTGGGGCGGGGTTGACGCTGATGCTACCGGTACGGGATTTCTTGCAAACCTTACCTGCAATCCGTCCATTATGAGAATTTCCACTTACTCGCTCGGCTGCTCCGTTGTTGCTATGTTTAACCGTGTTGCCGGTGGTAACTACACAAAGGCAGCGGATATATCTGCTGATATTCTTGCAAAAATCCGCCACGATATGCCGGAGGATGACAGCCGCGTTCCGAATGTTGTGGCTGACTTCATCGGCGATAACGTAAACGATATCGCGGGAAACTGCTCCGACCTTCTTGAGAGCTTTGTTGCGACTATGGCGGCAGCTATTATGATCGCTGTTTCCAATTTCGCACCGCTCGGCGATGTGGTTTTCTCCGCAACTGCAACTTATCCGATAGTTCTTGCAGGTGGCGGGCTTCTCGGCTGTCTTCTTGGCCTCGGATTTGCAGCGATCCGCAAGATGGGCGATAACCCTTCGCGTGAGCTTAATATTGCAACGTGGATTTCCGCAGGTCTCACAATAATCATCGGTCTTGTTGCTTCTTATGTCATTTTCAATGATATTGAAATTGCAGATTTCCGCTTCGGCTGGCTCAGTCCGTGGATATCAGGCGTTCTTGGTATCGTCTGCGGTATTGCAATCGGAACAATCACGGAGTATTACACCTCTGCAGATTTCAAGCAGACAAAGCTTCTTGCTGAGATGGCAAAGGACGGCGAAAGCTTCGTTATCACGAAGGGGGATGCTGTCGGCTCCCGTTCTTGCCTTGCTCCTATTCTTCTTATCGGTATCGCGCTCGTGCTTGCCGGTATTGTCTGCGGTACATACGGTATCGCAATTGCAGCGCTCGGTATGCTTGCATTCGTTGGTGCTACGGTTTCAATTGACGCATTCGGTCCGATTGCGGATAACGCCGGAGGTCTTGCAGAATCCTGCCACCTCGCACCTGAGGTTCGTGTAATTACTGATAAGCTTGACTCTGTCGGCAACACAACTGCTGCTATCGGTAAAGGCTTTGCTATCGGCTCTGCCGCATTTGCAACGGTTTCGCTTATAACTGCTTATGTCGGAAACTATTCTTCGGGGGCACCGATTCTCAATATGGCGAGCTTTATCGTTGTTGCCGGCGCGATTATCGGCGGTGCGCTTGTTGAATATTTCTCAGCTCTTCTTACAGACAACACAATAGAGTCTGCCCGCCTTATGGCAGAAGAGGGCGACCGTCAGCTTTCAATCCCGGGCGTGCTTGAAGGTACTGTCCGGCCGGAATACAACCGCTGTGTTGAAATGGCGGCGCGTCAGGCACTTCGCAAAATGCTTATCCCGTCATGTCTTGCACTTCTTATTCCGATTGCGGGAGGATTCCTCTTCGGCGTTGAGTTCGTCGGCGGTCTTCTTGTCGGTGCAACGGTCTGTGCAATTCCGCGTGCGCTCTTTATGGGCAACTCCGGCGGTGCGTTTGACAATGCGAAGAAGTACATTGAAAGCGGCGCAATAGAGGGTCACGGCAAGGGCAGCGCGGCTCACAAGGCGGCTGTTACCGGTGACACCGTGGGTGATACAAGAAAGGACGTCGTAGGCGTTGCGATTGATATCTTCATCAAGATGATGTCAACCGTTGCAAACACGCTCGTAACTCTTATCCGCAACTTCACCCTCTTTAAATTCTGATACCACCCTATCTATTATACCTCAAAACAACAAGCGGTGTGCAAAGTTTGCACACCGCTTGTTGTTTCAGGAGATGTTAAAAAGCGGCTCTTTGTCAATAGTTGGGGTAAAGAGTTAAAATGAAAAAGTGATTAGGCAGGCAGTCGTCGTTAGGCGGCTGCTTGTTCATTGTTGACTTGCTGATGAGAGAAAATATGTAAAATACGATTTCTGAATCTGTTGAAA
>JAZQFJ010000082.1:0-21646 GCA_045539475.1 Eubacteriales bacterium | reverse complement strand
TTATTTATTCACGATACTGGCGAGAAAGATTTTTTACGAAACATCGTTGTGCCAAGGTGAGTGTTTTGGCAGCTATTGTTTGTTTATGTTGCCTGCTGTTGTTTTGGCGTATTTCTTCAGTAAGGCGTTCGTAATACTCTTTTTGCCGAACAAAGCAAATAAGACTTTACAAAAACAATAGTTTTGTTGTACAATAGTATCGAAAGAGGTGTTTCGGTATGAATGGTCTGAAGCAGCATATCGTTATTGTCAACGAGTTCACAACAAAGACAGCGAAAGGCGGTTCTCGCGGTGGAACACCCGGCGGCTATATAGAACGCTATATGGCTCGGGAAAAAGCAACGGAGATTTTAGCGCCTATTCGGCATAATGATATTGACAATTTCGTTACACGATATATGGCGAGGGATTCGGCTGTTGACGATACAATGAGCGTTCCTTCCTTAAAACGAAAAATGAAAGACAAGCAGGGGCACGGCGGCGTAGCTTTTGGTTACGGCGACGTGTCTTTGTCGCACGCAAAGTTGAAATCAGCGTCTAAGGATATTCAGCGTTGTTTCGACGCGGGGAAGACTGTCATGAAGACAGTCATCTCGTTTGATGAGGATTATTTGCGTGAGTATGGTCTTGTGTCTGATGATTTCGCGTTTTCTTATCGAGGAGATTATCGTGGACATATTGACCAAATGAAGCTTCGTATGGCGATTATGCACGGAATCAAGGGTTTGTCTCGTTTTTATGATGATTTGCAATACGTCGGTGTCATTCAGGTCGATACAGCGCATGTGCATTGCCATTTGGCAATGGTTGACCGTGGCGACGGGAAATACAAGGTGAATGGAGCGCAGCGAGGGAAAATCAATGAAACAGGTAAACGCGCTATTCGCCGTGGCATCGACTTGTATCTTGACGAGCAGAAATCCTTGCATATGATGGCGGCGTCAGTCGGTTATGATAAACAGAATGTTATCGGTTTTGTGAAACGCTTTACGCATAAGTTAATGGCGGAGCATGGAACACCTCAGTTCTTATTATCATGCCTTCCGTCGGATAAGAGATTGTGGAGAGCGTCCACTAACCGAAAAGAGATGAAGAAGCCAAATACAATCGTGCGCGAGTTGGTGACCGAAATTCTTTCCGCTGATGATTCGGGCTATGAAACGGTACAGCGTAATATCGACGAATACGCAAAAAGTCGTGTCGATAATGAGAATCTCAGCAATAAGGATTATCGCATGATGACCAGACAGGCGCATCGTCGGTTTATGAATGATTGTATCAATGCTGTGTATTCCGTATTGGCACAGGTCGATGAGGCTGATAAGCGTGTATGGACGCCCATGCTTTCCGCGATGTCGTTATCATATGAAGAGATGGCGGCACAAACGAGCGACCCTATGGTCGAATTCGGATTTCGTTTGCGTTCATATTCATCAAGATTAAAGTACCATAAAAAAGAAACAGAGAAATATCATGACCTTGTAAAAGAATATGAGAATACGCCGAACGTAGCGAAGGCATCTGAGCCATTATACAATTTCTTTCGATTCGAAGAAGAATACAACGCGCAGTTGATGGCGAAGTATCAGCATTTCCTGTCGTTTCTTCCCCCTGATGAGGATTATGAAGAGGGCTTTCAGCAGTTGATGGATTATCGTCGTCGTGTCCGTAATATGGAGTTGATGCTTTCCGATAAGTCTATGCCGCGTATGCTTTCTGACAGAGCGGAGCGTTACGGTCGGCAGACCTATGATATGCACGGTGGTTCTTATATGGTGACAGCGCCTCATGTTTTGGAGCTGCGATTGGATGCTATGCGCGATAGATATCAAACAATGGAGGACGATTTTCGGTATCGTTTATCATTGTCAGGTTATTCGCTTGACGATAGAGGTGTAAAAAAGGAATCCCCTCGTGATTTCGATGACGTGAAAGCGCTTGATATCCATCATCTCGGTTTTGATTGGTCATATGATACGATTGTCGCTAATGATAATGTTTTGACGTTCGTTGAAACAGCGAACCGTCGTTATGAGCTTTATGAGCAGGCAAAGTCGTATTTGGTTCGTTCCGGTCAGAGTGAGTCGATTCTCTCTTTGCCTGAAAGGGATATATATTATATGAAAGAGGTTGCCGATAAAATGTCGGTTCAGCCTGTATTACATACCAGTGTTGGTGCTTCAGGAGAAAAACGCCGCAATAGAACAGTGAGTCTTGATGCTGATTATATGACTGAGATACGTTCCGCTGTTCATGATGTAGTAGTAAGAGAAACAGGCATATAACAAGAGCACGGCATGACATCCATCAGCAAAGCTGAAGGAGGTCTCTTTATGTAAGTTTGTTTTTCAGTTTTCGATTGAGGTCGTTTTGTTACATGCGCGTAGACAAAGCGCATGCGTCCTCAATCGGAAAGGTCGTGCTCGATCTCTCTGAAAGAGCGGCGTTTTTACTTTTTCTGTATTTAAAGCCTTTTGAAAAAAAAAAATCTTGACAAATATGCGATTTGTAGTATTATAAGATTGACGAAAGGATAAGTCAGTTCTATCGTTACAGATATAAAGCCATATGTCTGTCAAATTTATTATTGTTACGCTTCGTTTGATGACGAAGAAGAAAGGAGATACTATTATGGCTAAAAAGGATTTAAACGGACGTTTCGGTTTCGTTGTCGGCAAGCAGGTCGATAAGAATGGCGCAAAGAATTTCGGCGGTCACTTCATTCGTTTCGGTACGGAGCCTGATGAGAACGGTAAGGTTCCTGCTGATACTCGATTCAATGCTTTTCTCTCCGAGCAGATGCTCACTAAGATGAGAGAGATCGCGTTTGTGTGTCCTGCCAAGGGTGATTCCCCTGAGCTTCTCGCATTTCCGCCCGGTTTCAATGTCGGCGTCGGTAAGAACGACAAAGGTCGTGTTTATGCGGCTCCGTCCAACAAGACTCTCGACGGTTTGAAAGAGAAGTATGGCATCGCGAAAGAGAACTACGGTAACGGCGGTCCTTTCGACGGTATTAAGCAGTCTGATGTTCGTTCCGCTTACAGCGACGTTGTTTCTTACCGTGAAGCGCAGCGCGCTGAGAAGGCGGCGGGTACGGGACGCCCCGCTATTGAGGTTCCCGAGCAGCCTGCAGAGCAGGCCGAGGCTCAGCCTGAGATGTAATCTCGTTTGAACAGAATATGTTCTCGTAACCCCGTGATTTATCACGGGGTTACTTTTTTTGCTTTTTTTTAAAAGTTTTTACTTGAAACACTTGCTATTTCTTTTTGTTTATGGTATGCTATATCTATAGAATTGTTTATACAAAGGAAGGAGCTGGTATTTATGTCCGATGTCGACCTGAGGACGTGGCCGTATCTTGGGAAGTATACGCATCCCATGCAGAAACCGACACGAGAAATATTAGGTCGTGAACATGAGATGGATACCATAAATGCCGCGCTGCATCGCCCTGAGCTGTGCAATGTTATGTTGATAGCGGAAGCCGGTGCCGGTAAAGCGCTTGCGAATGATACTCCGATTCCTGTTTTGGATAGTGGTAGGTTGTATAAGCCGATAAGTGAAATCAAGGTTGGTGATACCGTTTTTGATGAACGAGGCTTGTCCTGTCGTGTAAAAGGTGTGTATCCGCAAGGTCGCATTGCCGCTTATCGTGTCATATTTGAGGATGGAAGTATTATTGTTTGTAACGACAGTCATATTTGGCGTGTGCGTTATGAAACAGATACTGATTTCCGGGATATGGCATTATCTGAAATGCTTCGCAAATCAACACGTCGCGGCGTTTTTTATGTGCCTGTCAACGGCGCTCTGCAAAAACCGTTTACGGGTATTTTTTGTGATATCCGTCAGCAGGGCTATGATTGTATCGATGTGTTTAAAAGCAAATTGATGACAGAGGAAAGTATCGAATCAGAATATTTCGATATCCTTAACGGTTCGATTCAGCAGCGACAGGCGTTTTTGCACGGCATTTTGATGCGTCTTGGCTATTATGGAAATAATGAACCATGGCCCCCCTATTGTGTTGATTGCAGTACGATATTTCTTTTTGCTCGTTTTGTTAAGGAGTTGATGGACTCATTAGGTATTCGTACGCGTCTGGTAAAAACGGCTGAGAATACTTATTCGCTTTATGTGTTGAATATAGCGGATTTGCGTATTTGTTTACCGCTGCCTGGTGTTCCGATCGGGGCGGTGATGTCTCACAGACCGACAGAGCAGTTACGGATTGATAAAATTGAGCGTCTTGACGAGAATATCGATATGACATGTATTTATGTCGATTCTCCGTCGCATTTGTTCCAAGCGGGTAAGTGTCATATCGTCACGCACAATACGGCGGTCGTTCAGGGCTTGATGATGAAAGACAAAGAGCGTTTGTACCTCGAAGTCGATCTTGCGAAGATGATTGCCGATTTGCGTGATTCAAATGAAATGGCAAATCGTTTGAAGCAATTATTTGATGAGGCTCAGTCGTATCGTGAACAAACAGGCAGGGAGCTTGTATTGTTTATTGACGAGTTCCATCAGATCGTTCAGTTGTCCGCTGCCGCAGTCGAAGCGTTGAAGCCGATTTTGGCTGATTCCGGTGTTCGTGGTATCCGTGTTATCGCGGCAACTACCACAGAAGAGTTCATTCAGTGGATTAGGCCTAATCTGCCGTTACAGGAACGTTTACAGCGTATCAATCTGCCTGTTGTCGATGAAGAGACGACGATTGCTATTCTGAGGAAAATGTCCGAGACTTACGGAGTCGATGACCAGTTCTATAACGATTATATGTTCCATAAGATTTATGAGTATACGAATCGTTATATTCCGGCGTCAGTTCAGCCGCGTAAATCGCTGAAGGTACTTGACGCTATGATAGGTTGGTATCGTTCTCAGAATAAACCGCTTGACGAAAAGCTTCTCGCCGAGGTCATTCAAGAGTCGGAGAATGTTAAGGTTGATTTCGTTGTTGACGCTGTCAATATTAAGAAGCGTCTTGATGAAAAGGTTCTCGCGCAGGATTACGCGACAGAGGTTCTTTCCCGTCGCTTACAGGTTTGTTCCGCAGGCTTGAATGAGCCGAATCGTCCGATGGGCACGTTTCTGTTTACAGGCTCTACGGGCGTTGGTAAGGATTTGTGGGATGAGACTCCGATTCCTGTTTATAATCAAGCTGAGCCCGTGAAGCGAAACGGCGATTTGATGGTCGGTGATTATGTCTTTAATCGCGAGGGTAAGCCTGTTCAGGTAACCGGTGTATTCAAGCAAGGTAAGAAGCGTTTATATTGCGTGACACTCGCTGATGGCAGGACGCTTTATACGGGACGAGAGCACCTTTGGTCTTATTCAAATGTCGGCGGAAAGGGCGGTACGTATTGGCGGACCGCTACTACCGAGGATTTGATGCTGAAGCTTCAGAGCAACAAAGGTCGTTATGTGATTCCGATGAACAAACCTGTTCAATATGATAAGCGCAAGTATCGTATTTCTCCGTACAATCGAGGTATGGAACTGGCTGCGAAGAACAGCCGTGAGATTCCTGCCGAGTATATGTATGGTTCGATTGAACAGCGTTGGGATTTGATTCGCGGTATTTTTGATGTCGGCGGCGTTGTTGCCAAGCCTGATAGGTTGAATTTGACATTTACGTCTTCGTCGGAGACGTTCATTAAGAATTTGGCGTCAGTTATTTATTCGTTGGGTATTTCTTGTACGATGAAGAGCGCTGTAAAGGGTACATCGTCCGGCGATAATAAATCTTCTAATATGTATAAGCATACCATTGAAGTAAAGTGTTCTGCTGCGGATAAGCTTCGGTTTTTCACAAGACAGGATGCGTTGCAAACAATATCCGAAGGCGTCAAGCGAGATAACGCTCGTATCAATAAGAAGCATTACGATGTCATTATGATAAAGTCTATCAGAGAGCTTGACTTTGAATACGACACGACTTGTATCATGGTGGATGACGAAGAGCATTTGTATCAAGCCGGTGACTATGTTGTGACGCATAATACGGAAATGACAAAACAGTTGGCTAAGATTCTTTTCGACGACGAACGTGCTTTGATTCGTTTCGATATGACGGAATACGCGAACGCTGATTCGATGGAGCGTTTTCGTAAGGAGCTTACAGACAGGGTTTGGGCGCGTCCGTATTCCATCGTTCTTCTGGACGAAATCGAGAAAGCCAACGGCGCTGTTACACGTATTCTTCTTCCTGTTATTGATGATGGTCGTCTGATTGACTCTAATAACAGAGAGGTTACATTCAAAAATTCATATTTGATATTCACAACGAATGCCGGTAATGAGATTTATAAAACAATATCTCAATACAACGCGAGTGACGAGGGTTCGGCGGCGATTATTAATCGCTATATCAAGTTGATTCGTCGTTCACTTTCCGACGCGACAGGTGAGAACAAGTTCCCGCCTGAGCTGCTCGGTCGTATCGGTGATAATATCGTTCCGTTCCAACCGTTGTCTGAAGCGACGCAGAAGCAGATCGTTCGTAACAGGATTGTTGATATGCAGAATCGTATTATGAATCTGCATGGCGTTCGTGTCGCAATGGATAAGAAGGTTGTTCAATATCTTGTTGAGGATATGTTGGATACGCAGGCTGACTCGGGCGGCGCGCGTGCGGTTCTTTCCAAGCTCAACACTGAGATTCTTCCCGAGATAGCAGGTTATATTCTCGCTCATCCTAATATCCGTAAAATCGGCGTTAAGGTTATGGGAGAGATGATGTCGGACAACAAGAATAAGCTTGAGTCTGACGCATATATCAAAATTGTTCCGTTGTCGAGTGTGCACGGACAGCAAATGTAACTTCTGTTGTATCAACAGAGGGAGAAAGGATGCGATTTAATAATGTCGAAAAGAAAAAAGGCGTCAGACGATAATGTAGTTAAGACGCCGAAGAAGAAGCGCGGCGGCATGTCCGACGTACTTCATGAAAGTGTTGCGAGCGCTGCTTTGGACATTTTTAAGAACAACACTGATTTCGTTGTTCCGTCTGATGAGCCTCGTTATGTCGGTTTGTTATTAAACGTTGACGATATCGGAGGTTTGTCCAAGAAGGACAGACGTAACGAGGATAAAGGTCAAATCATTGAGGCGATTACTGCCGGTCATATCGCTGTCTATATCTCGGAAGAGATGCTGCAGCAGGAGAGGATTGTATTTATTCCTACATCCGATACCGTTGACCGTATGAATGAGTATGCGCCGTTACGCTCGGCTGAGTATCGTGTTGTTCTCGTGAACGATGATGCCGAGATTGAGGAAACAGAGAAGACGGTTTCCTTGTCAGATATCATTGAGCTGTACGAAGATAATACAGGTACGAAGTTCCCTGAGTTCGTCGGTCAGTTCGATTCGTCTGATGATGAGTTCGAAGATATTTCCGATGACGCCGGAGCTATTCCCGAGCCTGTTGATGTTCCTGTTACCGCAGCGCCGGTCGAAGCGCCTGTTGAGACGGTGCCTGAGTCTACATATGAAGGTCCCGCGTTCGGCGATGACGCTTCTCTGGGCGGCGATGTTCCGCCTTATGCGCCGCCGGTCGTGTCTCCGGAGCCGCCTGTCGGCGCGCCGTCTGACGATGCGGGTTTTGTACCTGATTTCGATGACGGCGGTTACGGCGACCCGTTGTCTGAATATCCTGATTATGGGGATGAGCCCATTACGGATGAAAACGAAGAGGGTGAACCTGATGTTGAGGTCGTCGCTGACGAGAATGCTGTTCTTGATACGATCACTCGTCGTTTTTATTCCGATGATCTCGGTCTTGAGGTCTCGACAGAGCCGTTCGATATTCAGTTTATCAAGAACGATACTGTCGTTCCGTTTGACGAGAATCGTCCGTCAAATTGGCTGAACGATTATCTCAATCAGCGTTCCGTTGAGGCAAACGCTGAGTTAAAGCATCTGCACGCGCAGAACCTGCAGGCGTTGCGTGAGCGTTATTTGACGCTCGTCGCTCTTCACTGCGAGCGTATTGAAAAGGACCTCGACTTAGAGTCTGAGGACAGTCGTTACGGCAGACAGGTTCGCCGTATTATGACAGAAGCGCTGCAGGAGCAGAAGAGTATCGGCAATCTTGTTTCCGCTAAGAGAGACGAGCTTGTCGCCGAATGGAACGCGAAGCTTGACGAGACAGCCGCCCGCGCTGCGGAAGACGCTCGTCGTGAGTATAGCAATCGTTACGGCGAGAGCCATCAGGCACAGTTACTCCGTATCGAACCCGATATGAAGCAGGAAATCGATCAGAAGGCAACAGAGCGTAAGCGCGGTCTGTATGAGGACCGTCGCCGTGAAGCCGCTCGTCTGCTTGACGCCGGTATCAATGAGATTCTCGTTGAGCTGTCCGGTATGCACGCTGATATGGTTCTGCAGGAGAACGAGCGCCGTAAGGAGCTGCAGCAGAGTATTCAGGCGTTCGCTGATGAGCATCGTAAGGACGATATCGCCCGCACACATGCTCTCGCGGAAGAGCTTGCGCAGGCTGAGAAGGCTGACAAGGTCGCTAAGGAATACAGCGAGAAGATGAGAGCTCAGACTGTTGAGTTTAAGGCGAAGCGTGAAGCTGACCTTGCTGATATCGCAAGGATTCGTGAGAAGTCCGAGGCGG
This sequence comes from Eubacteriales bacterium, assembly GCA_045539475.1. GTDB lineage: Bacteria > Bacillota > Clostridia > Oscillospirales > JAAYXM01 > SIG480. Next base: position 13,014 of record JAZQFJ010000082.1, on the reverse strand, counting down.
CTTTGGCTGATAAGGACGCTGAACATCAGAAGACTGTCGCCGCTATGAAAGCGCAGATTGAAGAGCTGAAAGCCGATAATGCGAAGCTGATGGATAATTATGTCAATCTTGACAAGAAGAATCAGCAGGAGTATGAAGGTCGCATCAATCAGCTGCAGAACGATAAGGCGGCTGTCGAGGACAGCTTGGAGCATGTTCGCTCCACGCATAAGCGTTCGAGCCGTATGGCGATCATCGCCGCTATTGTGGCTGCTATCGCGACGCTCGCTGTCGGTCTTGTTATCGGTTATTATGGCGGAACGCATGTGGCTGATGATGTCGTGAGCAAGGTTGATGAGCAATATCGTTCGCAGATTCCGACGGAAGCCGCGACGATAGCGTTAGAGGCGCAGCCTCAGGCACAGCAGGCAACACAGCCGCAGGTTCAGGCAAGAGGCTGATATCTCTTTTGAGATTTGATATGTATGGGGTCGTGTGTATTGTTCATATGGCCCCTTCATATATATTTTTTTGTGTCCCGTGATTCTGTCAAAGCGTTACGGGCATACGTTTCTTTTGTGTATCATGGGATACAGGAAAGGAGACGTACAGTTTGGCAAAAAAGTCCAATTGGGACCGACTGAGTAAAAGGTCCCCCGGTGAAACTATGAAAAACCGCGATGTGTATGAGCAGCAGCAGTTGGAACGTAGTGAAATCGGCAACAAACAATCCCCTTGGGTGAATATCATATTCTTCGGTATTATCGCTTTGTTGATTACCGCTATGTTTTATGGTATTCTTTGTGTGGGAGAGTTTGGTTACTCACGGTTTGATATGTTCAGGCAAAGTCACTCCGAAAACGCCAATATGACGGAAGTCGAAGCGCTGTATCAAAATAATGTCGTCAAAATCAGTAAAACAGACTCACAGGGTAATTTTTCTGATTTCTGGATTATTGATGAGAACAGCGATAAGAAACCTGATGATGGCAACGGGTACCGTGAAAAGAAGAAGGCATATGAGGTTTATACCGATATGTTGACGAAGCGCGGCGACCTTGACGGAGAGCGACTGGCTGAAGCACAAACTGTCATTAAAGGTCTTGAGAAGGAGAGCTTTTTCTATTATCTCAGACCGAATTGGTGGAAGTTACTTCTTTCGCTTTTGTGTCTCTTGATTGCGGGTTCTGCTTTGTTGACGAAGGCAACACGATTGACTAAAGCCATTAATATCCTTGAGACGACGGATGATATCTTAGTTGAGAAGAATGACCAACACATCGCGCTTCCTGAGGAAGTGATGCGCAAGTTCGACTGGTTTCCCGATGTCGGCGCGCATTCCGATGTGCAGTTTTCTTCGATGATATCGCATGTTGCTTTGAAGAACAAAGGCTTGAAGTCAATCAAAGTCGCGAAGCGTGCGAAGCACGATATTGTTAATGAAGACGGCGAGATTGAGATTTACGAGGGTGAAGTTCTCCGTGACGAGGATGGCAATGTTTTGTATGAAACAAAGCCGTTGATCGATACGGAGTTCATGGATGCTTTGTTTGAGGCGTCTGGCAATCCTTCGGATGACAAGAAGTACAATAAGAAGTACGACGCCACCACTATCCCGTACAATCCCGATGGAAAAGACCGAGACAAACTTGGTAAGTATAAGACCGTCGCTGATCTTATCAACGAGGATTGGGATTTTCCGTATTATGAGCCACAAAGACCGGGTGGTGCGTTTCTTGTCGATACTGCACCGGTAAATACGATGGTTCTCGCGATAACGCGCGCCGGTAAGGGAAAGTTTAGCCCCTGTTATAGAGTAATTTGTAACAGCTTTTGAGTTTATTGCTTTGGAACGCCTAAAGCCTACATACCACAACGTGGTTGGAAACGACGAGCGTGATGGTTACGAAAGTGGAAAAAAGTTGTAGGATACATATATGGTTAAATCCTAAATATGTGGTAAAATGGCTGTTTAGCAGCGAATCTCCTGTGTATTTTTCGATACATGGAGAACGTTCAACGATTATCCCCTTGTGGGGGAGTAGAACCGCAAGTTAATGGCGGAAGAAAAATACAACTCCTGTACCTTGACAATTTTATATTCGTTTTGCCTGTTGACTTTTGTATAATATTATTATATAATAGTATCATACAAGTTTAAAGGTGTGAATGTAATGGAAATTCGTAATATACGTAAGAAGTTAAAAATGTCTCAGCGTGAGTTTTCCGAGTATTTTGAGATTCCGATTGCCAATCTGCAGCATTGGGAACAAGGAGTTTCTTCTCCACCCCGATATGTTGTGCGTATGATAGAACGTATTGTTTTGTTGGAGTTTGGCAAAGGAGTTGACGTAGATGCCTAAACGTATTTCTGCGGATGAATACTTTGAAAGAGCGTCGAAAATACATTCTGCTAAGTATGATTACAGCAAGGCTGTCTATTCAGGTATGCGTAATAAATTGGTTATTGTTTGTCCGATTCATGGCGAATTTGAACAACAGGCGCAAGCTCATTTAAAAGGGCAAGGTTGTCCGATATGCGGTCGCGAACGGCAGAAACAAACGATGATATCGCGATATGGTGTCGACAATCCGATGAAGTCGGCCGTCTTTTTTGACAAAGCTCGTGCGACGTCAATTGAGAGATATGGTTCCGAATGGGCTCGTTCCGCAGGCGTGGGTTTAGATAAACAGCGTGGTACCAATATATTACGTTATGGTGTTGAATATCCTTTACAGTCAGATTCAATCCGTAAAAAGACTGAGCGTACTAATTTGCGACGTTATGGTGTCAAAAATGTTAGCCAGAATTCTGATGTGAGAGAAAGGTTTCACCAAACGTGTATGGAGCGGCACGGTTATGAGGAACCGTTGTCAGCGCCTTCTGTTCGTAGGAAAATTGTTGAAACTAATTCTCAGCTTTATGGAGGCGCTGCACCGATGTCGTCGCCCGATGTTCGTGAAAAGGCAGAAAGGACTTTGTTGAAAAATTACGGCGTAAAACGAACAGCTCATTCGTTTGAGATTTTAGAAAAGATTCGTATGGCGAAGGCAGCAAACGGAACGTTTAACACTTCTGGTCCAGAAGAGTTGTTATATCATCTTTTATGTGAGTTTTTCGGAACGAATGATGTTTGCCGTCAATATTATTCTTTGAACTATCCTTTTTCTTGCGATTTTTATGTAAAGTCGAGAGATTTATATATTGAGTGTAACGCTTCTTGGACGCATGGTGATTGTTGGTTCAGTAATTCTGAACACGATAAGGAAGTTGTTGATTCGTGGTCTGCTTGTGATACAGATTATTATCGTAACGCGTTACGTGTTTGGACGGAAGCCGACGTTAAAAAGCGTAATCAGGCGAGAAAAGTAGATTTGAATTATGTTGTATTCTGGGATACGAAGTTAAGAGATGCTGTTGTTTGGTTTTCTATGGGTTGTCCTGATGGGAAGGATTGGAAAAAGGAGTATTCGTGGCTCCCAAAGCGAGACATTACAAAGCACGTAGAAGTCCGTTTATTACCGTCAACAGCTGCAGGCTTTATTAAAGCAGTAAAATCGTATCAGTTTTCGGAATTTTATAAAAATGAAATTAAATTGTGGCAACAAAATAAAATATATCGTAATTTGTTGTTACACATGTGGTTGTATCATAATCGTTTACGTTATCTTTCTAAATCTCCGAATGAATTAACAAATCTTGAGCTTCTGCGAGGTTTTACGATTTCTGGTATCCAAAAAGGATACTCTGTATTTGACGTCAGTTTAATGGCGCATGTATGTCAAAAATATGGTATACGCAGTATTTATGACCCGTGTGCCGGATGGGGTGAACGGATGCTGTATTGTTTTAAGAATGGCATAGTTTATCATGGCGTTGATATCAATATATCTTTGAGACAAGGCTATGATGAAATGATTAAAGCGTTTAACATTCGAAATGTGTCTGTTGAGTTTTTGGATTCGAGTATGTATGAGCCAACCTTTGTTACGGATGCTGTTATCACCTGTCCTCCTTATGGTAATACCGAAATCTATACTGAGTTTGGCGCGGAAAATTTGGATGAGCATGGCTTCTTACAATGGTGGAAGCGTGTTGTGTTGAATTCTACGCAAACATCCGCTGAGTATTTTTGTTTTCAAGTTAATCAAAAATGGAAGAACAAGATGGTATCTGTTGTTGAATCCTGCGGGTTTGTGTTTGTTGAAGAGTTGTGTTATGATAAAATAAAGAGCAGTCATTTTAATCGAAAACACGGTCAGAATGTGAAAAAAGAATTTGAGTCGATGGTTATTTTAAAACGAATATAAAATTGTCAAGTGTCGCAGGATGAACATTTAATCTCAACTTCACATGAAAGTGTGAGCGTGGTTTATACAACCGGGTATTGGAGTTGCGTCCGATACTGAAGATATTTGTCAAACCGTAATCGAACCTACTTTGGATATGTGGACAAGAGAAAGACGTCCTAATAATATGGTTATTAATGACCCTAAGGGTGAACTTCTTGTTAAGTTCTATGTAAGAGGTACGGTTCGTGGATTCGAGATTGTACAATTTAATCTCATTAATGCGATGAAGACCGATATTTACAATCCGTTAGGATTGGCGGCACAGAGTGCTCGCGAAGGCGATTTTACGAAGACCGCCGCATACATCGAAAACATTGCAGATGTGTTCTTTCCGTTAGACGGAGCCGATGACCCTGTCTGGCGTGCGAGACGTTATATTTGTAAGTATAGTTGCAATATTATACGGAGAAAATATGAAGTGTATCTCATATGCACTTTAACTTTGTTCATGACATCGAGGCTCATAGTATTCTGAGTAAGATGCAGCGTATCCCTAAACGTGCAGCATGACGCCGATTGTGTTGCGTGGACAATAGCATGGGTGAGCTGTCGATGGTATATGGTCAGAATTACGGGATAGCTTCCCGTTAGACGAATTTGCGAATGAAAGCTTCGTGAGGGTCGAAAGTTATTTCGGCACGAGACGGTGTGATTGCCGGACTGATAACATCGTTTTATATGGTTTATCATATAGTTGCCGACGGAGCAGAGCAAAGACCTACGTATCATTTATGATAATGGACAAGGAACGTCGAAAGCCGTGAACGTTGTCAATATGATATCTTTCATATTGACCGGGTGGCGCCGAAGTAATACAGGAATTCATAACTGTATTTAATCACGGTGAGGGTAGAGGCACGAGTGATGAAGCGCTTGTAATGAGCGTGGAGCAACAGCCTCAAGTCGACGTCAATAAAGATTGCTTTATTTGTGTCGACGGATTTCGATTTTGATGATTTCGTTTCGTTTCTCAAAAGCGCGTGAGACGAAGTGTGATTTGATAAATCGGATGATGTTGGTATGAATAAAACGGTCTTTGGCGATGTTGATGGAGCGCCGTGTGAGTTGGAAACTCTCATGCACGGTGTGGGGGCACGGTAAAAGGGATATTCCTCGAACCAATGTCCACCGAACGCTGCGAATAACGCGTTTAAGCGTGCAGCTTACGGCTTGATCGACTACTATCTTGAGGAAGAGCGCGAATTGAGATTAAAGGCTGAGCGAACAAATATGGACGAGAAGATTCTCGAAACGAAGCTCGACGAAATGTGGGGCCATGTGACGCTTTACAACGCTTATCAGTTGTTTGTACAGCTCACATCGAAGAAGATGAAGAATCCGTCCATTGAGTTCAGCAAGAAAGCGGAAGCGGGAGCTTTTGATAAAATCTCCGACGCTGAGTATAACCGTCTGTTACATGAGACGGAAGCGAAAGCCGCTTTGTGGGAAAATACGACGGAAATGGATTTGTTGTCGCTGTTCTTCAGCGCGACCGACGTGTTGCCGCGTAACTCGATGCGTAATCTCGTGTCGAATACAAACAACGCTTTGAAATCCATGAGTGGCGCAGGTGCGACCTGTTGCGTATTCAAAATAAAACAAAGATACGCCGCCTGAAAATATCAAGCGAACTGATGATTTGAGACGTGAAATGACGGGGTAACGCCCGAAAGCGCGTCCACTGATACTCCGATATGCGAGGTGTCAAAACGCATCTTGTATAAAGCTCGGTAAAGTCGGCAGAAGGGTTGTTAAATCTGATATGCCGGGTGTCCGAAAGATGATTATGGTTAGAATGTTTTATTTTATTGGACGAAAGTAAAACTGACGAAATCGCGAATGTACGTCCGTTTAATCATTGCGGTTGAGTAAACCTCTGCGCTATGAAAGACCGTGTCGGTTCATGGGACCGTCATGATGGTTACGGGCATAGTGATGACCTAAGGTTATGTATGTAATGGATAGAATCATCGGAACAGGGAAAGGTCATGTTATATGACTGAAAAGCGGTGCTCGAAGCGATGATGGTGACTGTAATAGTCATCGTAGTAATGGGTGCCAGTCAACTGTATGTGTCTGTTGTATGGGAACGGAGCAGGCTCTTTTTAGAGCCTGTTCACGTCTGTTAATAAAAGAAAGCTTTTGACAATATTCGACATTGCATGGAGCTTGCTCCTGTCTTATGTAGATACCCGGCCCAAAGGCAAAAAAGTTTGATTGCGTCCTCAGACGCGTTTTGGGCAATGTGGAATGTTGTCAATTATAAAACAAGAAATTAGATGTTTGTGTTTTTGTGAGCTTCCGTTTGGCGGAGCGAAATAAAAACGCAAACAGATGTACGAAGAGAGGTTTTTATGACGTATAACAAATTGCTTGATGTGCCTTGTACCCTTTATTGTAATGATTGTTTTGATGTACTGAAAACAATGGAAAAAAACAACGTTGATATGGTCATAACGTCTCCGCCATATGATAATTTACGTGTATACGGTGATAGTAACGCTGTTTTGACATGGGACAAATTCACATCTATCGCAAAGGAGTTATACCGTGTTATCAAGAAAGGCGGCGTTTTGGTATGGGTTGTCGGGGATGCTACGAAGAATGGCTCAGAAACAGGCACAAGCTTCAAGCAGGCTTTGTTTTTCAAGGAATGCGGTTTTGCTATTTATGATACGATGATATATCGCAAACAGAACTATATGCCGTTGACGCATCGTCGTTATGAGCAAGAGTTTGAGTATATGTTTGTTTTGTCGAAAGGTCGTCCCAAAACGTTCAACCCTATTATGGTACCGTGTAAGTACGCAGGGACGAAAACATGGGGTTCGGCTACTTATCATAAGAGCAACGACAGTGGTTTGGTTTCTTGTGGTGAGCATACTGTTTCTGATTACAAGCAACATGGTAATATTTTTACGTATCTGACAAATAAGAGTAAAAAGACACAACAACATCCGGCGCCGTTTCCTGAACAATTGGCGATTGACCAAATATCTACATGGAGTAATGAGGGTGATGTTGTTTTGGATATCTTCATGGGCAGCGGTACGTCGGGTGTCGCAGCTTGTAAGCTGAACCGTAATTACATTGGTATCGAGATAGAGAAATCTTATTGTGATATCGCAAAAGAAAGAATTGTGGAGTGTGTTTCATGTTAAGAGCTGTTTCTTTGTGTGTTTCCGTTGTACTGCTGTTGTCGTTGGCTGCGTGTTCTTTTGGAGAGAGACCGGAGGATGTTCAGAATTATCTGACGGACAAGTACGGTGATACTTGGACTTCTTTTCATGAGCCTGTTATGTCTCTTCGAAAAGGTGAGACAACTTATTTTTTCGAGAATGCAACTGAAAACAAACAGGTTCGTGTGGTAGAGAAAAATAACTCTTTTAAAGATGATTATGATAGGTGTGATACAAAGTCGTCTATCAGAGATACTCTTGTCGGGAGTTTTCGTGTTAAAGCTGTCGAGTCGTTTGTCGATGTTAAGGAAGCTGAGACGACATATGCGCAGGGTGTTGATTCTTATAACGCAAATATCGTTATTAAGAACCCATCCTTTGATGTAACGAGCGATATGTTTGATTTATGTTTGACGCCATTGTCGGTTAACGCGTCCGTGAAAGCGTATGCTTTTGTTTTCACGAAAGATGATTATGATAATTGTATGGCGAAATATGAAAAGTACATGACGCTTGATTCTCGATTATTGAATAAATATAAAGCTTTGTGTGTTTTTGAGCTGCAATATGAAAACGGTATATGGTCGGTAAGTCAATGTTCTTGAGTTTTACGTCGCTCCGCGCGTCAAGATTCGGGGAAGGTTGACGCGCGCTTATGTATGTTTCGTGTTTTTTTGTCAGGCGACGTAAAACAACTGTTTTTTACTATGTATGAGAAAAAGCTTGACATTTTTATTATTTTGGGTATACTTAATATTGTGATGATTTGAATAAATATGTTTTGGGGTTTTAGACATGTTTGTTCATTTCCACGAAAAATTGTTGTTGAGGTGGAAAACTGCCTTGTGTATATATCAAGGATGTGACAATTACAGCTCAGCAACGAGAGGACTTGCTCTCTTCCTCTGTTTTTCTTCCGTCGGACACTTGTTTGTTCGGCGGAAGTTTTTTGTATAAATATAAATAAAGTTATTGCAATTTCAAGAAGATTATGTTATACTTTATTTTGTTGATGGAACGTGTCAAGTTAAAAAAAATATCTCTGTCGTAGCACAGGCAGGGGGAAGAGAGGTTTTTACAGTGGTACGAAAAAATTACTATGACAGCGGCATTGCTATCGACGCGTATGTTTTTTCAGAGAAAACGAAAACGAAACTTACGTTGCGTGATTATTTTCTGAAGTGTCTGTTCATCGCAAGCCGGAATCATACAACGTTTGATAATTCTGTTGTTGATTATGTCGTAAATTCTATTTGTGATCTGGCGAAGGTTGCGATGTTGTCGCAGATGTCGCCGCCTGTCGGCGCGGATTTCGACAATGACCTGACATATGAGGTCGATGAGACTGTGTTTTCCGGCACCGACTTTGATATCATGGCAAATGATTCCCGTGTTGTAACTGATACAAAAACGGGTATGAAGATTCTCTTTTTTGTGACGAATAACATGTCCAGTCATATGTCGTCTGATTCGTCGAATATGGGAAATCAGTTATATGATGCTGTTTATACGTGGTTCGGCGGTAAAAGTGAAATGCCGCTCATTGACTGGTTACGTCATATGACTCTGTGGGACATTTCTATTTATAATTATCCTTTTTCGGCAGCGGTCAATAAGCAAATTGACGCGGCGGTTGCGGCTTTGAAGAATCGTTTGCTGCAGACATCAGACGCGTGTTATCATATCGGAAGAACACGGTAATTGAATTACGAGTGAAGCGGAGCTTTTTGTTCCGCTTTTTTTTTTTGTTTTTTCCCTTTACAATATGAGAGAATATGGTATAATGTTGGTATAAGCAGGTAAAATTGAAGGGATTGTTGTTCAAATGCCGCAAAGGGAGTTAAAAAGATTGTCGAAGTGTCATCTGTCTAAAAGCGACTTTATGTATTTACAGGATGGCACTCAGGTATTTCGGGGTGTTGCCGATTGTGATTTCGTATCACAAGCCGGTGATGTCAAAAAAGGTGATGTCTGCGGTTATTTTTCAAAGGCAGCGTTTGCTAAATTGGACAAAAGCGTTCCTAAAAAGGGTGAGCTTTCTTGGTGGACGGATATTGACGCCGTTCTGACAAGCGAAGGGCGTGGCAATAAGGGTTGTATTTCCGACAGCGCATATGTTGAAAATTCTCATATTATGGACCATGCGTTTGTCGACGGTTCTTGCTTTATCAAGGATTCCGAAATATCGGATAATGCGCATGTCGGCGGTAACGCCCATGTTTATCATTGCGATGTTTTGGGCAACGCTTCGTTGATTGGCTCATCATCAGCAGAATACGAAAACATTGATTCGGGAGAGTATTCGAACGGAGATATCGTCGTATCGGTTTCCCGCGCGAATGAACAAATCGAGAAAGCTGATGGTGATTTCGATGTAGGCTCTGTAATGGATGACGCTATGTCAGACGTGTTATACACAAGAGATGAAAACGGTGACAATCCGTATGAGAGACGACCTTTGCCTGTGCTTCCGTCTAATGAGTTTGATGGATTTGAGGACGATGGCTTCTTGTATTGAGATAATGAAAAGGATACTTTTATTATGAGCAATAAACTCGGGCGTAAGATATACGCTGTTAAAAAGGGAATACAGACAGGTATTTTTCACACATGGGAAGAATGTGAAAAACAGGTCAAGGGTGTCTCCGGCGCTGAATATAAGAGCTTTACTGATATGAAAGACGCCCTTTTTTATCTGCAAAGTCCGTCTGTCAAAAGGCAAGCTCGTCTCGATAAAGATTTAGCTGCCGTAATGAATTCGTCTGAGCGCAGAAAACCATCGTCGTTTTACGGAGCGACGCAGGGCGTTCCGTTCGCGTTTGTTGACGGTTCGTTTAATCCCGATACGGGTGTTTACGGTTACGGCGGTTTTTTGTGTGCGGGTAATTCCGTTTATAAGCTGCAGGGTTCCGGTAATGACGCGATTTATGCTTCAATGCGTAATGTTGCAGGTGAGATTCTCGGTGCCAGAGCGGCTGTGATGGTTGCTTGCGATAAAGGACTGTCTCAGCTTATCATTCATCATGATTATGAGGGCTTGAGCAAATGGGTGTCCGGGGAATGGAAAGCGAAGACCGGTCCGTCTGTTGATTACGTTAATTTTATGAGCAAAGCCGCTTCATTAGGTTTAGATATCACGTTCACGAAAGAGGATGCGCATACAATAAGCGATGCTTCGTTGACGTGGGGCAAAATCAATAATGAAAGGGCTGATATTTTAGCAAAAAGAGCTGTCGGTTTAGATGATTTGGCGGATACAGCGGAGAAGCGATTGAATCGTCTTTTGAGAGCGCGTGATATGACTGTTGAATCGTTATCTTCGTTTGATGAGGTTTACGACTGTTCGCTTTAGTGTTTTTGTGGAAAGGGGTACTTTTAATGAAGAAATTCATTTCTGTTATGTTGGTTGTTGTCTGTTTGCTGTCTTGTTTATTCGTAGCGCCTGTCTCGGTATCTGCGAGTTCTTATCCTACGGGGTTAGACGCTTATCAGACCAGTCACGGTATCAAAATCACATGGAATTTTTGTCCGGGTGTTAACAGATATCGTGTGTACTGGCAAACCTCCGACGGCGGTTGGGCAGCACAAGGTGATGTTTATGAGAACTATTTTATTGATACTAATCCCAAAAAGGATTGGTGGAATGTTTATACGGTAAGAGGTATTGATTCTCGTGGTAATTGGGTTACTGATTATAACCCTTATTTGTGTCAGTGTTGGCAAGGCGGACCCGGTAATACGAAATATGTCGTCACTGATATCATGCGTCGCATTCATCATTTTGACAGTTATTACAGGGGGAGCGAGCCTTATTGCGAATATAGTGATGTTCCTGCGGGTTCTGAGTGGTGTACGGCTTTCGCGAATTATGTTATTGGTAAATCTTGCGGCTCTTGGCGTTTTGGCGGCGAGTATCATCGTAATGCGTATTGGGACTCCACCAGCGAAGAAGTGATTGACCCCGACCCTTACGAGGATTATGGTAGTTATAATAATCCTGCGTGTTGGCATCCTATCGTAAGAGTTTGGGCGAAGAACGCGAGGGACCACGGTATTTTCCGTCAACCGTTTGAATATGAGCCGGAGATAGGTGATATTGTTTTCTTTACACCTGACGGTCAAGCTGATACATTTGATAATGTTACACATGTTGGTGTTGTTTACATGGCTGCAAATAATAATGCGGTTTGGACAGTGGAAGGCAATACCAGTGATATAGATACATCTGAATCGACTGTCAATCCTTGTGTTTATATGGAAATCAACGGTAAGCTTCGGAATACGAATCCGGGGGCAAGGTTAACGGCAAAGAGCCGTTATATTGCCGGTTATATCAGCATGCGCGATATTTATTACAGAACAGCTTATGAGCACGAAGGTGCTTATGGTTACGAAGGGTCTTTGGAATGGTGATAAAGAGATGTTTGTTGTTATGAAGAAGAGATTTGTTTGTATTTTGATGGTTTTGGCTGTTTTTTTATCGAGTATTGTTGCCGTGAGCGCGGCGAGCAGGGACGATATTGAAGATAATATAGGTACGGGAAAGGTTGATTTGGCGTCGTATTACGATAAGGTGTTGCATGAAGCCTATGACGGTGGTCCGATGACGTCGCCGCTGCCGCTCACGTTGACGCATTTGTCAAAATCAATTCGTCTTGACACCGGTCTGATGGTATCGAAATTCTATCAGTTTCGTTATTACGTGAAAACATCTAAGGATGGCAGTTGGACAAGACTGACTGAAACGAGTAACACTTCTTATGTGTATAATACAAGTGTCGGCGGTAAAACTTATTACTTTACCGTTCGTGCTGTTAGTGACGATGGTCGGTTTTTGTCTGATTATAAGACATACAGCATTTATTATTGTAATGTTCCCGGCAGTTTGAAAGCTGAGCAGTTGAGTCGCGGTATTAAAGTTACATGGGATAAATGCGCAGGCGTGAGCAAGTATCGTTTGTATCGCAAGCTCTCTAACGGTTGGACAAAGCTTGTGGACACGCCGAATAATTATTATGTTGACACGAATCCGTTGCTCGACCAAAATACGACTTATACCGTAAGAGGTCTTGACGGTAAGGGTAATTGGTGTACTTATTTTAAGACAGCAGGCGTGTCTTGTTTTACCGGCGGGCCTCAGACGACAAGTAAGCTTGTCGACAGATTAGTCGCGTCGGCAAAGGCGCAATCACCGGCAAGTGACGTTATGCCGCAGACGTATTGGGGTTATAGCGCAATTCCCGCAGGCGCTGATTGGTGTACAGGTTTTGCGAATTATGTTATCGGTAAGTCTTGTGGTTCTTGGCGTTTCGGTGGCGAGTGGCATTCAAGCTTTGAAATCAATCGTAGCTGTGAGGAAGAATTGGGCAATATTTACAGCACTTATAACAATCCTGCGGATTGGCACCCTTATACGAGCACATGGTCAAGATGGGCTTATAACGATGATATTTTCTATCAGCCGTGGGAATTGAGTCCGAAGAAAGGCGACGTTGTATTTTTC
>JAZQFJ010000081.1:0-56332 GCA_045539475.1 Eubacteriales bacterium | reverse complement strand
AAACCCCGGTGATATTCTGAGCATTACACCGGACGGTACGGTAACATACTCAAAGTTTGATTATGTGGACTACAGCGGTTGGTATAACTGCCGGTGGTGGGAGCATGGGGTACGTGACACTACTCCGTCGTATGACAGCTATATAGATGATCTCAAAATGATAGCCGGATACCGCGGGTATTCTTCAGATGATGTTGACGACCTGATACAGTACGGCTTTTCTCCGGAAGAAATTGAAGAGTATATGTATTGTTAGGATGTCCCATTAGGGTACACCCATATGGGACACGGGAAAAGTATGCCAATAGGGTTGCGGAAAGGTTTTTGGCATATGCCATTTATCGCGGCAACCCTATTGGGAGAAAGGATGTAAATACTTTGAAAATAGGATATATCCGTATCAGCACCACGGATCAGAACACGGCAAGGCAAGAGGTGCTTATGAAAGAGCTTGGAGTAGATAATGTTTTCATTGACCGTATGAGCGGTAAGAACACAAACCGGCCGGAGCTTCTGCGCATGATGAATTTTGTGCGTGAGGGTGATACGGTGATTGTGGAATCCATCAGCCGTTTTGCACGAAACACAAGAGACCTACTTGACCTTGTAGAAAAGCTGACAGAGAAGAACGTAGAATTTGTATCCAAGAAAGAAGCAATTGACACAACCACACCGACGGGTAAATTCATGCTGACGGTATTCGGAGCGGTTGCGGAGCTTGAGCGGGAGTATATCCTGCAACGGCAGCGTGAAGGGATTGCCGTGGCAAAAGAAAACGGAGTTTACAAAGGCCGTAAACCGATTGAACGCCCGGAGTTTAACACGGTTGTATCACTATGGCGAAACGGTGACATCACCGCCGTAGAAGCTATGAAACGCCTTGATATGAAACCCAGCACTTTTTACAGGAAAGTACGGTTCTCACCACGGTAAAATGTTTTTGTGTCAATGTGTCGGTGTTACATAATAAACTTATTTTTGCTGGACAAACAGCTTTAAAAAGGATATAATGTGTATAAATAAAAACGTCTTTTGACACTGACACATTGACACAAATGATATACTTTGGAGGAATTTGCAATGCAACAGAATGCTACCGAAAAGAACACCAAAACATCTGCTGATAATAATGTTGTAGCAATACTTAACGGAATTCGAGAAACAATTAAGAAGGAATGTGAAAATGAAGAGATCAATAGTTTTTTTAATTTAATGGGAGATGACGCGCAAAATAAAGTATGTCATATTTTGCTATTGCATCACTTGCTAATATGGTTAAAGAGTGATACAACATGTTCGCAAACTTTATATGAATTCATCAATAAACCGTATCACTTAACCGATAAAGAGCCACTTCCTCCCGAGCTTTTTGATTCCCGGAAAAATGCTTTACAGCGCGCAAGGGACGTATACAGGGCAAACTTAGCTCTTCGAGCTACACAAGCGAGCCGCGAAGAAAGCACATATAAGCGTGCACCCTACGAAAAGGATGATAAGACTTTATATAATTATTCGGCTTTAGCTTTTATCGATGCTTATAGTTTAAATAAATTATATTTATACAAACTGCTTATCAGGGACAGGCAAAAAAACATAACAACAGAAAAGCTTAGGAAGGGCTACAAGCAACTAAACGAGCTTCTAAAAGGAATTAAAGAAGCGCAATCTGATAAAGAATTCGTTGTTTTAGCTTTGTCGTTCTTCCATTTTGAAATAACGTACAGATTCTTATTCATGGCAAAAATCTCTATATACGTCAAACAAAACAAAAACAGTAAACAAAACGAACACTTGCCCCTTCCGAAACTGATTGAAGCTTTCATTGGTCGTCAAGATTGTAATATCTCTAAAATTAATTATAAAAATCATAATGATCGCCCTGTGAGTATTTTACCACTGTTTTTTAGAAGACAAAATGAGTTCATCAAATTTGCGTTTGAGCTCGAATCTAAATCTGAATTCTATCAACTTTTCGGACACACAGCAAGTCAAGATTATGAATGTCTTAAGGGCTTCGTAATTTTATTCTATTACTTTCAAGAATTATGTCGTAGTAAAAACCTTTCGAAATTTTCAGAAAGTTGGACCGATGCAGACTTCAGTGCTGCTGCAAAATTTTTAAGGGAAGATTACCGCTTTTTAGATGAGTTGGAAGAATTAAATTTGGATGATTTAGACTACGATTATATTAAATTTTTATATGACAACCAAGGTTTTTATGATCAAGAGGAAAAAAAATTTGCAGATGAGAACGCAATGAAAACTGAAAAACGCAGCCAAAAAGACAGAGCTGCTGCACACAAAAAAAGAAAAGAAGAAAAAGAATAACAACTGACAAGAACTTCCACAGGTGCGCTTTCACCTGCGGAAGTTCTTTTTACAAATATTTCCAATTTCTACGTTTTCCTGTTTCCGTAAAATCCCCGAACCCCTTGCGGTTCTAAGCTTTGTCCCCTCTTAAATAATCGGCCTAAACTTTTCGGAGAAAATGTGGGATAATTGTATACAAGGAGGTGTTTCGTATGCAAAACAATTTGCAAAATACAAATTCAACAGACACAACCAGAAAAGACAATTATTCAAATAAGGACACAGGAGGAGATGCCATCTTGTTTAATGGAATGGAGTTTTATGATTCTGCCGAAGAGGCCCGCAAAGCAAGTGATATCGACGGTTCTCTGTTCTTTGGCGAAGCTTCTACCGAAACACAAATGTCGCTTCCAGCCGAGACAGAAAACAGCGATAAACCGAAAGAACTTATAATCCCGATGGATTTCTATCCCCCTTCAACAGAAAACAGTGATGAGTCAGAAGAAGGCCCTACAATCCCCCGGACCACTGATCCCCTTCATACAGAAAACATCTCACTCAGTATTCCAAGCACACTGACACCGCACCAACTGCGTTTTGGCAAAGTGCTACATGAAGCGGATACCATCGTTGCTGGTTTTACAACAAACAGAGATGAAAAAACGGCAGAAAACCACAGGATTATTCACAGAGCCGCAGTGCCATTAACCCCATATGAAACAATGCAAAAACTATCTACGCAACTTGGATTAATAGTTGTTGGCGACAATTCGGTTTATGTGTATAACGGCAAGTATTATGAATTAACTTCTGTTGCCGGATTGGACAGAGCAATTGTTAATTCTTTCCGAGATGTAGTTGAGATGGCTGGATTGCCCAAGTACGTAGAGGATGTATCGAGTTTTGTTTTAAAAGAACCGAACCTGAACGTCAAAGAGCTTCCAATAGCCAAAAATGTAGTATCTTTTGAAAATGGCTTATTGAATCTTTCAACAGGTGCACTACATCCACATTCAAAAGAAGTTTTTACACTTTACAAAATTAACGCCAATTACCTCGGTAATTGTAGCGTTCAATGTCCAATGTTTGAAAATTTTCTTAAAACCATCACTCAGGATGACCCTGTGTTAATCCAGAGAATATGGGAAATGATAGGCTATGTTCTTACACCAGACACCTCTGCCAAAGCATTTTTCCTCTTGCAAGGTGTTCAAAACTCAGGCAAAAGCGTTCTTTCAACTATAATATCAAAATTGTTTTCGAAAGATGCTGTTGTCACACTTGATATTCACTCATATGGTGAAAAATTTTCCGTATCAGAGCTGTTTGGAAAATCCTTGACACTGTCACCAGATTTACCGGCAGAGCCGTTGGATTCGAAAGCAGTGGGCAAAATAAAACAAATTACCGGCAACGATACAATAGCCGCCCCTGTAAGATACAAAAGCAACTTACAGTTTAAAAGTACTGCAAAACTTCTTTTGGCGACAAATCATCCTTTGTTGCTGAAAATGCGGGATGATGCTTTTTTTGATAGAGCGATTACAATCCCATTTAAATATTCTGTACCAAAAAGTGAACAACACTTTGCTTTGGTTGATGCTCTATTGACAGAGCGAGATGCGATTGTCACTACGGCCATAAGGTATTATTGGGGTTTAGTAAATAATAATTATAACTTCGCCGGCAATTACTGTCCTAATCAGGTAGTTATGAACAATATCACAACTGAAAATACAAACGTGAGTATCTTTAAGTTTCTACATACCTACTTTGAATATGACTGTGATGGCGTTGTGTTTACTTCTGACGCATATATGAAATACATTGAAAAAAATCGTCATATTTTCTTAAATGAGTTCTCACAGTATTTTACACAATATGCAGAAGAGTTATTTGGAGCCCAAAAAACACGCAAACGCAAAGAAGGAGCTGTTAATGCTACAAGCTGCATTTGCGGAATCAAATGGAAGGAGAGGAGGTTTTTTTAACAATGACCTACACTAATTTCGAGAATACATAAGGTGCTCAAATGTGCATTCGGCAGAGCTTTAGTGTGGGAATACACAAAAGCAAATCCTACTATTGATGCGCCCTTGCCTAAAGACAATCCGAAAGAGCGGGCGGTCTGGTCGGATAGAAAAGCACTTGATTCAATCAAGGTTTGCGATAATCCTATTCTTAAGCTGTGCTTGTATCTCGCTCTTGGTTGCAGTATGCGCCTCGGAGAAATAACCTCATTCAATTCAATGCATATTGAATTATATAAATCACTCACAAAGGAGGACACATTATGCACAAACAACATTTACAGTTATATAAATCAAGTGACGGTAACTTTCACACTGTGTTCAAGAACAATCATGGCAGGATGCTTTATCTTGCCGTGTCCGTCAAGGACAACGGTTGCAAAATAACCGACTGTTACTACGTTGACAGAATTAAAGAAGGGCAGTATTATGCTGTTCCGAAACGACTTGTCACTTTAGCATTTCCTTATGGTGATATCCTCTCTGTAATCAAAACTGAACTCGACAAAGATTTTCCGGGAATCGAAACCTTTACTTCCCTGTCCGATTTAACAACAGAGGAATTTATAGCTCACAAGCTTTCCGAGCTAAACCGCGGATATAAGTTTCTTATCTTCGTTGGCAAGGGTGAATCAGTAAACGGTATTCCTTCTGTTCTGAAAACTCGTTTCAAAAACAGAATTCACCGTAGTATCTATCTAGAACTTCAGTACCGTCTCGGCAAAGGTGTAATAACCGACTGCCGATATTATGACCGGGAATACAGATCACGTGATCAAGTTGTTCCCGAAACACTCCATACTGTACATTTCGAGTATAACAGACAAGCAATATTGAATATAGTTAATAACGAACTCAATACTGCTTTTACGGATATTATCTTTGTAACAGACGGAAGCATTGATATATGCAAAAAGCTTCCTGTTTGCGGATATATTACATAAACGGAGGTCTCCCTATGATTCATCAAACTGTAAACCATAACCACTTTACACACTACACAGATATATCAAACAACAAACGAACTGTCAGGCATAGCGTTGTTCCGGAATGCGAGAACACAAAAGAGCTTGAAGCGAAGATTGTTGATGAAATCTATCGCGTATTTATGAATAAAACTATTTAATTCCAAAGAGTAAAACCATTCAGGCAAGGAGGTGAGTATCTGTGGCAATAGCCCTTTATGCGCGAAAATCAATCGAGCGGGAGAATTCAATTTCCTGCGAAACTCAGATAGAATACTGCAGAGCGAGAATTATGCCCGACGAGCGGGGTGAAAAGGTTTTGACCTTTATAGATAACGGCTTTTCCGGCGGCAACATAGACCGTGATGGGTTTCAGAAAATGATGCGTAAAATCGAGCAAGGCAAGATTTCAAAAGTTATCGTATACCGCCTTGACCGTATCAGCCGAAGCCTTGCGGATTTCGTAAGTATTCTCGGTACATTCAAAGAATACAGTGTCGAATTTGTTTCCACGCAGGAAGCGTTTGATACAGGCAGCCCTTATGGTGAGCTTATTGTCAAGATACTCGCCGTATTCGCAGAATTTGAGCGCCAATCGATTATCCAAAGAGTATCGCAAGCATATGAACATCGCAGTGAAATGGGGTTCTATATGGGTGGCAGAAAGCCTTATGGCTTTGAGCTTGAACCAACCGTAATTAACAACATAAAAACCAAGAAGCTCTCCCCTGTCGCGAATGAAATAGAACAAGTCAAGTACATATACGATACCTATGCAGTTGAGCAGGTGTCTTTAGGCAGGTTATTAAAGAACCTTGTAGAGAACGATATGCAAACCCTTTCGGGTGGCAAGTGGAGTTCTGCTAAATTGTCAACGATTATCAAGAACCCGATTTATGTAAAAGCAGACAGCAGAGTGTATGAGTATTTTCAAATGCACAATGCCCAAATCATCAGTCCCCCCGAAGCCTTTGACGGAATACACGGCATACAGATTTATGGTAAAACAAAGCACGAGGCTGATAATAGCGATTGGTCTGACATCAAGGTGGTTGTAATGACACATGAGGGCGTTATTGATAGCGACACTTGGATAAAATGCCAGCATAAGCTATCGAAAAATAAGCAGATACGAAATGCAGTATCCAATAAAACCTCTTGGCTCGGTGGCAAAATCATCTGTGGCAGATGCGGCAGAACTATGACAACTATCAAGGGGAAAACAGGAAGCGGAGAAATCCGCAGATATTTTTCTTGTGTTGGTAAAAGTCATTACAGAGATTGCAAAGGAACCAAGAGCACAATTTATGCAGAGAGCCTTGAAGATATGGTCTATAGCGAAATTGCCAATAAGCTTGAGACCTTGAAGAATATCAGGACAAGCGAGAGAAAGAATTTGCATCCTGAAATCAACGAACTGCGAAACAAGGTCAAAGCAATAGAATTATCTCAAAATAAAATCGCAGATATGCTGATGCAACCGGAAGCAAATGCTGATTTACTTGAAATAATGAGCCAGAGAGCGACAAAACTCAAAGCAGAGCGAACGAAGCTTCTGTTAAAGATTGAAGATCTTGAAAACACAGAAATTGATGTTAAACAGGCTATTAACCTATCTAAGAAATGGAAGGCCGCTTCTTTTGAGGAAAAGCGCGGCGTATGCAGCATCCTTATAAACCGTATCATTATGGACGAGGATGGAAACTCCGAAATCATCTGGAATATTTGAAAGGTATCGCTTTTCAATTAGCAATATGATGTAATGTAACAAAATCGGGTAGGAGGGGGTGACTAACCCCCGTCCTCCCACAACACCGTGCGTACGGGTCCGTACACGGCGTTTCGATAAGTTGTTGCTTGTGACTTCTCCTTTGATGATTGCTAAACATTCTTGACAACCTCTTATCGTCCACCCCTTCCCTCCGTGGGGGTTAGCCACTTCCTCGGTACTATGAGTGGAGCTGACTTCTGCAAGTTCAACCGCTGCCTTTCGACACGGCTTACTCCTATGGGAAGATAGGAGCGTACCTTGCAGACCTCCCCGAGTAAGAACAATAACCTTCATTCCGTAATCGCCGCATCTACTGTATGGGATTCGTGTAGCATTGGACTTCTTCTTGTTCGGCAGAGTCGTCCGTCCCATATCAGCCTTATATGCGATTTCTGTTCGTCAATCCGGAACTTTGCCCGCAGAGGCACTTTTCAGCCTCTACATCCGGCTTCCTTCAGATTCCACCTCGCGATGGACACCCTTGCCTTCGGCTAATGCTTCCTGCTACCGAGCGCATAGTGGACTTTCACCACCAAGTTATTGCCCATGTCGGGCGCACCAAAACAAGACACTGCAGCTCAATCGGTTGCAGTGTCTTATAGTATTGCAGAACTCTTCTTACCAAAACATTTAGAAAAGCGCATATCCTCACGGATGCCGTCATCGTAGCTTAACGTTACAGCTTTTTCCTTTCCGCCGGGAAATCTTAAAAACCTATATCGCACTTTTCCCATCCTCTTTCTCATCGGGATTTTTTTCTGCTGCAACCTTGTCGATATCCTTGAATGCGTTAGCGAAATAGTCACTGCCGTTTTTCATCTCAACATCCCAAAGCTTCTTCATATGCTCATACACTGCATCGTCAATCTCGGGAGTACCCTTAGCGCATGTCGGCAAAAGCATATCTCCCGCAATTTCCGGGAAGGTACATGCCGTGTCGTTGCGGAACTGCTCACGCTCTTCCTTGTTTCTGAGGTTCGGGATTTCAACCGGAACGCCGCCCTTGAGAATGGAGCGGTAAGCAAACATTCCCGGCAGGAACATATCCATCGCCTCGTAAACGTCGATTATATCAGCTTTCTCATTGCCTTTAATCTTCTCAACGAAGTGCCAGACGGTGTCAAAATCCGAGCCGCCGTGATCAAATCCCTTCTGGAACTTTTTGAGCTCACTCTCAGGCAAGTAGTTTTCAATCTTTACCTCGCCGTACTGCCCTGAATATTCATCGGCATTGATATAAATTCTGTTATATCCGTCCTGCTCGGCATCTGCGCGTGCGCTTTCCATTCTTCCCTTGCTCCCGTAAATGCTGTACCACACCGATGTCTTATACAAGCCGCCATGGATGCTTTTAACGATTGCATCGTTTTCAAGGGTGACCATTTCTATGCCGAATGTTGCGCTCTTGCATCCTGTTCTTAGCTTTCTTTCATTCTTTGTTCCCTCAAAACCGGTAACGCTTACCGGATGCAGACCCGTGATATGGATAATCGGACCAAGAGAATGGGTGCAATAAAACGTGGAAAATAAGTTATTTCTCCAATGGTTCTTATCGCCGTAGGTTATGCTCGGCCAAATAGGTTCGCAGTTGTGTATGTATTCACATTCAGCGTATTCAATCGCTCCGATTTTATTTTCTTTATATAACCGGCGCATCTCATACGGAGCCGCCATATAACAGTAGTTTTCGCCATAAGCGTAGATTTTTCCTGTTTCTTCAACTGCTTCGATAAGCTCTACCGCTTCTTTCATAGTAGCACAGGGCACAACCTCTGAGAAAACGTGTTTTCCCGCCTTTAATGCACGAATAGCAAACGGAGCATGCTCATGAGCGTAGTTTGCAAGAACGACAGCATCCATATCGTGCTTTATAAAATCCTCAAAGTTTGTGTAATAAGCAATCTCGGAGCCTTTGTTGAGTTCCTTGTGCTTTTCAAGAGCCCCCTCCCACTTGTCACAAATTGCGACGACCTCGGCATTGGCCGCTCTTTTGCAATAGTTAATCATGCTTGCGCCGCGATAAACGCCCATAACGCCGATTCTTACCTTTTCCACTATGTTCGCATCCTTTCTTTGCGTATATACATTTATACATTGTGCTTTTATCATATCAACTCCGAAGTGAAAATTCTATGGAAAATAGCTCCATATATATCGAAAATAGTCACATTTGATTTGACAACGGTCACTTTTTATTATATACTGAACCCGAGGTGGTTGAAATGGATAATAACATTTGCCGTTTTATTTCCAAAAGTAACACAAAAGATGACCTTCATCCGGTAAACTTCGTTCTTGAAACAAAGATTTTTCCGTTTAACGGACTGGTAACCCTTTCTCTCTACCGCATGGTTCTCGTAAAGCGCGGAACCGGCACTTTGCAGATTCCGGGAGACTCTTTTCCCCTGCGCGAGGGCGATATTTTCTTCCTTTCTCCGTCGTTTCCGTATTATATTGATTCCGACGGCGAATTTGAATATATGTACATAAGCTATCTCGGTGCGAAGGCAACCATGATAATGGACAAGCTCGGCGTAAACAACCAGAACATCATTTTTCACGGTTTTGATGATCTTATCCCGCTCTGGGAAAAAGCACTTACGGCAGAAAACCCGGCAACGCTCGGCATAAGGACGGAAGGGATTTTGCTTTACAGCTTTTCAGTTCTCGGCGAGAACCTTATGAAATTCGAAAACAACGAAAAAACGATGGACACAGCATCCGTGATAAAGAAATACATAGACGAGCATTACTGTGACAGCGAGCTTACGCTTGAAAAGATCAGCCATGAGCTTTCATACAACAAAAAGTACATTTCATCCGTTTTCAAAAAAGCTTTGAACATCAATCTTTCATCCTATCTCAATACCATAAGAGTTCAACACGCGCTTACATTTATGGAGCAGAATTTCACGAGCATCAAGGATATTTCTTATCTGTGCGGTTTTCGTGATCAGCTTTATTTCACCAAGGTATTCAAGTCAAAAACCGGAATGACACCCAAGGAATACATTGCACAGCTGAAGCATAAACAATAAAAGACAAATTCAGGGAAAGAAAAAGCCGACAGACTTTTTCTTTCCCTGAATCTCTATTCACGCATAAACCTTTTCTCACTTTGAATACTCCGTTCCGGTAAACTTCATTGCCTCAAAGCACGCTTTTTCGTTTTCAAAATCACCAACACCTATGCCTGCAAGCATTGCAGAGCCAACTGCACCGGCTGATACGCCATTCACTACGCAAACGCTTCTTCCGAGAGTTTCCGAGATTATCCTTACGCATACCGGAGAATTAGTTATTCCGCCGATTATCCGTATTTTTTCAACTAAAAAACCACGAGCTTCCATATCGGAAAGATTTTCCGCAAGAAGAGTCGCCGCACTTTCTATTATCGCCCTTGCAATATCGTTCTTTGAAAAGCCGCTGGCTTTTTCATAATCCTCGCACGATAAATCAAACCGTAGACCGTTACAACCGCACTGTGCTTTTTCAGCATATGCATCAAAATCCGCAAAAGAAATGTTACCAAAGAAATGTGCGCGGTATTTTGCGATTTTTTCACTGACAGACGTGAGCGAACGCATAATGCAATAAGGCGAGCCGGAGAGCATATATCGGTCAGTCAGTGCATCTGCGGAAACCGCTTTTACCCTGCTCTCTACAGGAAACAGCTCAACCCACGAGGTTCCGCAGGAAAGAAGCATACCTCCCTTTTCAAACACGCCCGCGCCCAAAGCTCCCGCCGGATGGTCAAAGGTGCCGAGAGCCACCTTTGTGTCTTTTCCGAGATTCAGCTTTTTTGCAGCTTCTTCCATAACATCGCCAAGGATATAGCCTTTATTATGTATCGGCGGAAGTTTTTCTTCTCCGATGCCAAGCTTTTGGAGAAGAGGCTTGTTATACTCCCCCTTTTCCTGATCAATGAGATAGAACGGAGTTCCCATAGAATGAGAAATCCCGAACTTTCCGCAGAGCGCGAAATTCAGATACTCGATATGCATACATATCATTGCAGATTTTTCGATAAGCTCCGGTCTGTTTTTCTTAATCCACATAAGGTACGCTAGTGGAAAAGAACTGATTGCAGGCCACCCAGCCTTGTGGTATATTTCTTTTTTCTCATTTTCAGTGAAATAAGTGTTAAATTCATCCTCACAAATCCCACTTTGCCATCCAATTATTGGAATAAGCGGAGAGAAGTTCTCATCAAGAAGAATGAGGTTTCCCGATGCACCACTCGGGCAGATTGCCGCGACCTCGGCATCGGGATATTCCGCAAGTTTCCGAATTACATCAAAGCATATCTCAATAAAACGCGCGGGATTCATAAGCTTTGCGCCGTTTTGCGAGTAGTATTCAAACTGTCCGGAACGCTCGGCAAGCACTTTTCCGTCCTTTGAGAGAAGAACGCCTTTTACAGCCGATGTTCCTATATCAAGACCTATGTAACATCTCATAGCTATTCTCCTTTATCTTGCGTTTTCAATCAGGCGTTTTGCATTGCCGTACATTATATCCTCAACAGCACTGTCAGATAGCTTAAGCTCCTTTGCAACGCGCTTGAGGGCGAGAATCTGCTCGTATATCATAAGCGTTACATCTTCTCTGTCTGTCAGCTTCATATGCGGGTCGCTGAAGCTGTCGCCATACAGTCCCTTCGGTACGTTGTTGTAGTAGAAGCCTGTTTCGTCAGTTGTACGGAACATTCTCATTATCGCAATCGGAAGGTCAGAGCCGAACATAAGACGCTTTGTTCCGACAGCCTCAATGCAAGCTTTAATTGCATCATCACATACGTTTGCTGTGAAGTCGAACATCATGTTCCTTGTGTTTTTGAGAATTTCAAAAGCATCACCAATATCCTGCTTTGAATAAGCACGTCCGATGTGTGCAACAACAAGCTTGACATTCGGAAATTTTTCTTCAATCTCCATAAGCTGTGCAATATTGACCTCATCACGAAGTCTCTTTGATCGTGCGATATGAAGCATAACAATCCAACCGTTTCTGTTTGCTACCTCAAGCTGTTCTTTGGGCAGAAAGTCGAATATGCGAATTTCCGGAATCGGAATATATGATGGGCAATTTGTAAGATAAGGCTTAAACCCAATAAATCCGCCACGCTTTGCATCGGCTTCAAGTTCATCGGGATCCATTGCATAATCCGTTCTGTAAAGAATCGGGTATCCGTATTTCTTTGTAGACTCCACAACATAGTCGTTTGTTTGCGCAAGATCAGATTTGCAGTCACCGAACACAAGAGGAGTCACCTCATTTTTCGGAAACAATGTTGCAAACGCATGTTCGAGCTGTTCTGCAGTCATTTCATCCGCCATAACTCTTGTCCATGTTGCACCTCCATTTGATGCGCCGTAAGTCGTGAAGGTGTTTTTCCAGAGGTGGATGTGACAATCAATAAACTTTCGCGGAATGAAATTCAAAAGCTCTTTTTCGTATATATATTTATCATAATCGTTGTAAATCAGGTTAAACATATTACCTCTCCTTTTATATAACTACACACTTGATACCGAGAAGCTTTGCAAAAAACTCAAGCTCGGGTACCGTTGCACCATACACGAAAATGCTATGGTGCGTTGCGCCGTTCCGGCTCAGTTTTTCGAGGAAGTCTGCCGTTGATGTGCAATTTTCCGGACGCATCCAACCACGCATTGAGGTTGCGAAATTATCATTGTCTACAGGGAGCATCTCCGCAGGCGCAAGAAGCATCTGATATCCGTCCGCATCGCGGCTTATGTTTACGTAAATACCTTTTCCTGCCTTCATTCTTGTGTATCCTACATATGGAAACTCACTCTGCGTGAACTTACCACCTGCACGAGATATGCAGGGCTTTGTGTCTGCAATACGATAGTTCATTTCACCCATATGGCTTAAAAATACCATATTGTTATTCCAGTCAGGGCAGAAGATTTCGACAAAGCTTGTTTCGGGATAGGCGCTGAGAAATGCTGCTGTGAATGATGCAGTAAACGCGTCTCCTTCACCTGCATAGCCGATACCACGTTCCATTGCCGTGCACGCTTCTATAAACGGCATTGATTTGAGAGGAAATCCATCTCGGTCGAAATTCAGAAAGTTTACAGAAAATGCAGAAAGGTCTTTTTCCTCTATGTATTTTCTGACTGCAAGGCAGCTCTTTATGCTTTCGTTGTATTCTTCCTCGACTATCTCACCGGAGAAATCGAATTTCTTTTCATTTTCAGTTTTTTCTGCAGCAATTTCCGCATCAGTTACGGCATCGTAGAACTTTTTAAGCTCTGCATCCGGAACTTCAAACGCATCTATGCCGAAAACTTCGGAAAGTTCGCTGTAAGGTACGTCAAAATCACCCATACTGCGGAACTTACCGCCTACTACTCCCACACGCATCCCTGAAAGTGAGCTTGCACAAGATGCCGCTTTCACATAAGAAAGCGCACGGTCAATACAATCCGAATGCAGATAATGCCCTGCAGCGATTGCATACGGCTTTCCTCTCTGCTTTAACATACTGCACATATCCATAACGCCATGAATACCATGACAATAGCTTATTTCAGCCGGATTCTGCGTTGCGGTGAATTCGAAGGTTTCTGTTGTATCCAGAACGACTATCGGAAGCTTTGTATCGCAAAGCACATCAATGCTTTCAAGAGACGGAGAATATGCCATATGCAAGGTCACTATCGCATCGACCGCTTCTTTTTCAAATCCTGCAACCGTTTCTCTAAATTCGTTTTCAAGTCTGCAGAACGGACTTCTCACAACCTCAGCACCGCGTTTTTCGATTTCTGTTGCGATCGTTTCATAAAACGCATTAAGGCGCGGGCGCATTCCTTGCGAGAAAACATCATAAAGTTCTATGTAGAGCGGCAAAAGTCCTATTTTCATAATGCTATTCTCCTATTATCATAATCTGGACTGTTCTTGTTCTTGCGCGGGTGCTGTCAAAATCGATAAAGTATACAAAACCAAACTCACCAAGATCAACCTCGCCGTCATCAATAACGATAGTTTCGCTTCTTCCGATTATGGATGAGCGAAGATGTGCATCGGTATTGTGGCAGCCTCTTGCATCCTCGTCGTGTTCTTCGGCAAAAGCGAGAGCTTTCGGGCCCGGATGGAGATATATTCCCTCATACTTGCACTCAGGCACCATTTTGTCCATTACGTTTACGAGATCCTGCTGAAGCGTTTCAAGCCCGGTCATGGACATATCAAATGCACATTCCTGCGTGATGACACAGCAGGTCGTATGGTGAGAATACACAACGGCAATGCCGTTCTTTATTCCCGATTCTTTTACTGCTTCCTTAAGCTCTTTTGTCACGTTATGGAAGGTTATCGCCTTGTCGTTTGAATTTACCTTAAACTTGTGCTTGTAAATCATATCACTTATCCTCTTTTCTTTAAATCATCTGCTGCACGGCGTGTTGCGGCAATCATCTCATCTATCATAGCTATCGGATCCTCAGCGTTCATAATGCCGGATGCGGCGCCTGCCGCCTCGGAGCCTGCCATGATAAAGTCATATACCTGTTCACCATTTGTGATACCTGCCGCCTGTTCAATAAGAATATCTGAATCAATCTTTCTTATTTCCTTGATTACCTCTTTGACAAAGCCCATATCGCTTACTCCGCCGCTTGTGCCGCCGATAAGCTCCGACGGTTCGGGGTTGATGATATCAGGATGAAGCTGGGCAATTGCCTTTGCCTCATCTATTGTGTCGGCACAAGCAAAAACAAGCATATCAAGCTCGTTTGCGCGGTCAATGGTTGCCTTTATCTGCGGAAGTGACATTGGTTTTTCACAGTGGTTTACAACGACGCCCTCTGCACCTGCTGCTTTAAGTGCCTCGGGTAGAATATCCGCCATTCCGCGCCCGGGGCGAAGCGTGTCCATATACGGTGCGAGAACGATGAGGTTCTTTGTATTTTCAACCACGCGGCGTATCTCAACCGCCGGAGTGATAAAGAGAACATCTATGTCATACTTCTCCGCTGCTGCGTCTGCTGCTTTCGCATATTCCAAAACCTTATCACCGTATATGTAGTTCTTTGTTCCTATCTCAAAATACGGTGTTCTTATTTTTCTTTTCATGAGAAAACCTCTTTTCTTCATAATTTATGCTTTAAAGTATATCATTTCGAGGTTTTTTCACAATGGAATATATCCACCTATGTATGGAATAAAGCTACATTTGACGTAAAACAACCGTTATGCAGATGTATTACATAAACTTAACAAAACCTTGCGGATACTCTGATGAAATCATCAATGAATTCTGACTGACTCGGGATTTTGAACACAAAAAAGCTAAGGGATTGTAACGAAATGCATTTCGTTACAATCCCTTAGGTGCTTTAGAAAAATTATACGGTACTGGGTAATATATTATATGTTGTTCGCTTCACACAAAATCACCTCTTAACGTCTATAATTATAAACTCATACATACATTTTGTCGATAATTATAAACATTATCAAGATTTTTAATTTCAAGCATTACAAGCACATAGCCATATATGCAGGCAAATACGTTATACCATCTTTAACACTTAAATTTTTTGGATGAATAACATAACACCCGCCGATTCTCGAACTATATTTTTCTCTAAATCTCTCAAGCGAAGTGATGGAATATTTTTTTGTAGATTTCACCTCAATAGGGTAAATCTTATATTTCAGCTTATTGTTATTGGAAATAATAAAATCTATCTCGATGTCATTTTTTCGTTTTTCTTCGTTATAATGTGTATAAAAATACAACTTGTGCCCATTACTGGTGAGCATTTGAGCAATTGCATTTTCATATAGCATACCCTCATTAAGGGACAACTTATCATTAATAATTTGCCTGTACAATTCAGAATCTGCCAAAGAATTCTCATCGAATGCATGGCTTACAAGTAAACCTGTATCTCCCATATAACATTTAATGTAGCTTCTGTCTTCGTTCAGAGCTAATCCTACATTAGGATCTCTTGTCAAAAAACACTCATTGCAAATCATAGAATTACCGAGCCAGAAAAAGGTATCGGCATATTGATCAATAGTTGACCCCTGGACGATTTTGCTTAATATAACACGCTTTTCATGCTTAGACAAAAACCCAGGTAATTGTTCAAAGATAGAAAGAACTTTAGAACGATATCGCGTATTAATTTTCAATATATCGTCACGGTATAAGTTAAGAATGTCTCTCTTTTCACTGTCAGCAGCATCAAAATCTCTTGTTCCCTCCAAAAAGGCTATAATACTTTTAGGCATTCCGCCGACAAGCATATATTGCTTGAATAAAAACATAGCTTTGTTATGGAGTCCTTCATCTAAAGCTTTCTTTTCTTCAAAGCACTTTTTAATATAGTCAATCAGAATTTCTTCGCCAAAGCACCAACAGAATTCTTCAAAATCCAGAGGATACATCTTAAGCTTTCTCTCTTCAGAAGGAATAAGAATATTCTGCACATTTTCTTTTATCGAAATTAAAGATCCCGCTTCAATATAATCATATCTGCCATCAGCAACCAGGTATTTTATTAATTGCCTTGCCTGCGGATACAACTGCACTTCATCAAATATTATCGCCGATTCTCTTTTAAATAATTTAATTCCATATTCCAGAGAAAGAATCATGAATAATTCATCAAAATTATTTTTATGCTTTTCGAAAGCATCAATTACGGTATCGGATACTTTTGCAAAATCTATTAAAATGTATGATTTATATTCGTTCTTTGCAAACTCTTCAACAATAGTAGATTTTCCAATACGTCTTGCACCTTCTACCAAAATAGCACGTGAACCATTACATTCGTTTTTCCAAGCTAATAATTTATCATATGCTTTTCTTTTCAAAACCATAAAAATCCCTCGCCTTCATAGGTATTATATCATACACTGCAACAATCCGCAAGTATAAATACTCATAAATATCTGACAATACGAAAGTATAAACACCCACGAATATCTGATAATCCGCGAGTTTATAGCAACATTTTGTACCAGTCAAGAAAAGTAGACACGAAAAATATAATTTTTTAATTTATTTTTTCAAAAGTGGACACTCAAAGTTTTTTTGAGGGTTTTGCTTTTTCAAAAATAGACATTTGGAGCATTTTTCAAGAAATATCTTTTTCAAAAGTAGACACACTTACGAGAATGCTTATTTAGAGCGCTTTTGCACGAATTTCGGTACTTCTGAAAGCTCTCTTTTTTCAAAAGTATTTTTATGTTCAATTTCTCCTTTATAATATCGCTTACGATAGTTGGAGGGTGTATCATATCCCAGAGCATAGCAAGGACGCTGTTCATTATAATATTTTATATAATCTTCTAAAATACTCTTTGCATCCTCTCGGCTTCTGCATTCGGCAAATTTAAAATCTATGTACAATTCTTCCTTTATCCAACCGTTTAATGCTTCATTAACCGGGTTATCTGTTGGTTTTCCCGCTCTTGACATCGAACGAACAATGTTAGTGTCCTTTATCAAATCGTTGTATGCTAACGATGCATATACACTTCCTTGGTCAGTATGAACTATTGTAGGTTCATTGCTGTTTTTAAGCAGCTCTACCACATCTTTCAAACCGTCGAGATATTGTTCTCTTGAGCCTCGTCTTTCTGCCAATTTCCAACTTAATATCTCTTTTGTAAATACATCAAAATAAAATGTTACTTCAAAATGGAATATCCAGAATTTAAATGTTGTCATATCTGATACAATTACTTGCTTTGGTCTGTCTACAGTTTCCCAAGTAGAGAAGATCAAATTAGGATATTTATCTTTTTCCTTTCGCGGTCTTTGGTGTATTTTGTGTTTTGTTTCAGCCTTAATTCCTAAATAACGAAAACACTTATATGCATAGTTATCACTAATCTCAAATCCATAATTAATCCTGATGAACGCTGCAGTCCAACGATATCCATGAGTTTTGTGTTCTTCATGAATAGCAGAAACCAAAGCAATCATTTTTTCGCGATTAATTTCTCTTTCAGATGGTTCTTTGTTTTTCCATTTATAATATCCGGAACGGCTAACACCCATAAGAAAACAAAGGTCTTTTACATTGTAATCACGCGATAAGAGATCTATTATTTCAAATTCTTCGGTTTTAAACGAACATATTCCTGTTCCCCAACTTCGTTCATCTGAACAGTATAGTTTTTTTTAAGACGTTCGTTTTCTATTCGCAACCTTAAAATTTCTCTTTTGTAAGATTCTTCGGTTTTGTCAACCCCTTCGGGTAATACTTCGCGTATCTCCGAATCGGCACGTGCAAGACCTTCCAATCCACCTTCATCATACTGCTTTAACCATTTTTTGAAGGCACCGTCTGAAATATGATTTGCAGTACAAAAATCAGATAGTTTAATCTTTTGATTACTCTTGTATTGACGAATCAAAAATTCTTTTTCTAACGGATTTAAATGCTTAGCCATAATAGGACTCCTTTCCGGTAGATTATCAACGATGTGTTAATTGACAACTAAATTATACATCAATCATTGATATTTTTCTACCTTTTCGTGTCCACTTTTATTATAGCAACATTTTGTACCAGTCAAGAAAAGCAGTCACGAAAAATTCGTGTGTAAACCTACGTTTTACAATCTGTTCTGTGTAAACCTTAAGAGTATATTGCACGGTTATTTAATTTTCTTTCAAATACCTCTTCAAAAGAAATGTGCAAAAATACGGGAATGTGTAGATTCCATCACTAAAACCAATATTTCCGGCGCATAACTTTATCCCGAAAGAAATATCAGGATACTTCTCGCTCATAATCAACTGTCTCAGCGATTTTGCCTTACTGTTCTTTGCTTTGACCTCTATTGGTATAAGAGAAGATGATGTTCTCACAAAAAAATCCTCTTCAAGAGTCGAATCGTCACGCTTGTAATAGTAAAGCGAATAGCCCGACTTAACAAGTGCTTCACCAACTATACTTTCATATAATGCACCCTTATAAACAGACAAATTTTTATTCGCACGCAAATCTTCCTGCGCCTCATCATCAAGAAGCGACACAAACAAGCCGGTATCGCAGAAATACACTTTGAATTTATTCATGTCAAAGTTACCTTTTAACGGAAGCTCTGCATCGTTCAGACAATAACAGAGATGTATCATCCCTGCATCTTCAAGCCATTCAATGCAGCCACGATAGTCTTTAAACCGCGCACCTTTTTCAACCTTTGACAGCTGGAATTTCTTATTCTCCTTTGCAAGCTGCACCGGAATGCTGTTGAATACGTTTACAATTCTCGCCTGATTCATCCCTTCTGCATACTTTCGGATATCCTCTTTATAGTCTGCAATAAGCTGACGTTGAATATCAAGTGTTCCTTCAAAGGTTTTATTTTTTATAAATTCTCTGACTACTGCAGGCATACCGCCAAGGATACAGTAATCGAGAAAATGCGAAGAGAACACAGATTGTTCAAGCTCTGAAAACGGTTTCATTTCTTTCATATGAACAAGAATGTCATCAATGACATCTTCGGAATATCCTTTTGCCCAAAGGAACTCTTCGAAATCGAGAGAATACATATTGAAATCCGTCTTATATCCAACGCTGTTGCTTTCAATTTTTTTGTAGTTTATACCAAGCAATGACCCGGAACAAATTACATCAAAACGTCCGTCAATATTAAAAAACTTAAGCGATGTAGCAATTTCAGGATATTCTTGTATCTCGTCAAAGAACAGCAATGTTTTTTCGGGAACGAATTTTTTCGACGGGTCTATCAGCGAAATGTTTTTTATGATTGCATCTGCACCGTATCCGTCAGATGCAATCTGTTTATACTTCGGATCAGTAACGAAGTTTATCTCTATCAGGTTCTCGTAGTTGTCTTTCGCGAATTTTTTGATCGACTCTGTTTTTCCAATCTGTCGCGCTCCCTTTACTATTAAAGGTTTTCTTGATTCGCTCTTTTTCCACTCAGATAAATACTTATCTATTTTACGTTTAAGGTACATATAAACATCTCCGAAATTTATTTCTATTTATATTATACACAAACAACAGCCAATATGCAACACTTTTTACATTTTTATGAGCGAATATTTTCATTGAACTACATTTTTCAGAGTAACCGCTGTACCAGTCAAGAAAAGCAGTCACGCAACAGTAACTCCCCCTTGGCACTACATTACACAGCGTTTAGGTCAATTCTGACTGTAAGTGAATAAAATCTGCTCCTGATCTATTGATTAAGAGCAGATTTTTTGGTATAATAATTACAGAAAGTTATGACATATTTATTGTGCTTGGACAGAACAGTCCAGGCACTTTTGGTATGGTAAAAATCTCCTTAAATTAGTATGGATTGGTTCACCGAAACGTTGGAAATGGACTATCTCACGTTCACGCAGAAACTTGATGGGATCCTTAATATCCGGATCATCAACAAGGCGCAAGATATTATCATAAGTCGTTCTCGCCTTTTGCTCTGCTGCTATCGCATAAGAACAACATTTTCCATTAAATGCAGAAATCAATCAAGCCTGTATTCAAAAGGCTTGATTGATTTTTTATATATTTTACACCTAAATGCATGAATTTGTCAAGAAGTTTACTTTGCGAAACGCTATTCAATACAAATACCACAAGGCAGGCTATTCTCTTTGTTTGTTGTATTCAAATTCAAAACTTGATATATCACTTGTAAATTCACACAATGTTTTTCCTTTGCGTGAAAATTTGTATTGCGCGGTACACGATGCGCTTTCATGAATAACTCTGTTCATTGCGCCGTTTACCGGAGCATAAAGAGGTTGCGCGTTCTTTTTTATCAATTTTGCAGTAAGCTCATAACCGCCCTGACATACAGTAACCGTATTTTCTCCAATACGTTTTACCTTCGCACCAAGATATGTGGCAATTCTGTATTCTTTCTTATCAAGCAAAACCACACCAATAATTCCGGTAAAGCGGAAACCTGATAATGGAATATCCGCTACCGACAGCATCAACGAACCATTTTCAAAACAGCATTGAGTCCATATATATCTATCAGGAAAAGAGCTACCGCTATCTCCTTCGATATACCCTTGCCCGTTTTCAAAATCAAACCTTTGTCCATTAATAGTGATTTGTCCATTCACCAAATGCTTCATACTGTATACACTGTGTCTGCACTGCATAAACGGGATAATACAAAACGGGCCCATAATATCATATTTAATCGGAGAAATGCAGAAAAATTGAAGTTCTCCTGTTATTGTAATCTCATCATTTTTAATATCAATCTTTATACCGCTTTCTGATAATTCACACTCCCCTATCTTCACGCACAATGGCTTTTCAGAGTATTTCAGTGACCCGAATGGTATATTAAATACTGTTTCATCCGTTATAATTTGTAACAAGGCGGTTTCTCGTCCATTACCGCGATGGTACGCCGGAATAAACGCAATCGTTTTATTATTTCCGCAGCACTTAAAATACCAGCCTTTAAAGTAATTGTTTTTTGACATTTATTCCCTCCCACAGTTTTTGTATAGTATTTCTTGTTTTGTGAGCGGATATACTAACAAAAAGCAAAGTTTAATCCGGAGGTCACGATGAAAAATCAATTAATACACGAAACAAGTCCGTACCTTTTGCAACACGCAGAAAATCCCGTAAATTGGTACCCGTGGTGCGAAGAGGCATTCAATAAAGCAAAGGCAGAAAACAAGCCGATTTTTTTGAGCATAGGTTACAGCACATGTCACTGGTGCCATGTTATGGCGCACGAGAGCTTTGAGGATAATAAAACAGCAGAAATTCTGAATAAACATTTCATTTCAATAAAGGTAGACCGCGAGGAACGTCCTGATATCGACAGTGTATATATGTCGGTATGTCAGGCATTTACAGGTAGTGGCGGTTGGCCTATGAGCATATTTATGACATGGGATAAAAAGCCGTTTTTTGCCGGCACATATTTTCCGCCTCATTCACAATACGGTATGCCAGGCTTTTCAGAGTTGTTAAACGCAATTGCAGCGCAATGGGAATCAAACAGAGATAATCTTTTAACGTCTGCAGAAGAAATTATCAGGCATCTGAAACACACACAGTCGGATGAAAAAACTCAAACCGGCGATAACTTGATACAACGAGCAGTACAGTTTTTCGAACGTACCTTTGACAGCACTCACGGTGGATTTGGCGATGCTCCCAAGTTCCCCACACCTCATAACTTATTATTTTTGATGCTGTATGCAAAGCAAAACAGCAACTCCAATGCTTTAGAAATGGCAGAAAAAACACTGATACAAATGAGAAAGGGCGGAATTTTTGACCATATTGGCTATGGCTTTTCAAGATATTCCACCGATAAATACTATCTTGCTCCCCATTTTGAGAAAATGCTCTACGACAACGCCTTGCTGATAATTGCATATACTTCTGCTTACAGCATTACCAACAACAGTATTTATCTTGACACTGCCGAAAAAGTTGCAGAATATATCTTAAAAGAAATGACATCCGAATGTGGAGGTTTTTACAGTGCTCAGGATGCCGACAGCGAAGGTGTTGAGGGAAAGTATTATACCTTTACGCTTGATGAGGTAATCAGTATTTTAGGGGAAGATAAAGGAAGAGAGTTCGCCGAGGTTTTTGATATTTCCGAGAACGGCAATTTTGAAGGCATGAATATCCCTAATCTACTTAAAAGCAACAATTTAAATACTGCTTTTCGGGATGAAATACAAAAGCTGTACAGCTACCGGAAAACACGCTTTAAGCTTCACCTTGATGATAAAATTTTATTGTCGTGGAATTCCATGATGATTGTTGCAATGTCTATACTTTTTAGAGTTACGCGAGAACGCAAGTATCTTAACGCAGCACAAAAAGCGCAGGAATTTATTGAAAAAAGCCTGTGTAACGGAGATGCGCTTTATACAAGCTTTCGTGACGAAAAATGTTCAAAGCACGCTTTTTTAGATGATTATGCATTTTATGTTACAGCCCTTATGGAGCTTTACAACTCGACACTTAACAAGACTTATCTTGAAAAGGCTGAAGGGTTTTGTAATGAAACTGTCAGCCGGTTTATGGACGATAAAAACGGCGGATTTTTCCTTTCAGATCCAAGCAGCACGGAATTATTTATAAACCCGAAGGAAACTTACGACGGAGCCATTCCGAGCGGAAATTCAATTATGGCATATAATTTTGTCAGACTGTATCAAATCACAGAGAAAGATGAGTATAAGGAGCTTCTGGAAAAGCAGATAGCTTTCATGTCTGCGAAGGCAAGCGGATATCCGTCAGGCAACAGTATGTTTTTAATTGCAATGCTGTTATACGAAGAGCCTCTACCCCATATTACGGTTGCACTGAAAGATGACTCTGACTTAAACCAAATAATAGAAAAGCTGCCTTTTATTGCAAATATATCGGTAGTTACTGATAATACAAAATATCCGCTTTTAAACAATCAGACAACTTTTTATATATGTAAAAACCGCAATTGCCTGCCGCCAACTAATGATATATGCACAGCTCTCCCCATTTCTTTCTGAAATCGTATGCATGCAATCTTTCAGAATTGCATTGGCATCCAGAGAGGCCAGTGAGTTTAGTGGCTCGTAGGACATAGCACCGGATAGTATGTTGATCATCATACTACCCGGTGCTATACCTTTATTTAAAAAAAGTTGTTGCAGTTTAAATTCTCTTAAGATCATTTGGGTATATGTTCCGAGCATTTTTTAAATCCGGGAAATCACGGACAGCCGTGGAACTAACGGAAAAACTTACATAATCACCCTGCCTCAAATCTTCATACATACCTGTTCTGTAAAAGAGCCAATGGGTTTCATCCTCGGAAATCTCCTCATCCAGTTCGAGAAGTCCATTGAGTTTATAGCAACGGTAATTGGGGCTTGCGTAACGAATTGCTTCAATAGCTGCGCAATAATGTTTATCGCCGGTTGACTTAATTAGTTGAGGTTTTGCAAGAATATCAATGTATTTATCAAGCTGACGATTAAATTCAGAAGTGCTTAAGTTTTGGGCAATTCCTGCATCCTTTAAAACATCATATAATTCAGCTAAATCTTTACGACTGTTAGCGCAAAGTGCCTGTGTTCCTAAAAGCGGTGTGTTGTTTAGATCGCTGAAAGTTGCAGGCGGAACTATGATGGGAATGATTTTTTCATTTTGAAACCAAGCCGCGCCTAATTCGCCCATACAGTTTCTACTATGAAGATAACTTGGTGTTATAAGACAGATGATCTTATGACAACACGATAGCGATTCTTTAATGTTTGAAAGGAATGGTGTTCCCGGAGAAATTGTGCGGCGATGTATAGTACAATAAATATCATTATGAGCAACGCCCATACCCGCGATGAGAAAATCATTGAATTGTTGTACGGTAAACTCGTCTATTGTACTATGACTTATAAATAAACGTTTCATTTCTTATCCTCTCTTTATTTAAGATTTGCAAGTAAATCTTTTCTTCTTTTGGCGTAAGATTCATCAATTTCTTTTATTGCTTGCGAGTGTTTTATTGCCTCACATTTAAGCTCGTAACCAATAATATCATGCTCACTTTTATCATATCGTGGAATTTCGAATTCTTCAAGACTTTGCTTGCTTAAAACTTTAATGGTTGTCCCAGTTTGCACGAGTTCAAGCGCAAGTGAGCCTTCTTCTGAAATTAAATATTCATATACTATATAAGGAGAATACATATCCGGATTAACACGAACAATTGTCAGATTACTGCATATATATGCGTTTGGCGGATCAGGGGGGACAATTGCTATTTTTACCGATGCTCCTTTGCTGGTAATTATAATATCGTCTTCACGAATTTTATATTTGGGATCCAAATAACCCTTAGACGATTTTATTTTTTCAGCAGAGGCATAATTAATTTTTCCATTTTGTATATCTCTAACATTTAAAATATATTGAGTTCCGGTATCAGAAGTTTCGTAACTTGCAGTGCTTTGCATTCCCCGTATAACCTCAGATACCTTACTTAGAGCCAGACAGTCAGATGTAGAATTTAGAGTGTTGAGATAAATACTTGGCAATAGTGAATAATTTTTTGCGGCAATGTCTTTATCAGAAACAACTATTGAAAAGGAAGTTGACGCACAAAAATCTTTATATACAGCCGAAACAATAGATATTTTTTTCTCATCAATGGTTTCCTGTTTGGTTCCGGGAGATGATTTAGACGAAATTGCTTCGACATCAACAAAAAGGATTTTTTTAGCTTTAAGAGGAGACTTTTTTTTCTTTAAAACCATTAACTCCACAGGGAACTTGTGGTTAAAATAAAGTTTGGAGGG
Organism: Eubacteriales bacterium; assembly: GCA_045539475.1. Lineage (GTDB taxonomy): Bacteria > Bacillota > Clostridia > Oscillospirales > JAAYXM01 > SIG480. Next base: position 30,928 of record JAZQFJ010000081.1, on the reverse strand, counting down.
AAGATGTATGACAGCTTCAAGATAATCGTTTTTCACTAATTCTTCGCGAAGGAATTTTTCATTATTTCTTACTAACGCACCTTTAGTTACAATAAGAAAAGCTTGGTCATTTTCGTTCATGCGCTCTATAACCGATTGTATCATTGCCCAGTCTGCATACAAAGATATGTTATCGTTTTTTAAGGATAGAGAGGTTTCCGAAACGGGAATTGTTCTGCTTCCGCTGAGCGGAAAATCTGCCACATATGTTTTTGAAAAATTGCCGCATTGTTCAGATGTGGCACTATGAGTCAGAATATCTTTTTCACTGATAAAAAAATGTGGTACGTCGCATAAGAAAAGGAAAAGACGTGAGAAGGAACATAAATAACCATTTTTTTCTTCTCCGCGACAAACTATAGCAGAATTTTTCATTGAACGCCAAACAGCTACGCCAAGAGAATATGTTCCGCAGCAAAGGTCGATAATTTCGTGTGATGCTGTTTGAGAACTTAATGCAGATACAAGAAAACACAAAGATTGAGGAGTATGTATGATATCTGAATTCAAAGAAAACACATTTGAGATTTGTTGTAAAAACCAATCAGACGTAGCGCATTTTTGAGAAGATACCGAAACGCAAAAGTTTTTAAGCGCTTCGTTAAATTGAATGTTTTTATTTAAAACATCCCATGGCATAGACGCATCGATTGTAAAAGATGCTTCTCTTATTTCATATTCATAAACCGCTTGGAACAGATGAGGAAGATATCCCTCAAAGTCTCGCCTGTCATCAAATGCAACTCCTAATTTTTGACAAGAACGCAGCAAAAAAAGCATATATATCAAGACACGTTGCTGAACGCTTTCATTCAAATAATGGTGTTGCGTTTTGAAAAACTGCGATAAGTCTGTATACATCTATAATCACCTCACGATAAAAAGTATAACATATAAAAAAAATTTTGTCAAGGCGGTATTTTTATACCGCCTTGACAGTTTACCTATTTATCCTCCACAAAACTTTATCTGCCATAAATTCATTAACTTAAAATATAAAATAAAAAACTGTTTGCTATTTTGAGTTGCTTTGATAAATCAAAACAACAGCCTCGGTAAAAATGATATACGAAGGTTTTCTTGACTAAAATGTAACGTAGTGCTAAAACGATGTTTTTAGAGTTTAGACATTTTCAGTATGAACATATTTTTCATAATGTTGTATCCCTAACCTTTGTCTATCTCAAGCTCTACGCCCATAAACAAATCGCCCGAACCGTAAAATATCGGTTCGGGCGATTTGTTGTATTTTTTTATCTGTCCGTTATCTCGCAGTGACTGTTTCTTCTTGGTAAGTTTATAGAAAATGTTTTTCATCCTTTTTATATTGTCATGCTTTTCGCTCTTTCTCTGGAAATTTCTCCCGAAGGTGCCTTGCCTTCTGTCAAAAAGCTATACACCTCATCTATCATTTCGGATGCAATAAAAGGATATCTGTCAGCTGTTGGTCCTCCATGGTGCGGCATAAGAATAACATTATCTAAATCATAGAATCCACCCTCTTCATATTTCGGCGGCTCGTTCCACATCACATCCAACACCGCATAAAACCTGCCGGTTTTCAGTTCTTCAAGAAGTGCCTCTTCATCAATTATCTGTCCTCTTGCTGTATTGACCAAAAGAGCATTGTCTTTTATTTTTTGGAGTAACTCACGATTTATCATCTTCTCGGTATGCTTATTCCATGCAGTATGCAAAGAAATCACATCGCAGGTCGAGAATATTTCCTCGAGACTTGCTCTCTCCATATTATACTGGCGGAGTTTTTCTTCGCTGATGCTCCTCGAATAAACCTTTATTTTGCAGTGAAAAGGCTGAAGCATTCTTGCAAGATGCTCTGTAATTGCGCCGAAGCTGACAAGACCGACAGTTCTGTTCATAAGTCCGCGACGAAAAACAATTTTTCGTGCAGTTCTCCAACCATCCTCTTTGCCCACATTTTTTATTGTTTCAAGAACCTCGTCAATGCGGCGCAGACTCAGAAACATATACGCAAGCGTTGCTTCCGCCACAGATTCCGCAAACTGCCCGTCGTTTGCGCTTATAACCTTGATACCTCGTTCATACACATCCTCTGTAACAAAATTCGCAACAGAGCCGGCAAGATGAGCAATTATTTTCAGCTTCGGCGCATTGTCCAAAACTTTTTTATCAATTTTATTGCTTTGCCAGCAGGTGAAGATTGCATCAACATCGTGCACCCGTTCAATCAATTCTTCTTCCGTAAACTTACTTCCGGTTTCATTCCAGATAACTTCGTCAAAGAGATCCTCTATCTTTTTTATATTTTCTTCGGGAAAGAACTGAAACTCAGGGTTGTTATGACCCTTGTTTAATACCGATGCTCGATCTGAAGTTACTAATGCTTTCATTGAAATCTTCCTCCCATTCAGTCCTCATATATAACTTTCGCATTCCGCGCGTATTCGTTCGCAAACACATATCCGTCAAACGCATCATCCTCATGCAGCTCAGATAATTTTACCTCGCGTCCGTTTTCAAAATCGCGGCTGCGCTTTCCGCATAGAAGAAATTCCGTCACGTTGAGCAGGCTGTCAATATCCGTGAGGATATTCTCGCCCGAATGAAGCGTATCGGAGAGTCTTGACAAAATCTGATAATATACTTTACTTGATGCAATCGTGGTTGTATATACCGTTTTTGTAGTAACTATAGTTACAGAAAACGGATACCACCTTGTGAGCTCGGTGCAATATGTGCCGATTACGCCATTTTCAAACCTTACCGTAAAAAGCTCCGACTTTCTGCTTTCACGTTCAGTGCTTCCGATATATTTGCAAGATACAGCCCGGGCGCCGGCAATTTCAGATAATAACTCACCGGCGTGGACAGCATAGTCAAACTCGTTATTCCCCGACGTTACATAAACGGAAATGACTTCTCCGCGCTCTTCAACCGGCTTTTGCATAAAGCTCTGAACCTCTTCGGCATATCTCGTTGCAGATGAACCGAGAATTTTTGCGCCGCCTGCAATAAGCTCGCGCACACGCTTTATATCCCTTATACTCCCGACAAACGGCTTGTCTATAAACACAGGCTTTCCGCGCAGGATAAACGAAATTGACTGATCTAATTTCTTATCCCAATTACATCCCTGTATAAAGCCTACGTCCGTCTTCTCGGCAAGCTCGTCAATACTCACGGCACGCGGAAACATATTGTATTTTTTTATAAACCACTCTACCTCATCATCGCTGCGAAAACCGTCATCATACAGCATAGCGTACCGAAGTCCGAGCTCCGGATGCTCTGCCATATTTTTTGCATATGTTTTAGGATGCGACGTGTCAATACTTACTAATCCGATGTTTATCATGGTCTTTTCCTCCGATTAATATATGTTCCCGTTTTCACGGTATGTACGCCATACAGTTTCAAACACTTCATCCGTCTGTGGAATCGAGCGAACGGGTCTCCACGAGGTTTCAAAACACTCTCCGTTATGCCAAAGCTCCTGAACCTTTGCGCGGGTTTCTTCGTTCTCTTTGCGGAAACGGAAATTTTCTTCAAGTCCGCTTTTTAATTCTCCGCGGTTGTCCGTATACAGTGCAGAACCGCGGGTATCTGCAGCTGTTTCGGCATAATCTATCATCGCGGTAATTACAGCCGTCTGAGTTATGAGAATATCACGCAGCTTATAGAACATATAAAGCTCGCTTTTGTCGGAAACCGTGAACGACAGTATATCGGAAAGCTCACGCGTTGTGATATCAAGAGTTTGCTGCATATCGTCCTTGTTTCGGATTGCCGCAGCGCTGTCACTCATACGCCGCTGTGCTTTTATAATCGCACCGCTGACGTTATCATCACCGCCGCAAACCTTGTCTGCAATGCTTTTATGCTTTTCCTCAGCTGTTTGAAGTACTCTGCCGAATATATCATCGGAGATACATTTGTTATCTTGCGCTGATATATACTGTGCCGCGCGGAGCGAGCCTACCTGACCTGCGTTAAGCGCACTTCCTCCGGGGCGAGTTATTCCGTGCGTTCCCGAGCATTCTCCTACAGCAAACAAACCTTTTATATTTGTCTGCCACCACATATCGACGGCAATTCCGCCGTTGTGATGTTGTGCACACAAGGCAATCTCAAGATACTCCTTTGTAATGTCAACACCTTTGCTGTTGTACAGTTCAATCGCAGGTGCGTTCATTTTTAAAAGCCGCTCAATCGGTGTTCCGAAGCATGCGCCCGCACGAAATAAATATGTATACGCTTCCTCCGATAGCTTTTTATAATCTATCTCACTCATCCCGAACGGATTTTTTGTGAAATCAAGATATACGCGTCTGTTTTTCATCACACATTCGCGGTATACAAGAAGATCAATTACGGATGAACCGCAAAGCACCTTTTTGCTGTCAAACGGCCACTGATAGCCTTTGAGAAACACAAGAGACAGTGCTTCATATTTGTTCTCAAAAAAGTCATCAAGGAATTCGTGTTCATTACCATCGGTATCAACAGACACAAATCTTGGAAGCACCTGCATATATGTTCCCGAAACGTTCCAGCGCGGAGCCTGTGAGGCAAGCCCGTACTGCCATTCCGTAAGATTCTGCATTTTCGCACCTGCCATAATCGCAAGGGAGCTCGTGCCTGTGTGGCAGCCGGGATATGCACTGTCGGCATAGATTCCCGCCGGTCCACCGGTTGCAAGAACGATATCACCGCACCGAAAAGCGCACAGCTCACCGCTCTTTATTTCGATACATAGAACACCGCAGACTCTGTCGTTGTATTTGAGAATTTCTATCGCGAGAAAGCCGGAAAATACCGGAATATTAAGCTCGTTTGCCTTTTTCTGCAAGGCTTCGGTCATAAATTTAGATGTGAGCGGACCTGTACTCGTCGCGCGGGCATACGGGTCGTGGTCTGTTTTATATCCCACATATTCTCCGTAGCGGTTTACCGGAAATGGAACGCCGAGTTCAACAAGATTCATAAAGCAACGCGTGGAGAGTGCCGCCTCGCAAAGCGCGTTATCTCCGTCAACACTTCCTCCGTCAAAGAGGTTTTGTGCCATATTATATACACTGTCAGGGGCATCGCCGCCGAGCCCTAATTTGTAATAAGTCTGCTTGTCCGAACCGGTATTGCGTGAAGTTCCGCAGTTTACGTTCTCCGTCACAATTGCGGCATTTTTGCCAAGCTGACGTAGCCTGCACGCGGCGTTATATCCCGCGGCACCCGAGCCGATAACAATTACGTCATATGAATAAGTTTTCACTACAGTCTCCTCATATGAAAGCCGCCGTCGGCATTTATAACCTGTCCTGTTGAGAAGTCAAAATCGCCCGAGAGAAGCGCCTTAACGCATTTTGCAACATCTTCCGTTTCTCCCATTCTCTTCGTTGGAGTAAGACCGTTTTCTATCATTTCCTCATACTTTTTAAGAACACCCGCGGTCATATCCGATTTTATAATTCCCGGGCGCACTTCAAAAACAGGAATGTCATATTCTGCAAGACGGTCTGCAAAAAGCTGCGTAACCATTGAGATCCCAGCCTTTGAAATGCAGTATTCTCCGCGCATTGTTGATGATGTATATGCAGAGCACGAGGAAATGTTTACAATTCTCGGGGTGTAGCCCTCCGAATTTTTCTTTGCTTTTACCATCATATTTGCAAATCGCTGGCACATAAAATATGTACCCTTGAGATTGATACCTATAACTCTGTCAAAGCTTTCTTCCGTTGTTTCAAGAATATCCATCCTTACGTTCGGGGCAACGCCAGCATTGTTTACGAGCGCATCAAGCGCTCCGTAATTTTCCTCAATATACTTATATAAATTGTCAACCTGCTCTTTGTTTGTTATATCGCACTGAATATATTCGTAGTCGCAATTAAGCTCTTTAAGGCTTTTTGCCGCTTCTTCCGGAAGCGTTTCTTTAGTCGCACACATTATAACCTTATATCCGCATACGCCGAGAACCTCGGCGATTTTATAGCCTATTCCGCGTGCCGAACCTGTAACAAGAACTGTCTTTTTCATTACTTACCTCCACAGAATTCTTTATACAACGGTGCATACACCTCTCTGTCGCGGATAACACAGCCGGGAGTACTGCCCGCTCGCATAACCTCTGTACACTTGGAGCAGCAGATGCAGCACTTATTTTTATCCATACCGCCGTTTTTCACAATATCATTTGCAAAATCGGGATATGCAAAAATGGTTCTTCCGAAGCCCGCAAGGTCAAAACCGCCGTTTTTTATATATGCCGCAACAACATTCGGGGCAGCTACACCAAGATATGAAACCGCCGAGCTGATAATCGCCATTTCCGGAACGCGGGACTTAAGCTCTGCAATGCCGTCAAGCACACGGGCTACGCCCTCCAGCGGATGCTCCTGCGCAGTATATCCACCCATTGCAAACGGACGGTTTACATGCGGATTGAAATACGGATTCCCCATCGTTACGTTCATAAGACGTACCCCGTATTTATACAGCTCGCGGAACAGCCATTCAGATTCCGTTACATCAAAATCCAATCCTCCGTCCTTTGATACGCCGAAGCCATACGGATATTCAAATCCATCATATATATTGATTCTTGAAGATACGATAAAGTCACTGCTGCAGCTTTCAATCGCACCCTTTATGCTTTCGCGGAGAAGTCTTGTACGGTTCTCAAGGCTTCCGCCGTATCGACCTTCGCGGTTATATGCAGAGAGAAGCTCGCAGTTTAAATACCTGTGGCAGCACTTTATATCAGCGCCGTCAAAGCCTGCTTTTTCGGCAAAACGTGCGCCGAGGATGAGCTTTTCTTTTACCTCGTCGATATATTCATCGGTTACAATTCTGTCAGCCGGTATTGGATTGTCCTTCTCAAAAATCGGGTTGTTGTATGCAATAAGCGGTGCGGGCTTGCCCTCCGGCTTTGAATATCTTCCCGAATGCGTGACCTGCATAATAACAACCGGCTCAAAGCCGTTTTCACGAAGTCCTGTTTCTTTGATGTCTTCAAGCTGAGCCTTAAATGAATCGAGTGTTTTCTCGTTTATGTAAAGCTGGCGCGGGTTAGCTCTTCCCTCCTGCATGACAGCGGTAGCTTCATACCATATAAGGCCCGCGCCGCCCTTTGCAAGGCGCTTGTATCTTCTTTTTGTAAGCTCGTCCGGTCTTCCGTCGGGTGTGGAATCACACCCCTCCATTGCCTGACACACAAGACGGTTTTTTATCTCTTTCCCCTGTATTGTAAAGCTACTATTTAAAATGTCAGTGCTATCCGCAAACGGCAGATTTGTACCAAGCTCACTGTTTTGTCTTTTGAAATCCTCAAACGTCATATATACTTTTCTTTCCATATTTTATCTCCTTTTTCCATCTACAAAGTCAAGAAATTTGTTCCAGTCCTCGCGCGAGAAATAGTGAACTCCGTCTCTCATATGGTAACCGACACTACCCTTATGGAAAACATCACCAACCTTCGGAAATCTGTCTTCACATACAAAGCCCCGCTTTCCGTATTCTTCATACGCCTTTCCCGTTGCGAGGCAGCACATCATCTGTGAAAACGGGTCTGCCCAGATATCCTTTTCTCCGCTTGCTATATATACATAGCGCGGTGCAATTGATGCGGCAAGCCAGTGCTGGTCAAACGGCAAAGTAAATTCATCGTCAATATACTTTTCAAAATTGTCGCAGAAGAAAAACGAGAGATACTTCCAGATACGCTTTACCGATTCACCTTTATTTCCGCGTGAGAGCGCGTCACCGCAGCTTCCGGCATCATTGGAAAACGCAAATTGAAAGCGCTCATCCGTCGCCGCCGCAAGCAGTGCCGTTTTTCCAAGCCGTGAGTGCCCGCATACGCATGCGCATGTCATGTCAAGGCTCTCAAGCGTTTCGGCATAGTCCATCACGCGGTGAACCGCCCACGCCCACATTGAGAACTTTCCCGGAGATGAAGATGTTTTTTTCGTGTCATCGTATAACACTCCGGCAAGCCCGGTTGTAAAATCATCATTGTCAGAGGTTACGGTCTGAAAATCAAATGACAGTACAGCAAAGCCACGGTCTGTTATTTCTTCTGCCGGAAAATATTTATCCGGAATATCACTTCTGAAATTCGGAAGCACAATAAACGGATGCTTTCCTGCAGCGGTCGGCAAAGTAACATAAACCGGGAAGGTAAATTTCTTTCCGTCAAAATATGACGTAAGCTCAACCTTATCCACAGTTGCCTTTCCCGCACAAAACGCGGGAATAATATTTTTCGTCACCTTCCATGTCATTTTATCCGGATACGGAGGAAGATATCCGTATTCCTCACGGAGAAGAATTTCAACCATTTCCTTCCTCGGCAAAAGCGGCGGGAGCTTTCTGTTTTTTAAAAGACTTTGCAAAAACTCTGTTTTTCGCGCTCTGATGCTTTGCCTTTTTTCCTTTTCAATCGCGGCGCTTATAAGCTTAATTTCATTGAGATAAACATTTTTGCTTAGGGCTTCCGCATTTTCAATAAATGAAACAAGCTCTTCATCGGCGGAGTTTTCAAAAAACGATGAAAAACTGATACAGTCAAGCGAGCATCGGTCTGCATAGTAGCCATTTTTATAAAGAGACGCCAGAATATATTCAAGCTCGTCTTCGTTTTGCGGCAAATCACTTATATAAAGCGTCTTTATATATCCTTTAAGACGCGAATATGCACATTTTAAATCTTCTCCGCAGAGCAAGAGCTCTGTCGGGTCAAAGAGGAAATCAAGATCACTGCAAAAAACGAATTTTAATAGTCTTTCACAGTTTTCTGCTGTATCCGCAAGGGTATCGCAGGCGTTTGAAAGGAGAAGTTTTATCCCGTTCTCTTTCGCTTTTTTGCACATTTTTCTCAAGCAATCACAAGCACCGGCTTCATTGCCCCGAAACGCAAAAACCTTCACATACTCTGCGCCAAGCAGAGCAGCCGTTTCCAAAGTCTTTTCAAATGCTGACATATCAAAATAAGCAGTACCTGATTTTCCCTCACCGGAGCTTACAGAAACAATCTCTATTCCATATTTCTTTGCATTTTCCGCAATCGTCAGCGCATCATCGCGCGTCATATGCAAAATCTCTTTTTCTGATGAATCAAGCTCGCAATATTTAATTCCATACTTTGCAAGGATTGCAAAGATATCACCGGGCAGTGCATCTTTTACGCTTGTGCGGATGCAATATTTGTTATATCCTTTAGCGCTCTGCGCACCTGTATTCCCTGTTTTATATGAAGATATTTCCTGACATAATTCAGGTTTTGAAAAATCAAGCTGTATGCCGAGCTTTATGCTTTCGTTATCTATCCAATCAAGAAGTGACAGCATCCCGTCTATATACGAATCTGCCGGTTTTGCACCGGAGGTTATATATGCAAGCTGAGACATGAGCTTTGCCTTTTTCATATCAAGAACAAGCTTTTTCTTCCACTCTGCCCCATCCTCAGCGCATTTTTCAATCTCACGTATTGCAACGGATATATGCCCGAGATGCACTCTTTCCGGTTCTTCTATACTGTAATAGTATCCAAGCCGTTTGAGGTTGGCAGATATTTTCGCGTCAGACAGCGCCTTTTCATCCTCGCACCAGCGGGTTATACTTTTAAGTATCGATTCCTTTTGTTTCATTTTCACCCTGCCCTCACTTTTTAAATATGCCCGCATCTGCCCGGATATCGGGGATGCGGGCATAACTGCTATTTTGCGAACTTATCTCGTGCCGCTTTGAGCATTTCCATATTCTTTACAATTTCTTCGATATTTTCCATTTGAGTTGATTTCCATGGAGCTATCATAAAGCCTGCAAGATGATCGCGCGGTGCATTCTGCATAAAGTATTCCACAACATCATCCGGATTGTACATACATCCAAAGCAAATGGACGCACACGGAACAATGTCATACCCCGCCTCTGCAGTTGGAACAGAACGCTCCATATAACGGACGCAAAGCGGATCTTCTTCGACGTATTTATACCCGAGCGGCGCGTATTTTGCCATGTACTTCGGATTGCTCTCAATGGGAGTATAATGTTCTTCTTTCAGTCCGCGGTAATTCCACGGTGAAATCATAACGCTGCCGGGTTTGAATCGGCTGAAAAATTCCTCATGATGAATAAACGGTATATCTCCCCATATCCACGGCTTTGCCCCCGTGTCACTGACACAATCACAGAGAAAGCGTAAATCGTGCCACAGAAGCTCACCGCGACGGAATGTGACAAGATCCATAAATTTAAAGAATTGAGGATCATCCTCCTCGTCCATACCGATGTGAATATACTCCGGCTTGTCAAAAAGCTCATAAACCTCGCGGATTAAATCGCGGCAGACCTCGTAGTATTTCGGCAGACCTATCATCTTGCCGTAATCACCAAGCCACATATCATGCCCTGCGGAGAAATTGAGCTTTGGAATAAGCTCTATCCCGCGCTCGCGAAGTGCCTTAACTTCTTCGCGGACACGCTCGCGCGTCCATGCGCCGGGATGGGCAAGCTCGGGGTGCGTGCCGTAGCGCACCCCTTCGCCCAAATCAAGAACTATCTGATTAAATCCGTGCTCACAAGCTTTATCAACAAGTATTTTCCACGCCTCGTCCTCAAACGGAACCGTGGGAAGCTCGGTATACCACATATTATAGCCGAGCGTTGCATAGAGTGACCAAATCATTTATTTTACCTCTGTGTAAAGAACGCGAAGGTTGTTGTAAGAGTCTCTGTACATCACATATCCACGAGCAGCTGTGTGAGAATCGTCACCCGGTGCAGCCGTGAACTGACCTGTAAGCTTTGCTGCGCTTGCCTTAGAGCCGTCTGTGCTTCTTACGGTCGGAGTTGTTCCGCTTGTACCGAAGACGATGCCTGCATCAACAAGTGTATATCCCGTCGGTACTTCATATAAGATAAAGTATTCATCCGGGCTGTTGGTATGGTCAACCTTATCAAGCACAACTGTCGGAACGGCTGTCTTTGCGCCTTCATAAACTGCGACTACATCGACGGAATCCCAAGCATTGAACGAAAGTTCCTTGTTGTAAGATGCCACCTGACCGTCTATCGTCCAGTAAGAGAATACCTGCTCTCCGCTTTTCTCTTCGGCAGTTTTTGCAAACATCTCGTCATAATTATATTTTTCTCCGTCAATCGTGAACGCATCTTCAACCTCTGTAAACTGTGCTACAACACGGGTTATAGCATCCTTAATGGTTGTATTTTCATTAAATACACCTATTCCGTCCGCTACCCATTCCTTGAAAGTATAACCGTTAAGTGACGGGTTTGCCGGCATATCAGAAACCTTGTTATCCTCTGTTACGTTCTTGTCACCAAGGTAGACCTTATTATAGTTCCAGAACTGAACCTTCTTTGTTGCCGTAGATGCCGGAGCGTAAACTGCTTTAAGCGTAAAGTTGCTTGTCGGCTTAAAGGTATAGATTGGGCTCTCACTTACCGGAGTTCCGCTTCCGTTTGCCCAGTATGCAAATCCATCACCCTTTGCGGTTGCAGTGAAGCTTTCGCCGACTGTCCACTCACCAACGTTGGTTCCGTTTACTGTGTACTTTCCGTCAGAAACCGTAACGTTGCTATTGTTTGCGCTGTCCTCTGCACGGACAATGTAGGATATTTTGTCGTCGATTGTTGTTGCACCTGTATCCGCATACGGAACCTCAATTGTCTGTGTTGTTGTCTCTTCTCCCACGCCGTCTACAAGTGCCGTAACGGTAATAGTTGCCGTGCCGGGCTTCTTTGCCGTAAGGGTGTAGGTAGTGGTGGTCGGGTCAATGGTCTGAGAAGCGTCGGTTGGAACGTTTTCTTCAACACATACTACGTTTGATACCTCTACAACGCTGTTATCCGTAGATTCAACCTTTATAACGTCTTTTTTCGGCAGTGCTCCGTCAACAGTATAGCCAAAGCTTCTTGTTCCGTCGCTCATAACCGCCTGTGCTGTGCAATCTGCAGTTGTGCCGACTTCCATTGTTGCGGGTATATCGCTGTTCACGCTTTCAATTGTCGGTGCAGTTGTCTTTGTGAATGTGATGTTATCGAGATACATCGCGGGACTGTCTTTGAGTCCGTTAGTTTTACGGGCAAAAAATGCGAGTTCAACATTACCTTCAGGAAGTTTTAAAGTATTTAACTGTTTTGTTTCTCCCTGTGCATAGGATGCAGTTGTGCTCGGATTATTGTAAAACTTGTAATCACCTGCATATTGACCATTTATATAAATTGCATAAAGTCCACCGTAGCTTTCCTCGATATATCCTGTAGCTTCAAGCTTATACCAGCCTTCACTGGGTATATTCTTCTCAAGCGTGAGTACATGATTTGAAGTTATTTCCGGCCAACATTTGTGGTCAGAACTATAAGTTCTATACTGCACAATATCTTTGCTTTCTGAACCGATTGTTTTAGTAATCACATGTCCGCCCATGCTAAAGGTCGGAGATTTGTCAAGAACAATATTATATCCATGTGTAGTCCATGAACTATCAAGATATTTGTCATTCGTTCCCTTTGCAGTATTTCCAACAACCTGCAACGTAAAGCTGTTGGGAATTGTGGATGAATCTTCTTCACCAAGAACCCAAACGGTCTTTTTGTAAACGTAGGTTACCCCGTCAACAACAGCAGTTACTTTAACGTCTGCTTCCTTTCCGTCAGCATCTGCCGGAGCTGTAAAGGTTGCGGCATAGCTGCCGTTGGTTTCGTACATAACTTCACTGTCTTTTGGATTCCAATCTTCAGAAAGCGTGAGATTTGAAATATTCCACGAAACAGATGCAGAAATGTTGTTGTTTGCATCTTTAGTTCTGTCAGTTAAATATCCGTTGATAGCTTTGTATGAACCGTCACTAAGCTTTACCTTTGGAGCAATTGTGAAGCTCTCACCCGGCTTTACGGAATTCGGAATATCACACTCAATTCCGGCGACAGTCGGAGCAGCATCTACGGGATGAAGCGTGACGCTTGAAAGATACATATTCGTTCCGTCTCTATACGTCAACCCGTCAGTTGCATTTTTTGACGTCAGTGTTTCATGCTTACCATATGAAACCGCAGCATTTATGAATTGTATTTCAATATTTTTTGTTGTTTCACCCTCATCCGGCTCAACAGTTACATATCCAAGCGATAAAATATCTCCTTTTTTTGCATTTCCGTTTGTCCCACTACTTGAGTAAGTGTACGCTCTATCACTATCATAGCAATCATAAATACCGACATACTCATCATCAACGTAAACATACACCATACATCCTTGTATTGCCTGATATCCGGAAACCTTTACTTCGTATATTCCGCCCGGAACTTCAGTCGATACTGTAAATGTGCCGCGTGCCGGTTTCCCAGAATTGCCTTGTAACCAGTTTTTCACGATATTCTTATATGTATCCATATAAGCTGCCACGCGAATCATATCATCAAAGATTTTGAAATCCCCGGTGTCAGTTGTTTTATACACACTGTTCGTTGTGTCATTCGTAACAATCTCAAAATTCACGCCATCCGGAGTGGTTGAAGCGACAGCTGTACCATCTTTATCAGTTATCGTGTTTTTATTAAACTCAAGTACAATATCCTCTGCTGTGGTTGCTTCTCCCTCCGCAGCATATGCAAATGCGGGAACGAGGGAGAGCGTGAGCGCGAGGGCAATAAGGAGAGATAATGCGCGTTTTGTGAGATTTTTGCTCATTTTGATTTTCCTCCTTGAGAAATTTTTTTGCAGCGGGAGCGAAGCCCCCGCCCTATCGTATTATTTCATTTAAAGCTTATATGCTCATTATTTTTTCGACAACCGCATCAGCGAGCAAACGTGAGCCTTCTTCACCGAAGTGAACGTCATCTATGCGCAGCTCATTTGAAAAACTACAGGTTACGGAATACAAATCATTGACTTCCACACCGAGCGAGCTCATCAACTTTCTTGCAGCTGCGTTGTATTCCTCGATATCTGAATTGTATCTGACAAGCTCTGTAGCTCCCCATTCCTCCCAAACCGAGGTTGTGAGCGCAAAGATTATTTTCGCATTCGGAAAAAGCAACCGCAGCTTGCCGTGAACACGCCGGAGCATTTCAATATACATATCACACGGAGTCAGCGGCTCATCACCATGCAGTCTCAGCACGTCCCACAAGCCGTTGTTCCAGTGTATAACGTCTATTTTCTCTGCGTCAAGCTTTTTTGCCCAATCACCGAGATAGCGCAGCGTATACTGTGCAAAACGGCAATTATCGTCAGGAAAATATACATTTGCAATTCCGGAAAGCTTCTTCTTTACAAAGCCGTCATAGCCGGGTTTTGTAGATGACGCGCCGCAGCGTATCGAATCGCCGAGTAATAAAATATTTTTCATAACGACGCCTTTATTTTACTCTGTTGTACGCTCCTGCGTATGTGTCAAGAAGCTTTTCAACGCCAATGTTGTTAAGCTCTTCAACAAATGCATCGAAGTTTGAAAGCGGTTCCTGACCGAGGATAAACTTGGAAAGAGTTTCCTGAGTGTAATTCTGGCACTCCATCTTTTCCTGCTGCATTACAACATTTTCTTCATCATTGAATGCAAGCCAGCGCACAGGGTTGACGTCGGGCATCATATTGTTAAGCGCAATATCACGGCCTTCGGCGATAAGCTCTGACTCATACGAATCTATTGCCGCGGAGTCAAAACGCGCAATCGTTCCGGTAAGTGAGAAGCCGTAAAGCGTGCTCGGCTGGGCACCTGTCTCATCCGTGATAAAGACGCGCTTGCCGTCAACTACGTTATAGGTTTCCCCTTCCTTACCCCATGTAAGAAGCTCGCAGCCCTCGTCTGAATACATCCAGTCAAGATACCTTGCGGCGTTTGCAATTCTCGCGTCATCCTTTGTATTACATAGGACAAAGCCGTAGTTATCAAGATTGTATTTTGCAAGGCTGTGTGTTCCGGTCGTTTCATTCATAATCGGCGGAACCATTGCTGAGAGCGTAAAGTCCGTATTCTGCGTTCTTGCAAGAGGTGTGAAGAAGTCTATTCTCGTCTGGTAATCCGGGAAGATAAATCCACGGTCAGATGTGATAAGCTCCTGCCATGACTGCGTGTTGATTGTAAGAAAATCTGCCATAAGAAGCTTTTCATCACGCATCTGCTTTAAGAAGGTTACAATTTCAAGCATTGTGTCTTCCGTTGCGCCGTAGCACCATTTCTCATTATCAAAGTCGTAGTATGCATACTGCGAGAAATACGGTTTCCACTGCGGACCAATCATCTCAATAAAGTTGAGTCCGTCGCGCATTGAGAACGGATATGAATCGGGATAGAGCGTCTTAAGCTCACGGCAGACTGCGATCAGCTCATCCTTGTTTGTCGGAACTGCAAGGTTGTGCTTTTCAAAGATATCCTTGCGGTAGAGCCATGCGCGGACGCCCTGCATGCTTTCGCGTCCGATTGTCGGGCTGTAATACACCTTACCGTCAGCCGCCTTGCGGGTTGTGACGGCACGCTCTGCATCAGCCTCAGGCAGAGATGCAAGGAATGCTTTGTAATTCGGCATATATTCCTCAACATCATCAAGAGCTATGAGTGCGCCCTGTGTGGCATACTTATCAGTCATAGGCTTGCTCATAAGCGCCATCAGGTCAGGAAGGGTGTCCGGAGCGGCGAACATAATAGGAATTTTGGTTCCCACATCGGAGTTCGGAATAGCCTGAATTTCAAGCTCCATTCCCGTTCCCTCTTTGATGTACTCCCAGACCTTCCAGTCATCACGAACCGGCCAGCTCGGGCTTGAAAGCGTTACAAGCTTTACCTTTGCGACATCCGATACGGTTTCGCCGTTTGACTGTGAGCCGCATGCAGCGAGCGATGCGAGCATCAGGGCTGCAAGCAGGAGTGCGATCAGTCGTTTTTTCATTTTCTTTAGTCCTCCTTGTATTATTTGATATATTCCAAAATGCGGTTGAGAAGCACCGCAACTTCGGCGCGGGTGGTGTAGTCTGTCGGGGCAATGCGTCCGGATTTGCCGTTGACGAGACCATTTGCAATGAGATAAGAGACGGCGTCGCGGGCGTAGGGTGCGACGGTGTCAAAGTCGGCATACTCCTCAGCCTTAGCTCGCCTTTCGGGAGAGCTGTCGCCGTAGGCGACTGAGAGGGCATTCAAGGCTCTGTACACTATAACCATCATATCCTGGCGGGTGATGTGGTTGCGTGGAGCATATTTGTTATCACCAACACCTCCGACAAGTCCATTGTTGCGTGCTATTGCAAGTTCGGACGCGAAGTAGTCTGATGCCGATACATCTGCAAAGTTTTCTGCGTTATCGCTCGTGAGCTTGAACGCACGGACAAGCAGCAGTGCAAAGTCTGCGCGGGTTATGTTATTAGCCGGAGAGAACGTACTTGCAGTTGTACCCTTGATTATTCCCTCATCCGCAAGCGCATTGATTGCATCAGATGCCCAGGCGTGGCTTCCGAGGTCAGTGAATTGCGGAATGTCGGAACCGCCGTTCCCTACATTGGGTTGAGTTAAAGTTTCACCTTCTCCGCTTTCACCAACGTTGTCGGTTTGGTTGTCATCGGCTTCCGTATCATCCGGAGTCGTTTCAGTATCAGGTGTCGGTGCGCCTCCGCCTCCGCCACCGCCTCCGCCACCGGAGGATGTTCCATCATTAGAGGTGCCGGAATTATCGGTTGAAGCTTTATCAGAGCTTGACGGTTTTGACGTTGTTGAACCGTAAACCGTTACGATAAAGTGAGCTGTGCTTTCGCGTCCGAAGTCGTCAATCGCCGTGATTGCAGCATGGTTTTCGCCTACCTGAGAGCTATCCGGCTTCCACGTGAAGGTTGCCGTTTCAGCATTGAAGCTTGCGCCGCGAGGGAGAATATCTGCGCGATAGGTTACACCTACATCCGGAAGCGGACTTTCTGCCACAAGCTTTGCGCTTACCGAGCTTCCCGCAGAAACCGTAAGCGAACCGGGAACGCTCGTAAACTCCGGATTGTTCTCCTCGGTATATGTGAGCGGTATTCTTGCAGACTGCCCGATTTCGATATTGAATATAAATCCGTCGTCCGGATCCATGGAATTCTGATACTGCTTAACAAGCGTGACAGACCCTATATCAAGTACGATATTTTTTCCGTCAAGATATGCATTTTCTATCTTATACGAGCCGTTTCTCGTCTTTGTTCCGCCGTTGTTTACAACGACGATTCTGCCCGGCAGGTTCATAGCTTCGAGCTCTTCCGCAGTTATCTCGCGGTCGGGTCTTACAATGATTTCGTTATCAAATACAAAGTCATCCGTAAAGCCGACAACCGCGCCCTCAACCGCGCCCTCAATCGCGCCCGGTGCTCCCGTGCTTTCGCCGAGGAGCGTGCCGTCATGGAGATACTTATAGGTATTCTCGCCGTTCTGCACGGTGTAAACACCGATAAATCCGCTGAAGGAGAGCGTTTTTCCCTCTTCAAGCTCCGCTTCATACACAGCCGATGTGTTTGTCGAATAGAATACATAATCGACTCTGCCACTTGTGTGCTCTACCCTTACTGCCTTATAAGCGTCTTTTTCGGTAAGCTTTCCACTTACAAGCGTCATCGGAATTTCGTCTATCACCTTTATATACCGGGTGGTGCGATACGGCTCAAGAACGGTTGTAAAGGTTGTATCAAGGTCTGTATTTTTATCCTTTGCGGTATGTTGAACAAATACATAACGGAGGGAGGGGATGTTTTTGTTTACAGCCTTGTTCGGCGGGTATCCGTTTACTGTTGATACATGAACATCGCGGTTCCCGTCACGATTTCCGCTATCAAGCATTGTCATTCGCAAACGAAGCCCTGATGAATTTTTAATCGCCTTGTTAAAGTCCTTAATCTTGAAATCAATCTCAAACTTTTCTTCAGGGGATGCGTCGCGGTCAACCTTATCTACCCACGTATATCCGCGCGGGAAGACCGTTTCATAATCCCATGACTGCGGAGAATTCGGGTCCTGCCCGCGGTCATTGAATATCTTTTTCTCGCCCGTATTCGGGTCGGTGTACTCGACATTCATACCGACATATGTACCGGAGTATTCACCGGTCACCGGGTCAACCTGCGGTGTCATATCAAGTCCTGTCATTTCGGCAATTTCATCACTTGATGCGTGGAAGGAATAGAGATGGTCATTTCCGCCGAGAACACGGAAGAAATCTACCGTGTAGGATATCTCATCATCCACCTTAACCATTACAACACTGCGACGGTACTCATCCGTTATTTTGTCATACGCATCGGGAGCCGAGACGTCCATGACCTGCACGGCGCCGTTGCCGTCAAAGTGGTAGGACTTACCTCTGTCATCGGTGGTTGTCTGTTCGTTACCGTTCACGACAACCGTGTTGTGAGACAACGTGGTATCAACCCACTGCATACGGTTCGGTTGCATACCCGTTTCCTCGGGATAACCGAGATCCGGAAGGAAGTTAAGTCCGTAAGCTGTCATACCAAGGTTTAATGTATCCGCATGACCATGACCGCCGTTGTACCCAAAATACATCCACATATTGCGGCGTGTGTCCTGTGCAGTCTGTGAACTCGCGTTTGTGTAATCATCACCGTCGCGCAGAATTGAGAAGCCAAAGCCTGTCATCATATCCGAGGGAAGCTTCAACGGTCCGTAGGTATCGATAACCTCCTGCACTTCATTTTCAAGCCTTTCGGGGTCTTTGACATCTTCATCATAATGAAGTCCCTCAGCTGAATTTCCGTTCAGCAAATAAAGGTATTGAGCGAATATCGGGTCGCCGAGATTTTCCCAGCCACGCATAGCAACGATTTCGGACATCCAGTAGGATGAACCGAGGGTTGAGGATGAGTCACCTATTTCAGGTGAGTAATACCCTGCATTAAGCGGAACGGTTGCATAGAACATTCGCACAAATTTGGGATGTGTATATAAGTCTGCAACGTTGTTTTTGTCATATCCGTCAAGAACATCCGCTATATCAATCAACGAGGTATGCCATGCATTATTATAGCTTGATGCCTCGTTTCCGTGTCCGTCATGGTCAACAACGCTTACAAGACGCTCATCGACACCGCCGCCAATAACGTTTCTCGATTCATGCCATCCCGGTGCCATAAGATACTCAAGCCATTTCTGAGTTTCGGGCTGTGTGTCGAGAACAACCGCGAGCACGGCATTTGTCTTTTGCGGATAACCAAAGTTACCTGCAATGTTCGCCTTTCCTTTCACTGCCGAAGCTTCACCGGTAAGAGCCTCAAGCCCTCCGCGAAGGATACCGTCCTCACAGTTGGTTCTGATCTGCGAGGCTGTGTTTTTCGCATGGCGGAACTTTATAGTTTTTCCGCGGTTCTTTATATATTCAAGAACATACGGATCATCATAAAGCTCATACGTAATGTCGTAGCCCTCTGCGAAAGACTGAACAGGTCCGTTTTCCCATATCTGATTGAGAAGCTTTCCCTGACACTTATCTGAGGAACGCCATGCCTGATAATCGTAAAGCGTCATATCGAAATCCGCATAGAAGTCTGCAATTCTGTCGGTGAGAATCGCAAGCGCTCTGCCGTACTTCACATCGCCTGTGTAGTAATAGGCATCGGTAAGCTTGTTTATCGCAGTGAGAACCATTCCTCCGTTCGAGTCGCCCGAGCCGGATTTTCTCCAGAGTCCGTGGAAAAGATATTCCGCAATATACGTGTGGCGCTCGGGAGTTGTTGTAGTCTCATTTACATATAACGTATAGGTGTTTCCCGTGGAATCTCCGGGAACATATCCCCATCCATCGTCTACGCCCCAGACCGCAACCTCTTCTCCTTCGCGGAAAAGCGCGGTTTCGGATTTATCAACATCTTTATACTGCTCATTGTAAAGATATCCGCCTTCCACGCCGTAGCCGTAGAAGTCATACCATTCCGGGCTGCGTTCAACCTCAGGCAATTTGCAGGTACACTCTGCGCCGTCCTTATGGAAAAGCATATCATGGTGAGCATCAAGCGCACGCTGAAGGTCAAATTCCTTATATTCGTTAAGCCCAAGCTCATAAAAGCTTCCAAAGTCGTTACTCGGGAACAGGCGTTTGCAATCCGGGCACTGGATCTTCCACGGTCTCTGCAGAGGGTTGTGAAGCCACGGATATGAGCCGTATTCCGCAAGAAGATTTACTCCGCAGTATTTGCATATATACTTATCAACATCCGCTTCCGGACCTATCGCGCGCATACGCGGAATGCCTTCGGAATGAATGAGATCATATATAGCATCGAGATTTTCAACGTAGAAATCCGCCTTATCCGTATTTCCCGCGGCGCTCTTTGCCCAGTCGTATTTCCCGACGTTTTCAAGCACAGCCTCGCGCTTTTCTTTGGTATAATACGACGAGCGGTTCTTTCCTTTGACGACGGTAAGCGTTCGCGTGTATGTGCGCGTTCTTTTTCCGATAGTTACCGTAACATCAAAGCTCGCCTCGCCCTCGGATATCGGGTGTATGTCAAGATTTCCGTCTATCGTTGCAATTTCCGGTGTTGTTGACACAGCTGTTATATCCGCGCTTGCCATATCCACCTCGTTGCCAAGGTTGCTTAATATCTTCACAAAGAGCGGAACGGTATCGCTTTCGCCTTTATCGGTAAGACGAATATATATGCTTCCGCCGGCTGTTATCTCTATTCCCGTCATGCTCTCCGGGAGAACCTCAACCTCAAAATATCCTGTTTCAGACTTTCCGTTAAAAGTCGTTTCAACCTTTACGGTTGCCGTTCCAACCTCTAACGCCGTAAGATTTCCGTTTTCGTCAACCTCTATAACATTGGTATCCTCTGTTGAGAACACACTCTCGGCTGAACCGTTATCGGGAAGAACCTTCCCGCTCTCAAGCGTAGTTACCGGGACAAGGCGCACGGTATCTCCGACGAATATATCCTCGCTTTCCGGTTTCCCGCCCGCAGTCTTTATCGGATCATCCGTTACGGTAATTTTAACATTCTTAGTAATGTTTTTTCCGTTTACCGTTGCCTTAACGGTGAATATTTCATCAGTTCCTGCTTCTTTTGCGATAACGCGGAAAGCGCTTTTTCCAGTTTTTCCTTTTTCATATGAACTGAACCCCAAAAGCTCAAGCCCATCGGTTACCGCGGCGGAAATGGTGTTTTCTGTTTCAGCCTTTCCTTCGCTTGTGTACATTCCAAAATGGTATGTACTTCCGTCATTCATATACGCCATCGCGTCTCCGGAGAGAATTTCCCCGACTGCAAGCCCGTATTCATCCGGAATGTTGCCCATATCAATATGTGAAAGCTCGGTTTCTCCGCCAACCGGAGTGAACGTGAGCGTTCCAAGGCTTGCGCGGGCATAGTAGTTATCCGGCTTTCCCTTTGCAATCGCGTGCATATACACCGTATGCACTCCTGCGTTAAGATGAACTGTATTGAACGTCATCTCAGGACCGAGGATGCGGTCATCCCCCGCGCTGTAGAAGCTGTAATCGCCGAGGTACTGATCGTCTACATAGAAGGAATGAATGCCGCCTGCATTGAGCAACGCGCCGAGAAGGGAGATGCTGTAATCACTTTCAATCGGAATGTTTACAGCTATCGCAAAGGTCTCGTTTCCACCTGCATTCGGGTCCGGCCAGAAGATGTCGCCGCCCTTGGTTGACAAGGTTGACACGTTCTGGAAGTTCTTTCCCGCCGCTGAAATAAAGTATTGCGAATACAGCTTTGTTGCAGGAGCCTTGACTATGGTATAGCCGGGAGTTACGTCCGGAAGTGTGTTATCGGACTTTGCAACTGTCTGCGAAAAGTCTATAGTAACAGACGGAACCGACTCATGAACGGTTATATCTGTCTTTGATGAGAGAATCGTTCCTTTTTCGTTGGTTACCTTAGCGGTTATCTGTACCCATCCCGGAGCGTGAGCCGTCACTTTACCGTTTTCATCAACAGTTGCTATCGCTTCATCCGCGCTTTCGTAGGTTATTTCCGTGAATGCGCTCATATCTGCATCGTAGCCGTCATTTGTCTTTCCGCTGAGCAGAATTTCGGTTTTATCACCCGGAAGCAGATTGCTGTTTTCTGCCGATGCCGTAATCTCTCCGAGAATCGGCTTTGGCGAAACCGTGAAATCAACAGTTTTTACAACTTCGGCACCGTCCGGCGTTGTCAGCGTTGCCGTAATTGTGGCAGTTCCTTCCGAAAGAGCCGATATTGTTTTTGCTTCGCTGTTTAATTCCGCTACTGCCGGAGCTGAGTTTGTGTATGAAACATTAAACTCATCCATAAACTCTTTTCCGTCCTCACGAATCGGCGTGAGCGAAAAGGTCGTTGTTCTTGTTTTCGGAAGCGGATTTTTAGCAACAGCAAGCCTTGCATCAACAAGCTTCTGTTTTTTCACAACAACGGTAACGGTTTTGCTTTCAAGCTGTTTTCCGTCGCATACTGCATTTACGGTAAGCGTTGCCTCGCCTTCCGAAACAGCCGTAAGTCTTCCGTTATACGTGCCGTTGAAGTTTGTATTTTTATCGTAAACTTTTTCACTTCTGACACTTGAATAATAATTTGTGTTTTGAAGCGTTACCGCGCTTCCATCGCACGCAACAGTGAGGTTATTTTGCTCGTCCGGCTCATGTGCGCTTGTGTAGCCGTTCGTCAAAAACACCGTTCCGTCTTCTGCTTCCGCCCAAGCGGAAAAATCAAGCGTGCCACCTTCGTATATTGTAACAGTTCCGTCGGTGTCTGCGATATCGTCGTTTAACTGCCAATCATCAGGCTCACTGTAGCTGTTGTTCGGCGAAATAATCATTCCGTTTACAAACACACGTCCGTAGTATTGTCCGGCATCGCAGCCGGGACCTGCGTAAGCAAACTTTATTTCCACCTCTCCGTTTTCGTCTGCTTCGAGATATACAGGTCCGAGGTTGTGTTCAGCCATTACGGTCTGGTCGCCGATACCGATGTTTTCGTAGCAATCGACAAACCCGGCGTATTTGCCGTCAACGTATACGTAAAAGCTTCCGCCGCTGTTGTTTGCAGGCATAAGGAGCTTTATATTGTGATACCCGCGAACTCCCTCGCCAAGCTCTGCCTTAATCGTCCAAATCGAGTTTTCACCGTTTACATCTGTCCACGATACGTTATTACTGTTTTCCGAAGAAACTCTGTTACTGAACGCAACAACAAGGGCTGATGGTTTTCCCGGAATTTTGCTGAATTCTCTCCGCATAGTTTCGGCTTTTGAATACTTCGGAGTATTATCTGTATCTGTGCGCCAGCCCTCACCGTTGAGTGATGTGATTTCGATATTCCCCTTCTCACCTGAGAAGAGTTCTCCTTTTGCATTTCTTGTGAAATCAAGTGTGAGAATTCCGTCATTTTCGAGAACCGTAAGCTCACATTCTGCTGTCTTCTCGGCACCGTCAACAGTAATAACCTTTGCTGTAAGCAAGGTTGTTCCGGCTTTAAGCGCTTTTATCGTTCTTGTATCGCCATCTATGGTCGCGACGGTTTCGTCGGAGCTTTTGTAAATCACTTCACTGATCTCACCCGCATATGCCCCGCCGTCATCGCGCAGAAGGTCAAGCGTGAAGGTTGTTTCGCGCATTGCTTTAACCGGATTTTTCTTCACCGTCAGCACTGCGCTCTCAAGAGTCGGCCGCTTTACCGTTACGTTAACGATCTTATTCTCAAGTACCTCGCCACCGAGCGCCGCGCTTATCGTAAGCGTTGCATATCCTTCGTTTACTGCAGTCAGCTTTCCGCTGAAGGTTCCGTTAAAGCGGGTGTTTTTTTCGTATTGCAATGTTTCGTTCTTTCTGAGGCTTGAGTAAACATCAGAATTTTTCAGCGAAACTGCATTCCCTGCCGCTTCAACCTTTAAATAATTTTCACTGTCTGCTTTATGCTCGCTTGTGAAGTTATTGGTAAGAAGCACCGTGCCGTCTTCTGCCTCTGCCCACGCCTTTAAGTCTATCTCATCGCCAATGTACATCGTGAGCGCATTGCTTATGTCTTGGATATCTTCTTTAATATGCCATCCGTCAGGTTCTTCGTATGTGTTATTCGGTGTGAACGTCATGCTGTTTATGTAAAAACGCCCGTAGTTTTCACCAATCTCACATCCCGGACCTGCATACGCAAGCTTTATCTCAATCTCACCGTTTGCATCGGGTTCAAGATACAGCGGACCGAGCGTATATTCCGTCCATGATTTTACATTTCCGAGTCCTACATTTTCATAACCGTCAACAAAACCCGCATATTTTCCACCGGCATACACATAAAAGCTTCCGCCGTTTGAGACCTTGGGTATTTTAAGCTTTATGTCATAGTATCCCTTTGCATCTGTGCCAAGCTTTGCCATAAACGTCCAGACTGAGTTCTCTCCGCCGTATTCGGTATCTGTCCACGCAGAGATATTTGTTCCGTCGCCCCTGTTTTGAAAGCCTACTATCAGAGCACGCGGCTTGCCGGATATTCCCGTTGTTCCGGAAAGCTTCGTCTGTGAATTGACAAGCTTCGGACTTTTGCTGTAATCCGTTGTCCAATTTGTACCGTTTAAATCCGTTTTAACGGTAATTGAGTCTGTGGAATGAAGCTCTCCGCTTGCATTCTTTGTGAAATCAAGCGTTATGCTGCCGTCATCAGCAGCAAGTGACACTGCCGGCAAAAGTGATATAATCATTACCACAGCAACAAACAGAGACATCGCTTTTAAGCTGATTTTTTTCATTTATATAACCATTCCTTTCACTGTGTTCAAGGCACAAACAATATGCAATAAAATCAAAATGCACTGCATTTTATACCTTAACTCTTCACTCTTCACTGTCTGAATTTATTCGGACTTCACCTCCATCATTAACCTGCACTATTTTTACGTTTAGAAGTGATATCATTTGAATTGCACGCAAAATTCTTGTTCTCCGCACCTCTTGAAACCTTGCAGGAAATCAAAGAATTAAGCTGTTTTTCCTCCAGAGTGTGAATCGGGTCGAAGGCATCACTCTGCATATATGCGATAAGCTGATTTTTTAGCCACTGCGCCGCCGGATCACTTTCTGAAAGCTTAAATGCACAAACCAAAAGACGTCCGTTACATATATTAAACTCAAACATTGCCGCCTGGCGGATTACATATTTATGAGTAGAAACAACCTCAACTATCGGGTCGAACGGAACGTCCGGACATTCAAAGCATATCGCATTTCCGTCATCCATCATTTCTGAGAATTGCCATCCGCAGAAGCCTTCGTGCGGCATGGCTCCGAGCGACGGATGGTCTGCTATCACGGTTGCTAAATTCCCTGAAGTTCTTCCCGCAAGACCAATGCGGAATGAGGTTGGCAGGGAAACAAACGGTTCTGCTCCGAGAAGAAGCACGTCCTTTCCGCTTTTCATTGCTCCCAAGAGTTCTTCCCCGCTCATACCGTAAGACACAACCACGTCATTTGCAGCTGTATTCTCCACCTCCGGAAAGATGTACAGTTCCCATTCATTTTCCGCAAAAACACTATCGCCATCAAGAGTGATGTATAACTTCATTTTGCCCGGCTTGTCAACACAAGGGAGCTTTACGGACAAATCACAAAGCTTCGCCACTCTGCCGTTTTTAATTTCTCCAACCGGAATATTCTTACTCACAACAGCTTTTTCGCCAAGCATAAGGCGAACCGTAACAGAAGCGTTTCTTACTTTTTCATCCTCATAGCACGAACAGAAAATTCCGCAGGAAAGCTCTTCGCCGGATTTGAAATTCACCTTTCGTGCAAGGTCTGTTAAAAGCACTGTCGGGGAATTATACATCCTCACATTCCGGACGGTCTCACCGGGTTTTAACTCATAAAACTCATTCATCATTCCGACATCGTAACCAAAGGTGTGCCAATGAGTATCAATCGGTCCGAGAAAGTCATAGCCTGCTATTTTATCACTTCTGCGAAGCGCCTCAAAGCAATATTTACGGACTCTCCTCTGCCATTGAGATGAATTTTTGAAATACAGAGGTGCCTTTTTCAGCACTCCTTTTTCGTCAAGATGTTTTTCAATTGACGAAAACATCTCCGTTTTTTCAACCCGGGTATTTTTATATCTGTCTTTAAGACTTAAATCCGCATATGTACCGTCAATACAGATTTCGTGGCTGACCCGAGGCTTGTCGCCGTATATCGAGCTTCTTTCATCCACTGATTTTGGATCGCACTTCAGTGAAAAATAGCTGTGAAATCCGGTCGGATAGCTTGAATACATATCGCTGAACTTACCCACAGTTTTAAATCTGCGCGGATGATGGCGAAACGGTTCTTCAACTATCTCTTTTTCCTGTCCTGGGTCAAGAAACGCATATTCAAGGCCGCGCATTGCACTCATCGGTGAAAAAAGCGCATCTGTATTTTTATGTACTTCCTCTGCGCATTTTTCCAGATGCTCTATAAACGCATCATCCATTTGTAATTCATTGCCGCAGCAGTAAATAACAACAGATGTGTGCCTTCGGCAAAAGCCGATAATTTCCTTCCATTCCTCAAGTGATGTGTTATTCGGACATTCTACATGAAGCAACATTCCAAGCTCGTCTGCCGCCTGCATATACTCTTCTTCAGGAATATACGTATGAAAACGAATGAAATTAAATCCAAGCTCTTTAACAGAGCGGATAATGCTCCGGTAATACGTTAAATCATGTGCCGGATGAATCGTTTCCGGGAAATAGCAATGCTCGCAAATTCCGCGGAGAAAATACGGCTTTCCGTTGAGACGGAAATGAGCGCCGTCCGGCAGAAGTCTGCGTACCCCGAAGCTTTGCTCGAGGATAGCGTCACCGCAAACAAGCCTTAATGTATATAGCTTTGGATTTTCCGGACTCCAGAATTTCAAACCTTCCGTATCAAAACGAAAATCACCTTCCGCGCTGCCGCTTTTTAAGACCTTACCTCCGTCACATATAAGCCAGCTAAATTCGCTTTTTTGAATAATATCGAGAGACACTTTGACCTCAGAACAGTCGTCCGATACAAAAAGGGTGGCATCACGCAACGGAGAATTATAAAAGCGAAGCTCAGCATTACCTGTTATTCCTCCGGTGCCCTCATTTGCCGCACGCGATGTAATACCCGAAAGCGGTTCATCGGCATAACCGGAAAGGCGGTAATTTGATACCGACAGTGCAATAGAGTTTTCGCCGCATTTGAGCACTGATTTCGGAATTTGCATATCGAACGGTGTGCTGTATCCCTCATGACGTCCGAGATAAATATCATTAATCCATACAGAAAGAGAATTCTGAACACCGTCAAAGTGGATAATCGCGTCCGCCCCGATTTCTTCGCAGAAAAAAGAACGACGATAAAAGAAATTTCCGAAAATATTCGGAAGCGCCATATCTGCAGGATCTCCCGCCATCGGATAGCGCTGAATTCCAAACTCCGGATTCACCTTCAGGTATCTGTAAAACGGAGTGTATAAGAATGTCTCAGTCATATCTTCCCAATACCCAGGAACAGCATTTTCGACAACGGCTGATTTTGCAGACAAATCAAGCTCACTCAAATTCCACGGATTTTCCTCACCTGTGTATATATTCTCTTTGTAATTCATTTCCCATGTTCCGTTTAACGATAATGAAGTGTAAAACATAAATATCTCCCAAAGCTATCAAGATTAACAATTTAATTATAATATTATCCGTGACAATCCTTCAAGCGATTATACGATAAAAATGTAAATATGCGATACACTTAAGTTCACATTATGTAACAATTTCCTATTGGATTTTTTTACCGTCAATACAGATGAAAAATAATCTCAATTTCGCATTTTCCAGATTTTAGCGCAACTTTAATTATTCAATCGACACTCAGCCAAATATAAATTAATTTTACTGTTGATTTTAAATAACAAATATCGTATAATTACATTAAGCATATCTCAATCGTCTCAGAATGAGGAGGAAGCTTCAATGAATATGCACAGAGTTTTAAAGGGTGACTTTCGCATCGGTTACTATTCCGGAATAGGATATCCCCAGAATGTGGGTATGCACACACATCCGTACCATGAATTTTCGCTGATAACCGCCGGCGACATTACATATTGTTCAAGTAATTGTACCGAGCACATAACAGGAAAATCCATTATTTTTTCAGCTGCTTATCAGCTTCATCAGCCGTATGTTAAAAGCGACGCAGCATATGAAAATTATCAGATAATGTTCCGCGACGAGCTTCTGTCTTCTTTCATTCCGGAATCCCGAACGCTCTTTTCACGTCTTATGTCAAGGTCACAGATACAAAAAATTACCGACGAAGAACACGACCGCATTCTGACGATAATGAAGATAATGTATGACCGATATAAAACCGATCCCGATTCCAAAAGCGCCTCCTTGGAGTTCAGACTTTTGGTTTCCGAATTGATGCTTATCGCGACAGATATCGCAAGCAAGACGGCAAAGAATGAAGACAGCCCCAAATTTTATGTTGATGATGTTGTAAAATATATACAAGAGCATTACGCAGAAGATATAAAGCTTGATGAGCTTGCATCAAACTTTTTCATAAGCTATGCAAAGCTTACCCGGGATTTCAAGAAACACACTGGAATGACAATAAACAACTACATCACATTGACTCGCATTGAAAATGCAAAGGCATTACTTAAGCAGGGTTATTCCATAAACAGTGTTGCCTCTCTCTGCGGATATTCTTCACCGAGCTATTTCATCAAAACCTTCAGACAGTATACCCATATAACTCCTCTGAAGTTCCAGCAGACAGAAATAGATATATATTAATAAAAACGTATCCCGAACGCACAGTACCTTCGGGATACGTTTTTCCTTCTTATTCCGCTTTAAAAAGACTTACTTGACCGTCAAAACAACCTTACCGACGCTTTCGCTGTTATAGAGAAGAGCATGCGCCTTTTCTGCTTCCGTTATCGGAAGAACCTTATAAATTGTCGGGCGGATATCTCCGCTTTCGATTTTTGACCATACCTTATCTACAAGCTCTGCAAGGATTTTGGCTTTAACCTCCGGCGCGCGTGAACGCAGCGTACTTCCGATTATGCGAACGTTCCTTACATAGATGTTTTTCAAATCAATATGGGTGTCAAATCCCGCAAGTGCGGCAATCATTATCCAGCGTCCGCCGTGAGTCATATACGGAAGGCAATCACCCATATCCTCACCGCCGACACAATCAATTGCAACATCAATCGTTCTGCCCGCCGATGCCTCGCGTGAAAGCGCATCGGAAAGCTTTCCAGCCTTCGTGTCAATAAGAATATCCGCACCGAAAGACTCAATGGCTTTCGCCTTATCTGCGCCGCGGACAGTTGCTACCGTTCTGCAGCCAAAGGCGCGCGCCATAGGGATCATAACGCTTGCAAGCCCGCTGTTGCCGCCGGTTACAAGAAGCGTATTACCCGGTTTTATGCGACCTTCAATAAAGAGGTTTAAATAGCTTGTGGCAAACGCCTCCGGAATCGCCGCTGCCTCAGTCAGCGAGCAGCCCTCCGGTACCGGCATAAGCATATCATATTTTACCGCGGCATACTCGGCATAGCCACCGCCGCCGAGAAGCGCACATACCTTATCTCCGCACTTCCAGGCCGACAGCTTTGGAATCTCGCTCCCCACCTCGACAATCTCGCCGGAAATTTCAAGTCCCATCCACTCGGGACATCCCGGAGGTGGCGGATAGTTTCCCTCTCTCTGCATAAGGTCCGCGCGGTTTACCGCCGCTGCGGCAATTTTAACGAGCACCTCATCATCCTTAATAACAGGGTTTGGAACATCTGCCCAACGCAGAGTTTTATCGTCGTTCACAAGTATTGCTTTCATCTTAACCAATCCTTTCATATGAAAAAATCATCTCTTATTGCCTTAACGCTTTTCAAAAGCGGCTGCGCGGGTGTTGCAAGCTCGTCGTATTCGTACACACACAAATACATACAGCAGCCAAGCTCACCGCCGATTCTCCGCAGTATGCGGCATTCGCCCACAGATAAAAACAGAAAAGGAATTTCCAGCTCTTTTCTGAGGATATTGGCGATTTTAAGATTTTCGAGCTGCTCCTCCACAGAGTCGGCACCCGTAACTATTTTGCAGATATCCACGCCGCGCCTTTGATGCTCAAGCGCGATTTCAACAATCCTTTCGGCAGGTGTGAATTTGAATATATGCGACGACATCAAAACCTCTGCGCCTTTTTCATGCAAAGAAGCAATAAGCTCTTTCTGTCGCATTATTGCTTCTTTGTCAAACGTTATTTCGTCGGGTTGTCTGTCAAAGAGATCTCCCATAACATCACAAAGCGTTGCACCGCAATCGGCAAGCTCGATTAGCTCTTCAGCAAGCTCCTCATCACTTTTCCCTTCGTTTTCCACACCGCGGTAGTTTGTTACATAAACAGGTCTGCCTTCTGCGAACGAAAAAAGCCCCCTGTATGTATCAGAACTTCTGAACTCCTTCTTCATCTTCTCAAATTGCATTCCGAAGGCTTCAGCACCTTCTGGAACGGATTTTGACACAAGCTCCTTTATTCTGTCCGGATTATCAGCCTGGACCATAACGGTGAGAAGAGCTTTATCCCGGTTTAAAAACGTCCCTTTCATATTAATGCCACCGCCCCATCGCGTTTCTTCCGCCGTCTATCATAATATTTTCTCCGTTTATAAACTGACCTTTATCTGACGCTAAGAACAAGCATAAATCAACTATTTCCTGCGGTTGGGCTGCTCTGCCTAACAGGGTTTTCATATTCGCCATAGCAGCGCGTGTTAATACAGGTCCGGGTGATACACAAACACAACGTATTCCGTATTTTGAACCAAACTGTGCAATGGATTTTGTAAGACCAAACATAAGTCCCGCCTTAGAAGTAGGATAGTCCATCCCAT
>JAZQFJ010000080.1:0-10241 GCA_045539475.1 Eubacteriales bacterium | reverse complement strand
GAATGAGTGATATATATAACCGTAAGGTTTATAAATAATTTTATGAGAGAACCCTCATTTTCGAGGGTTTTTTTCTTGCAATTTCGTGAATCGTATGTTATAATTTGTATAAATGTTTTTGTGAGATTATAACAGAAAGGTGTGTGTTTATGCAAAAAGAGTGTTTGCGGAAAGAAACAATTGTTTTTATCGATTCGGCAGAAAAGCAGTCCGCGATGCAGGTGATGGATATGCGGTATGCGTTATATAGTGCGATTCCGTCACGTTTACGCTCTTGTGTTGTTTTTAATTCGGGTGAGATTTTGAAGTCAAATGAGTTCAGTGTTTCCGCTGATGGTATTTTATTTCGGTTTTTTTGTTGCGACGCCGGTTCCGATATTGAGTGTCTCATTGAGCCCGATATTTTTTCAGGAGCGCATGTGACTTTGCTTTTTGATATCGATTCAATCGGTTTGTTGAGAACACATCGTTTGTGGAATATTGTACGTCAGCGTTTTGGTAAGGATATCAATGTTTTGTTATCGTTTTCGAAGAAAGAGAACGTCGATATGAACATCGTCAGAAGACTCTGGCAGTCGGAGACTTTGCTTTTGGATGTCCCTCGTGTTTTCTTTATCGACGGTATTATTGATGACGCGAGGTTTGTTTCGAAGCTATCAAAAAATTTACCTGTTGTTTTGCGTAACAATCCGGTGTCTTTGTTTCCGAAAATTTTTGTTTCGATGTTTTTGTCAGCGAATGCCGCTGTGCGCTATTACGGTGATATTTTGTATAAAGTTTATTACTGGTTTTATTGACAAATGTTTCTTGTCATGCTATTATAAAATAGAAGAGTATGAGAGCGCTTTTCGTAAAT
Organism: Eubacteriales bacterium; assembly: GCA_045539475.1. Classification (GTDB taxonomy): domain Bacteria; phylum Bacillota; class Clostridia; order Oscillospirales; family JAAYXM01; genus SIG480. The sequence continues at coordinate 9,385 of JAZQFJ010000080.1, read as the reverse complement.
TTTTATCTACGAAAGGATAGTGTTGTTATTGTGAAATTCAAAAGGTTAGCAAGTGTCGCACTTGCCGCTGTTATGGCGGTGTCCGCTTTTGTCACAACCGGTGTGCTGACTTCAACAGCAACAGCAACCGCAGCCGCGACGTTGAAGGATGCTCCTGAGAGTAAATTTGTTTCTGCGGTTGACAGCGGTGTGAATGTCAAGTTTAAGCCCGTAAGCGGAGTCACAAATTATCGTATTTACTATCGTTGGGCGAAGAACGCAAAGATTACTCGCGTCGCAACGGTGACAGCGTCTGACGCAAATAAGTGGAAGAGTGCTTATATTCCGCTCGATGGTATCAGTCCTTTTGCCGACTTGGAAGCGCTTTCTTGTTCGAAAGGGCAGTCTGAGAGCGATCAGCTTTTTGCGGCTGAGCCTGAGAGCACGGGTATTCGTTTTTATTTCGCCGTCAGAGGCTTTGACTCTGCTGACAAAACCGCGTTGACGAATTATAAATGGGTACAGGCAACATGGAATCGTCCTTATGATGTTCATGTCTCAAATGAAGTTTCGACGAATGATTACAGAGATTGCGGCGGCGATAGGGGCAGAGTGACGCTCGCTTATTCTGCGCGAGTTGGCGATTCTTATAAAGGTTCTACTGAATCGGGCGGTAATCCCCAAATGTATGTGCGTGATTTCACGAAAAATGATTGGGTGGCTGTTCCGAGTTTGGACAGCGGTTCAGCAACAGTAGGTTCGGGTTATCGTCTTCTTGATTTGACCGCTATTGCGGACAAATATGACTGTATCGATGATTCGGGCAGGTCTTACTTCACTTGTCGTCCTACCGATAAGACACATACTTACTGGGATTGTTGTTTTATCGCGTCAGGTCTGAGTAACGCTAAGACTGAGAATTACAGCAAATGGCCTTTCGGTGTCAACAGAATAAATGTTGTTTCTCTCAACGTCAACGGTACGTTTTTCCGTTAATCGAGAATATTGATCGAGGATGAAGCCGCAGGGTATAACAGCCCTGCGGCTGTTTTTTCTGTGTCGGGCAATTTTTCTCTTGTAAAATTTTGATTTTGTGATATACTGTATGTGTAAATTATAGAACTATATGATATTTTATGAAGGATGTGTTTTTTACCATGCGAAGTAAGCGAGTTTTGTCTTTGCTTTTGTCGGTTGTCTTGTTGGTATCCGTCGTTTCATGTTTATCATTTGTTTCTCCCGTATCGGCCGCAAGTTATAAATGCGCTACGCCGACGTTTAAAACGATTGAGACATTGGAGCACGGTGTCCGGTTTACGTGGGACCCTGTCCCCGGCGCTGAGCTTTATCGAGTTTATTATAAAGGTTCAGACGGATGGAATCGCATGGTGACGACAGCAAGAACATCTTTTATGGAGATGGATGTTCATCACAATACGTCGTATATTTATACGATTCGTATTGTGAATTATAATGAAGACACTTTTTTGTCTGATTTTAATTCGTCCGGTTGGCGCGCTTATTATTATAATACACCGACGATGGGAACGAGCGCTTGTTTGTCTGTGGACGCGAATATCGTCAACGATCAGGGTTATTTCACACTGGTGTGGAAGAACGTGAACGCTCCGAAATATAACGTTGAGATGCGTTATGAGGGTGAAACGAACTGGCAGACAGTCGCTAAGAATTGTACGGGCACACGTTATGTTCATTATATCAATCCATCGACAAAGGTCGGTAAGGATTTGACGCGAGCAAGAGCGTATCGTGTTTACGCTGTTGATGAAAACGGACGTAAGGCAAGCGGTGCTGCGGTTTCTCCTTATAAATTGAGAAAGTCGGGTTCTGTATATGGTCGTGGCACATGGCTGAAATGGCTGATGGATGCTGCAGGTTACGAAGTTGATTTCAGTTGGAGTACCGCTCAGACATACGATAAGGCTGTTGAATATGGTATTTTGACAGGTTGGCGCGATTCCGATGTATATGAAGGCTTACGCCGTCAATATGTAGCGGATACTATGATGCGCGCGTTTAAATATAAAGTCCATCCAATCAGTTGTGTATATGACGTTGGTCGTGATTTCATGAATTCGAATCACGCCTCTCGTTTAACAAAGGTAGGAAATAATTATTATGCGAACGATACGCAGAATAAGAACTTGAATACGGTTGCGTATTACGGTTGGTTCACGCCTGATTATTACGGTAAGCTTTTCCCGAACGGTCATATTTCTGCCGATGATTTCGATGAATTGAAAACATCGTTGGCTGTTTATAAGAAATGGCGAGGCAAAACGCTTGTTTCTTTCGGTGATAGCGTTATGCATGGTTCCGGTAATATTTTATACGCGAAGAACTATGCTGATACGTTGCCTGATTCGATGCGTCTGGATAAAGTGAATCATCGATTCGCTCGTTACGACAACGTGACAATTGAAGGTCTTGCCGAAATGTTCGGTGAGAAATACGGTATGAAGCATAAGGACTATTCGTTCCCCGGTGCAACGATGGGTGTTCGTGTTACATGGAACAGCGATTCAAACAACCGTGCGCAATATGAGTTCCACGGGGATACTTCTTATAAGTACCATGTCGCTAATCAGGTAAGGACGGCAATAAAGGAAGGCCAAAAGGCTGACTTGATTTTCGTTAACGGCGACAATGATTTACATATGAGTTCCATCGATCTCGACGATATCCTTTTCAAGGGTAATGTTTGGGACTACGGTTATTCGACTGTTAATCAATTTTCCGGTAGGAAGCGGACGACAGCTCCCGACGGAAGCGGCGCTTACAGTTATTACGGGCCGAAACAGAGAACGTTGATGAATTACGACGGAGAGAGTTCATTTACGAAGGGTATGCAGATGGCAATCAGTTTGATTCGTAACAGGGCACCTTATTCTGATTCGGTTGTTCAGGGTAATTCTGTTGTGCAAAGTCAGATGGAGAAAGCGCCTATTGTAATGGTTCGCGCGCATGAATCCGGTCTCGGTTCTTTGAAAAACCAATGTGATTACGGTGAAAGAATTATCGAAACCGCAGAGAAGAACAGTAATTGTTACGGTTTTGACGCCTACAATTGGGGTGATTTTACCGGTGCGTATAAGTGGGCTGATTATATTTTTGTTAAAGGCAGCGTGAGTAACGGAGTTGAAGACCATCGAGGCGTCCACAATAACGGTCGAGGCGAAGCTTTCCACTATTTGCCCGGTCTTGAATATACAGTACGAACAATTAAATGATGAGAGTTTTATGAAGAGGTATTTGTGTTATGAAAAAGGGAATTTCTTTGTTATTGGCGATGATTCTCGCAATTTCTTGCGTGGTTTCGCTTTCGGTATCTGCTTCGGCATATAGCTTGTCTACACCTTCTTTTTCTTCGATAGAGGTGATTGACGGCGGTGTACAGTTCTCATGGAATAGCATGGGTTCAGATGTATTATATCGTGTTTATTATAAGGACGGTAAGGATTGGCGTCGTCTGACGACAACCGCGAATACATCATTTGTAGACCGTGATGTACAATCGGGTTCCGGTTATACGTATACGATTCGTTGTGTGAATAAAACACAATCGACTTTCATTTCTGATTTTAACCATACAGGTTGGTATATAAAATATTATGATACACCGCAGGTCAATGCTGTAAAAAGCACTTTGGTGGGCGACGATCATTATAAGTATGGCATTTCATGGAAGGGTGTTACTGGTGCTCCGAGATACGCGATTGAGATGCGTTATGAGGGCGAGACGACATGGCGTCCGCTTAAGTCCGATGTAAAGGGTACTTCTGTTTCACATACAATGAAAGAGGATTCGGAGAATGCTGACCATACCAGACCTCGTGCTTACCGTGTTTATGTGACAGACGGTAAATATAAGCTCAGCGGCGCGGGCATAACGCCTTATTATATGCCGAGCGCCGAGTATGAGAAGCTTGAGAATCGTCCGAATACGATGGACGCGACAGGCTGGTATAATGCGTTGTTGTCCTCTATGAATACAGATGGTTTTGATTGGGACGATTGCCCCGGCGTTGATCGTCGTTCTTCCGACGGCAAAACCGATACCGATTTGATGACTTTGGTAAAGTCACTTAAGCTATACGGCGGTACTGAAGAGCGTCTGCTTACGCTGAGACGCTCTGCTTGTACCCGTCAGTTTGTCGCGAACAGTTTGGTTGCCGCCTACGGCTATTCTGCCAAGCCTTTATGTACGACTTATGATAGACCTATGGATGTCTCAATGCTGAAAAAGTCGGGAAACAAATATTACGCAAAGGATACAACGAATTCGAATATGAATACAGTTGCTTATTACGGTTGGTTTACACCCGATTATTATGGCAAGCTGTATCCGAATCGTTTGGTTTCCGCCGATGAGATGGACCGTTTGATGGAAGAGCTGAAGCTCTATGAGACTTGGCACGGCAAAACTGTTGTCTCTTTTGGCGACAGTATTATGCACGGCAGAGGTGTTCCGACAAATACAGCGTCTTACAATTCGTCCAATTCTAATTATTATACTGACACGTTACCTGACAAATCTCGTAATGACTATACTAATAAACGATATCCGAGATATGATTATACTTGTTACTATGGTGTTTGCGAATTTATTGGTGAGAAGTACGGCATGAAGCATAGGGATTATTCTTATCCCGGCGCGACAATGGGTGTTGAGCTTGCGAAGAATACAAGCACAGCGTCTTCCGCTAAGTGGCAGTTTGCTTACGACGCTCCTTATAAATCTCATATTGCCAATCAGGTAAGAGCAGCGATAAAAGAAGGTCAAAAGGCTGATTTGATTCTTTTGAACGGTGGTACAAATGATATGCACCTGTCGTCTATCAACCCGTATTCCAATAAACCCGGCGATGTATATGAGTACGGTTATTATCCTCCGAATGAGTTCTCCGGTTGGACTTCGTCATCTGTCCATCAGCAGTATGGTCACAAGAGAACGATTCAACCGTCGTATTACGCGACTGAGAATTCTTACAACGCCGCTTTTATCAAAACGATGAACCTGTTGACAGGTAACGATTCCGAGGCGGCTAACAGTAAGATGAAAAACGCGCCGATCATTTACGTTCAGTCACAGGAAATGAATATGTTCTTCTGGTGTAAGGATTATCTTACTGAGCAGAAGTGGTACGGCGATAAGGCTGTTATGTGGGCAAAGGATTACGGTCAAGGTAAGACATATGTCGCTGACACACGTAGGTTCGGTTTTGACGGTAATTGCAGCACTTGCTTCATGCGTTATATCCATGAGGACGGCGACGACAGTTCGAACGGTATTCATCCGAACAGTTTGGGCTACAGTAAGTTCTATGTTCCTGCTATCGAGCGTCAGTTGCTTGAAATCGATAGATGATATCAAATATTATTATAAGAACCGAGGGTTTATCCCTCGGTTTTTTGTTGTTGTGCCCTCTTTTCGCGAGATTTGAGCCGTGTTGCACGTTTTATATAAAATAGTATCCTGATATTATTTTAAATAAAGCCCGCTGTAGCGCAAATCTGAGCGCTTTAGAGCATATGTTGATAATTTGATATGGGACGGCTGTCTTGATGTTGACATTGCGTTGTTTTTGTGTTAATGTTATAACACCCTATGGTATTAGTTATAATAATAATAACGAAGGTGAGTTTGTATATGAGAAGACGATGTTATGTATGTTGTTGTCTGCTATTGATTAGTCTTATGCTTTTATTTGTCGGCTGTTCCGACAATGCGCAGGCTGAACAGCCCGCTCCAACGACAACGACAGAATCCGCTCAGGAGTGGTCAACAGAAGATGAAGTAATGAAGAACAGCGCAGTATTGCTGCAAAAGGAGCTTCATATCAGCGAATCCCGCGCGCAAGGCGTTATGGAGACCATGACGCAGGCGGGCGTCGACCCTGATTTGAAAAAGGTCAAACTGGTATCGAAAACACCGGGCATCAAAGCTTTGGCGACAGACAGTAAAGGAAACACCTACTATCTGGCGTTCGGCGGTCTGGACTTTTTAGAGCTAATTCGCAGGGATTCTGCTGATGGTGAAATCATATACGGGATGATTCAATAAACGGTCACAAGAAGCGAGAGTTTGAGTCGCTGATTGTTTTAAAAAAGAGGATTTGAGGAAATTTTTAGACGGTTTTTTGACGCCCCTATGGTGATTATGGGGGCGTTTTGTGTCATTTTGTGACATTTTAGGACAAAATAGCGTGTGGTTGGGTTAAGATAACTCCTCGGAATCGAATATTTTTTGTATCTTGAAATTTGGTTTTGAATATGTTATAATCGTAATATCAAATATATTGGAGGTGGAAGCCTATGATTGTCGGGTAATCTTTGTTTTGAGGTTCCTTTGGCAGATTCATAGACTTGTTTTTATATTCATACAACAGACACGATACTTTTGATGGAACGCCGTGTGAGGTGAAAGTCTCATGCACGGTGTGGGGCGGGGGAAAAGCCGGAGATGATATCAAACGCTTACCTATCGCCATAAAAGATGATGTCCAGTGTCTATGGAATTGCTATTACGGCAATGTCATTTTTCGTCGACCCCACGATCTCGACATTGACGTCAGGTCGTTTGTCGCAGAATGTTGATTTTGCGTCGTTGTCGTTCCCTCGCTGTTTCGGCGTGAGGTTCGACCCTGATTTCTTGAAGCGTTATCATTTGACGGGTATGCAGGCGAAGTGGGACTCTTTCTCAGACGCTCAGTTTAAGGAACCGATGGGCAAGGATTTCGAACATGAGGATTTGGTGACACGTGAAGGTTGGGCAAAGTATTATTTCAAAGGGAAGTATCCCTCTGATATCGCTTATGTCCGTTTGCGTTTGGTCAATCCTCAAACGGGAATGTTGTCAAAGACATTCTATTTTAAGTTCAAGAAGTCGTATCAGACTTCCTTGGACGGTCGGTATTATATGACCGACCCTGTTCTGGGCGATAAAATCGTCAAGAACGGCATCTTGACTGAGCTGCAGCCGGTCAAGAAGCGAGATTCTGAAGAAGTGGTTTTCAGAAAACATAAATCAACGTTCAAGATTAAGAAGATACAAGATGTTATGAGTGAGAATCCTGTGAAGAAGGAATTTAACAGTAATGTTATTATCCAAACACAGGTTCGCTATAGTGAGAAACCGAAGATGGTGTTCCTCGTAACACCTCCGCATTTGATTTGAAGTGTTGACAAATATGTGAATGTGTGTTATGATTTATACAATGAAACGGTTGCGTAAGGAATGACGCATAATGGTAAGAATAACAAATCAAGATGAATTTATTCAGAAAGCAAATGAAATTTATGATAACAAGTATGATTATGGTTTTGTACGATATGTTAAATCATCTGAAAAAGTGATGATTGTTTGTCGTGAACATGGTCCATTTGAAAAAACGCCTAATAAACATTTGCAAGGACAAGGTTGTCCAATTTGTGGACGCAATCGTACGAAAATAGGCACGGATGTGTTTGTTCATAGAGCGCAGGCTATCCATGGCAATAAGTATGACTATTCGAAAGTTGTTTATCAACGCAAAGACGTTCCTGTGGAAATTATTTGTCCTATACATGGTTCATTTATGCAAACGCCACATTCTCATGTGACGCTTGGTCATAATTGTCCTAAGTGCGCTAATGCTGCTGGTGGAGCGAAGCGCAGTGGTAAAAACAATGTTGCGCATCGTGAGGATGTAAAACAGAAAAAGTCTGAGACTTGTGTAAAGCGATATGGTGCTACAACTTGGGCGGCTTCCGATGAAGGGCGTCAATCATTGCATGATTTGATTGTGAATGAAAAGCTGCCGATTATGAAGGCGACGTGTCAGGAACGATACGGTACCGATTTTTGGACACAATCGGAAGAGGGCAGAATGATGCTTCGTGAGCTTATGTCTTCTAAGGAAATGCAGGATAAAGTTGCGAATGGCTATGTGTCAGCTTATGGAATGCATTATATGCAGACCGAAGCTGGTCGTGAACGTGCCAGGTCATACATAGATGCTGAGCGTCGTCAAAAATTGAAGGAAGGTCTTGTTCGGCGCTACGGTGTTCCCCATGTCGTTTTCTCGGATGAAGAGTGGGTTGAGATTGTGCACAAATCTTGGGAGACAAAACGTAAAAATGGTACGTTTAATACTTCAAAACCTGAAGAAACGATGAAGTCTTTGTTGATTGATGTCTTTGGTAAAGATGATGTGTTTTGCCAGTATGATGCCGATACAAGGTATCCGTTTGCTTGTGATTTTTATATAAAATCTTCTGATTTGTTTATTGAACTAAATGCTCATTGGAGTCATGGCGGGCATTGGTTCAATAAAAATGATGATAATGATTTGCAAAAGTTGACTGTGTGGACAAAAAGAGCACAGCAGAAAGGCTCTCGTTATTATCATGCAGCCATTTACGTATGGACAGAACGTGATTTGATGAAGAAGGCTATTGCAGAAAAAAATAATCTCAATTATTTAGTTTTCTGGAATCAGGATTTGTCCGACGTTCGCGATTATTTGTTCAATACTCGATAAAAGTCGTCCACGGGGAAACCATCAAGTAGACCGTGGATTATTAGAGAGGAATTAAGCGGGGATGCGGGTCGTTCCGTAATCCGAGTGCGAAGGCTGCGTTTAAAAGCGTAGTCAGCCGCAGAGCGTAGACGGTGAACCTGTATTTGGGATAATACAGAATATAATCTGTCCAAGAGTCCTCTCTGTCGGATGGTACAAGCGTAGAGCTTGTGGCAAAAAGTTACGCCGAACTGTATTGTAGTGATACAGAAGATAAAATAAAAAGTTTGTCGATAACATATTGGAAATATGCAAAACTGATATTAATTCTCATCAAACAGTTGGTAGACCTTAATTTTGATAAGTCTTATATGACGAAATCGAATCAAAAACCCCTTTATAAAACAAGATTTATGTTGGATGAATTGGGAAACCTCCAGAGCGAGGGACACGGAATCCAGAATTTCGCGACCATGCTGAGCATCGGCTTGGGTCAAGAACAGCAGAGTAAAAACTGTGCATATCGGGTGACTGGTATGTATCTTTACATCAGTTAAATACTGAGAAGAACTTTAAGAGCCTGTCTGCCACAACGTAGATTGAGAAATCAAGCGTGATGGAGCAAAAGCAGAAAAAAGTGACAGGATGATGATACGGTTAAATCCTAAGTCGTCAAACAAGTTACTGAATTTTTGGATGTGTTTTTATGGGTTATGAATCGTCAAGATTTTAGTTTTCAGTAATTTGTGAGTAAGAGTTTGTTCAGTTACGAATCTTCTTTATGAGAAGAACGTTTATCGACTATCGGATGACGTCCGAGTTAGCGGCACAAGCTTATGGTGTGCGCGAAAAATAGATGGACTTGTTTGTTATATAATAAGTTT
>JAZQFJ010000079.1:0-11851 GCA_045539475.1 Eubacteriales bacterium | reverse complement strand
TCATCGCTTGCATCAAGTAAACGCCACTTACGAGAACCGTAGCTATCAGCATAGTCCTTGTGCAGATAGTATGTTTCGTTGCCAACAGGACGTTCTTTTGTGTATGATCCTGTGTTAGTTGCGCTGACTAACTTTGTGTGTCCAGTAACAACATTAAACGTATATGTTTCTTGTGCGGGTGTCGCAGTATCTGCTGCAAATACTGCGGGGATAAGGGATAAAACTAATGCGAGGGTTAGAATTGCTGATAATAATCTTTTCATCATTTTAAATACCTCCAAAATTTTTGTTTTTTTGCCGGTTAAGGCAGGTTTGTAACGTGTTCGCACACGTTACAAAGGGGATATCCCCTTTGGTTTTAATTTATATTAAAAACCGCTTTCGCGATTGTATTTTTTACAGCTGTATGCTGCGAAGCTCGAGGGATTCAAGCTCTATCACTTGTTCTTTATCGCCAAATATGATTTTCACCTTTACCGGCATATCATAATCGGTATTGAGCAGATACATCTTATTGCCCTCATATACGCTGTAGCGCACACGGTCGCTTCCGATAACCTTGACGTCGCACTCTCTTGCGCTTGCCGAGATTATCTCGCGGACTATTGCGCGGTAAGAGTAATAAACTGAATGATTTCCCGGATAGTTTATGCTTGTGAAGAGCGTTGCAACGCCTTTTCCGACTTTGTTTTCAATTACCGCCGGAAAGTCAAACGGCTTTTCAACAAATCCGTCTGCAAGGTATGCAATCGTTTCTCCGTCAAGCGGTGCGAAGTGGAGATAATCTGCATAACCTGCCGAGAACATTGCATCGCAACCGTTCTTTAAATATCTCGGATATTTAATTCTTTCATCAAGAGAATCATAGCGGAACTTTACTCCGTTTACCGTTCTGCGTATTTCACCAAAATGACGGCTACCGAAAAGCTCTTCGATAAGCTCATCGTCTATCGGAATATATTTCCCGTCTCTCTGTGTCTGCGTGTTGAGATGCGCTGCACTCATAACGAGGTGACCGCCGCGACGGACGTATTCCGTGAGCTTCTTCATATTCTCTTCGGTCATTGTGTTCCAACCGAGAAAAATGAGGTAGTCATATTTTGAAAGATGCTCAACATCTGTCTCTATCGGAACAACATCGTAAAGACCGTATGCAGGATATGCAGATGTATCGTATTCACCATAGTTTTCAGGCTCTGCCCATGTTCTCTTTTCGTTGAGCTCAAAGAGCATCTTCCACGAGTATTCAGGGTCGCCATAGCCCCATTCTTCGCGAAAGAACTGGTTATACAGGCAACTTCTTCCCCATTTGCCTGCCCAACCATCATAGAGGCCCGATATAAAGCCGACCTTTACCTTCGGTCCGCCTGCAGGACGTTCTTCTTTTCTTATGAACTCACCCATTTCACGAAGAGCACGCTTATAATTCTGACAGACCTCAGAATCTTCATCGAGCTTCATGCCATAGCCGTCAACTCCCGAATCTCCGCTTTCAAGCAAAAACATCTGTGAGCCTGCAAGGTATGCATATTTGTATGTAAGCTCAAGTCTCTTCATCTTGAGCGGGTCATCGTGGCGAAGACCGCCATACCATTCGTGAGCAACAAACGTTCCCCAACGCTCGGAATCAAACGCTTTAGCAACACCTCTGAAAAATGACACAAGAACATCGGGATTTCCCGGGCATATTTCAAGTATCGGAATATCGATCCCCGCTGCTGCATTATGCTTTGCAAAGGCATTTGCTTCAACGCAGAAGGTTTTTGGTGTTCCGAGTCTTTTGCTTATCTTTGTAAACTTTGACAAAACTGAAATGAATCCTTCATATGCCGATTTCATATCATCGTATCGCTTAAGTCGGAAGTTTCGGAATCGGTCGATATATTTTGACATATCATATTCTTCTGCTTCTACACGATTCATTTCATTTACGCCTTTGCGGTCAACATAATATCCCGGAAGCTTACAAGCAAACTGACTTCCTGTTTCGCCGAAAAGCTCACCAAGGTAATACTCACCTGCGACCTCACGCATCTTTGCAATTGTCTCCTCTGTGAGACGGCATTCCATTCCCTCCGGCGGATGCTGTGTAACATAGTTATGTATGAAGTAAATTTTATTTTCTGCAAGGTATTTTGCCCATTCCACAAAGTATTCCTGCGGAAATGCATCTCCTCGTGGTCTGAGAGAAACAAAATTGAAGCCATAGTCAACACAGCGTTCTTTAATCTCTTCGATTATCTTTTCCGGAACAAAACCGTGTTCACCAATCTGAACTCCGTTTAATACTACATCCTTTTTCATACCATACCCCTTTCTATTAATCGCTTTTCATCGCACTTCGAACCTATGTTTTTTGTTCATTTCGATTATTCTTCCTACTATATTTATTTTAATTTTAATACAAATTTTTTTGATAATCTATGGACAAAATAGGATAAAAGTTGTAAAATATGAGCCATGACATCTAAATCATAGAAAGGATGGGATTTAATGGAAAATTCTATTGCGCGCCACACTCTTCCTTCGCCACTTTCGGTAACCTCTGTTTTTTCTATTTACCATGCAAATATGCACTCATGTGCAACAGAGCACATTTTTTCGTATTCATTCGCAGAGCTAACCTATCTCCCTATGGGTTCACCACCATATACTGTTGTGCTGAACAACAAAATGTACACATTAAATGCAGGTCAGATATTATTCTTTTCCCCAAACTCAGAACATTCCAATCATTTGCCAACCAATGCAATTGTTTATACAATCACCTTTGATGTCGATTTTTCGGACATAAACAAGCTTTATAACCGTGTTATAACTCTTAACGGCAGGCAAACACAACAGCTTGAGCAAGTTGTTGCAATCGGACTTCGTCTTCTTGAAAATATTCCGCAAAAAGGTTATACCATTGGAAACTCTCTTCATTCCCGTGCAAATCCGCTTGAGTTACAGAAGTTTAAAAATCTGTTTGAGCTGTTCCTCATTGATTTGTATCTCACAGAAGAAAACTCTATCAATGCAGCGATCTATAGGTTTCCGGACGATAAGAAGCTTGATGAACTTATAAGTTATTTAAAACGCAATATAGATAAACCTCTTACGGTAAATGAGCTCTCGGAAGCAACTCTCATAAGCGTTGCAAAAATACGAAAGCTGTTTTATAAAAAGCACACCTGTGCCCCGATGCAATATTTTAATCAACTGAAGCTTGAAGCAGCAATCGATCTTATGTGCAACACGTCACTTAGTTATGCGGAAATCGCTGCACGTCTCGGTTTTTCAAACGCAGCGTACTTCTCCAAGTTCTTCAAAAACAAAACCGGAATGTCTCCATCAGAGTATATAAAATCATTAAAAAGCAGTAAATAAATGTGCAAGGGGAACAAACCCAACAATTGCAAGATTTATACAAAGAAACCCGTAGGAGTCAACAAACACTCCCACGGGTTTTGCGTTTTAAACATTATGTAATGATTATTTTGCAAACGATGAAAATACCCCTTCGTATTCATAAATGTATTTTCCGTCAAGGTACAGTTTTTTCAGCGCTCGCTGAAGGCTTGTATCTTCGGGTATGCTGTTGTAATCGACTTCTTTTGTGTACTGCATTTTAAACACAAAGTTGAAAACATCTATTCCTTCCGTTTCGCCTGCATACAAAGTATACTTTTTCTGAAACGCAAGGACATTTGAGCTCTCGTGAAGAAATTCACGAAGCTTTGCATCAAGCATCCAGCTATGACAATGAAATGCGTTATATTCAAATTCCGGATAACAATCTTTAAAGACCTCGCGTGCGCGCGCATAGCTTTGTTCGCACGCCTCTTTAGTCAGCGCCCCCTTGTTCGGGATATGCACCGAGAGAATCGGATCACCCTTTTTTAAAAGCAACTGCCATTCACTTTTCGGGTATTCCGAAGGCTCAGCTGTGCAATTTCCCATGCAGTCCGCACAAAGCCCGAAAAAGCTGTCTTCCGTCTCTACGACATCAGCGCGGAAGCTTTTTTTATTATCTTCTTCCGGTGGTGTGCCCAAAAGCATGCCGGCAGAATTTATCTTGGCACCGTCAAACAGAACGGCAAGCTCTCCTGCTTTGTTTTCAAGGACAGTAATGTTACTTTCAAGCTCCGGCACCATCTGGAAGCGAAGTCTTCCGATGTTGAGTATCTTCTCATCAACATAGAGCTGCATATGGTCAAAATAGCGTTTGAGGTAGCCCGGTCTGCCGGTGCGTTCCTCTGTGAGATACACGCAGTCTTCAAACTGGCGCAGAGTTTGGGAAATAATATCGTCCGGAACTCCGCGTTTTTTCAAGCTTTTATACAGCTCCGGAATTGCCGTTATAATAACAATAAACGGAAGCAGGTCAAGCTCTGCTTCGTCTCCTTCCGGAAACTCAAACTCGCTTATATGCTCCATAAAGCTTTTTCGCTTCTGCATTGCGTGATACAGAAACAGCGCATACACAGCAAGAGTTTCCCTTTCAAGTATCTTTTTTGCAGCGCGCTTTACATCGTCAATGCAATTTGAAATGCAGCTTTCAAAAGAATTTATATAATCAATATATTCAGAATCGAGAAAAAACACACCGTCTTTCTGATACTCTTCAAGGACACTAAAAAAAGTGCCCTCAAAGCATTTATCGGGTGTTTTTAAGCCGAGACCTTTAAAAAAAGCATTAAAATTCATACTCATCATTCCTATCAGAGTTTTACAGTTTTTCCTGTTGTGATGCTTTCATAAACTGCGTTCATTGCCTCAATCGTTCTCTTATGCCACTTGAGATTTATAAGCGGAGTTTTGTTATTTCTGATGTTGTCAACAAACTCGTCGATAAGACCAACCCACTCGTCAAAATATGTGTACTGAACAGTATAGCGGTCATTCGGGCATCCGTTGTGGTATACGTTCGGACCAAAGCAATCCGCCATAACAGTTCCCTTTTCACCGTTGAGAGTGATGTTTACTTCCATACGCTTCGGGAAAACTTCCCAGCCGGGACCCGGAACAGGAAGACGTTCTTCCATCTTTGACCATGACGGGTCAAGAGAGAAAATCGTGCCATCCTTCATTCTTCCGATAACGGAAAGCATATCCTCTTCCTCAATATCAGGGCGGATATTCGGAGCAACTTCTGCATAAATACTTTCAAAATCGCTTCCGGTCATATGCCTTATCATATCAAAAATGTGCGGATGATCACAGAGTGCGCCGCCGCGGAAGCGGGAATCTCCGTCTTTTATGCTTACGCGCTTGCCGTAGCTCTTTTCCGGAACACCCTGCCACGGAAATGCCCACACGGGAGAAAGCGTGATGTTTGTTGCATTGAATGACTTAATTTTTCCGATTTCGCCGTTCTTTACAAGCTCTTTAAGCCTTGCGATAACGGGGTTATAATGCATTTCAAGCTCTATCTGACAAACGAGATTATTTTCGTCAACGAGCTTTATCATCTCGTCATATTCATCCATATCAAAGGTCGGAATCTTCATAGAAAGAATATGAATTCCGCGTTCTGCGCAAAGCTTCATCTGACGAAGATGATCGCTGTTTTCACTGGCAAGAACAACAGCTTCAATCTCAGGATGCGCATCGAGCATTTCAAGCTCGCTGTCGTAGCACGGAATACCGTCAACGCTGTTAAGGAAGATTTTCTTTACATCATCATTCGCTGTTGACACCGCAACCCAATCAAGCTTTGGGTTTTCTTTGAGCACCTGATAATATTTCCTTGTATGACCGTGGGTCATGCTCATCATAGCAATCTTTAAAGGCTTCATAATTACATTACCTCTCTTTCGCCGCTCTGTGCAGATTTCTTTGCCATCTCAACAAGCTTACAAAGATTTTCGTCCGCGGAAACCATTTCATCGGAAGTGTTATTCTGAGCAACGGAGAACGCCGCTCTTACAATTGCAATTTCATCTATTGAGAGACCGTAAAGCTCAAAATCAACATCGGTATATTTCTTGTTCTCGCTACCGAACACATAAATTGAATCCTGCTTTAGCTGTGCATCAACGACAACATCGCAAGCGATACCGCGCTGTGAAATAATCTCGTGCTTATCCTTTTCAATTTCGCCTTTTGCAAGTGTAGCCGAAATTTCAATCGTGCAGACAACGCCATCCTCGGTTGTTGCAATAGCGTTCATTACATTTCCGTTTTCCATAACGGTTATAGATTTTATTTTTCTCTGCAATATAAACTGACAGAGGTCAAGCTCACGGTAAAGGGCTTCATAAAGGTCTTTTCCGCTCTCAACTATTCTTGCGACGCGCATTACGCTTACACCGACAAGTGTGCCGTTGTTTACGATATTTTTAAGCTCGACAAATCTTCTCTCACTTCTGTGCGAAAGAATCGGAATTTCTTTTCCGTCGATTACAACTGTTTTTTCATTTTTTAATACTGCTTTTTTCTCTACCGAATACTTTTCGAGCAGAAAATCAAGTTTTTCCTGAAGTTTATTCATCATTAACAGCTCCTTTTATAACATTTTTACTCTGGGACGATATTTTTCAAGATATTTTGCATTCTTCTCATCGCCACCCGGCGTGTTTGCGCTCGACCATACCGGCGGTGTGATACCGCGGTCGATACACTGCTTAACGGTTTCAATTTCAAGAAGATGCGCAATGTAGAAGTCGATGATATTTGAAACCGGTGCGATAGGCGTGTCAAGTCCCGGAACATTTACGACAGCATCGCCGACTGGATTAAAGTCCTCAATGCAGACATCTGCATAGTCAAAGAGATTTTTCTTGTTCGGATGACGGATGAAATGATCCTCCGGCATTTCTTTCTGCCACGCTTCACTTGATACTGCGATAATCTTAACGCCGCGCTTCTTTGCCTCTTCTGCCGCATCAATCGTCGCAGGATTGATACCGATATTGTGGAAGATAATAAGAACATCGTCTTTTCGCAAATCATAGTACTTTAAAATAGCACTGCCGTAATTTACCGTTCTCTCAAGCTCAAGATATTTAAGCGCCTGATTGAATACAGAAAGACCTGTTTCCATAATCGGGTTAATGCAGGAAAGACCGCCTGCGCGGAAGAACATCTCGCCAACCGGAAGGGTTGTATGTCCGCCGCCTCCGAAAACATTGATAAGGCGGTCGTTTGCAATTGCATCACACATAAGCGATGCCGCCGCTTTGATATTCTCGGACTGGGTGCTGTTTACCTGCTCGAAATTTTTGAGCAAGGATTCAAAATATCCGAAATCATTCATTTTTCATTTTCTCCTCTATTTCTTTTCTTGTTGGAATTGAGTTTAATACATACTTTTTTGTGACGCTTAAACCTGATGCTGTCACAGCATATCTACAAGCGGTTTTCAAATCCATTCCCTCTGCAATGCAGACTGCAAGTACACCGTTAAAAGTGTCTCCTGCACCTGTGGTGTCAAGAGCGTCCACCTTTATGCTTTCAATAAACATTTCATCGTTTATACTGCACCCACGGCTACCGAGCGTTGTTATGCAGTTTTGAAATCTGCTTATGTCTATTGCCTGCCGCTCCTGCTCATTGGGTGTTACTGCGAACACTCTTTCTGCAATATCATCCGAAATTTGCCTGATTGGTGCGGGATTTAAGATTACTTTCACGTTATGCTTTTTCGCAAGCTTTACCGCTACTTCGTTTACTTCTGCAGGTACTTCGTGTTGCAGAAGCAGCAGATCGCTTTCTGCGATTTCGCATTCAAACTCAAGAACATCCTCCGGTGATAGCTCTGCGGCGCGGTAAACCGTAACACGATTTTCTCCGTGCTTATCGGTAAGGATACACGCAAAGGTTGTTTTTTTATCCTTTGTTTTGAATATGCCTTTGATGTTGTTTTCCTTTGCGCATTGTCTGCACTTTTCACCGTCGCGGTCATCACCTATTGCGGCGAGAAACGAAACTTCGGCTCCCATTCGTGATGCGGCAATTGCCTGATTTATGCCTTTGCCGCCGATTTCCTCATAAACGCTTTCGGCAGCAAGTGTCTCTCCGCTTTCGTGGAAGTGGTCAACGTTCATAAAAATTGAGTTTCCGCAAATGCCGACAACCGATATTTTTGCCATATCACTTCACCTTACAGATGCTTTATTCTCGGAAGGTACTTTTTAATAAGTGCCTTATTATACTCCGCACCGCCGTCAATATTTCCGCTCATATATATCGGAATCTCCGCACCGTCCTTTGCGGCAAGCTCTGCGGCTTCAAGAAGAACGGAATTTAATATATATGAGCTTGCGGCGGTTGAAACACTGCCCATCTTTGTATCGCATCCCGATATATCCATAACCGCATCGCCGTGAGGCACGCAGTTGTCGATATACATATCGGCGCACTCATATAACATATCTGCGTCCTTTTTATCCGCAAAGTAGGAACTTGATGCAACGGCGATATTTTTTATGCCGTTCTTTGTCGCCGTCTTTGCCATTTCAACCGGAACAGCGTTTTTGCCGGAGGTTGATACTGTTATGAGAATATCCTTATCGGTCAGGCAGTATCTTTCAAATATGCTTTCCGCAATGCCGCTCATTTTCTCCATCTTGCTGCTTTTTGCCGCACCGTTGTGAAGCATCAAATCAGTATCGAGCATTGCGCTGACGTTTGCAAGCCCGCCTGCGCGATAGAAGCAATCGAGCGCTATGAGATGAGAATGACCGCATCCGAATATGTAGATTATTCCGTCACGCTTTATCGTTTCCGATACCATTTGCGCCGCAGAAAGGATTTTATCCTTCTGTGTTTCCTTAATTTTGTTTAACACAGAAGTTGTTTTTTCAAGATAATCTTCAAAAATCATTTTTTCAGAACTCTCTTGTAATTTCTTCCGATGTTATCCCAAAGCTCAATCGGGTCTTTTGCGGCAACAGATGTGCCGTAACCGCCGCGGTAAGTCCACGTTGCAAGACGGTCAACACCGAGGTCTTCATACATATCAACAACCTTGTCAATCTGTGCAAAATCGTCAGGACGCTTATTATAGCCCATAAGCCAGCGCTCAGACTCCTTGCCGTATTTCTTTGCAATAGCAACGGTTCTCTCGGTAATCTCGCGGAAGAACTTTTCCGGAAGATCCCAGTTGATGATTGTTGTTGAGAAAACGTCGAAGTACGGGCACGCACCGACCATTTCCCAGTTGTCATATCCGCGAAGCTCTGTTACATAGTAAGAATTGAGCGTTGCGTGGACACAGCAGGTAATCTCAAGATTCGGGTTGAGCTCTTTAAGTGCCTTTGATGTATCTGAAAGTGTGAAGAGAGCTTCACGCCAACGGAACTGCTTTACGTCGTCGTTCATAAATTTCGGCATCTCATAGCCGTAGTATTCCTCAAACTTCTTCATACACTCCGGGCAACGGCAAGCCCAGTCATCACCCGCACCGCCTGTGATGGATGCGTATGACTTCGGGTATGCATAATGCGGCTCGTCCCAGAAAAAGCCGTCAACCTCTGTTTCACGCGCAAGACGCAGGCAGATGTTCTTGAAATAGTCGCGGAAGGAATTTGTGTTAAAGCAAGCGGCATTGAGTACCTCGCCTGTGTATGCAGAAACCTGACGGTGGTGGATATTATTCTGTAAGAACAAACTTACCTGCTCACCGCCAAAGTATTTGCCGATACCCCATGTATCCGCGATAACGCGAAGCCCAAGCTCGTGTGCCGCTTTTACGATGTTGTTGATATTCGGAAACCAGAAGTCGATATCAAATTCCGTAATTGCAAGAATGACGGTATCGCACCCGTGTTCTATCATTTCCTTGAAGTCTTCTTTTGCGTGTTCTACGTAGTTTAAGCCGTAGTAACTTACTGCTGTGTGTTTAATTGCCATTTTAATCTCTCCTTATAGTTGTGGATTTTACTTTATTATATATCCGGCAGAGCTACAAGTAAACTCACGTTTCGCAACAAAAATGTGGATTTTTCGGAACTATTCTTGACTTTTACTTCAAAGGATGGTAACGTTATATGCGAGGTGATATCTATGTTCACAAACGAACTTGCAAATGTAAAAATACTTACCGCACTTGATCTGCACTGGAATTCTAACATCAGAAATTCAGAAATCCGTCCATTCCACGCGCTCTCTTTCAGACTACGTGGAGATGCCACTTTCATAAATGGAAATAGGAGAATTTACGCAAGCAGCAATGATATTGTCTTTGTGCCGAAAGGCATGCAATACACACTTGATCATGGTAGCGAACACCTATACGTTGTTCATTTCGATACCGATACGCCCTTACCAAACGAAATAACGGTTTTGCATCCACACAATGCACCTCTTTTAAAAGAAATGTTTGCATCGCTTTATTCGTGCTGGCTCTCCGCAAAGCCGAGCGGAAGAAATAACGCGTATGCCGACTTTTATCGTATTTGCTCTGAACTTGCACTTTCACTTGAGCACAACAACAATTCCGAGAAAGACAGACTTGCATTCATTTCAAATTACATTCACGACCACTTTAGAGAAAGCAACTTATCCATTCCATCACTCTCTGCAATTTTCGGCACAAGCGAAAGTTATTTCAGAAGAGCATTTACCGCGCGTTTTTCTATTTCGCCACTGAAATACATAAGTTCCCTCAGACTGGAATATGCCTGTGAACTTCTGCACTCTGGATATTATTCAATCGAAGAAGTATCCGAAATGTCAGGTTTCCGTGATGTGAAGTATTTTGCTCGTTTCATTAAGAATGAAACCGGAATGCAACCAAGTAAAATAAAAAAAGATGATACCATCATTTGATTAAACTCATTTCCCATAGTAATCACTTTAATCCATTACCTTCACCGCCCATCCGAAACCTTCTTCGTCTGTTATCACCACATTGTTCGCACCTGCGTTGCAGTGGATGACGAGAAGGTATCCGTTGTCTTTACGTCCGGCTACTATGCCGATGTGTGAGTTGTCGGAATATACCGCGAGGTCACCCGGTTCGGCTTCATCCCACGTTATGCGAACACCCTTTGCCGCCTGATTTCCAACACCGTGACCTATGTAACTTTCGGAGAATCCGGCATTGATGAATACCCAAGTGACAAAGCCCGAACAATCAAGTCCGAACGGTCTTGTTTTGCCGGTAGTCACACTTCCTGCTGCTGTTACAGTCTTCATCTTGCCCCATTCAGAATCCCAACCTATGCACGATGACTTCCCGCCCCAAAAGTATGTTACCTTACCAACGAGTGAGCACGCTTTTTTCACGATAAGCTTTCGCTCTTCGGATAAATCTTCGGGCAGGTCTTCCAGTATTTCCTTTGCCGTTACATCGGATATTGCAAGGCTCTGCATTGTTCCCGTAAAAGCATCACCGTTTTCAAGAAGCGTTTCAAGCGCTTCTTTTTGTTTTCTCCCGAAAAAGTATTTAGTTATCATCTCATCCTTTGTCTTTGCATCAATAGTTATGTATAGGACTATCTGAGTAAGCTCACCGACAGTTACTACTTCCGTCCTCGAGGTTATTGTGTGCATATCCCAAAACATAGTCTTGAGCTTATCTTTTTTAGCTTCGTCAATCACAACAACATCCTGCGCGGTGTTATCATCGGTTCCTGCAAGCTTAACCGCAAATACAGAGAGCACAAGCTTCCAATCAGCTTGTTCACCCTCTATAACACAACTGTGATGAGGTGTACTATCCTCTATCTCCGCAAGCTTTGCAGAAAGCTCCATATTGCATTCGGCTATTATCGACGATACCGGGATAGAGCTCGGGTCTGCCGCTTCATCGGATATAAATATACCAAACGGACTTGCAATGACCGATGCTATTATGCAGATGATGATTATTACAACCAAGATAACGAGCGCCCACCATCCGAGCGCTGCAATAGCGGAAGCT
>JAZQFJ010000078.1:0-2395 GCA_045539475.1 Eubacteriales bacterium | reverse complement strand
AAATATAGTGGCAACGCAGAATAAGTGAGAACAAAACGCCCATATATTTGTTCGGAACAGGAGTATGAAAAAATGGTGAGTGTTATGGAATGTATAGAAAAAAACAGCGTTATAGCTGCTGTGAGGAGCAGTGAAGATTTTAAAAAAGCAGTATTTTCCGGATGCAATATGATTTTTGACCTCGCGCCCGATATTTCGGATGTTGAGGAAAAGGCAAGGCTTGCCCATGGCGCGGGGAAAAAGATGTTTATACATCTTGATCTTGCAAGCGGGATAGGTAAGGACAGAAGCGGTGTTGCATTTGTGAAAGCGGCGGGTGTTGACGGGATTATCAGCACGCGGGCAAATATCATCAAAATTTCACGCGACGCAGGTCTTTTTACGGTTCAGCGCTTTTTTGCTGTAGATTCTCAATCTGTGGACACGATAGTTGATTCGCAGAAAACTTCTCATGCGGATATGGTTGAAATAATGCCGGGAGTTGTTGGAAAGGTGATCGCTGATTTGAAACAGTGTATAAGCGTGCCAGTTATTGCTGGAGGACTTATCCAGACTCGCGAAGAGGTGGAAGCCGCGCTCGCTTCAGGAGCCGCGGCAGTATCAACCGGAAAGGCGGAGCTATGGAAATGAATAAATTAAAGGAAAAGCGCCTGTTTCTTCTTGATATGGACGGGACGATTTATCTGGATAATGAGCTTTTTGACGGAACGATTGACTTTTTAAAACACGTCAAAAAAATCGGCGGGAGATATATTTTTCTTACAAACAACTCATCAAAAAGCGTTGACAAATATATAGAAAAGCTATACTCTCTCGGAATAGAGGCAACTCCGGATGATTTTCTTACGTCAACGAATGCAACCGTTATGTATCTGAAGAATAAAAACTATAAGAAAATCTATGCATTTGGCACTGCTTCGTTCCGCGAACAGTTGACACATGCCGGGCTTCCGGTTACGGATATGATTTCTGATGATATAGACTGCCTTTGTGCAGGATTTGATACGGAACTCACGTTTCAAAAGATTGAGGACGCGTGCATACTTCTTGGACGCAATGTGGATTTTGTTGCAACAAATCCCGACTGGGTATGCCCGACGTGGTATGGATATGTTCCGGATTGCGGCTCGGTGTGTGAAATGCTTTACCGTGCGACGGGGAAAAGACCGTATTTTATCGGAAAACCGCAGCCTGATATGGCACTTATGGCAATGGAAAAGACCGGATTTTCAAAGGAAGAGACCGTGCTTTTCGGTGACAGACTGTATACCGATATCGCCTGCGGAGTGAATGCGGGCATCAGCACCGTGTTTGTGCTGAGCGGAGAGGGAACTCTTGACGATTTAAAGACAAGCGATGCAAAGCCTGAGTTTATATACAGCAACATACGCGAAATATATGAGGATATAAAGTAACAGAACACTGGATCAATGTCAATAAAGTAGACAGTAAAAAGAGAAAAAATTATACAGACATAAGCAACGCCTCCTTTTGGTTAGGAGTAAGACCATTATTGTGTGAGTGAGGTCTGACAGAATTGTAAAAACCGTTTATGTAAGAAAAAAGACTTTGGTTGAGTTCTCCTAAAGATTGATAATTACGTCTGTCAGTTTCTTCTTTCTTCATATATTTAAAAAAGCATTCCATAACAGCATTGTCATACGGATGTCCCTTAGCAGAAAAGGATTGCACAATATTGAGAGAATCAAGATATTTCCTGAATTTTTTAGAGGTGAACTGAGAGCCTCTGTCGGTATGAAACATGAGTCCGGAGAGCGTACCTCTTGTACTTAAAGCTATGTTTAGGGTATCTATGGCAAGTTGGGTATTAATTCTGTTAGATAGCTTGTAAGAAATAATTTTCCTTGCAAACAAATCTAAAATCGCACACAGATAATAAAACCTGTTTGCAACACGGATATAGGTAAAATCACATACCCAAACCAAATTTGGAGCAGGTTGATTAAAATTTTTAGCAAGCAGATTAATACAATCGCTATCATCGTTTTTGCTTTTGGGTGCTTTAGGTGGTTTTACGGTACTCATTTTAGGTAAATTCATAGATTTCATCAGTCGGTACACTCTGCTGCAACTGATGTTAATGCAATAATCACGGCTAAGACAATCTTTGATTTTGCCAGTGCCCAAACGCTTGTCGGTTTTAGCGTAGAGCTCGAGAATACAAGTAACCAGGCATATATGGTCAGATTACATAGAGCTTGCAGAGGATATTCGGTACACACCCGAATATGCAGATTTATACAAGCTGCGAAAAGAGAAGATTGAGAGAGTGTTTGCAGATGCGAAAGAGAAGCACGCAATGAGATACACTCCATACACAGGTCTTGCACAGGTGACAAACTGGGTAAGGCTTAAGTTTGCATCCATGAATCTT
>JAZQFJ010000077.1:0-42291 GCA_045539475.1 Eubacteriales bacterium | reverse complement strand
AGTAGTAATCTGTGTTATTTTGCTTGATGATTACTTTACCGGACACTTCCCATATAACCTGATGAATATGGTTGTGGGACTTTCAGCGGCAATAGCAAGTGCGGTTGTTATTACATCCACACTCTCTATAATACGAAATATCAAATGTAAAAGATTTGTTGAATCAAGCATTATAGTTCGTGTTATTAGATGGTGTTGGAGAGTCTTTGTGAAGGTAGTAAAATGGTTTATCAGAAAACTAAAAACATTTAAGAATGCTATATCATATTCGCTGTCACAAAAAACAGGTGCGATTCTCATAAGTATGCTATTTGCATATACGGCTATTATTTCTGTATGTTGCTTATTTACATTTCTAAATTTCATTTTATTTGCATTTTGGATTATGGTTGGCTTTGCAGTTTTTGGATTTGCCTGTTTTGTTGTTTCATATCGTGCGAAAGATATTGATGAAATTAGAAAAGGTGTCAGCGAAGTCAGAAACGGAAATGTAGCTTACAAAATTCCCGAATTAAAGAGCGAAGATATGAAAGCATTAGCAACAAATATCAATGATATAGCAAAAGGACTTGATGAGTCTGTATCTGCTAAAGTAAAAGCAGAAAGAATGAAAACAGAGCTTATCACTAATGTATCTCACGATCTTAAGACACCGCTTACATCCATAATTAGTTATACAGAGCTTTTGGCTAATGTAGAAGGCTTACCGGAGGAAGCTAAAGATTATGCTCAGATTATTGCAAATAAGAGTGACAGACTTAAAACTCTAACACAGGATTTGTTTGACATATCAAAGGTACAAAGCGGAAATGAAAGTGTTGTATTAGAAAAACTTGATGTATCACTTCTTATTAATCAATCGCTCGGAGAGCATGACAATGAAATTAAGAAATCAGAGCTTCCGTTCTGCGTTAATGTTCCAAAGGAACTATATATTTCTGCAGATGGCAGAAAAATGTCCCGTGTAATAAGCAATTTGATAAGTAACATTCTCAAGTACACAATGAAGAACACGAGAGTATTTATTTCTGCTTATGAAGAAAAAGGCGAAGTTGTTATGGAGTTCAAGAATATAGCATCTTACCCGATGGACTTTAGTGCAGATGAAATTGTGGGCAGATTTGTCAGAGGTGACGAATCAAGAACACAAGAAGGGAACGGTCTTGGTCTTGCAATCGCAAAGAGTTACACCGAGATTTGTAACGGTAAATTTGAGATTCTATTGGACGGTGATATGTTCAAAGCGATCCTGAAGTTCCAAAAAAATATTTAATTCAATATGTTATCCACCACATTAGGTTCCTCAACAAAAAATCGCACTGAAAAATTCAGTACGATTTTTTTGTCTGTTATACGGGATTTCTTTGTGTTTTTCTTTTGAACACAATAAAGAAGGCAAGAAGCTGCACGGCAAAGGTTATAATCCATGATACGGTGTAGGAGAAAAATAAGCACTCGGGTGTGTGAAACTGCGGGATTTGAAAAATGGTGAAGAGCCAGCCAAGCCTTATTCCGCA
Source organism: Eubacteriales bacterium (assembly GCA_045539475.1). GTDB lineage: Bacteria > Bacillota > Clostridia > Oscillospirales > JAAYXM01 > SIG480. The sequence continues at coordinate 40,774 of JAZQFJ010000077.1, read as the reverse complement.
GACGCCGAGGACTGAAATGAGCATTGATGTAAGCGAAGATCCCGTTCCGCGCAAAGCACCTGTTGAAACCTCCATAAGTCCGCAAAGGAAATAAGGGATACCCAAATATTTTATTCTTATCATTCCGTCTGCAATTGCCTGAGGGGAATCCGTTATGTATATTGCAAGGAGCTTTTCGCCGAAGATAACGGATGAAAAGCCGGTTATAATTCCGGCAACGGAAACACAGGCAAGACAAATCCACAACAAGCGCTTCACTCGTGAGTATTGCTTCGCACCCATATTTTGCCCTGTGAAATTGAGCATGGTCTGATAAAAACCGTTCATAGAAGCATAGACGAAGCTCTCTATATTGGAAGCGGCGGCGCTTCCTGACATAAATACATCGCCGAAGGAATTTACGGAAGATTGTATTATTACATTGGATATTGCAAAAAGAGAGCTTGAAAGTCCTGCAGGAAGACCGATTTTTATGATTTTTGCAAGCTGATCAATATGTATTTTAAGATCCTTGATGACGAGCTTGCAGGCGTCATCGCGGTTAATCAATCTAAGAACGACCAAAACAGCAGAGACAGCTTGTGAAATGACTGTTGCAAGTGCAACGCCGGCAACATTCATATGAAAAACAGTGACGAAAATCACATTGAGAATGACGTTTATAAAGCCTGCAATCGTAAGAAAAATAAGCGGGCTTTTGGTGTCGCCTGTGGCGCGGAGAATAGAAGCGCAAAAGTTGTATATCAAGGTAAAGGTTATCCCCGAAAAGTATATTCTCATATAAAGTGCAGAAAGTGTGAGCACGTTTTCCGGAGTTTCCATAAGCTGTAAAAACTTTTTGCAGAAAATAACACCGACGATGGTGAGGAAAACCCCGCTGATAAAAGCAGTTGGAAGTGCTGTGTGTACTGCTTTATGCACATCATCGTATTGCTGCGCGCCGAGGCTTTGAGCAACAGAAACGCTTGCACCTACGGAAAGTCCGATGAAAAAATTGACCAAAAGACCGCTTATAGAACCGGTTGCACCCACTGCCGCGACTGAAATACTGCCGCAGAAACGACCGACAACAACAAGGTCCGCTGCATTAAATAAAAGCTGCAGAACACTTGTCAGAATAATTGGAATAGTGTATAGAATGATGTTTGGCAGTAATGGTCCGTCAAGCATGCTTCGGTTTAATCTTTTAGTCATTTCACTCGCCGCCTTTTTTGATTTCACAGTAATTATACGCGCCTATATAAATAAATGCAAGTGTTTTTTTCTAAAAGACGAAAAATTATGATTTTTTCTTTCCGAGAGTAATTGAAAGCATTGAAAGAACTAAAACAGACAGACCTATGATAGCCCCGCAAAGCATAAAAAAATCTTCCGGAAGGATGTTGATTATCTCGTCTGTGTACGGATTGAATATCCAGTTGCTTTTTCCCGGAAAGAGCAACTTGTGGAAAAGCGTAAAGGCAAAATCAAAGTTTATTAAAGCTATGCAGCTGATAATAGCGAGGAAAATGAGAGAAAAAAATCCTGCATATAAAAAGCTTTTTTGCCGGTAAACAGACAGATGGAGGTTGCGTTTGCTGCAGTGTAAAAGAAGCATTACTGCAAAAACGGATGCAATAAGTGAAGATGTATTCAGCGTAAACAGCTTTTTGCAATCCTCAAAATGTGCCTTGCCGTCTTCCGAGTATTTCATATTGCCTACGGAAAATTCTTTTCCGGGGATAGTAAGGTAATTAAGTACGCCGTCATATGCTTCTCTTATTTCTGTTTTCTCATAGCCTGTTCGTTCCGGTAGTTCTGAAAGTTCGGAATATATATAATACACCGGACGGATGTATATAGGGAGCGCGATTGAAAAACTGAGTATGAATAAGAACAGTGAAAGTGTCAGACACAGAGAAAACGCAAAGTGAGCAGGTTTCAAGTTTATCCCTCCGAAAAATAAAATGTTAATAAGTTACACCCGTATCGTAGCATAACTTATTAACATTGTCAAGACAAAGGCTCACTTCCGATTTGCAATTGATTTTCTGTATTTCTCGCTCTCCCAGTTGTTTATAAAACCTGTGGCGGCTTCATCCATTATGTGAACGCTAAGCCCTGCTTTTTTTATGGTGTTGAGAACATAGAAAAATGCGGCAAAGGTTTCCACTATGGCAGAAGCCTCTTTTGCGGCAGCTTTTATAACCATATAATTCTTGTCAAAGGAGATTTTTTCATCCTTCAACGCAGCGTTTAAATATACAAGCTGGTCGGGATAAAGGCTGCTTTTCTGTATTTCTTCTTCGCCGAAGCTTGCAAGAAATTCGCTGACAAAAGCATTATTGCATACAAAAGTACCGTCTTTTTCTTCAAGGTCGATGTTGTTGAAAAAGTCGTCAGCTTTAAGGTGCGCTTTGATTTTTTCGTTCACTTGTATATGAAGCTCCAAACATTCGTCCGCATCGTCAGATGTTGTTATAAGTCCGTGGTTTTCAAGAAAAATAATCTTTGGAAAGCTTCCTGTCTCTTTTTCAAAAGCGTCAATTGCCGATTTGATGGCAAGTGATAATGAAAAACCGGGATTTATGTAAGGAATCCATAAAAAGTCTGTATCGCCCAATATCGTTTCTGCAAGTGCGCGACCTCCGTCTGCACAGGTTATAGCATTTGCGTAGACGGGATGCGTGTGCATAACATATTTTTTCATAAATGAATGGAAACCTGTCTCTACAGACGGGCGAAGCTTGTTGCCGGCACTGTCGGGGAATACGCAGGACATAGTGAAGGGGGTAGAGGTTGCCTCGCGTTCAGACAGCTCGCTTTCGGGAACATCTGTGTGATACTCGCGGATTTTTATGTAATCAACGTCTGCATATCCTGAGTTTTCGGTGATTTCACTTATTGTAAAGCCGGATGCCTTTATCGCCATTTTATTCCCGTCATACTTGCAGGATGCGTTTCCGCCGCCGCCCTGAACGTAGTCTTTCATTTTACCGATTTCGGAACATATTTTAACAAAATTTTTCATTTGTAATCATCCTTGTTTTTTTTATTTTTTATGCGCGCTTTGAAAGAACCTCATTCTCGTATTTTTTAATTTTTGCAAGGTAATCTGCATCGATGCCTTCACGGAGCAGATACTCATTCCATACATCACCGAGCGGTGCAGTTTTCATTTCCTCAGACAGAACCATAAGCTCGGTGAAGTTACTTTCAGTCTGCAGTTTTTTCATTTTTTCACTCGGCTGGAGCAGAGCATCAAGAAGCGCCTTTTGAATACTGCGAACACCGGTTACCCATGCAGAAATGCGGTTTATGGATGCATCAAAATAGTCTGTTGCAATAAAAACTCTGTCAAGAGCATCGTTGCGTACAATTTCCTTAGCAATCTCGCGGGTTTCATCATCTAAAAGCACAACGTGATCGCTGTCCCAGCGCACACCGCGTGTTATATGAAGTGCAATCTTTTCATTGAAAGCAAGAAGCGCTGATATCTTATCGGAAACTACCTCCGTCGGATGATAGTGCCCGTTGTCCATAAGGGGAGTAATGCCTTTGTAATCAGAATATGAAAGGCAGAATTCCGCAGAACCGACAGTATAGCTTTCAACGCCGATACCAAAAACCTTGGACTCAAGCGTGACAAAAACCTTTGATTTATCGTATGGAGTAGCGAGAATCTCGTCAAGAGAAGCTTTAAATCTTAGCCGCGGTGAGAGTCTGTCTGCCGGAATATCTTTATAGCCGTCCGGAATCCAGATATTCATAACGCAAGGGACGCCTGTTTCTTCCGCAAAATATTCTGCGATTTTAAGGCAAGCCTTGCCGTGATTGATCCAATATCTTCTTACATCCTCGTTGGGAGAAGAAAGTGTAAGACCGTCACGTACCATCGGATGAGCGAAAAACGTCGGATTGAAGTCAATTCCCATATCTCTTTCTTTTGCAAACTTCACCCACTTTACAAAGTGCTCGGGCAAGAGTGAGTCACGGCCGACAGGTTCGCCGTCAAATACAGCATAGCTTGCATGGAGATTTAGCTTTTTTTTGCCCGGAATAAGGGAAAAAGCTGTATCCATATCGGCGCAAAGCTCATCAAAGCTTCGTGCGCGTCCCGGATAATTTCCTGTGGTCTGAATTCCTCCGGAAAGTGCTTCTCGGCTGTCAAAGCCGATTACGTCATCTCCTTGCCAGCAATGAATCGCTATAGGAATGCTTTTGAGAACATCCAGTGCTTTTTCGGTATCAACGCCGTATGCGGAATAGATTTCTTTTGCTTCTGTGTATCTGCTCATTTTACAAAACCTCCTTGATATTGAAAGAATTTTTTATTATTTTCCGTCCTTCTTTAAGAGAAATGCCGGTATCCTTTATTAATTGTGACAAAATATTGCCTGTTGCTGTTGCTTCCTGAAGACCGGTATACACCTTTTTGCCGGTAAAATCACGTGTGAGCCTGTTGAGGTAATTATCTTTACTGCCTCCGCCGGCGATATGTATTTCACAAATTTCTTTGCAGCTTATGTGTTCGATTTCTTTTACTGTTTTGTCATACGAATTCGCAAGGGAAATGTAAACACATTTAAGAATATCACCGAGAGAAAGCTGTGGCTTGCCGAGAAGTGAACGTATTGTGTCTGTCATACTTTCGGGCGCAAGAAGCTCCGGGGAGTTTAAGTCTATGCATTCGTTAAAGTTGCTTTCTTCTGCCAGATGCATCATCTCATCGTATGTAAGCGTTTTGCCGATTTCGCGGCGTATATTCTGGAACAGCCACATACCGGGGATGTTCTTTAAAAATCTATAACGGTAATCAATTCCGCCTTCGTTTGTAAAGTTACAAAGCTTTGCATCATCTGACAGAACGGGAGCAAGGTTTTCCGTGCCGATAAGGCTCCAGGTACCGGAGGAGATGTAAACGCAATCGGTATCAACGGGGCATGCCGCAACTGCCGATGCCGTATCATGTGACGGACATAAAATAACCTCTGCGTCAAATCCCAGTTCTGCTCTCAGCTCTGCAGTAAAACGTCCGACAGGGGTGCCGGGGAGAGCGGGCGTACCGAAAATTTCCGGAGAAAGCCCAAGCCGCGACAGAATTTCGCTATCCCACATTTTTGTTTTTGCATTTATGAGATTTGTGGTGGTTGCGTTTGTGTATTCGTTGCATATATTTCCGGTGAGCCTGAATGACAGATATTCCGGCATCATAAGAAAATGCGCCGCATTATCAAGCTTACCGCTCTTTTTGTCGCAGTAAAGCTGATAAATGGTATTAAAGCTTTGCTTTTGTATTCCTGTTATTGAATACAACTCATCCTGTGAAATCAGCTGCAGAACCTCTTTTTCGACTTCTGATGTTCTGCTGTCACGGTATGCCATAACAGGGAGCAGTTCATTCTTGTTTTTGTCAAGTAAAACGTAGTCCACACCCCATGTGTCTATGGCAACTGTTTTGGGAATTACACCGATTTCCATGCACTTTTTGAGTCCTGCTTTGATCTCGTTATATAGCTTTTCGATATCCCAGACCAAACCGTGTGCGGTTTGCTGTACCGAATTTTCAAAACGGTATATTTCCGTTAATTTGAGCTTGCCATCGTCAATGGTGCCGATTATATGGCGTCCGCTTGAAGCACCTATATCAATTGCAAGATAATAAGACATAAAAAAAGCTCCTTTCACGATTTATCACTTAATGATAACATCGAGGAAAGGAGCTTTCAAGGTCGTGGTTTGCCCAAAAAACTGTCCTTATTTGCAATCTCTGAATTTTTTTGGTGTTGTTCCGTATTTTGATGTAAATATGCGGTGAAAATAGCTTTCGTTTTCGTATCCGACCGATGCAGAAATTTCGCTGATTTTTATCCGTGTGTTTTTGAGTAAAAAAGCAGCCTGTGAAAGCCTTTTTTCCTGAACAAGCTCGGTATAGGTTTTTCCGGTACGAAGCTTTATTGCTCTGGATAGCTTAAAAAAGTCATAATGCAAAAGCTTTGACATATCTGAAAGTGTTCCTTCGCGGTAGTTTTCTTCTATGTAAAGGAAAACTTTTCCGATTAAGGCATCCTCTGCACTTTCGTATGCGAGCTTGTCTGTGTGATTTAAAAGCTGTAACATCAGAAGCCCCATGGTTGTCTGGTTAATTCTGCGTTTGTTCAAGGTGTCGTATATAAGGGTATGCAAAAGATTTTCGATGAGATTTTGAACAGGAAGAATGTTATTTACCTTAAAATGAAGATATCCTGTGGCTTCGTCTTTGTTTTTAAGCGAACTCAGAATGAATTTTCGCAGAGGAGATTCTTCTTCGCCGAGCATAACAAGCGAGGTGTCAAAAAACTGCGGGAGAATGATGAAATTTACAGCAATATCGTCTTTTTCCGCTTTCAGAATTTCGTGAGGGGAGTTTTTTCCGAGAAACAAAAGCTCTCCTTCACAAAGCGTAATTTCAACGTCGTTTACGATGTGAACGGTTTTGCCTTTACACATATACACGACCTCAATGTAGTCATGTGTATGCTTCGGGAAATGCACAAAGCGCGTATGCGGACGGATTGTGATTAATTTACCTTCATCAAGCAGCTTTTTGCTGTTTATTATGTTGTTATCGTTTGCCATATAAAGCTTGCGATCAATAGTTTCGTTGCCGCTCAGAATTCTTTGTTCTTCGGCAGTGATGGCAGAAAGGCGGTTTATTATTTCTTGATTTATCATTGCTGTTCACCTGCGCTTTTTATTTGAGAAAAGATATCATTTTACGATATAATCTGTTGTTTTTGCAGGCATATTTTTTTCGCGAAGCCGCCGTTCGATAAATCTCTTGGCGAAGGTGTAGATAACGGAAAAAGCGGGGACGGCGAGAATAACACCCGTCACTCCGAAGAAGCCACCGCCAATGATGATTGAAAAAACAACCCAAAAGGAAGAAAGTCCCGTGGTTTTACCCACGATTTTCGGAGCAATTATGTTTCCTTCTATCTGCTGGAGAACAACTATCATTATAATAAACCAGATAACCTTTGTGGGCTGAACCATAAGCAGAATGAATGCGCTCGGGATTGCGCCGATAAAAGGACCGATAAACGGAATAAAATTTGTTATCATAATTATCATGCTGATAAGCAATGCATATTCCATTTTGAACAGAGACATAAGTATGAAGCAGATTATTCCCAGAACAACCGAGTCAATAGACTGACCGGAGAAATATTTTCCGAAGGTTTCGTGCATATAGGAAAAGGCGCTTACCGTCTCGTTTACAAAACGGCTTGGGAATATCGCAAAAAGAATCTTTTTAATTTGTGCGGCAAAGCGTTCCTTTCCGCTGAGCATATAAACAGAAGCGACAAATCCGATGAAAACGTTAGAAATTCCGGAGCCTATTGAAACCGAGAAGTTAAGAAGCTCGGGAAGCTTTGATGCGATGTAATCGGTCAGCTTTATAAACATCTCTTGCGATGAGCCGAGTATTTCCTCTAAAAAGCTTGCATCAATGTTGAAATGCTCAAAAAGCTTGTCGAGAAGAGTGTTGATTGATTTAATATATCCATCTGCGTTTCTTGCAAGCGTGGTAACGCTTTCAATAAGCTGTGGAATGATGGAATAGATTATGAGCGCCAACAAAAGAAGGAAAAGGATAAAAACAATAACAATGGAAATTCCGCGATTTATTGATTGCTGCTTTTTCGCCTTTTTAAAAAGCCGGCGATTAAGCAGACGCTCGATGAAGTTAAGCGGGCGTGTAAGCAGATAAGCAATAATAAAACCTATCACAAAAGGTGACAAAACTGAAAAAATGTTTTTTACTGCATCAAAAATGCCGCCGATATTCTGCATCAAAAAGAAAAACGTAATTGCAATTGCGGCAATGACGGAACCGGCGCTTACCCGCGCCGTTGTTTCTTCTGTCCATTTGAATTTCATTTACATCGCCTCCGGATTATATTGTACCACTTTTTTCCTTATATATCAAACCCTAAAATATGAACATATTGAAAATTAGCGGTATGGTACGGTAATCTGCGGAATTTATTTCATATCTCTCTTTGTTTTTCTTTTATAAACATTGTATTCGTATTCCTGTGATTTTTTGAATTGTTCCTTGACTGTACAGCCGCAATGCTTTTTAAACCACTTCATAAAGTAATGCTCGTCATTAAATCCGCATCTGTCACAAAGCTCTCTTATCGAGGTTATGCCGTTCGTGATTAAGTGTGTAGCCTCTGAAAAACGAACCTTATTCAGATAGGCTATGGGTGTGATTCCCGTGCTGTCGTGGAAAAGCCTTGTGAGATGTGTGTTTGTGATATGCAGCGCGTCTGCAAGTGACTTTATGGAAAACTCACTGTTCGCGTAATTGAGCTTTATGATATCCTTGGCATTATCCACGATATCCGGCAGCTTCTGTTCTTCGTGCGGAAGCTCTCGGTGCATTGTGTTGAATATGATAACAGATAAAACCGCAAGAGTCCTGTTGTAGAAATCACCGGAAGAGGTGCCGCCGGAAAACAGATTATCAAAGGCTTCGGTTATGTTTTCCGGATTTCCGACGGAAATAAACGGAGTGTATTTTGAAAAGCCCATGAGCTCGGCTATTGCCTGAGCGTTCGGATCATATAAGTCGATAAAAAAGTATCTCCAGGGCTCATTTTCATCGGGATAATATGCTAACGGCTCATGGATGGGAAGGTAAAAAAGATCGCCTTCTTTAAGCGCGTATTTCTTGTTGCGTATTAAAAGCTCTCCCTTGCCGTTTCTCACATAGTGGAAAGAATATGAGGTTCGGCTTCTGAGGAGCTTGGCGGGAGAAATGGTCCGAAAGTCATTATAGCCGACGGAGCTAAGTCCCACAGGCGGATTTTTATAGGATAGGAGATTTACAGAACAGTTACTTTGCGGTTCGGCCATTAAAACGCACCTCCGTTTAATCAGTTAAAGCAAGGGGCGCACCCCTTGCTTTAACTATATCATAAATGAATTATTTGTGCAAGAGAAATTGCGAAAAAGCGTGCGATGTTGAAAAAGTACACAAATTGGCAGAATATATGCATAGATTTCCGGGCTCTTTTTGTTTACAATTATATTAACAATGAAATTATTAGGAGTTGTTCAATGTGAAAACCATAAGATTTGCCGTGTGCGGTGCGGGCGGAAGAGGAACAAGTCTCACAAAAGACGTTTTGCTCAATCTTCCCGATATAGAAATCTGCGGCATCTATGACCCTTACACCGACAGGGCAGAAAGCCTTGCCGATAAGGTGGAAGAGAAAAAGGGAAAACGTCCCGTTGTGTATAACAGCACAACAGAGCTCTTTGACAGCGAAAAGCCCGATGCAGTGCTTGACTCTACAAGCTGGAATTCTCATATTCCCGTTGCGGTGGAGGCGCTGGAAAAGGGGATTGCGGTTGCAATGGAGGTCGGCGCTGTTTATTCCGAGCAGGAGTGCTGTGACCTCGTGGCGGCATACGAAAAGACAAAGGCACCGTTTATGCTTCTTGAAAACTGCTGCTTCGGAAAGAATGAGCTTTTTGCAACAGCAATGGTGCGTGACGGAAGGTTCGGCAAAATCGTTTATTGCCATGGCGCGTACAGGCACGACCTTCGTGATGAAGTCACCCACGGCGATGTAAAGCGTCATTACAGGCTGAGCGAATATATGGCGCGCAACCGCGATAACTACCCGACTCATGAGCTCGGTCCGATAGCAAAGATTTTAGGAATAAATCGCGGCAACCGGATGGTATCTCTCTCCGCTCGTTCAACCAAGGCGTGGGGACTGCACGATTACATAGACGGCAAAGAGGATCTGCAGCATCTCCGTGATGTTGAATTTAAGCAGGGCGATATGGTTGAAACGCTTATTTCCTGCGAAAACGGCGAGCTTATAAGCCTTCGCCTCGATACAACGCTTCCGACCTATTATTCGCGTGAATTTACGGTGCGCGGCACAAAGGGATTGTATGAGGAGCTTAAAAACTCCGTATTCCTTGACGGTGAAGACCACGCCGGCAATTTCACGAACAGTGCCGAGAAGTATTACGACAAATATATGGCAAGGATGTGGAAGGAAATCACTCCTGAAATGATTTCATGGGGACATGGCGGAATGGATTTTCTGGAGTTTCAGGCATTTTGTGATTGCCTGCGTAACGGCAAAGAAATGCCGATAGATGTGTACGACGCCGCGGCGTGGATGTCCATCGCTTATCTTACTGAGCAATCTATTGCACAGGGTGGAGCGGCAGTAGAAATTCCTGATTTCACAAATGGTGCATATAAGACGAGAGAAATCAAAGACGTTATTGATTTTGAGCTTTAAGGATGTGAAGTAGATGGATATGAAGCTTTACGCAAACTTACATACACATTCAACCCACTCTGATGGAGGCTTTTCTCCGGCTCAGCTTGCTGTTGCGGCAAAGAATGAAGGTTACGGCGCGGTTGCGCTTACCGACCACGACACCGTGACCGGATATACAGAGCTTCGCAAAGAGTGTGAAAAGCTTGGTCTTGAAACAATTTTCGGTGCAGAGTTTTCGTCTCCATCAACTCTTCTTGACGGAATTGAGGGAGAAGCGGGAACCTTCCACATCTGCGGTTACCACTTCGATCCCGAATACCCGCCGATGAAGCAGTATCTTAAAGAGATGAGCCTGCGCGAAACCGACCAGACAAAAACTCTTTTTGAAAGAGGTGTACGTCTTGGGAAAATAAAAGGAATCGAATGGGAAGAGGTTCTGGAATTTAACAAAGGAATCACATGGCTCTGCAACGATCATCTCTGGCGCGCGCTTCTTGCAAAAGGACTTATGAAGCCTTCTGACCGCGGCTGGTATTTCCGCGAGCTTTTCGGCGATCATCGCTACGAGGTACCGCCGTCTTATCCGTTTAAGCAGGAACACGAGATTATAAAGCTTATCCATGATGCAGGCGGCATCGCAATCGTCGCGCATCCACACGAACAGCTGCATCACTTAGATGCGCTTATGGAAATGGGAATTGACGGCCTTGAAATCTGGCATTGGATGATGACCGATGAAGAGCGGGAGCAGGGAATAAGGCTTGCTCATAAGCATGGACTTTACATATCCGGCGGAAGTGACCACAACGGTTACTGCTCGGGGTATGCCAATGAATATAAAAATCCGCGCGATTGGCCGAGATATGCGGATGAATGCACTTTGGGAACAACAAAGGAATACTTTGTTGAGATAAAAAACAGAAAAATAAACAGATAAACAATACAGAAAGGAAGGTTTAAGATGAAGAAAAGAATAATCAGCACAATTCTCGCACTTACAATGATGTCGTTGCTCTTTGCGGGAGCTTCGGCAAGCACAGTGAAAGCGGCATACTCTGATGTGCCGGAAAGTCACTGGGCATACGGTGAGATTATGTCTTGCACGGAAAACGGAATTTTCAATGGGTTTCCTGACGAAAGCTTCCGCCCATCGGATGTAATGACGCGGGAAGATGCAGCCACCGCAATCAAAAGGCAGTTTAAGAATGTGGATTTTTCGGTATTCTTAAGCGGCAATGACAAAAAGGGCGCAATCACGCGTGAGGAAGCAGCGTATCTCATATCCAAAGCTAAGGGGTATGAAAACAGTGATGAGCTGTCTCTCGACAAGTTCACCGACAAAGCCGAGATTTCCGCAGAGTATAAAGATGCGCTCTCGGCAGCGGTCGAGGCAGGGTTTATCCTCGGTCACAGCGACAAAACGCTTCGTCCCGATGAAAAGCTGACAAGAGGTGAGTTTGCAGTGCTTTTATACCGCGCGGTTTACGGTGAGGAAATTCTGGCAGAGCGCCGCAAGATTGCATATGAGTATATGCTTAATCAAACAAGCATTCTTTGGCGGACGACAGAAGAGATTTTCTACACCACGCAGAAGGATGTAACGCCTGCAGAAGCAAAAGAAAACGTTCAGTTCCACCTTTATCCCGACAGAATTTACCACGGTGTTCCCTACAGCTACGCCGGCGGCACAGCAGATGCATTTCTCGACTATGCAGTAGAGCAGGACGAAAACGGCGTTTACCTTATTGACGGTCTTACCTGGGAGAACCTCTCCGGCGGCAGTGGTTACGGACGTATCGGCAACGACTGTTCAAGTGCACTTTTGCATTCGTGGGGACAAATCGGCGAGACGTTTGATGCAACGACAACCGGATATCTCACCGAAAAATATGGCTGTTTGCCGGTAGGCAATTATAAAACAGTTTATGACAAGTACGTAGACACAGGCAAAATAATCAAGGAAAACGGCGAGCAGGAAATTTTCCGTGCGTATTCACAATTAAAGCTTGCTGATGCCATTGTACAGCGTGCGAACAACAGCGGACACACCAGAATGGTCGTTAAAGTAAATACCGTGTATCTCCCCGACGGCACAATCGACGGCGAGAACAGCACAATGACAATGCTTGATCAGACGATAAATGCGTTCAAGAGAGTAGAAACATACTTTGATGAAAAGCTCGGTTGTGATGTTTACAAAATCGGACGTGAAGAGACCTACAACTTTGCCACAATGGCAAGCTGGAAATTTATCCCCATCACCTGCCGTGCACTTATTGACCCGGCACCGATAAAGAAACCGCAGATTACGGATACAGAAACGGTTTTTGACAAGGATACCGTTTTAAAAGGAACGCTTACCTGCAATTGGATGATGGATTGCGTAACGCTTGATATTACCAATGCAAAGGGTGAGGCGGTTCAGTCCGCAACGGCATATGTAAACCGGAAAAAGCTGTATACGAGCTTTGATATGCAGGAGTTCGTCACCGAAAAGCCGGTGCTTCTCCGCGGAAGCGTTGATATAGAAGCACTTGCGAAAGGTAACTACAACTGCAAGGTCACCGCTCGTCTTGTAACAGGCGAAGAAATCACCGTCCGTGATTTTGATTTTGTAAAATAAACAAAACAGGAGGAGTTTTTAAAAATGAAAAAACTTTTATCTCTCATTCTCGTGCTTTCCCTTATCATCTCGGTAGCACCGATGTCCTTTGCGGAGAATGTTGCAGGTGAAGAGCCCGTTGATGAGCCGGGAATGTATTTTAACTTCAATGCAGAAGCCTTTGGCTCAGATACAGACATTCCATCCACAGACATCATAGCAAACGGCGATTCCCAATCTCCGGTGTTTGCGAGCGTCAACACAGACCCATGGTATATTGAGGGTCAAAGGTGCATTAACGGTTATGCTTTGACATCAGCAACACCGGATACCACTACATACCCACAGGCAAAGGCAAGTGCACTCCATTGGAATGTTGTGCGTTCTTATATCGGCAAGAGCAGTAACAAGGCACAGGCGGCATTTGTAATCAGACTGAAGATCAATGAGATAGGTACTTTTACTCCGTCAGTAAAACTCGGCACAAGAAAAGATGCCACAACATATCTTTTCACCCTCGTACCTGTTTCCGTTGTTGATCGCACATACAAATTTACTGCCTCCAGCGGTGCGGCAACATTGGGTGATGTCACTATTACCAACAATCCGCCGATGACCTATGCCGTTGCAGGCACTCACCAAAACGGTGTAACTAACCTTGGAACGGTTGCTTGCTATTCGTCTTCGGTAGGTGAAAAGACAGTTCCATTCGATAACATAGAAATAACAGAAAAAGGTGACTATTACCTCTATATCGCGGGAACAGGCAGAGGGTCAGCGGCAAATTCCTCATCAGTAAACTACAATATGAATCTCCATTACTTCCATCTCACTCCCGTACCTGCCAAAGACCTTGCAGATGCGGCCTTTACGGCTACGGCAGACCCCGATTATGTTCCGTCAAACTCCGCTTCAATCGCGGCTTACGCTCTTTGCGGAGCAGAGACCCCGGAGAGTCTGAGCACACCTTCCGTAAATTACGGTGAAACTTGCGAGCTTGAAGCACCATTGACAAAGGAAGTAGGAGACAAGACATACAACTTCCTCTATTGGGCACGCGGACTTACCGCTTCTTCTAACAGAAAGATAGTTTCAACTGACAACAATTTCACCTATCGTCCGCACGAAGGGACAAACTACCTCATCGCAGTTTATGAGGAGGAAGACTTAAGCGAAAATAAGGTACAGTTCTTCAACGCAAATGGTCAGCTTTTGACGGATGTAGCACTTGATGCTGAAGGCAAGCTTCCTGCAGCTCCGTATATGGCAGGTCATGGTGAGGCAACAGGTTGGAAGATACATCAGGCAGACGGAAACGGCAAAGTATATGAAGCCGGTGAAGCTGCTCCCGAGTCAGGCACAAGAATCTTTGTTGCACAGTATGACGACCCTTCGGAAGATATCACAATCAGCATAAACGGCGTTCCCGATACTTACACCTACGGCGACCCTGTTGAATGCAAAATTGATGAGGCTAAAAAAGACACCTTCAGCTACTGGGAAAAGACGATAAACGGCAAGAGCTAGATCGTAAGCCTTGATGAAACCTACACATTCAATGCGTGGGAGGATTGCACTGTAAAGGCTGTTTACAATGGTGCATTTGACCTTGGCAGAGCTGCAAGAAAGATACTTTTCGGAACCTTCAAAGTCGGCAATCAGACAGCAGTTATGGCAGAGTTCATCGGCTTTGGCGATGCAAAGGAAAAGGGTATTATGTTCGGAACGCAGAAAATAGCAATGACAACGGACAAGGCGCAGTTCACCGTAACAAACGACACAACTGCTGATGTAACCGTAACAGGCTACGCAATAGTCGATGAAGCCGGCGAAACCGTAAAATACACAGATGCCAGCATCTCTGTAGCAGGAGCGACAACCGCTGCCGAGTAAGAAAATATACCATATAAGACGTTATGTAAGTGAGGCACAATGAGAATTAAATCTTGTGCCTCATCTTAAAAAGGAGAAAACCTATGCGCAATAGAAAGTTTAACAGAGTAACATGTATTTTGCTTGCGCTTTGCATGATGGCATCATTTTTGCTCAATGCCGTTTCTGCATTGGAGACACAAGCACCCGGCGACGGTATGCATTTTGTCTTCAGCGCCGCTGGATATGGCTCGGAAACTGATATTGGATATGATACGATAAAGAGCTATGACGATTATGTCGGAGGAAGTTCAAAAACTCCGACATGGGCAACCAATTCCGGAGATAAGTGGCGCATTGATGGAGCATGCTCCACATACGAGGTTGACGGATTCTACCTTACTGATGCAGACGGACTTAAAAAAGACACCGACGGCGATGGGAATGTAGATGATGTTTACGAAGCTAACGCACTTTCGTTTAAGGCAAAAGGAAACAATGCGGTGCATCCGACCTCCGGATCGAATAAAGCGTTATACTATACTGCAGTTGCGATAACGCTTGATGTGGCTGAAGCCGGTAATTTTATTCCGTCGCTTACATACCATGTCGGGCCGGAAGTTCCAAAATGCGATGTGTATCTTATACAGAGAAGTACTTCGACTGTATATGATTACCGAAACCGTATGAGCTTTAACGGCGGGCATAAAAATTATACGCTTATGTCCGATCAGTTGATACGTGGCAGAGTTAAGAATGCGGAGGGGGCTTTCCTCGGAACGATTGATATGTACGCCGAGAAAGAGGGAAAAAGAACAACGGTCTTCCCTGCGTATGAAATACCGGAGGAAAAGACAGGAGAATATGTTCTTTTTCTCAATGTTTCCAATGTAAATACTGCGTTTTATAATGCTTACGGAAGAGGGAAAATGCCTGACTATATAGCAAGCATTCATTCCTTTGACCTCACTCCTGCTCCCGAGGAAGAGCCTCCCGTAATATCCCGCGCCGTTCTTGCTCTTGATAATACAAGCCTTACCGTCGGCGGCACGGCAAAAGCTTCGGTGGAATTTTTCCTCGAAGATGAAACAAAGTATGATAAAGCTGTTGAATACACGCTTACAAGCTCTGACACAAACGTTGCAACGGTTGATGAGAAAACCGGTATCGTAACGGCTGTCGCGGCGGGAGATGCAAGCATTACCGCATCCCTCGCAAGCGACCCGTCTGTAACCGATTCGGTTGACATCACAGTTGCGGAAAGCGCGTATCTCAAAGAGCTTATCCCGTCTGAAAAGGGAATTACCCTCTATGTGTCGGGCGCGGAAAATTCCATAACGCTTACCGCAAAGGCAAAAATGAACGATAATTCTGTGCAGAGCGCGGAAAAGTATACGCTCACCTTTGAAAGCTCGGAAAGCGGCATTGCGAGGGTGGAAAGCTCCGGCAATATCGCCACCGTAACAGCGGTTTCGGCGGGAGAGACGAATATCACG
This sequence comes from Eubacteriales bacterium, assembly GCA_045539475.1. Taxonomy (GTDB): domain Bacteria; phylum Bacillota; class Clostridia; order Oscillospirales; family JAAYXM01; genus SIG480. The sequence continues at coordinate 24,524 of JAZQFJ010000077.1, read as the reverse complement.
ATTTCTGCAACGAATGAAAAGGGAGAGCCGTGCGCGGCTTCTGTTCCGGTATACGTAAAAGAAAAATATGATGGAATACACTTTAACTTCAACGCCGCAAGCTGGGGGAAAGCATCTGATATTGATGCAGATGCAATTGATGCAAACGATGCATCTTCCACACCGGAGTTTGCAACGGCAAATACAGCTCCGTGGCGTATCGAGGGTCAGAGAATTATTTCAAATTACCGTATAACCTCAGAAAGCCCGGACACGGAAAACTTCCCGAACGCCATGCCAAACGCACTCTTCTGGAATGTTAAAGGCTCAGGCTACTTAAACCCGGTTACAAGCTCCGGCAGTGCAAATGCGGCATTGGTGCTTCGTGTGAAGATTGATAAAGCGGGTGTTTTCACGCCGTCCATAACCTATGCGGCAGGACCGACAAGCTCCAATTACGCCTTTTTCCTTGCACCTGTTTCCGCAAGGACAAGCGGATATAACTGCTATGCGAATGCCGATGGAACGGGTGAGCTTGGTGATGTTAACATTACCAATAAGGCTCCTCTGCAAAGCGTCTTCAAGGACGGCTCGCGCAATTCAAAGTTAATTGAAATCGGGCAGATTAACCTCTATTCGGCACAGCCGGAAACAAAAACCGCCGCATTTGATCCCATAACAATTGCTGAGCCGGGAGAGTATTACCTCTATCTCGTTGCAAGGGGCAGAGTTAATTCCTTGCCTGTCGGAAACAGCAATTCGTACTACGATATAAACCTTTATTCAATAGACCTTTATGATTTTTCAAATCTTCGTCTTGTCTCAACCGGTGCGTATCCGGAAGCGGACGAAATATATGTAGGCGAAAAGATAAAGCTCGTTCATCAGCCGGTATTGAATGACGGCAGAATTTTCAATCATCCGGCAGTTGTAACAAAATACACCTCGTTGGACGAGAGCGTTGCAACGGTTGAAGGCGACACTCTTATTGCAAAATCGGAAGGATATACTCGCATCAAGGTGGAATCTAACATACAGAACACCGATAATGTTGTTGAGGGATATCTCGAGGTGGATATTAAGGCCGAGGCTATGCGTAAAATAGAGGTTACTGCAGGCGGCGCGGATTGGATACGCCTTACCGATAAGGAAAACGACACCGTGCCAATGTTTATCACGGCAATAACCAGTACCGGAAAAGAAATTGAGCTTTCTGATGCCGATATAGACATCGAAGTGCTGACACCGGAATTTGCAACGGTGGTAAACAAAAAGGACATTTTACCTGTTTCCGAAGGAACAGCAAAATTCCGTGTGACCGCAACGCATGGCGGAGCAACGGTGCAGCGTGAGGCTTCGCTTCCCGTTGTTCGCGGAAAAAGCGAAGCAAGCTATATGACGGCTGATAAGGCGGCTGCTGTACGTGTAAACGCACAGAAATATGACTGGGCAAAATCCACCGCAGAGTCGGCTGCAAAAGCTGCCGATAAGTATGTCGACAAGCTTGACCAGCTCTGGGATTTGATTGTTTCGGAGGGAATCCCGCGAAGCTTTACGGTCGGTATACAGTATGATCCCGAGGCGTATTATTGCCGCTACTGTAATACCAATCTCCAGAAAAAGTATGACAATGACCCGTGGATACACGCTCCGTTTACCCGTCCGTGGCAGATTCAATGTCCTGAATGCAAGCGTCTGTTCCCGTCAAACGACTTTGGCTCCTTCTATAAGCTCGGCCTTAATGAGTACGGAGAATTTGACCGTATGCGTGCGCTCAATGCTCACCGCGAGCTGTATGGAGATAAGAGTGTTACCGAGCCGGGCGTTGAACACAGCGCGCAGTGGAAGGCATATTACGGCTACGGCAACCCCAAGGGCTTCCTTTATAATGAGCTTTATCAGGAAATCGGCGATAAGGCGGCAGACGGAAGCTATAAGGTCAAAACGATAAATACCGGAAAAGGTCTGCGCGAGGGTGAGACTGTAGACACCTGGGGCGTAGATGACGGCGAGGGATATGTACCTACGCATTCCGACGGCACACCGTATTACTCCTCCGGCACCATCCGGGAAAGACATACGTATATTGCAGAGTATCTCTTCTACGGTGTCTGGCGCGGCAGCGGTGCTATCACCACAGCGATAAATAACTGCGCTAACGCTTACTTTTACACCGGTGATAAGAAATACGGAAGAGTTGCGGCAATTCTGCTCGACAGACTCGGCGATTTCTATCCTCAGTATGATTGCCGCCTGCATAAGGGCAAGATTGGTATATCCGCCGGCGGTACAAGCAACGGAAAGCTTGTCGGAAGAATTTGGGATACCGCCGAGGCAAGCAACTATATTGCATCGTATGACAAGGTTTTCGATATGTATGAGGATGAATACGTTTTAGACTATATCGCGCAAAAGTCGAAGCAGTATAAGATGCGCTATGCAAAGGAAACTCCTTCGCAAATCCGGACAAATATCGAGGACGGGCTTATCCGCGGAGCGTTCGATGGTATAAACGCAGGTCTTATCAAAGGTAATGAAGGTATGCAGGAGAAGACAATTGCTATTGCGGCTGTCGTCCTCGATACCGCACCCGAAACCGATGAGTGGCTTGACCGTCTTGAAAAAACGGGCGGAATCTATGACCATTTGGTGGATATAATCGACAACGACGGACAAGGGCAGGAGGGTGCCTACTATAACACCTATCAGCTTGATAATTTAAGAGATATAAACTCGGTGTTTGAAAGCAATGAAAGGTACTATAACCGCAATTTTGCAAATCATCCGAAATACATAAAGATGCATTATGCAAACATCCCGCTTATGTCCTCTTACTACACACCGCAGATTGGCGACTCGCACAGCACTGCGGGAAAAAGCCACTGGACAAAGACTGCGGAGGCGTTAAGCGGCTGGAAGCTTACGGGAGATCCGATATTCGCGCAGGTTCTTTATCTGCTCAACGGCAACAAATCAGAAGGACTTAAATACGGAATAACCGATGCTGACCCCGAAAGACTTGAAAAAGAGGTTCAGTCGGTTATTGATGAGCACGGAACCTTGAGTCTTGCCTCGGAAATGATGCCGCATTTCGGCTTTGCAATGCTCCGCTACGGTGTGAATAACACCGCCGGTGTCGGCGCAACAGCACAGGATACCCGCCGTGATGCGTGGATGTATTTCGGCACAAATGCATGGAACAGCGGTTCTCACGCGCACTTTGACACAATGAACCTCGGTATGACGGCATACGGCTTAAATCTCCTGCCGGACCTTGGATATCCGACCGGAACAGGCGCTGCGGATGCCGTGGAGTGGACCTCCGCAACGATTTCGCACAATACCGTAGTTGTCAATAATGCAAATCAGGCGAAAAACAGTGAGCCGCGCGGTGAAGCTCTTCACTTTGATGATGACGGAACCGTTTCGCTTATGGACGTTGAGGCATCATACGTATACAGTGCGGCAAGCTCCTACAGAAGAAGCGTTGTAAACGTGAAGGTGGACGATGAAAACGCCTATGCGGTAGATTTCTTCCGTGTTCTCGGCGGAAACAGTCATCTTTACAGCTTCCACGTTCAGGGCAATGAGGTAAACGAGACTGCAGGGCTTGATTTCACGGTAGTTGAGGATGAGAACGGAAACTATATCTCCGGCTCTCAGCTTGATGAAAACGGAAACTATAAGGGAACGTATGCCGGCCGTGATGCCAAGTACGTAAAGAACTCCGTAACAGGTGCCGTGCGAATCCCGACGGAGGATGAAGCTTCGGGCAAAGCTGCGCTTGGCGAAAACGAAGAGCTTTTTGATATCGCAAAGGGAAGGGATCCGCATCTGGCGACCTCTACGGATATGGAAACGCTCTACCCGCGCGGTTACACCTGGCTTGATCACGTGGACCGTGACACATCGCCGGAGGATAAGCTTGAGGTTGACTTTGCAATAAAAGACTTTAAAAAGGCACTCAAAGTCAAAAAGGACATTTCATTGCGTATTACGATGCTTAATAAAAGCAATATCGAAAAAGGAGCGACTGCAAGCGTAGCGATTGCAAACGGTTATCCGCCGGCAAAGGAGGATAACAACGAAATCCCTGCACTTAAGTATCTGCTTGTTGAAAATAAGGGCACGAGCCTTGACACTGTCTTTACAAGCGTAATCGAGCCGTATTCCGGCGAGCGTTATCTTGAAGGCTCGGATGAGCTTCCGATGCAGGTTATCGGAGATGTTCCGGAAGAAGCCGGAGATGCTCACCGTGCGGTAAAGGTAAAGCACACAAGCGGCAGGGTAGACTATATTCTCTGGTCAACAAACAACAAGGTGACTTACGAGATAACGCTCGAGGATGGAACCCCACTTTTGTTCCGCGGCTTTGTGGGTGTGTATACCGTACAGAACGGACGCTGCACATACCAGTTCCTTAATGACGGCGATATCCTCGGTGACACGACGGATGTTCAGGGTGCAATCGAAGGAACGGTAAAATACTTTACAAAAATAACCGATCCGAAAGGAATTGAGCTTCCGTTTGAAAATGAGATTGTCATAACGCTAAGCACGTCACGCGAATATACGGAAAAAGAGCTTGAAAGCCTTAAGAATAAGTATATATATGTCAACAACGGAGCTACAACGCGCAGCGGAACCTATAAAATAGAGGGCGCCACGCAGTCGGGAGATGACCTTATCGTAGATGTGGGCATCGTAACGCTTGTAAGAAAATACGTTGATGCAACCGACTTCTCAAAGGGATTTGTATATACGATAAAAGAAGGCCAGCAAGCCCGCATACCGCTTACAGTATCACAGAACAGTGATCCGGTATTCACTCCTATGGATAAGGAACTCACAACCTCGGCAGGCAGCTCGATAACGGTACAGGTAAGTGCGCATAGCCCGATAGAGGAGGCACCGCCGACAATCTCGTATGAAGGAACGGTTCTCCCGAGAGGAGCAAGCCTGAATGCTGAGACAGGCGTTGTTACGTGGAGACCGGATGGCTCTCAGGTGGGAGATAACCACTTTGCGATAACAGCGCGTGACAGTGACGGACGTGAGAGTACAATCCACTTCAATGTAACTGTTTACGGTTCAACCACAGGCAAGCCGTCTGATACAACAACCGAAACACCGTCAACCGGAAATGAAGGAGCTTCCGGCGGCGGAGGAGGTGGCGGCGGTGCCGCACCGACACCGGATACCGGCGATGAAACCGACGAAAGCCTTCTCCCCGAGGAGAAGGTGCCGGGCACAGGCGAGACGGATGAAAGGGAAAACAACGCACCCGACGCGTCGGGTGAAACGGATAAGCTCCGTTTCACAGACCTTTCTAATCACGCCTGGGCAGCGGACGCTATAAACACGCTTGCGGAAGATGGAATAATAAAGGGCACATCCGCAAGTACATATTCGCCGGCAAACAATATAACGCGTGCAGATTTCGCATTGCTGCTCGTCCGTGCATTTGGTCTCACAAGTGAGAATACCGAAAACTTTTCAGACGTATCTGCGTCTGACTACTTCGCAACCGAGCTTGCAATAGCACGAAACAGCGGTATCGTAAACGGTATAGGTGATAACAAATTTGCCCCGCGAAATACCATTACACGTCAGGATATGATGGTAATCGTCTACCGCGCACTGCAGAAACAGGGTGTAGAATTCGGTATTTATGACGAACCGCAATACCCCGACTTTGCTACCGTAGCAGATTACGCAAAGCCCGCCGTCACCGCGCTCATCAGCGCAGGTCTCGTCAATGGCAAGAACGGCAATATAGCACCTGCAGATTACACAACCCGCGCAGAAGTTGCAGTGCTTATTAAGAGAATTATTGATTTTACGGCACAATAAAAGTATAAATTTGCGGAGGGAAGGCTCTCTTGCTATTCCCTCCGTGGGTTAAGTAAAAAACAAAAAGGAGACAAAATGAAATGAAAAAACTAATCGCACTTCTCCTTGCGGGCATTATGCTCTTTGCGCTTTGCGCCTGCACGGGAACAACACAAAACGGGAACGTCGGCTCTTCCGTCATTCCCGAGGGAAAGCAAATTCCGGACGATGCCGTTCTGGATATAGCGGTAGCAAGCCATTCATCGTGGCCGTATTCGGATGATCTCAAGGTTTGGGAATATATCGGTGAAAGCATTGGCGGAACGCTTAATGTAACCGGAATACCGATAACCGATTTTTCAACAAAATATTCTCTTATGATGGTAGCACAGGATACCATGCCCGATCTCATCGGTTTCCAGGCTGCTCAGGGAACCTTCAGCTCATACTGTGAGCAGGGCGCTTATAAGGCACTTGACGACTATCTTGAGTATTTACCTGATTATGAGAATTTCTGGAACAGCCTTCCTGAATCTGAACAGAAGATGCGGGAGATTAAAAGACTGAGTGACGGAAAGGTATATTATACGCCGAACTATGGTATGGAGCGCAGTACCAATATACGCGCATGGCTCTATCGCAAGGATATATTTGACAAGCACGGGCTTAAAACTCCCGAGACGATTGAAGAGCTTTACACCGTTTCCAAAAAGCTTAAGGAAATATATCCCGATTCGTATCCGTTCTGCATCCGTGCGGGGCTTAATACCTTCAACGGAATAGGCTCATCGTGGAAGCCGAACTTCCGTTATAATGTGTATTATGATTTTGAGAACGGAAAGTTTTCCTATGGCACAACAGAGGATACAATGCTTGAGGCAGTAACTTTCTTGAAGAAAATGGTGGAAGAAAAGCTCACGCCTCAGAACTTTTTGAATATCCCGACACAATCGTGGGAGGAGCTTGTTACAACGAACCGCGGCTTTATAATGCCCGAGTATCAGGTAAGAATTGACTTCTTCAACTCTCTTGCGCGCGGCAATTATCCGGGATTTAACCTTACTGCGATGAAGCCGCCGTATGCAGAAAACGGAATCGGTATTCCAATGATGAATAAATATAACTTTGACCCGATAGGCTATGCTGTTTGCAACACAGGCGACGAAGAGAGCATAATCAACTCAATGCGCTTTATCAACTGGTTCTATACGGATGAAGCAACAGAGCTTCTTTCGTGGGGTAAGGAAGACGAGACCTATAAGGTCGAAAACGGAGAGCGCGTATTTATCCTTCCGTCCGACAGTGCATCTATACAGACCGCATACGGTATGAGGACGATCGGAGCATATCTGCGTATAGATCCGAAATCCGTAGACGTGGCATATTCGGACGAACAGGCTTCCGTAACGGACTTTATCCTTGAAAATACTCATCCCGAGCTTGACCCGACAATATATCTCAGCTTTACGGCTGAAGAGAAGGAAAAGATAGCGGATCTCAATACATCGATAGGTACTTTTGTTGAAGAGAATTTAGCTAAGTTCATTCTCGGTCAGCGCCCGCTCTCAGAGTGGGAAAGCTTCCGCACAGAGCTTTTAGAACTCCCGATAGATGAGCTTTTGGCAGTTTATGAAGGTGCATATGAAAACTACAAATAATTAAAATAAAGATACCGGGCGATAGCTTTTTGTCATTGCCCGGTAAAATTTTATAAAAAGCAAAGCGGAATGAAAAAGAAAGTTCTGTAAAAAAAGGATTGATGTAAAATGAATATAAATGAAATGATTTCCACGCTTTTTAGCTGCAGTTTGCCGAAAAATATAGAAGAGGTTGAATTTACCGGCGTATATGTGAAATACGATGGGAAAGACGCTGTTGTCGGCGGTGATACAATTCCTGCGAAGTGCCGTGCATACACGCTTCTTGCAAAGGGGCTTTTCGAGGGAAAGAACAGCTTTGAAATTTCCGAGAAGCCATCGTTTAAAACGCTTGGCGCGATGCTTGATATGTCACGCGGCGGCGTTATGCGCGCTGAGTCTGTAAAGAAGTATATAAAGTATCTTGCTGCCCACGGCTATAATATGCTAATGCTCTATACCGAGGACACCTATGAGGTAAAGGAATACCCCTATCTCGGCTATCAGCGCGGAAGATATACAATGGAAGAATTGCGGGATATAGACGATTTTGCCGCGTCTTTAGGTATTGAGGTCATTCCGTGCATACAGACGCTCGGACATATGGAGCAGTTCCTTCGTTATCCGATAAACGATAACATTGCCGAAAACGCGCGTGTTCTCCTTGTCGGTGAGGAAAAGACCTATGAATTTATAGAGAGCTGCATTAAAACAATGCGTCAGGCATTCCGCTCAAAGCGTATTCACATCGGTTGCGATGAAACGGCAGGGCTCGGCCTTGGTCAGTATCTTGTGAAACACGGAATGCGAGACCGTTTTGAAATATTCTCTGAACATCTTGAACGTGTGACAGAATTGTGCAAAAAATATGATTTCCACCCCATGATGTGGAGCGATATGTATTTTTCGCTTGTCGAAAAGAGCAAAGAAGAGGACTATATGCCGCATGTTGTTGTGCCGCAGTATGCTATAGACGCAATGCCGGATGCAGATATGGTTTTCTGGGATTACTATCATACAAACAATGAGTTCTACAAAATAAACATTGAGAAGCATAAGAAATTTAACCGTCCGGTTGTTTTCGGCGGTGGTATCTGGACATGGGATGGATTCGTACCGAACTACGACCATACTTATAACACTATGAAGCCGGCAATGGAGGAGTGTCTGCGCGGTAATGTGCCGGAGGTTGTCGTTACGATATGGTCAAACGATGGCTGTGAAACAAGCCACATGCTCGCAATTCCACAGCTTTCTCTTTTCTCTGAATATTGCTGGAAGGGGGAAAGGTGCAACGAGGAGAATATATGGTCAATGTCGAATTTTGCGACAGGTATGACGGGAGAGCTTGCCCATGCAGTAAGCGACTTTTTCTTTCGCGAGGACGGCGCAGTACGTGCCGGAAAGCATGTGCTCTGGAGCGATCCGCTTATTAACCTTCTTTGTTTTGATTTTGACCTTCCGGCGGCAAAGAAATATCTCACGGATGCAATCACAGTTATAGAAAAATATGATAATACGGAATATCTTCTTGCAGTTTTCCGTGCGTGTCTGCACAAATGCGAAATCCACTTAAATCTTCGCGAGAGATATAAGGCGGGAGACCTCGAATGGCTTTCTGAATTTGCGGAAAAGAAAATCCCGCAGATTATTGCTGATTTTGAAAAGCTCCACGTGCTCCATAAGGAAATGTGGTACCGTGATTATAAGGCACACGGCTTTGAAAACATAATGTGCCGCTACGGTGCGGCAATTGAAAGACTGCGCCATACAGCACGTGTTATAAACGATTATCTGTGCGGAAAAATTTTAGAGATAGAAGAGCTTGAACCTGAGCTCATTCAGGGTAAGAAGACAAAATGGCTCGGTGCAAACGACTTTATGTATATTCATACGATGTAAAGTATTAAGGTGTGATTTGCGAAAACAGCAAAACAAGAAATTAACATATCGAAAACAAACGGCATAGTATGGGATGGACAAGATAATTGTCTGAGACATAACCGTATTTGCGGTTTGATAGGAGGATATTTATGTTTTGCTTGTCTAATCTTTTTAGCTGCTGTAACAGAAACTGCAGAAGCTCCTTTTGTCAGCACGTAGAAATGAAGTATGTCGACGCGGGCGGCAGAGAGTCGTGCGCCGGATACGAAAGAGAATGCGGTTGCTGCTGTTGCTGTAAATGTTGTGCTGAAAGAGGCGGTTGCGGACATCACCACAGACACGGCTGCTGCAGATAATAAACGCTGAACGCGCAGAGCGCTAATTGTAAAAGAGAACAACACACACTTGTTGAAATATCGGCAAGTGTGTGTTATAATTTATATATAATAAGACTTGTTTATTTTGAAAACAACTGATATAATTATAACACTGTTTGCGCTTCACGCATAAAATTCATCAGCATAGAATATACAGAGGTGATATTCTGTGTGGATTTGGGTTATTATTGATGGAATAACTGCAGTTTTTGCATCAATCTGCGTGATTGCCCTTTTTTCGGTATCGGCAGATATTTTGTTTTATCCGGAACGTTTAAAAGAAAATCCTTTTTGTTTGTTTATACAGCGAATTATAAATAGAAAATCGTGAGGAACGGTAATGACTGAAGAAACTGTAATAAGTGGCGTAATAGCCTCGGTTATATTTAAAAATGACGATAACGGATATGCTGTTTTGAATCTGTGTACAGAAGACGGCGGTGAGACAGTTGCTGTCGGTTGCGTACCGTTTGCCGGTGTTGGGGAATATATAGAGGCGAGCGGAGTATGGGCAAATCATCCAAGCTACGGGCAACAGTTTAAAATTACGTCCTTTCAGAGAACTCTGCCAAATACCGCGGAAATGATTCTTGCGTATTTGTCTTCCGGTGCTATTCGAGGAATAGGCAGGAAAACTGCAGAAAAAATTGTAGAAACCTTTGGGGACGACAGCCTTTATATAATTGAGCGTTATCCGCGCAGGCTGTGTGAAATAGCCGGCATTACAGCAAAAAAAGCAGAGCAGATAGGATCAAGGTTCCAGCAGCAGAGTGCTTTGATGTTGCTCATGGAGTTTGTTTCGGAAAACGGGCTCGAACCGGAAATTGCAGTTGCATTATTTCATATATACGGAAAAAAAGCAACCGAGTTTGTCCGTAGAAATCCGTACATACTTTCAGATGCGGAAATCGGCGTTCCGTTTTATAAGGCGGATAAGCTTGCAATAGATATGGGTTTTGAAGGCAATGCGCGTGAGCGGCTTGTTGCGGCTGTTATATATGAACTTCGCTTTAATTCCGAATCAGGCCATACCTTTATTCCTCGTGATAAATTGCGCGCTGCCACGGCAAGACTGTTGAGTGTGGACGAAGCGCAGATTGAAATAACCATCGACCGTCTTATTGCTGACGGAGAAGTGGTAGAAGAGGAAATTTGCGGGCTCTCTGCGTGTTATCTTTCGTCGCTTTACGATGCTGAGAGTTATGTCGCAAAAAAACTTGCTGTTTTGGCGGTTACAAATACGGCAACAGAGTTTAGTTGCGATGAAATTGTTGAGAAAGCGGAGATAAAAGGAAATCTCAAGTTTGAACCTCTGCAAAAAAAAGCAATTGAGATGGCGGTGAACAACTCAGTTCTTCTTTTGACGGGAGGGCCCGGAACCGGAAAAACAACAGTTATCAAAGGAATGCTTGCCGCATTTGAAAGAATGGATATGCGGGTGATGCTTGCAGCTCCGACAGGGCGCGCTGCTAAGAGAATGACGGAGTTTTGCGGGATTGAAGCAAAAACAATTCACCGCCTTCTTGAAATTTGTTATAATGAACACGGAACAGCGGCGTCATTTTCAAGAGACGAGCAGAATCCGCTTGAAACCGAGGTTCTCATAATAGACGAAATGTCAATGGTTGACATTGAGCTTATGGCGGCAACGCTGAAAGCTCTTCCAAAGCGTTGTAAGCTTATTCTTGTCGGTGATGCCGATCAGCTTCCGTCTGTCGGACCCGGAAATGTTTTTAAAGATCTGCTTGGTTGTGAGATGTTTCCAACGGTTGTCCTTGACAGGATTTTCCGTCAGGCGGCAGAAAGTGATATAATTGTCGGTGCGCACTCAGTCAATCGCGGTGAGCTTCCGGATTTCAGGAAAAAGGACAATGATTTGTTCTTTATGTCACGCATAGATGACGAGTCGCTGGTGCAGACGGTGCTTGAGCTTTGCAGAACGAGATTACCTGATAATATGAATATTCCCGCATCGCAGATTCAGGTACTTGCCGTCAGCCGCAAAAATTTAACTGGAACAGTGGAGCTTAACCACCGTTTACAGCAAGCGCTTAATCCTCCTGAGGAGGGTAAGGATGAAAAGAAGATAGGAGATCGTCTTTTCCGTTTGGGTGACAGAGTTATGCAGATAAAGAACAACTATACTATAAACTGGTATGGGATGTACGGCGGTGAAGTGGGCTACGGAATATTTAACGGAGATATCGGCGAGGTTATAAGCATTGATACCCGCGATGAAACTCTGACCGTGAATTTTGATTCCCGCCTCGTGCATTATCCGTTTTCTATGCTGAATGAGCTCGAGCTTGCGTATGCAATGACGGTTCATAAATCACAAGGCAGCGAGTTTCGCGCGGTTGTTTTGGTTGCGTGTGACAGCTCGCCGACGCTCTTGCACAGAAGTGTGTTGTATACGGCAATGACGCGCGCACGAGAGTTACTTATAATTGTAGGCGATTACGGTGTAGTTAAGCGCATGACGGAAAATAATAAACAACGAAACAGGTACAGTGCGCTTAAAACTCGCATAAAAGAGCTTCTCGGTTGAGATTATTTACGAGCAAAGGAGGTAAGGCGTTTGAAAATTACAGAGCTTGTCGCAAAATATTTGTTTCCTCCCAAGTGTGTGTTCTGCAGACGTGTTCTTGAAAAGGACGGAGTATGCGACAAATGCAGAGATACGTTGCCTTATAAAATTCCTCAGGAGTCCAAAGAAAATGTGATGTTCGTTGACGGTGTATGGTCGTGTTTTCGCTATAAAGGCGATGTTAAAAATGCGATTATAAGATATAAGTTTGCGGGACTTTCAAAGTATGCCGTTGATTTCTCTGAATATCTTGAAGAATGTATTAATTCAAATCTTGCGGGGAAATATGATATTATTTCATGGGTTCCGCTCAGTAAAAAAAGAAAAAGGAGCCGCGGGTATGATCAGGCAAAGCTTCTGGCGGCTGAAACCTGCCGCCGTATTGGCTCGGAACCGGTAAGGACGCTTGTAAAATGCCGGGATTCCTCACCACAGTCACGCCAGACGGATGCGGCAGGCAGAAGGGCAAACGTTCTCGGCGCATATGAAATTGCAGCTGCGGATGTCTCCGGTAAACGCATAATTCTGATTGACGATGTGTTTACCACGGGAAGTACAGTCAGTGAATGTGCCCGCGTTTTGAAAACGAGCGGTGCCGAAAAGGTGTATGTTGTGACAATCGCTGCCGCCGGGCAAGGGAAAAAATAATCTGTAATAAATAATGCTTGTAAGCGGTATTTATTTGTGGTATACTATATTGGTAAATGAATTTATGAAGAAAAATTGAGGTGGAAATTAATGGTTTTCAGCAGGGATATAGGAATTGATTTGGGCACTGCATCTATCCTCGTATACGTAAAAGGAAAGGGGATTGTGCTGCGTGAACCGTCTGTCGTAGCGGTTGATAAAGCAACCGATAAGGTTTTAAAGGTCGGTATTGAAGCTCAGAAGATGCTCGGTCGTACACCGGGAAACATCATCGCTATCCGCCCGCTTCGCGGCGGTGTTATTTCTGACTATGAAATGACGGAGCATATGATAAAGAACTTCATTCGCCGTGCAATGGGAGGATTTAGCCTTATTAAGCCGCGCGTTGTTATTTGCGTTCCAAGCGGAATAACAGAGGTTGAAGAGCGTGCGGTTATTGATGCAGGTCGTCAGGCTGGCGCAAGGAGCGTGTTCCTTATAGAAGAACCTATTGCGGCTGCAATTGGTGCCGGTATCAAGATTGAAGAACCGGATGGAAATATGATTATTGATATCGGCGGCGGAACAACCGACGTTGCTGTTATCTCTCTTTCAAATATTGTTGAATCTTCATCAATTAAAATGGCGGGTGATGACTTTGATGAATATATCATCAAATACATACGCCGCAAGCATAATGTGTTGATTGGTGAGCGTACCGCAGAGGATCTCAAGATTAATATCGGCTGTGTGTTCCCGCGTCCTGAGGAAATTTCTATGGAAATAAAAGGACGTTGCCTTATGACGGGGCTTCCGCGTATCTTTACGGTAACCTCAAGCGAGATGTATGAGGCTCTCGAAGAACCTGCAACAAGAATCGTTGAGGCTATCCACAGTGTGCTCGAGCGCACTCCGCCTGAGCTTGTCGGTGATATTTCGACAAACGGTATCGTCCTTACGGGCGGCGGATCTCTTGTTTGGGGCTTTGCAGAGCTTATCCAGTCCAAAACAGGTATCGACACCCGTGTTGCAGATGAGGCTGTTTCCTGTGTTGTTTACGGCACCGGAAAAACCCTTGATGAGCTCGGCAACATGACCGACGGAACGCTTAACCTCTCAAGAAGAAAGCAAATGCTTTCCTGATAAATTGAATAAAAACAAAAGTATCGCCGCGAAGATTTCTCTTCGCGGCGATTGTTGCATAAACATTATTTCTTTATAACTCTTGATTCTAAATAAAATCTCTTGTCCCATGCATCGCCCATAGAAAAAGTTTTTCTCGGGAGAGCACCGTCGCAGATAACGGTCGGGAAGAAGGAGTCTTTTGAAATTACAGGAAGAATAAAGCCTGCGTTGCCCGGCTCTGCACCGAGACGCTTTACAACATCCTCACCGTGGATATAATCGACCTTTCCGCCGTTTTCTTTCAGATAATCGTCAATGAATTTCTGAAGTGAGCCGACTGTGAGATTGGATTTCGGATTTGCGATTCCGATTTCCTCGGTGCCGTCTGCCGTAATCATAATAAACTTCTGCTCCGCAGAATTTGAAAGCTCATAATATTCCGAGAGCGCTTTGCGCATTTTCGCTGTATCAATGTCAAAAACAACTCTGTGGATTGCTTCGAATTCGAGTGAAGCATCGTGCAGATTTACAAGCTCGCAAAGTGCGAAGCGCGCCGGATGTGTCTCATACTCATCAGGGGAGATTGTTTCCTTAACGAGACGCCAGCACTCCTTTGCTGTTGCGAGAGAATGGTTTCCGTCGCCTACCGCAAACTGTAAAACGCCTTTGCCGGAAACATTGTATTTCTTATTAAATGCTGCTTCATCAGCAAGCGCGGCGAGAGCTTTGTCTATTCGCGCCTCTTCATCTGCGTTTACAAAATATCCGCGGATAGAGCCTGAATTCTCCATAAGCTTAAAGTCATATGCAACAGGAAGCTCGGCATCGGCAAGCGGTTCGATAACAGTCTTTTCTGCATCGTCAATGAGGAGCATTATGTGCGGGATTTCAAGCTTTGCATTTTTGCGGATTTTAACGCGCGGCGGAATGCGCTCAAGAACGGTTCCTTCCGTAGCACGGATTTTAGACTGTGAGCCGGGCATATAGTCATACTCTTCAAGGTCAACTACGCCCATAAGACCGCGGCGTATCTTTCCGTTTCTTTGTGTGCGCTCAACGTATATGTATTTAGACACCTTTTCTGCAAAAATACCGTTTGTTATGTATTCTGCCATACAGCTGTTGATACGCTCGATTCTTGCATCTCCGTCTCCGTCCTCAAGATAGATTTCGGGGAAAGTAAGATGCAGTGTGGAGGGGGCATCTCCGACAAAAGAAGAAACACTTGACCAGTATTCCGGTTCGGAGGTGTACTGGTCACAGGCAACGACGCTCCATTTTGTCATGTCCGTTCCGCTTTTGGGGAGAAGAACGTCTCCGGGCGCAAAAACTCTTTTACTCATAAATATTCACCCTTTGTTTATATAATATGAAAATAAGTATACCATATTTATTTCATTTCTGCAAGAAAAAATAAAATTCACAAGTTAAATAAAATTTAATATTTTTCTTGTTGACATTCCGCAATTATGTGATATAATAGTATATGCAATTGCGGGAGTGACTCAGTGGTAGAGTGTCACCTTGCCAAGGTGAAAGTCGCGAGTTCGAATCTCGTCTTCCGCTCCAAACCGGCTTGTTTTCAAGTCGGTTTTTTCTCTTATATGGATGCCCGCCCGAAAATAACTTTCGGGCAGGCTATATGAAAGAACAAACGAAAAATATGCCGACCGCCGTGAGGTCAGAGGGAGAACAAGCCGTCTGCAAGGCTCGTCGTTTGTTCTGCTCAATATTACGTTATGCCACAGTGCGGAAAAATGTTCGTTGACCGGGACTGTTAACTGTTGTATAATATAGACATAATAAACTCAGGAGGTTATATAAAATGATTAAAGTATCCCCGTCGATTTTATCGGCTGATTTTGCAAACCTTGAAAGTGAAATGAAGCGTCTTGAAACGGCAGGTGCACATTGGGCGCATGTTGACGTTATGGACGGTCACTTTGTGCCGAATATCTCAATCGGTGCTCCGGTTGTGAAAGCTATTTCAAAGGTTTCCGATCTTCCGCTTGATGTCCATCTTATGATATCAGATCCGGATTTTTATCTTGATGATTTTATAAAAGCCGGTTCTCATATAATTACAATACACGAAGAGTGCAATTCAGATGTCGGCAAGGTGCTTGCCCGCATCCGTGAAGCAGGTGTGAAGTGTGCGCTTTCAATAAAGCCGAACACTCCGGTTTCTGCTCTTGAAAAGTATATTGATATCCTTGATATGGTTCTTATCATGACTGTTGAGCCGGGATTTGGCGGACAGAAGTTTATAGATTTCTGCCTTCCCAAAATTGCCGAGGCACGTGCTCTTATTGATGCGCGAAATCCCCAATGCCTTCTTGAAATCGACGGCGGCGTAACGTGTGACAATGTTGCCGCTGCAAAAGCTGCAGGAGCAAATGTTATTGTTGCAGGGTCCTCGGTATTCGGTGCAGAGGATATGAAGCGCGCAATCGAAATTCTCGGTGAATAACTACATATCCTTTGAAGGGAAGTGTGCCTGAATGAAGGAACGAAAAAAACAAAGCTTTTTTAAAGGTGCGATGATTCTCTCTGTTGCCGCGCTTATTGTTAAGCTTATCGGCGCTCTGTTTAAAATACCGCTTACAAACATCCTGGGCGGAGACGGTATGGGATATTTCTCCACGGCATATGATATATATATGCCCGTGTATGTTATCTCAAACGCAGGGCTTCCGGTTGCAATAGCACGCATAGTTGCTGAAAGTGTTTCGGAAGGACGTTTTCGCGATGTCAGGAGAACGCTTCGTATTGCAAATACAGTGTTCTTTATAACCGGTCTTATCGGTTTTTGTATAATGTTCTTCGGCGCGGGATTTTTTGTCAATAAAATGATTAAGAATCCGGGGGCATATCTCGCTGTTATGGCAATGGCACCCACTGTGTTTTTTGTTTGTATGACCTCCGCGTACAAAGGCTATTACGAAGGTCTGCGGAATATGTATCCTACTGCAATTGCACAGGTTGTCGAGGTTGTTATAAAGCTCATTTTTGGTTTCGGTCTTTCTATGCTTGCATACAAGCTCGGAACTGATGAGTTTGCGGCGAGCGGAACAGTTTTAGGCAAAAGCTTTGCAACCTTTGATGAAGCGGAAATCAGGATCCTTCAGTTTGCCGCTGCCGGTGCAATACTCGGCGTGGCTATGGGTGCAGCGGGAAGCTGGCTTTCCGTTTTTATCCGCCATAAGGTGCGCGGTGACGGTATAACTCCTGCAGAGCTTGATGCACCTCAGAATGTTACGCCGACCAAAACGATTCTGAAAAAAATCGTCAAGGTTGCCGTTCCTATTGCTCTTGGCTCTTGTGTCGGTCAGATTACCGGTGTTATAGACCTTTTATCTGTGTATGACAGACTTCACCACGCGGTTGATACGGGATACGATGTTTTGCGCGCAATTTACGGCAATGCGTTGCCGGCGACTAAGGCGCTTGAGGATATTCCGAATTATTTAAACGGTTGCTATAAGGGAATGGCGGTCACTTTGTATAATCTTATCCCGACATTTACCGTGGCGTTCGGTGTAAGTGCGCTGCCGGCGATAACTACTGCATGGACGGAAAAAAACACTGCAGAGCTTAAGGATAACGTTGAAGCTGTTCTTCGAATGACCATGCTCCTTGTTCTTCCGGCAGGCATCGGTATGTCTGCAATGTCTCACGGCGTACTTTCGCTGCTTTACGGCAGTAAGCCGGAGGAGGTTGAGATTGCTGTTCCTCTTCTTGCAGTGCTCGGTATAGCTGTTATCTTTTCGTCGGCGTGCTCTCCGATAAACAGTATGCTTCAGGCTGTCGGCAGGGCAGACCTTCCGGTAAAGATAATGGTTGGTTGCGCGGCGTTCAAGCTTACGTTCAACTATATTACTGTCGGCATACCGCAAATCAATATTCTGGGCGCGGCAATCGGCACCTTGATTTGCTATGTTCTTATAATGCTTATCAGTATGTATTTTCTGTTGCGTATAACAAAGCTTCGCATTAATTTTATGACGGTATTTATAAAGCCTGCGGTTTCTGCGATATTGTGTGCGATTACGGCAGTTGTTGTATCCCGTGTTGTTATGCTTGGTGCATCTGAGAATGTCGGAACGATTGTGGGTATAGGCTGCGGTGCGGTTGTTTATGTTGTGTCGCTCGTTCTTCTTCGTGCGATAACCGAGGATGATATAAAGCGTTTGCCGAAAGGCGAAAAGCTTGCCGTAATTTATAACAAGCTCCCGGGAATAAAGAAGTAAAAAACTTTAAATATATCAAAAAGCTGTAGGAAAACGAATTGTTATCGTTTTCCTACAGCTTTTTGTAGTTTGATTAAATAAACTGCGAGTCGAACATTTCTTTGTAAAATCCGTTTTTTGCAATAAGCTCGTCGTGCGTGCCGGATTCAATTATATTACCGTCTTTAACAACAAGTATGACATCGGCATCCCGGACTGTCGAAAGTCTGTGAGCAATAACAAAGCATGTTTTTCCGTCCATAAGCTTGCGCATGGTTTTTTGTATCTGCTTTTCCGTGCGGGTATCCACGTTTGATGTTGCTTCGTCCAGGATAAGGAGCTTTGCATCTGCAAGCATTGCGCGTGCAATTGTGAGAAGCTGTTTCTGTCCTTTAGAAATATTTGTGCCGCCGTCAATAAGAACTGTGTCATAGCCCTGCGGAAGTGTTAATATATAGTCGTGGATTCCGGCATCACGGCACGCACGTTCAACATCTTCGCGCGTTGCGCCCTCTTTACCGTAGGCGATATTATCAAAAACCGTTCCGTGGAAAAGCCATGTGTCCTGTAATACCATTGAGTACGCCAGCCTCATGCTTTTGCGGGTTATTTCGGAAACGTCTGTGCCGTCGATGCATATGCTGCCGGAATTGATGTCATAAAAACGCATAAGCAGATTTACAAGCGTTGTCTTTCCGGCACCGGTAGGACCGACTATTGCGACAAGGTCTCCGCTTTTTACATTAAGACTCAGGTTCTTGATTACAGTTGTTTCGGGAGTGTATCCGAAGGAAACATCAGACAGCTCGACCTCGCCGCGGATATTTTCGGCTTCCTTCATACCTATGCAATCAACCGGCTCCGGTTCTTCGTCAAGAAGCGCAAAAACGCGCTCTGCGGCAGAAAGGGTAGATTGCAACTCACTTATTATATTTGCAATTTCGTTTATCGGTCCTGAAAATTTTCTTGAATAGAGGACGAAGGATGAGATGTTCGCAATCGTTATAAGCTGCTTTAGATAAAGTGCTGCTCCGAAAACGCTTACAAGTGAAAGGGAAAGATTGTTCATAAAGTTAACCGAAGGGCCGACTACACTGCCGTAGTATTCCGCTTTATAATATGCTGTGACCGTTTCATCGTTTTTCGCAGAAAAACGGTCAATGACATCTGCTTCGCGGTTGTATGCACGAATTGTTTTCTGTCCGCTGGACATTTCTTCAACAAATCCGTTAAGCTCACCGAGCTTCTTAGAGCGTGCGCGAAAAAGCGGACGTGTTTTTCCTGTGATAAGTTTTACAAGAACCATTGTCAGAGGGACTGTAATTGCGAAAATAAGCGTCAATCGCGGCGATATATATATCATCATGGCGAGTGAGCCGATAACCGTAATAATCCCGGCAAAAACGTGTACTACGTCGGTGGAAAGGGAAGTGTTTATCGTGTCGGTGTCATAAGATATTCTGCTGAGTATATCGCCTACGGGATGCGTGTCAAAATACCCTACCGGCAAGGTCTGCAGCTTGTCGAATATATCTCCGCGCATTTTGAATATAATTTTGCGGCTTGTATTTATCATAAGCTTTGAAAGTGCATAGGAAAGAATTCCGGACAGTACATAAAATACAGCCATAAGCAACAGATACACCGGAAGACCGCTGAAATTAACCCTGCCGATGCCGGGCTCAATGCATCCGATGGCAAGTCCTGAAAGATACGGGCCGACGAGAGCAAGAGCATTGCTTATAATCGTCAGAACGATACCGATAATAAGATATGGAGAAAAAGGGGAAATATAGCGTATAAGTCTTGATAATGTGCGTGTTTTGCTTTGATTATTGCGCATAGCTCTCACCTCCCAGTTGAAGCTCGGCAGTCTCGCGGTATATCGCACACGTCTTAATTAACTCCTCGTGTGTACCGTAGCCTGCGCATTTTCCGTTATCAAGAACAAGAATATGCTCAGCTGACAGAACAGAGCTTACGCGCTGTGTGACAATTATTTTAGTCTTGTCGCCGAATCCGTCACGCAGCTTTTCCCGCAAAAGCGAGTCTGTCTTATAATCAAGTGCGGAGAACGAATCGTCAAATATAAATATCTCGGGATTTCCTGCGAGCGCGCGGGTTATGAGAAGACGTTGCTTTTGTCCTCCGCTGAAGTTTGCACCCTTTATTGCAACCTCGGCATCGAATCCGCCGGCATCATTAATGAATTTGTCCGCTTGTGCAGCCTGTGCCGCGGAGAGCATCTCGTCTTTGGTTATTGTGCGACCAAAAGAAATATTTTCGTCGATACTGTCGTGGAAAAGCGTGTCATTCTGCAGAACTGTGCCAAATTTACGCCGCAAATCTGATAGTGTAAAGTTGTTTATATTAACACCGTTTATAAGGATTTCGCCGTCATTTATATGATAGAACCGCAAAAGCAGGGAAATGAGCGAGGTCTTTCCGGAACCGGTAGGACCGAGAATTCCAAGCGTTTCTCCTTGTTGCACTGAAAACGATATATCCGACAGCTTAAATCCCGAGTTTTCATATGAAAAGCTCACATTCTTAAATTCAACGGCAGGTGCGGATGCATCTTCTTCAACGGCACATCCAATCGAAAGCTCGTCCGGGCAGGAGAGAACCTCATCTATTCGCGAGGCGGATGCAGAGGCTTTTGAAAGATTCATAAATATTCGCGTTATCATCATTATTGAGTTGAGTATAATAGTAAAATACGTCATAAACGCGATGATATCGCCGATTTCCGTCTTGCCGGAGTTCACTCTGTACGCGCCTATGCCGATAACGGCGCAAAGACCGAGATTGAGCATAACGCTCATCGCCGGATTGATAAAAGCCATAACCGTTTCCGCACGGCGCTCTTTTTGTGTCAGGTCGGTGTTTACCTCAACAAAACGCTTTTTTTCATATTCGCTTTTCGATAACGCCTTTATAACGCGGATACCGGATGCATTTTCACGAACTGCACGGACAAGCGCATCAACTGCATTCTGAACTATCTTAAAAAGCTTTGCGCCTTTTTTGGAAACATATACTGTCATAAAAGATACGATAGGGATGAGAATAAGCAAAACAGAGGTAAGAACCGGGTCTGCAAGCATGGTAATTATAATACCGCCGAAAAGGAGAATCGGCGCGCGCACACCCATTCGTTGAACCATTCCCAACGCGTGGTGAACTGAGTATGTATCACTTGTCATTCTTGAAATAAGAGACGGAATGGTAAAGCGGTCAACGTCACGGCTTGACAGATATGAGATTTTTGAAAAAAGCTTGTATCGCAATTTTCGCGTTGCCTCACGAGAAACGGCTGCCGCCATTCTGTTGGATATGATGTTGCCGAGCCACGCAACAAGGCAGAAAGCAAGCATAACAAGTCCCCATAAATAAACCTGAGAAATGTCGTTTTTCGGTATAACATCATCAATTATGTGCGACAGCGCCCATGGAATGAGCAAATCCATAAAAGTTCCGATTGTTTTGATAGAGAGCGTAAGCGCAACTCTCCATTCATAACCGCGCAAGTACGCAAAAAGCCGTATCATTTTATCGCCTCCGGTGTCTGGAAATTATGTTACGAAAAAATCGACAGTATTCGTCAGAATACTGCCGATTTTTCTGGTGCGGATAAGAGGACTTGAACCTCCACCGAGTTGCCCCGACCAGAACCTGAATCTGGCGCGTCTGCCGATTCCGCCATATCCGCAAATTAAAAAGCCTTTTATTTTTACACGGGAAAGGCACCCGAGAAGGAGCATATCGCTTAATCCTTGCTGTTGCTCATCACAACGATATTATTTTACCATTTAATAATCGCTGTGTCAATATTTTTTCTGATTTTTTTGATTTTGAATTTTTACGGATTTTTACTGCATTGCAATTTTGAAAGATGTTTAAGGAGTGCTCACCAAGGTATAAAACCGTTAAACTGATGAATAAACTTTCCTCGTAATGCCTTTTCTTTGATGCCGCGCATCAAAGAATTATTTTCAGGAAGCTCCGGAATGTCGATATCCGAAACGGACTGCGCCTCTATGCCGAAAACATATAAAAATGCATCTGACGCAGAGCTTTTTGCAGGGAAGACAGTGAAGCCGTTCTGAAAAGCTATAATATTTGATTCATTAGGCAGAATATCCTTCAATTCGGGAGAAAGCATCCAGCAGCAGATAAGAAAGCATTTGAACTTAATTTCGGGAAAGCAACGGCTGAAAGTTTTTCTCGCTCGACTGAAAGACTCCTCACAGCTTGCTTTGTCAAGCTTACCTCCGTAAGGAATATGCACTTTAATTGCTGTATCTCCCGGAAGATATACAGGCCTCCAATCTTTTTTTTGAAAGTACGGTTCGGTGATTTTCTGCAAGCCTTCTTTCTTTGTTGACAGCATATCCTTCGTATGAAATATCCGTCTCTGTAAAATCGGCGTTATAAGCGCCATCCTCATCGGTGCACATATATGAGCTTGTCATCGGCTGAATCTGAAACCATTGCAGACTACAACACATCTCTTTCAACATTCGTAAGCGAAAACCTTCAGAAATTCGTTCTCGGTCAGCGCCCGATGAGTGAATGGGATAAGTTCCAAAAGGAGCTTTCGGCACTCCCGATTGACAAGATTCTCGCGATTTATGAAGAAGCATATAACAGAATAAAATAAAACTTCGAACTTTTGTACGAAATTTACGATCAGCCCGATTTTGCAACAAATCGGGCTTGATTATTTTTTCGTTTGTATTGTATAATTTAATCGGATGATACAATTGAATTTCAATGAGTGTGCGTTATATAATCAGGAAAACTTAAACCGTGTTTGTTGACAAATTTTGATCAAAAAAATATAATGAAAACATATATGCAATTAGAGTGAAAGGATATCACATTTATGAAACCTACATATTGTAATCCCTTGTGTGTTGAAAAGATCAGTAGCGGAAGATGGCTTGATGCATCTTTGAGCCGGCTTGATATACGGTCACTTAATGATTATCGCTCAATTTCCGATCCGAGCGTCATATATCATGATGGGAAATGGATAATGTATCCAAGCTACAACGTTGCATATGTAAGCGAGGATTTTGTGAACTGGAAGCACGTTGATATCGGTGTTGACAACCTGAGATACAGCCCCGCGGTTGTTGAATTTCGCGGTAAATGGTATTTAAGCGGACACGGAATGCCGGAAATGTATGTTGCAGACAGCCCGCTTGGACCGTTTACTCATTGCGGAAACCTAACTGATATGCACGGCAATGAAATGAAAGTTCCGGATGGATGTTATTTCACAGAGAATGACCGCCTCTATTTCTATTGGTGTGAATGCAGCGATCCTCAAGAAGGCGAGGATGTTGAGTGTATTGTCGGAACCGTTGGTGCGGAATGCGATCCGGACGAGCCGTGGAAGCTGATTTCTGAGCCTGTATGGATAAACACGTTCACCCCGTCAAAGGTGTGGGAGCGTCACGGCGAATACAATCAGAATGAGCGCATCGGCTGGACAGAAGGTCAGTGGATGATAAAGATCGGAAAGAGATATTATCTTCTTTACTCGGGAAGCGGTACGCAGTATTCAAGCTATGCTTGCGGAATCCTTTATTCCGATGAAGGACCTCTTACCGGATTTAAGCGTCAGGAAAAGCACGATCCGCTCACATCAAAGAGAACAGGCCTTCTTCGCGGTGCAGGGCACGGGAGTATCGCAGAAGGACCCGGCAATACATATTGGGTGTTCTACACATATTTCTGTGGCTTCAACTACAAGTTTGAACGCAGAATAGGAATGGATCCTCTTGGTATTGACGAAAACGGCGAGCTTTATTGTCCTTATCTTACTGAAACACCGCAGTTTGCGCCCGGAGTTCTGAAAAATCCCGAGCTTGGCAACGATGCAGGACTTCTGCCGCTTACGTTTTACCAGCCGGCAAAGGCATCAAGTCATATGTCCGGTCGTGAGGCTATTTACGCAACTGATGACAGTATGCTGACATGGTGGCAACCGAAACCGGATGATAAGGAAAGAACGCTTGAGATTGATCTTGGAGCACAAAAAGGATATAACATAGAAGCTTGCCGGATTATATGGCGTGATATCGGTATGGAAACGCTTGACGGAATAAACCCCGGTGCGTTTCAGTATACGGTGGAGTATGCAAAACCCGATTCTGATGAATGGGTAATGCTTATTGATGCGTCTGATAATGAAAAGGATTTGTGTATTGATTACCGTACATTTGAAAAGGTGACA
>JAZQFJ010000076.1:0-13491 GCA_045539475.1 Eubacteriales bacterium | reverse complement strand
AATCTTAAAAAGCTTGCAAAGTGGAAATGGAAGGCGAATAATATACCTTCAAAAATGCTCGGTTTTATCGTATTTTCAATAAAAACGAAGAAGAACCCGATGTTTGCTTAACGCATACTCAGGTTCTTCGACAGTCTGAAGCAAAGATTAAAAAATCTTTGCTTTTTTTCATTATATGGTGTATAATACAAAAGTGAACACTCGGAAATTTGATGATTTGGTGAGGTATGGAGTATGAGAGACAGACTCGATTTCTTCTTTGTTAAAATGTTTGGATGGTTTTTGAGTATAATTTTGATTATGGCTATCGCTTTTGGGCTTGCACGTGTGGCTGATTCTAAACGCGCAGAAGGGATAGCACTTGAAAATTTGAATATTGAATTCACAAGCGGAGCTGAGAGCTTTCAGCGGACCGTGTCGCAGATGAGATTTGCAATGTCAGAGTTGGCGATTAAATTTGCAGCTAACAATAAATTTGAAGATGGTACATATATTGAGGATAACGTTCTTCGTGCTGATATGCGTGCCGTTTTGGTTGACCGGCGTCAGAATGAGTTTTCAAAATATCTTTCAACGGCGTTTGTTGTTGACACTCTTAAGCCCGGATATGTGTATGAGCTTACGGGCACCCTGCCGTCGGAGGTGTTTTTTAACCAGTATTATGTAAATGAAGTATATACAAATGAGTTTTGGGTATCATCCATGTCATCGGAAAATGCTTTCTCAATTTTTCCTGCGCGCACATTCTCAACCGCCCGCGATGCGAAGCGGGTGGATACAACTCTGCTTCCGGTTGCATATAAACCGCAGAATGAAAGCAGATATATTATTGTTATGATGCTTGATATGGATGCTATGGCGGATTGGTTTGGCTTTTCCGGGGTGATATCGGGAAATAATGAGCTGCTTTATGTTTCGGATGCCGCGGCATCTGTAAGTAAAGATATGCTCATTTCGGACAGAATAAAGACTGATGGCGAACATATATTGAGGTTTTTTGATAATCAGAACGGAGACATTGAGGTGTTCAAGGTGATTACGAAACCGGAGCTGCGGAGAGCAAAGGGCAATGCCGGCTTTGTATCTGTTATCATTTTTGCGGTATTTATGCTTGCTGCTGTGGCTTTTGCGTTGATTACAGCTTTGAGATATGCAAGAAAGGCAAAAAAGCTTGTGGAAGAGATGTCCGGAAATTCTAATATTCAGGCGAGATTTGGAAGTGGTATAAAAAATTACTCCCAGCTTATTGAAGGAATCAGATTGCTGACTTCGCATGATATAAGAACTGTTGTGGAGAGTAACCATAAAGAGTCTGTTCTGGATTCAATATTTTTGCAGTCCCGAATGCGCGATGTTTATGTTGGGATTGATGACATTGAAGAAAACGCTGATGTAACAAGGTCCTTCTTTATGATGTATCTCCGCGTGAATTATAAGCAGGAAATTGATAAGTATATCGGGGATGATTCGGGAAAAGCCACGTTCTTTTTAAAACAGCTTATAGAGATGTATTTGGAAACATGGGGCGTGAAGGCAACTACATTCCAGATTGAAAATAACGGAATAGTGTCGGTGTTTGATATAGGAGAGAATTTTTCCGGGGAAAAAGATGTTGTCGACAGTATTGTTTCAAAGCTCTCAAACGAATCCGAGTATGCGTTTTTTACGGTAGCAGTTTCGGGTGTCTATAATGGAATAGAAAATATTAAACGAGTGTACGATGTTCTTATAGATATTTCAGGGCACACAAGACCTGTGCCGGAAACTCAGGTTCTTTATGAAGGAGAAATTGCTCGTGGGGGAGGCAGGTTCTATTTCTCTGTTGAGGAAATGGGAAAGCTCTCGGCTCTTTTGCAGAACAGTGCGGTTGAAGACGTGGAACATAAGGTTGGCGAGATTTTAGAGTATAACATCAAGAAAGGGATAAATAGCTTTGAACTTCATTTGCTGTGTACTGAGATAATCAATTGTGGTGTAAAGCTGCTTAACCGTACACTTCATGCACTTCCGCAAAGCATCAATCTTTCAAATGTATACCGCGGGCTTGAAAGGGCATATACTCCCGAAGAATATAACAGAGTGTGCATCGCATTTCTTCGTGATGTTGTGGAGTATTTGCGGCAGAATAAGCGTGAGGATGATTATATAATAAGCTATATTCTTGATTATGTTGACAATCACTACGCTGAAGATATCTATTTAAATCTGTTTGCAGAGAAGCTTAAGCTTACGGGGGCGTATATTTCTTCGTATTTTAAAGAAAAGATGAATGTGAATTTAAGTGATTATGTAAATAATTATCGAATCAAGAAGGCTCTTGAGCTAAGCGAGAATCCTCAGAATAAGAACAAAGACATAGCGGCAATGGTTGGTTTGCCTAATATAAACACATTTATCCGCTTGTTTAAAAAGTACACCGGATATACTCCGGGAGAGTATCGCAAGAAGCATTTTGGCGATGACTATAAGAAATGATTGGTGTTTAGTGGTAAATCTTTAAATATTATGTCGGATTTTGCTGTTTGTTAACGAGTTGTTAAGCTTGCAAAAGTGCGCGTATTTATGTTAAAATGAGAAAAAAAGCAAAAATAGCTCACTTTTGCGGTGGAAAAGTTAGATTTGAACAAATCCCGCTATCATTTATTGTATTCATAATTATTTTTACTGAAATCGTAAAATATGGTGACGAGTTAAAAAAATGATAATTCATATTGCGGATAACTTGTTGTATAATAAGCATGTGAAAGTTCGACAGCACAAAGGTGTGTAAATGTTTTAAGTATATTTTTGTACATATTTTTTGCATATTGGACAAGCGATGCTTTCATAAGAAAATCCGGTTATTTTGCAGGTTGTTTACCGCCTCGCGGAGAGCTGCTGCATTATAATAGATTAAAGTGTTTGTTTTCTGCTTGCGTTTTTCGCAGGAGACGGGCACAAAGAAAATTTCAAGGAGTTGAATACTTTGAGGGCGACAAAAAACGCAGCGGCAGAGGTTCTGCCAAACTCACCTGCAAGTGCAAAACCCGAATGGATGAAAAAGCTTGCTGACGGTAAGTATCTTATGATGCTCGTCGCACCATCCGTAATTTGCCTTGCTCTGTTCTATTACTTCCCGATGTACGGTCTTATCATTGCATTTAAAGACTATAAGCCGTTTATCGGACTTTTCGAAAGTGAATGGGTCGGCTTTGAAAACTTCGTCAGATTCTTCAATTATAAGTATGCTTGGCGAATGATCAAAAACACCTTCCTTCTCTCTTTCTGGAGCTTGCTTTGGGGCTTCCCGGCACCGATTGTCCTCGCTCTTATTCTTAATGAGTGTGAGAATATGCACTTCAAGAAGGTTGTGCAGACGGTCAGCTATATGCCTCACTTCTTCTCAACGGTTATCGTTGTAGGTCTTGTTACCATGATGCTTTCTCCGACCGGCGGTATTCTTACCAAGGCTCTTGAGTCTATGGGCATCGAAGCAACAAACATTCTTGCGGATGCAAGATACTTCAGAACGATTTATATCGCTTCCGGTATCTGGTCCGAGCTTGGATGGGGTGCTATTGTTTACCTTGCAGCTCTTACCAATGTTGACCCGCAGCTTTATGAGGCGGCGGTTGTTGACGGCGCAGGTAAATGGCGTTGTCTCTGGAACATCACTCTTCCGAGTATTATTCCTACGATCATCACAATGCTTCTTCTCCGTATGGGACATCTCTTCAGTGTCGGTTTCGAAAAGGCATTCCTTCTTCAGTCACCGTCTACGTATGAGACCTCTGAAATTATCTCTACATACGTTTACACGCAGGGACTTCAGTCAAACAGCTTCAGCTACGGTACAGCTGTTGGTCTCTTTAACTCGCTCGTATCTCTCGCGCTTGTTATTGTATCCAACTATGTTGCCCGTTCTGTAAGTGAAACAAGCTTGTGGTAAGGGAGGAAATGCAAAATGGTTGGAAATAAATATACTGTTGGTTGGTTTTTACGAAACCTCGTTTTATGGTTCGTTCTGTTTATGGTTCTCTTCCCGGTTCTTCATATGATTTCAGTTTCGCTTTCCGGAACATGGGATGTCATCACAAACAGCGTCGGTATCTGGCCGAAAATTGACGGTAAGTTCGGTGCAACGCTTGCGGTTTATAAGTTCGTTCTTGCGAAGCCGCTTATCTTCACCGCATATAAGAACACAATCGTCTACACTGTTGTCGGTACAGCAATTGCTCTCTTTGTTCTTTCTACCGGTGCTTATGCACTCAGTAAGGCAAACAGACTTCCGGGCGGTAAGACTCTTAACATCCTCGTTATGATTACGATGTTCTTCAGCGGCGGTATGATCCCGGGCTTCCTCTGCATCAAGTGGCTCGGAATGCTCGATACAATCTGGGCTATCGTTCTTCCGCACGCATTCGGTGCTTATAACTGTATCATCATGCGTTCGTTCTTTGCTGGCTTCCCGAAGGAAATCGAAGAATCCGGTCGTCTTGACGGTCTTAATGATATCGGTATTCTCTGGTATCTTGTTCTCCCGACATCCACCGCTGTTCTCGCTACAATCGGCTTGTTCGTTGCAGTTTCACAGTGGAACGGATTTATGGGTCCGCTCATTTACCTCAACGATGAGGCTAAATATCCCCTCCAGATCATCCTTCGTCAGATCGTTATGGAATCTGTTATGGATGAATTTGAAGGCGCAGCTCGTGATACCACATTTGCTGAAAACTCTATCAAGTACGCTACAATCGCAGTTGCGGTTATTCCGATTATCGCGGTTTATCCGTTCCTGCAGAAGTACTTCGTTAAGGGCGTTATGATTGGTTCCGTTAAGGGCTAAAAATAATCAAAGATTCAACTTATTGGGCACCTTCTTCAAGGTGCCCATAGTTATATCTGAAGGGAGATTCGTCTCGTGCAGAAGCGTGTATATTATTATGATAGGTTGCGCATTTTGTCTGCTGTTGCGGTTGTGCTTATCCATATTTGCGGCGCAGAGCTGTTTCGTCACGGCTTGGGAACATATGCGTGGCAGATGTGTAATATTCTTGACAGCTTTTCAAGATTTGCCGTTCCGGTTTTTATAATGATTTCAGGAGCATTGTTTTTAAATCCGACGAAAAAAGTTGATATAAAGTCATTGTATGGCAAAACGCTTCTGAGGATAGTTATATCCTTTCTGTTCTGGTCAATCGTTTATGCTGCCATTAATTATAACGGCAATATCACCGATTTCGTGAAAAATATATTGCTCGGGCATTATCATATGTATTTTCTGTTTATAATCGCATCACTTTATGCAGCGGTTCCTGTATACAGAAAAATATGTGAAGATGAAAAGATAATGAGATATTTTTTGATATTATGTCTTGTTTTCACGTTTTTGATACCTGCGGCGGCAAGGCTTCCGCATATGTCGATTGTTTCCGATATGCTTGATAAAGCTAAATTCAATCTGGTCACCGGGTATAGCGCATATTTCGTCGGAGGATATTATCTTTCCCGGATGGAGCTTTCGAAAAAAAGAAGATTGATTATATATTCTCTCGGTATACTTGCTTTTTTTTCAACTGCATTGTTTACCCGTAATGTATCGTTGCAAGCCGGGGAGGTTTGCGAAGAATACTACAGCTATTTTTCCGGAAACGTGCTGGTTCAGTCTGTTGCTGTTTTCATATTCGGAAAATACCATTTAAATTCCGACCCAAAAGGTAAAGGTTCAAAAAAACTGCTGGCAACGCTTTCAAAGATTACGTTTGGTGTATACCTTTCACATGTGCTTATTCTTGATGCGTTAAGATCATGGCAGCCGCTTAGTAGTATGTCAAGCATTCCGGTGTATCTGTTATCGGAGCTTTTGCTTACATTGTTCCTTTCCGGAATAATTTCGTATATTCTCAATAAAATTCCGATAGTGAGAAAGTATATTGTATAAAGAAGCACCGCCACAAGGCGGTGCTTTGGGGCTATTTGACCAGGCTTATCGCAAATTCGGCGATGTCTGCCGCCGCATTTGGTTTTGCCAGTTTTTCAAGCTGGCGGTTTATAAGTTCAAGCCGTTCTTTATCCCGGAACATAAAATACATTGCTTCTTCTATAGTAAAGGTTTTTGTTACCGATAGCGCAACTCCGTTATTCAGGAAAAATTCAAGGTTTCTGTCCTCCTGACCGGGAATTGGGTTGACTAAAATCATCGGCAGCTTCTTTGCCATAGCTTCGGAGGTTGACAAACCTCCAGGTTTTGTTACAATGCAATCTGCTGCATCCATTAAAATATCCACATCGTTTGTAAAGCCATACACCTTAACGTTGTTGCCGGGGGCAGAATTGCTCAATTTTTTGAAAAGCTTTTTGTTATTTCCGCAGACTGCGAGAATTTGGCAGTCTTTATCGAATCTATGTATGCCCGAGATTATCTCCGGCATATTTCCATACCCCATGCTTCCTGCCATGACGAGGATTGTGGGTGTGTCGTTCTTGAGTCCGAGCTCACTTCTCACATCGTCTTTTGCACGCTTTGTTGAAAATTTCTTCTGCACCGGAATTCCCAAAGCGCAGAGTCTTTCTTCAGATATTCCTTTCATAAGTGCACGTTGAGTAAGGAGCTCACTTGCGATGTCGATGTATTCTATATACGTCACATCTTCCCAGAAGGGGTGTATTGTGTAATCAGTAACAATTCCGATTGTCGGAACATTGGAAAGACGGTCTCGGCGCTTTAATTCGTTTATTACCTGTGCTGCAAATATATGAGTGCAGATAATGACGTCCGGTTTAAAATCTTCAATAAATTTTTCAAATCTTATCGCGAGCAGGATTCCCATTATGCTTTGCAGAGAATATTTTGTTGCCGGAGCTTTTTTTGAATCAATAAGCTCATAGATGGCGCGGTAGGCTTTTGGCGTGTGCTTTGTGGATATAAGATACCCTTTGTTGACTGCGTCGCACAGATTTTTGTCAATTTGCTTGTAAACATCCACTGTTTTTACGGTAACACCGCGATCTTCAAGAGCATTTGAAATTGATTTTGCAGCGGAATGATGTCCCTGACCTGCTGTAATACTTAAAATGAGAACTTTCATATTTGTAACCATTCCTTTGTAATATCTTCCCAAAGGGAAAAGTGCCTATTCTTCGATCTGACCTTGTATATATCGTTCGTATTCTGCAAGAACGGACTGCTCCAGCTTGTCGCGAAGCTCTTTTGTTGTCGGGTGAACGATATCGCTGAATTCTCCGTTAGGGTGCTTCCGGGCAGGCATGGCAAGGAAAAGCTTTTCGTGTCCTTGGATAATCTTTATGTCATGAACAACAAGCTCGTCATCAAAGGTTACGGACACAATAGCTTTCATTCTTGTTCCTTCTGTTATCTTGCGGATTCTGATATCTGTTATGTTCATATCTGTTTTCTCCTCGTTTTTTAAAAATAGTATGGACTTTTTCACGGGAAAATTATATAATATATTTTAACCCGAGTATAATAAAAATACAACAAATATTTTTTTAATTTTCTTTGAATGGAGATGCAGGGATGCAAATTAAAGAGCTTTTAACAAATAAGGGCAATACGGTACATTTTGTCGGAATAGGTGGCGTGTCGATGAGTGCGCTGGCAGAAGTATGTCTTTCGCGCGGATTGTCTGTGCGCGGTTCTGATATGAGGGAAGGCGTATATACGGAGCGTTTGCACGCGCTTGGTGTTGATGTAATAATAGGGCACCGTGCCGAGAATGTCGAGGGGGCAGATGTGGTTATAAGGACTTCTGCCATAAAGGATGATAATCCTGAAATATCCCATGCGCGTGAGCTTGGAATTCCGGTGCTTGAACGTGCCGAGGCGTGGGGAATTATAATGGAGGATTTTCGCGAGGTTGTTTGCGTGTCGGGAACACACGGTAAGACATCAACAACAGCGATGATGACCTGCATAGCCCTTGCGGCAGATCGGGATCCGGAGGTTATGATCGGCGCGGATATGCGTGAAATAGGAGGAGTGCTTCGCATTTCCGACGGCGATTTGTTTATCGCTGAAGCGTGCGAATATTGTGATTCTTTCCTCAATTTTAAGCCTACAGTCGCAATAGTTCTCAACGTAGAAGAAGACCATCTTGACTATTTCTCGGGAATTGACGACATAATCAGGTCGTTTTCAAAATTCGTTTCCGGAACCAAGCCCGGTGGCGTTGTAGTGGTAAATGCAGATGATGAAAATGCTATGTCTGCAGTAAAGCTTTCGGGAAAAAGCTTTGTCACGTTCGGCTTGTCTGAGAACGCTGACGTAACTGCAAGAAATCTTGAATATACGGACGGTTTTCCGTCATTCACGCTTGTATATAAAGGTGAGGAGCTTGTTAAGATACGGCTTTCGGTTTTGGGTGAGCACAATGTTAAAAATGCGCTTGCGGCATCTGCGGCGGCACTCAGAATGGGGATAGATCCCGAAATAATTGCCAAAGCTCTTGCGGCGTTTACCGGAGTCGGCAGGCGTATGGAGTATAAGGGAAGCTATAACGGAGCGAAAATATATGACGACTACGCGCATCATCCAAGCGAGGTTGAAACAACGCTGCGTGCCGTGCGCCGCGCGCATGAAGGCAGAATAATCTGCGTTTTTCAACCGCACACTTATACACGGACCGCAGCGCTCAAAGAAGGCTTTGCCAAGGCGCTTTCTCTTGCAGATAAGGTTATTCTTGCGGATATTTATGCGGCACGTGAAAAGAACACAATCGGGATAACTTCAGCTGCAATCGGTGAGCTTATGCAAAACGCCGAGTGTGTAAGCGGGTTTGACGCCATTGTATCTTCGCTTGAGTCCGATGTGCGCGACGGAGATTTTGTTCTGACGATGGGAGCCGGCGATATTTATAAAGTAGGCGAAATGCTTTGCAACAAGAAATAACAGGGTGATTTTTCCGTGAAAGACAATTTTATCAGATTTTTATATGCTGTTGACGTTTATTTGCTTTATCTTCTTTCCGGTGTGCTGTCGGCGGCAGGCATCGTGGTGTATTACAGTATCCGCGCCGCTCTTGATTACGGGAGTATCGGTGAGATTGCAGATGCCTATGCTTTTGTCGAATATATATCGGCACTCGTGAACGGGAAATCCTCGCTCGTTCTTTTGGTTTCATATATAATTGTTATTCTTGTTTTGTTTCTGAGCTTTGCCATCAGGAGAAAAAGTGTTCTGAACTATGCAGGATTGTCTTACGGCAGATTTGTCAGTGTGATTTCGGCAGCGCTTCTTGGTGTTGTTCTCAATCTCATAACGTATTCCGTTATTCCGGATACAGTGCAGGAAACGGGTGAAATTAACGCTGTTCTGATTTTATGCGTTATTCTTGGTCCGTTTATTGAAGAGCTTATTTTTCGTGGCGTGCTCATTAAAATGTTCGGTGCCGCCTGTGGTGTGTTTTTTGCATCCATTATAACTGCCGCGCTGTTTGCGATAACGCATACGGAAACCGTGCAAATGATTTACACTTTTGTCCTCGGCTTGATTCTTGCTGTAATACGAATCAGGAGTACAAGCCTGTGGCCTCCGATTCTTCTTCATTTATCGTTCAACATAACCGGTGCCGTTGTGATGATGAATCCACACGTGTTTGCAAAAGAGGGAATACTCGTGCTCTCGGGTGCAGCCGCTTTACTTTTTGTTTTGTCATGTACAGGCGGCAGAAAATATGCGCGAAAAAAAGAAACAGTAAAATAAAATGAATTTTTTTAAGTTTTTTGAAAAAAATACAAAAAAACACTTGCAAAATCTTCCGGAATGTGATAAACTATTTCGGTCATAAAACTCACACGCCGTAACTTTCGCGTTGCTGTGTCGTGTCCGATAGGGCAGGATGGCGGGTAAGAATGATCGGTGTGGCGGTTAAAACAGAAGGAGGAAAACTCAAATGTCACAGGTAATCTCAATGAAGCAGCTTCTTGAAGCAGGTGTTCACTTCGGACATCAGACAAGACGCTGGAACCCCAAAATGGCTCCGTATATCTTCACGGAGCGTAACGGTATCTACATCATCGACTTGCAGAAGACCGTTAAGAAGCTTGAAGAAGCTTATTTCTTCGCTCGCGATATCGCTGCAGAAGGAAAGAGCATCCTCTTCGTCGGTACGAAGAAGCAGGCTCAGGAAGCTATCAAGGAAGAAGCAGAGCGCGTTGGTATGTACTATGTAAACGCTCGCTGGCTCGGTGGTATGCTCACAAACTTCAAGACAATGCGTCGTCGTATTGAGCGTCTTAATCAGCTTAAGAAAATGCAGGAAGACGGTACTTTCGATCTTCTCCTCAAGAAGGAAGTAATTAAGCTTCAGGCTGAAATCGCAAAGCTTGAGAAGTATCTCGGCGGTGTTAAGGAAATGAACAAGCTCCCGGGCGCAATGTTTATCGTTGACCCGCGCAAGGAGCGTAATGCTATTGCTGAAGCACGCAAGCTTGGTATTCCGGTTATTGCTATTGTTGATACTAACTGCGATCCGGAAGAGGTTGATTATGTCATCCCGGGTAACGACGATGCTATCCGCGCAATTAAGCTTATCTCTCAGACTATTGCAAACGCTGTAGTTGAAGCTCGTTCCGGCGAAGAGGTTGCAGATGTAGAGGCAACTGAAGCTCCGGAGGCTGCTGAAGAAGCAGTAGCAGAGCAGGAATAATTTTAATATAAGGAGTGTTACATTATGGCTTTTACAGCTGCTGATGTTAAAGCGCTTCGTGAATCTACGGGCGCAGGTATGATGGACTGCAAGAAGGCTCTTGCATCTTCTGACGGTGATATGGAAAAGGCAATGGAGTTCCTTCGTGAGAAGGGTCTTGCTGCTGCTGCAAAGAAGGCAGGCAGAATTGCTGCTGAGGGTATGGTTTACGGCACAGCAAACGCAGATGCCGGTGTTGTTGTTGAAATCAACAGCGAAACAGACTTCGTTGCAAAGAATGCTGATTTCCAGAAGTTTGCTGCAGATGTTGCAGAAACAATTCTTGCAAATAAGCCGGCTGATGTTGAGGCTCTTTCCGCTTGCAAGTGCGCCGGTACGGATATGACCGTTGCTGAGGCACTTCAGGATAAGATTCTCACAATCGGTGAAAATATCAAAATTCGTCGCTTTGCTGTATGCGAGGGCGGTGTGAACGTGACCTATATGCATATGGGCGGTAAGATCGGCGTTCTTCTCAATATGGAAGTTTCCGATAACATTAAGGGTAATGATGCAATCACTGCTCTTGGTCGCGGCGTTGCAATGCAGATTGCTGCTATGAGCCCGTCTTGGCTTACAAGCAGCGAGGTTCCGGAAGATGTTCTTGCAAAGGAAAAGGAAATTCTCACTGCTCAGGCAATGAACGAAGGCAAGCCGCAGGCTGTTGCTGAGAAGATGGTTATGGGACGTATCAAGAAGTTCTATGCCGAAAACTGCCTCCTTGAGCAGGAATATGTTCAGGGCGATAAGATATCCGTTGCTCAGCATGTTGCAAACGTTGCAAAAGAGCTCGGCGGCGAGATTAAGCTTGTAAAGTTCATCCGTTTTGAAAAGGGCGAAGGCCTTGAGAAGCGTGAAGACAACTTCGCTGAAGAAGTTGCAAGCATGATGAAGTAAATATCATTTGCATTAACGTGGCTGTTAAAGAGTGTTTTGCTTTTTAACAGTCACTGTTTTTTGGCAGATGATTCTGACCAAAAAGAAACGTTACAAAAGTGTGACGTTTTTGCATTTCCTCTTGAAATATATGGGTGTTTTATGGTATTATCTATATATACCAAGGTGTCATTTTGGTATATTCATCCCTTTGGAGGTGTCATATTATGAAATGTCCGTTTTGCGGCTATCTCGAAAGCAAGGTGCTTGATTCCCGTCCGGCTGAAGGCGGAGGGTCTATCAGACGTCGGCGTGAGTGTCTGGCGTGTGCAAAGCGCTTCACCACCTATGAAGTTATCGAGAGTATGCCGCTGTATGTAATAAAAAATGACGGCTCGCGTCAGCTGTTTGACAAATCAAAGCTTATGTCCGGTATGCTCCGTGCGTGTGTTAAGCGTCCGGTTCCGATTCATAAGCTTGAGGAGGTTGCCGATGAGATTGAGCAGACCTTGCAGAACACAATGGAAAAAGAGGTTTCCAGCAGCCAGATTGGTGAAATGATAATGAAAAGGCTTAAAGAGATTGATCAGGTCGCATATGTCCGCTTTGTCTCTGTTTATCGCTCATTTGAGGATATTCAGTCCTTCCTTGCAGAGCTTAACTCATTAAAAGGTGAATAAATGGTGAGTACGTTGCAGGGTGCTTTTTGCACCATTGCAACGTACTTTTTATGATATCAAAATATATTTGAAAACGTCGGATGATCCGCTTCTGACACAAGTCTTATTCTTGCAAGCAGATATTCGGCTTCGGTCAGACATATCTGCTTGTTTTTTAATCTGATTGCCGATGCGATTTTGAAAAACAGGCTGTGGATTTCGTCAATATCGTGGTGCATAACAAAAACTTCAAGTGTTCCTTCCTTTTCGTTAAGAAGCTGTATGCCGGTATTTATCTGCTTTTCAGCTTCAGACCAGTTTTCATTTCCGGCACTTGTTATGCAGGCAGTAACGGAATTTTCCAGCTCTTTGCAAAAACGTGATGTAAACGTTGTTGTATAAATGCATATTCCTACAACAACTATTATAATAAGAACAGCAATAATACATTTTCTCATTTGTTTTTCTCCTTTGGGATAACAAGTGTTTTTCCCGT
Source organism: Eubacteriales bacterium (assembly GCA_045539475.1). GTDB lineage: Bacteria > Bacillota > Clostridia > Oscillospirales > JAAYXM01 > SIG480. Next base: position 775 of record JAZQFJ010000076.1, on the reverse strand, counting down.
TTCGTCTGTCTGCATTAAAAAAACGTCATGGTAAGAGGTTAATCCGTGTTTTTTAAGTTCTTTCTCAAGTTTCTTTTTTCCGAAGTTCATTTTTTTCATCTCACTGTCTATAAGAACACCGTCGGATATCAGTATATGCGGCAGATATGTGTTGTCATTGTTCAAGTTTAAATCTTTTCTTACAGTGGGCATTTCTTGTCCGAACTGAAAAACACTCAGTTCGCCGTTGGATTCAAGTATTGCATATTTTACCGTGGAAATATCTATTATACTTTTCAGTCTTAGTTCTTCTAAAAGTTCATCCAGAGTAAGCCGCAGTTTTTTCATCTCGAGCTGGTTTATTTTTCCGTTTTCTATTAAAATGCTTATGCGTCCTACGGCCAATTTGCGTACCCATCTGTTCTTTAAAAATAGGGAAGAGATAAGGATTTCTAAAGCAAGAAGAGTAAGAATCGGGATAATTCCATAGAGTAGGGGAATATCTGTGCTGCCCATTGGAATTGCGGCAAGCTCGGAAAAAAGCAGAGTGATAACAAGCTCTGCAGAGGATAGCTCGCCGACTTGGCGCTTTCCCATAGCCCGAAGTGAAATGCTTATCAAAAGGTACAGAATGACGGTGCGGATAAAAGAAATTGTCATATCGCAAAATTCCTCCGAAAAAAATCAAATTAATGCTTGAAAGTTTTGTAAATGTATGTTATAATGATAAAGTTGAAATCCGGGTGTAGCGCAGCTTGGTAGCGCGCTTGAATGGGGTTCAAGAGGCCGCAGGTTC
>JAZQFJ010000075.1:0-2850 GCA_045539475.1 Eubacteriales bacterium | reverse complement strand
ATTCGACTAAGATAGTTCCGCCATCAGTGTTTCTCAATGGTGGTTCATCCGATGTTGTTTTCGATTCGTTTGATTATAAACCGGGTACCGATGAGTATTATACTGCTCAAGATTTATTTGAAGCGTATGCCGAATTAAAGCCTGCTGATACGATTTCGTCACATACGTCTAATTACTCTCATGTGAGGATGGCTTCAGGTTATCCGCATGTTGTCAGAGATGAGTCGGGTAATATTGACGGGGAAGCGAGTTATGTGATTTGCACGGATATCGCTGTTTCGACGGCGGGTCCGGAGGTTTCTGTTTCCGACGAATATAAGCTTGATTTGACAGATGTCGTTGTTCCGTTTACGCCTAATCCCGATTATACAGATATCTCGTCGCTTGATGACCTTTCAGGCGTGACGAAATGTTTTAATGTCAATCGTAAGGTATCTTTTCAAAAGTTATTAGATACTGATTTTGTCCCTGCCCAATTGAATGTTTTTGTCAACAAGGAGCGTGATTTACCGTTTATCGAGGTTTCGCAGCCTAATACAGTTGACGATATTCATGACGGTCTTAAGGGTACGGTTTATTCCAACTATCCTTTGAGTGAAATCAAGTATGAGTTGATTGATTGCGCTACAGGTAAAACGGAAACAATAACTGAGCACCCTGAACACAGTAAAGGAAGCTTGGAAAGCGGTTTTGTCGGTATTTATTCGCTTTGTTTTAATACAAATGCTTCGACAAAAGATAAAATAACTGATTTTTTGGACCGTGTCCATGACTTCCGTTTTAAGATATCAGCTCATGCAGGCGATATTGAGAAGACTGTTGTTGATATCAGCACTATCAATGCCGATGTTCCGCTTGAGGCTGCTGTAAAGGCGACAATGGACGCCTATTATAATAGAGGAATTGATTTGCAGTATTGTAATGCTCGAAAGACCAATTATATGGCTCCTGAGCAAGCGACTTCGCAATATATGATGCATACTGTATGTTCGGGCTTTACTTCATTGGAATATCATAACGCGCTTGGTATATCAATACCGTTTTCTGTGCAGAATATGCTTGCGTACGCTAAGGCTTATTATGATGCGAGTTCCGTTGATACTAATGGTGTTGTGGAATATTGGGAACGACAAAATAGTAAGTCTTTTGTTTTTTACGATAATGAGGGCAACGAAAAAACGGTCTCCCCTTATCATGAAAACGGGAATATCTCGAATGATATTATCGCATACGGTAATTATTTGTTAAATGATGTCGGTTTGCGTCCCGGTGATGTTATATGTTGGTCTCATGGTAAAGAAGCATCAGGTCGCGGGCATACTTGTATGGTTTATGATTTGGTTCGTGATGAAAATAACAATGTTGTTGACGCTCTCATACGAGAATCAGGTGACGATTATGATAAAAACACAACAAAGATACGTGACGGTGAAGCCGCCTTTGTCGGTCTGAGTTATGCTGAGCATCATAACAGTGTTACAGGTATCGTTGAAGGAACAATTACGGAACGTAATCTTATCCATTATCGTTACGGCTCGGAAAAACGTCCGCCCGCTTTGTATAGTTGCAGGGATATGAATAGTTTTGCTATTTTGCGTCCTGTTCTTCGAGATGAATCAGGTAATCCTACTTATCAGTATTATGCTACGAAGTATAAGGATGATGATAACAGTATTTACGGCTGCGTATGTACCGATCGTACGTTGACAGATATTACAATACCCGCGCCTACAATGTCGAGATTGAGATATGAAGATATTTATATCGAGAAAACAATCAATAAGGCTGCCGATGGATATAATTATAACAGAGGTGTGGCGCAGCCCGGAGATTCGTTGACATATTCTCTTTTGATTGAGAATCGGGGTAAGTCTACTTATCGACCTTTTGTTGTGCAGGAAAAAATACCGTCGTGGAGTTCGCTTGAATCAGCACCAAACGCTTCTGTCTCGGATAATGAGATGGTTTGGCATGTCAATGATGAATTATTTCCCGGTGAGCGATTGACGTTGACTTTTACAGTTCGGGTGTCAAATCGTGTTGAGCATTGCGGTAAGAAGGTCGTATCTGAAGGATATGTTGATAATATTGCGACATCTACCGTTGAGACTACTATCGGTTATAATTTGAATGATGAACAGAAACAGAGTCTTTTGTCGAGAATGACAACGTTGCTGCATGATTCACAGTTTGGTGGTTTGTCCGGTGCTGATTTTGTCGAGGATATCTATAACAAAGGTCTGCGTTTTTCTCCCGGATTGGCTGATTATGATATCGATGACCTTGTGAAACAGCATATGCGGCATTATTTTTGGTATGAGGATAAGAACAAGTCGTCTATTTATTTGAATAAGGACAATAGTTATTTTGATATGCTTCTTCCCGGTTATTATGGCGGTTTGTTTATTAGAGAGAAAGCGGACGGTAGTTTGCTTCATTGGCTGAAAACATACGAACAGCCGTCTCGTTTGGGTGAGAGGAGCGATAGGGCGCCTAATATTCGCAGTGATAATTTGCAGACGGGCGACATTTTGGTTTATCGCAACGAGCAGAACGCCAATAAGGCTTATCTGTCTGAAAGCGGGTTTTATTATTTCATGTATGTGGAAGAAGATGATAAAATCACGGTGAATGGTGAAGAGTTATTCGGGTTTATCGGCATAACGGAAGAGAAAAAAGACGGTGAGTCTGTTAAATCTATTTATCGTTTGTTTGGTGATTTGTCACCGGACATCAATTCAGCAAATGAGCTGAAGGTATTGTTCGGCAAGGACGTTTTTACGGTTCTTCGTCCGAGCTTGCGTCTGAATAAGACAGGCACAGATACCACCGCGCCGAACGCAGTTGTTT
>JAZQFJ010000074.1:0-2305 GCA_045539475.1 Eubacteriales bacterium | reverse complement strand
TCACCCCGATTTCATTCCCGAGCTTGCCTTTGTGCTGGAGAAGGACGGAGAGATCGTGGGCAACATCATGTACACCAAAGCTTGGCTTGAGGATGAGAACGGAACCCGCAAGGAGATCCTTTCCTTCGGTCCCCTTTGCGTCGCACCGAAATATCAAAGGCAGAAACTCGGCAAAATGCTGATCGAGCATTCCTTTGAGGTCGCACGAAAAATGGGATATGACGTGAATATCAACTTCGGCAATCCGGGCAACTACGTCAGCCGTGGGTTTGTGAGCTGCAAAAAGAAGAACGTGAGTTTTGTGGTGGATGGCAACTTCCCGACCGCACTTCTCGTTTGCGAGCTCGTTCCGAACGTGCTGGACGGCAAAAAGTGGATGTATATCCCCTCCACCGCCGCAGACTGCTGCGAGGATGTTGCTGCAGTTAACGCCTTCGACACCACATTTCCGCCAAAGGAAAAGAAGTGGATGCCCAGCCAAGAGGAATTCTATATCTATAGTCGTTCTTCGGTAGTAAGATAAATGTAAACAGCCGATGAGGAATCGCTTGATTCTTCATCGGCTTGATTCTTCACTGCAGGTAGGGATTGACTTTTCGGTGGATTTATGATATAATATTTATGTAAGTCATCGGAGGACAGTACACCGTAGTGTAGGGGATCGTAAGCAAATGGTTGCAGGCCGCCTGTCACATAAGTTGTGGAGTGAGGTCGGTTTTGCTTTTTAGCGTTACCGCGTATTTTTGTTTTTTAGGAGGTTTTTACACTATGGATTCCGAAATTTTTGAAAAATTACCGCCGACAAAGCTTTTCTTTCGTCTTGCCATACCGTCAATGATTACAATGGCGTTTGGTGCGCTTTATCAGATAGCGGACGGATTGTTTGTTGGTCGATTTATCGGTGAGGACGCCCTTGCCGCCGTCAATTTAATTATGCCGATCATTATGATCGTGTTCGGTTTTGCCAATCTTATCGCAACGGGCGCATCCGTTCGTATCTCCGTCTTGCTTGGTGAAAAGAACCGTGAGGAAGCATCGCGAGTGTTTACCTTTACGCTGAAGGTCATCTTCTTGATTTCTTGCGTTGTAGGTGCTGTCGGATTTTTATTTGCCGAGCCGTTCGTGCGATTTCTTGCTCCGGGTGCTACCGAGCAAGCCATTGAATACGGTATTACTTACACGCGCGTTTACGCCGCTTTTGCTCCCTTAATGCTCATCTATCACGCCACGGATAACTATCTTAGAGTATGCGGAAAGGAACAGCTTTCAATGTGGCTTGGTATCGGTACGCAAGCGTTCAATATCGTACTTGACGTCATTCTCATCGTTTTCCTCGGTCAAGGTGTATGGGCAGCGGCGTTTACAAGCTGTCTTGCTATGGCGCTTGGTTCTGTCATTACGCTGCTTCTGTTCCGCAAAAAGCGAATGGATCTGTATTATACTAACGGAAAGGTTGAAAAAGCCGTATTCTTCCGTATCCTTGCCAACGGTTCAAGTGAGTTTTTTAGTAGTATTTCAATGTCGGTAATGTCTATCGTCTACAACTTCTTTTTACTGAAATACGGTGGCACAACAGGTCTTGCTGCATTCTCGGTGGTTATGTACGTAGACAGCATCATTGGTATGCTCGTGTTCGGTATGTGCGACGCACAACAGCCTGCAATCAGTTATTGTTACGGCGCAGGGTTGATGGACAAGGTGAAAGCGATGTTCCGACGTATCATACTCGGCGCAGTCGTTCTTTCTGCCGCTTCGCTTTTGTTTATGATGTTCCTTGGAGAGTACGTTGCACCTCTGTTCGTCAAACCCGAGGACACAGAACTTCTCTCCGTCAGCATCATCGGAATGAAGCTGTTCTCGCTCTCCTACCTTACAGGTTGGGTGGATATGTGTTTCTCGTCTTATTTCACCGCACTCGAGCGCCCTGCAAGGTCAATGCTCACGTCTTTCTTTGGCACACTTGTGTTCCCGATAGGCGCATTATTTGCATTGACCCCCTTCCTTGAGCTAAACGGAGTTTGGCTCAGCGCACTTGTTTCTTGCTCTGCAAGCGCGATATTTACGATAGTGCTTTATCTAACGATGAAAAATCAAAAGAGGAAAATGCCGTAAACGCTGTTTTGCTTGACCACAGTTATTCCTCTTTATTTCCATTTTAAAAATGGGTTGAATTTTGTGCAACAACAAAATTGATATGAACGAAACCGGAAGTTAAAGTTTTCTATGTTAAAGGCTTCCGGCAAGCCGTGTGCCTATCCCTATATCGCTCAAAATTATTTTATCATATCAATTCCTTTTTGAAGCG
>JAZQFJ010000073.1:0-11987 GCA_045539475.1 Eubacteriales bacterium | reverse complement strand
TATAATCCATTATCCGCTTTACAAGCACCGCAACCTCTGCGCGGGTTGTGTAATCCGTCGGCGCAATCAAATTGTTCCTGCCGTTGACAAGCCCTGCACCGATGAGATTGGTCACGGCATCGCGTGCGTAATCCGCAACGGTTGAGTAATCCTCATACTGCGGTTCGTCGCAAGCGCCTAACCCTACACCCAATTTCTGCAGCGCTCGGTACACTATCACCATCATATCCTGACGGGTGATGTTGTCGCGCGGTGCATAACGGTTCTCACCTATACCGCCAACAATTCCCGTATTTCGCGCTATGGCAAGCTCGGGTGCGAAGTAATCAGCGGCCGTAACATCTGCGAAGTTTTCTGCATTGTCACTTGTTAAGTCAAACGCACGGACAAGAAGCAGCGCAAAGTCTGCGCGAGTGATGTTATTTGCGGGGGAATACGTCGTTTCAGTCGTGCCCTTTATTATTCCGGTGTTTGCAAGAGCGTTGATAGAGTCCTCCGCCCAGGCGTAGCTTCCGAGGTCTGTGAAACGGATGTTATCCGTTTCACCCGACGCGTCGGGTGCGCTCGGCTCGTTATTCGAAGGGAGAAGGCTCTCATCATCATCGGTCTTGGTTTCATCATCAGGCTTGTCAGTCGGTGCGGTGCTTCCGCCTCCGCCGCCGGAAGATGTGCCGGTCGTTCCTGTCTCCGGCGTTTCCGTTTTATTCGATGATGAATCTCCGGTTGTTGCACCGTAAACCATAACGTTGAAGTGAATTGTCGTTTCCATCGTACCGTCGGTTACGGTTACCGCAACGTGATTTTCTCCAACCTGCGACTTATCCGGCTTCCACGTAAGCGTCATTTTTTCATAATTTATGCTCATTCCTCGCGGAAGTGTTGTTCCTATAAGCTGTATATCCTTTTCAACCGGGCTGTACGCGCTTATCGGAATGGTTATCGCACTGTTTGCCGAGGTTGAAACATCGTCCACAGGCGTTACGATCGGTGAGCTGTCCCATGACGTTCCGAGCGGAATCCGCAGGCGCTGTCCCTGAGCAATGTTATATATGTAGCCGACTTCTATATCGTTTGCATCAATATAACTGCGGATAAGCGTAACATCGCCTGTGCACAGCTCAACCTCGCCGTTTTCAAGCTTCCGCGCACTTTCAATCGGATATCCGCCGTTCTGCGCACCATCATTTTCGACGTATACATATTTCCCTGCAAGAACATCTGCATCAAACTGCTGCTCCGGAGCGAAAACAATGAAGTTTTTCATCGAGAGAGTATCCGTAAATCTTGTAATCTTACCTGTAATTGCCGGCAGTGCCTTTTCCTTCGGTGTGGATATAAGCTCAAGCACCTCGCCGTCGTTCAAGTAGCTTGCGACCACTGTTTCAGCACCGTCGAGCGTTTCGAGAGAGAGCACGCCGCCAAAGCCGCGGAAGTTTATCCTTCCGTCAACAACATAATCTACCTCGCTATTGGTCGAGTAGATAACATAATCCGTACGTCCGTTTAAAAGCTCAACCTTAACCGCACCGTATGAGTCGTTCGTTCCCGGCTTGTCGCTTTCATTACGCACCATTGATACCTTTTCAATACTCTTTACATAGTCATTTCCCGCTTCATACGGCTCAAATACGGTTGTAAACGTTGTATCGAGATTAGTTCCGGTATTGCGTACAAGGAGATACTCAAGCTCGCCGATGTTTTTGTTGCTTGCAGACGGCGGAGCCTCGCCCACTGCAAACGAAACCTCCTTCATCGGCTCATCATTCACCATTGTGAGCCTGAGGCGTATATCGCGCTTTGTACTTAAGGCTTTATTCCAGTCCTTCACCTTATACTCAACGGTAAAAGCCTTATCGATTTCATTGAACGTACGCACATTGCGAAGCCATGTATATCCGCGCGGATACTGTCCGTTGAACACGCCGCCGGGGTCTGCCCCGTAAAGCACATCTTCCCCTGCATACGTTCCGTAAAGATTTCCGTCCGGATCGGCATATGTCGGTGTTTCCTGCATATCGGAAAGCCCCTTTATAACCGTCAGGTCATCGGACTGACTGTGGAAGCTGTACAGATGATCACGGCCGCCCTTTACGTGGAAAAAATCAACGCCGTAAGAGATATCATCATTTACATCCACCATAAATACTGTTCTGCGATAATCATCCGTGTTTTCGTATGCGTTGCTTGAAACGTCCATAATGCGGACTTTGCCGTTGTCGTCAAAGTGGTAAGGTGTACCTGAAACAGCTTTAACCGTTTGTTCCTTTTCATCAACTACAACCGTGTTGTGCGAAATCGTTGTTCTTACCCACTCATATCTGTTCGGATCCCAGCCGGTAACGGCAGGATAACCGAGGTCCGGGGCGAGATTAAGACCGAATGCATCAATAAAGAGATTCAGCGAATCAAGATGTCCGTGACCTCCGCTTGCACCGAAATAGATACCGAAATCGCGGCTTGTATTTTTCGCCGTGTGCACGTTTGCGGACTTGTAATCTGCACCGGTACGGAGTGCTGCAAAGCCAAATCCCGTCATCATATCGCTGCCGAGGAAGAATTCGCCGTCCTCTTCGACAATCTCGCGCACCTCGTCCTCAAGTCTTTCAGGGTCCTTGTCGAGAATCGTATAATGCAGCCCTTCGGCAGTATTGCCGTTAAGCAGATACATTGCACGGGCAAGCATTCTGTCCTTTGTATACTTGAAGCCAACAAGCGCATCATCGATATTGTTATGGCTTATCTTTATTCCGGTGCTTGCAGTTGATGATGCGTCGCCTATCTGTGCGCAGTAGTAGTTTCCGAGCGTTACGCGCAGATGCGAGGTAAACATCTTTGTAAACTTCGGATTTGCGAAAAGATCAACCTCTTTATATCCGTCGTAACCGCCGAGCGTGTCAGCAAGGTCGATCAAATTCGTAAGCCAGCCTGCGTTGTAGTGAGTACTGTTCTCATTGCCCATACCGTCGCGCGTTACGTCCTCAATGAGCTTTTTCATAACGTTTAAGCCTTTTTCAGGCTCCTCGCGTTCGGGTCCTGTTGAAAACTCTTCGCCCGTCTGCATCATAAAGTCAAGCATTTCCTTCGTTTCCGGCATTTTATTGAGAGCAACTGCCGCCGCACCGAGCGTTGACTGGTGTGAACCGAAGTTTGACGACTGCATTCCGCGCTTCATATGGTCATAAATCGTGAGAAGAATATTATCCTCAACATGCTTGCGAAGCGCACCGGGAGAGTTTTTGAGATTAACCGGCTTTAAGCTTCCGTCGTCATTGCGGATGTAGTTTCCGTTTTCATCCGCCTCATACGTTTCTCCGCGTCCTTCAAGATAGCCTGCAACATACGGGTCGTTATATATCGGAAGGAAAGCATCCGCGCTCTTTGCAAACATTTTCCCCATATATGCCGACCAGATAATGTCGCATATATCTCCGCGGTAATTATCTCCGCGGAAGGACGCCCATCTGTGCCAGTACATATCAGGATAAACATCGCCTATGCGGTCAAGAAGAATTGCTCCCGCACGTCCGTATTTTTCATCACCGGTATAAACAAATGCGTTTATAAGCGAAGACAGCGCCGTTTTCACAACGCCCGGACTGACGCCGTTTCCGTACCACACACCCTCGTGCAGATAATATGCAATATACGAATAATAAACCGGTCCGGTGTTTCCGCCGTCTGTATAATACGCATAGCCGTTCTTTTCAAAGTAGCGCGAGTCATAGCCTATCGCATCGGGGTCTGAGACATACGGCTGACGGTAGCCGAGTCCGTCGTCAACCGCCCAGCGCGCGTCCATATCTTCATACATATCATTTGTAAGATATCCGCCCGCAACGCCGTAGCCGTAATATTCATACCACGCATCGTTTCTCGGATCCTTCTGCATCCATTCCTCGCTGCCCTCATCGGGTGCGCTGTCTGCAGGAGCCTTGTGTCTGCACGCCTTCCCGCTCTTTACGTCCTCACAGACGAACCTTTCATGGTGCTTCTGCAGTGCCGTGCTGTAGCTCCAGTGGTTTTTATCCTCGGAAAGACCGAGCTGATAGAATTTACCGAAATCGTTTGACGGGAAGATTCGCTTGCAGTCCGGACACTGAACCTTCCATTCACGGCTCATCGGGTCTGCCACAAAGCCGTATGCTCCGTATTCCGAGCCGATATCCTCACCGCAGTAGCGGCAGAACAAGCCGCGCGGGTCATACTTATGCCCGATGTGGTATGAGCGCGGAAGCCCCTCCGGAACAACCATATTGTACAGGAAATCAATCTTGTCGGCATACTTGTCCGCACGGCTCATCGCCGTTTTTGCAGCGGACTTTGCCCACGAATATTTCTTTGCGTTTTCAATCGCGTTTGTGCGCTCATCAATTGTGTAAATTGACGGTGTGAGCGTGCTGTCCCACACAACATGAACCGTCACGGGGGCTATTTCAATCCCCGAAATATTTTCCTTGTAATTCTCATCCACAACCGGCTGTATCACGATATCGCCGACAAGGCGGCCGGTAACCGTACCGTTCTCCGCAACGGTTGCAAAATCTTCTCCGCTTACAACGTTCCACGTTATATATTCAGACGGAATTTCAACCCATCTTCCGCTCTTCATCGCAACATGAAGCTTTATCTGCGTTGAGGCATAGGCAAACACCGTGTCCGAAGATACCGTTGCCGTGATGCCAAGGTCTGCATCAATGCCGGAGCTGTCGGTAACACTTATCTCAACGCTTCCGCTTACAGTTACTTTGCCGAGCGTTACTATTGCAGTGATATTCGCCTTACCCTCGTTTACCGCCGTAACAGTTCCGTTTTCATCAACTGTCGCTATTTCCCTGTTATCCGATGTGTAAACGATGCTTACGTCCTCCGGCTCGTATTCTATAACGGAGCCGTCGCCCGAATAAAGCTTCGGGGTAAGCACAAGCTCGCTTCCCGCCTCAAGCTGCGTTACGTTATTTTCCGCCTTAAGCTCAACCGAAGCAAATGCGCTTTTGTTCTTAAAATAAATATGCTTGATGTACAGGCAGTCATCATCACGCCCTGCCGCAGCGGACTTTCCGGGCGCAAGCTTCAAAACAACAAGATATTCTCCCGCCAAAGCTATCTCGCCCGTTGCACCCTCCGCTGTCACAGTGTTCTTTATTCCTGCGGAGGACTCATCCGGGTCATACATATCTATATGCCCGAGATAGTATTCATTTCCGTTCTGCATAAGGCTTTCAAGCTTGCTTTCATTCTCGCGGCTGAACGGAACAGCATATACCTCTGCGTTTGCCGCACGGTAACGCGAAACGCCTTCAAGCGTGACCTCATATTTTCCGGGAGCCGAGAAGAAGGTCTTAAACGCGATATATCTCGGCTCAACGTTTTTCTTCCACACGATAGCCGCGTGGTCATACGCCGAAAGCTTTATCCTGTCATACCCACTTGAATAGTTCACAATCTTGTTGAAAACCCAGTTTCTCTCTGCGGTATAGCGCTCGTAATGGCTTAAAAATTCAACGTTATCGCTGTATGATACCCTCGGGAAGGAAATTGAGAAGCTTGCCGGATACGGCGTTGTAATCGGACTTACAACGACCGTTATCTCTTCCGTGGTATATCTTTTCCCGCGCGCAGCTACAACACCGCGTAGCGTAACGCTTCCCGTACCGATCGCTTCAAGCGTTTTTCCGTCGGGAAGAAGCGTCACCACCTCGCCGGCAGGCTCTTCCGAAATTATCTCGACGCTCTCAATCTCACCGACGGAAAGCACCTTACGGTTTTCCTGCTCAATCCGGCTTGTAAGCTCTACCTGCTTTCCCACAACGGCATTTCCCACGCTGTAGAGATATGCCGCGCGGCTCATAAGCTCGGGAGCAACGGTTATTTCCGTCTCCTTTACATATGCACATCCGTCAAGTAGAATAAGCGTTTCTATAACCGCCGTTCCGTTATCCTTTGCCCTGAAGGTTTTTCCGCCCTCCGTAAGCTCTAAGATATCCTCCGAGCCGTCTTTCACGCTGTGCTCGATATACGCACCGCTTAAATCAAACGTACCGCCCACGGCATTCTTTGCCGAAACGCCGCATATCTCCATCGTTTCGCCGATGCCGAGGCCTGAGTCCGTTATGTCAACTTCCGCTTCCGCAATATCTCCCGAGCCGACGAAATTTATTGTGTGGAGATAGATATAGCTTCTTGCAGGATTTATTCTGCTGTAATCAGACTTGATTATCATAAGATAATCCGTATATCCCTTTGAATAATCAAGGCTTTCATCTGCAACGAAGGTGCCCATCATGCTCTGCATCTTAGGCCCTGAGTTTGCATCCTCGGCAATATATGTATCTGCCTCTGCCGCGAAGGTTTCCTCGCTTGCGTATGTGTCGATATTATCTGCTATGTTCTGAAAGGTCATTACCTCTTCGTCATACGGCAGCATATAGATTTTTGCAAGACCGCCGTTTTTATAGCAGTAACAGCCTATATCTATGGCGTACTTTCCCGGTGCCGGCACTTTCACCTTGAAGGCAACCCATTCGCCCGCATCATTCATCGACAAATCAAGATACTGGCTGTCGTGCGGGAAGAATGCCCCCTTACTGTTCTTTCGAGTTACATTTGCTGACACCATCGCCCACGGACGTACATCGCCGTATTCGGAGAAGCGGAAGCTTTCCGCAAAATTTTCCGCATTCATCTCATCCGCAACAAACGTAAGCGCCGTACTCGTATCCGCATATCCGCTGAGGAAGAAGAACATCTTCTGCTCTACGCCGGAGTAAGAGTTGTCCTCTCTTACCGTGACGTTGATATCCTTATATGCAAAATCCCCGTCCATCTCTCCGGTCACGCGAAGAGTTGCCGTTCCCGGCACTCTTGCGTAGATGTTTCCGTCCCTGCCTTCAAGAAGCGCACCGGAGGCGTTATCAATAACCTCATAGGTTACATCGCCCGTACCTTCAAGCACGGAGCCGTTGCTCTTCCATACGATTTGGTCTTCTATATCAAGCTTTTTTCCAACGGAAATTTCCTGATCGGAAACTTCAATATCGGTAAGCGGCGGAAGCGGCTCTTCACGCACAAGCTCGATGCTTTCAATGTGCAGGTAGCGCGTATTTACGCCGCATTCGCCCTCGGTCATATTTATAAAGAGATAATATGTACCCTTTTCAATGTATATTGCATTCTCATTTGTGTATGAGCCGGTTGTTGTTGTGTTGGAAACCGCATCCTCATCGTACGTATCAACGCTTCCAAGCTTTGTTATCGTAACGTAAGGCGTGGTATTATCAATCATCGGCTTGATTATCTGATTTACGGCATAGCTGTAATTTGTTATATCCCAGCCGCTTCTGCCGTCAAACTCAGCCTTATCTACAAGATAAACGTTTAAAACACCGTTTTTGTTGTACTTGTAATAATTAAACGTCGGCTTGTAATAATCGTCCTTATCAACCTCTATTTCAAGAACGGTTGTATTAAGGCCGGAGCCTGCCGCACTGCTGTAAATGGAAAAACCGGTATTTAAAACATCTATCGTGGCGTGGTTGAAATAACCCACATAAGTGCTTGTGGAAGGCGGATTATTATATGTTTGCGTTCCGCCGCGGTAAATCCATTCACCCGTCGAAATCTCACGGTTCAGCATTGATGAATCCGTAACGCATTTTGCGCTCCAGCTTGCCGCACCAAGCTCATCGGTAAACTGCACGTTATTAAACGCGGCTCTGGTAAAGTTATATTCCGTGCTGATTTTCTTCACGCCTGCCGCCGAAGCAAAAAACGTTACTTCCGGCAGAAGCGAGATTATCATGCATATTGCCAATATAAGTGATATGCTTTTGCGCAATTTCATAAGCAACCTCCTTTGTGTTGGTTGTTTTTAAGGCATACGGGGAACAGAATGCCTCCCGTCCCCCGCCTTTAGATGAATGTTATTTAGTTGTTCAGAGAAAGAACTTCGCTGTATTCAGTCTTGTATTCGCCGTTTTCGTTATAGATAAGATATCCGCGTGCTACGGTCTGCGTGTTGTTTGCAGGCTTTGCGGTGAACTGACCGTGGCCGTCGTCTCCACCGTTGGTCTTGGATGTTGCCTTATACTGGCAGCTTCCAACCTCCGGTGTTCCTGAATTACTGAAAAGAATACCAACCTCTACGATTTCTTTTCCTGCACCGTCAAACTCAATCATGCAAGCCTTTTCGGTTCCGACAGTCTTAATCGTCGGGTCAATATACACAAGTGGTTTTTTCTCTGAAATTGCCTCAGAAGTGATGCTTTCTACATCTGCCCAGACATTATAAGTATACGATGTACCATAGCCTACAACTACGTCTCCGCGCTTCCAAGCAACCTCGTTGTCTGACGTTTTTGTAATTGCTGTATCGTATTTCACATCAGTCTGATCTGCTACGTTATACGTTGCCGTATCATCTTCAAACTCTGCAACAACTCGCGTAAGCGGAGCAGTAATACCTGAATTTACAAATTCAATATCCTTTGCGGTTATCCAGCGAAGAAACTTAAAGCCAACCATTGTAGGATTAACAGGTGTTTCAACGGTTCCGTCTGCTTTAACCGTTTCCTGAGCAAGAAGCTCACTGTTTCCGTTAAAGAACTCTACTATCTTTGCATCCTCGTCCACATAAATCGCAGTGAGATATGTGGGGGAAACAAGGTCAAAGGTATAGCTTGCATCTGCCGATACCCATACGCCGCTTGCCGCCGTACCGCGTACCCAGTGGCTGAAAGTGTAACCTGTCTTTTCCGGAGCATTTACCGTTACAGAGCCTGCTTTATGAGCTTCAACGACGATATTCTCCTCATCAACACTTGTTGTATATGCAAGAGAAATCTTCTTTGCTTCTACCTTGATTTCAACAGTATCTGTTGCTCCGTTTGCGGCAGTTGCTGTGATGGTTGCAGTTCCTTCACCCACTGCGGTTATTTTGTTCCCCGAAACCTGCACAACATTTCTGTCTGAGCTCGTATAAGTAACCTCGGTTGTTGCAGTTATATCCTGATTTTCTCCGCTTGTCACTCCGCTTGTAAGCGTTGCGCTGTCACCGACTGCAAGAGTTGTTTTTGAAACGGTTGTCTCCACCGTCGGCTGACGGGTAAGGGTGATGTTTGTCAAAGAGCCGTAGCGACGTTTATCAGGATGTGTAGTATTTTCTCCAACACCTGTACCGATACTCATAACAATATAGTGCTCACCTTCAGGGAGATAGAAACCTTCTTCCGCCGTGAACGAAGTGGATGTTCCTGCCTCCGTATGCATATCGATTGTCGGAATTTTGCCTATCTGTGTTCCGAGAAGCTTTGCATCATCGACAACAGCTCTTGTTCCGCTGAGATTTGTCAAGTCCCAATTTTTCTTCTCTGCATATGCCTTGGGAACAAAGTAGATATCAAGTGTTCCACAGTAGTTATATCTTCTAAAATTGACTGTGGGCTTATACACGCCTGTGCTTTCAAGGTTAGCCTTCAGAACAAGCGCATTATCGTATGCGTTTGCAGTTGTTTGTCCGGTATAGAATATAACATTATTAGCATCAATAGCAGAAGATGAAATGTTTATATTATAGTTATTAACATCTTTCTTCATACCGGCATAGTACTGCCACTTACCTGTAGATACCAACTCAACAAGGTTTGACATGTCAGTAGCTCCGCTAATATCCCATCCATCCCAAGCTACTTTGAAAGCACTTCTTATAAAGCTATACACCGGATCCCAAACAACAGAAACAGAAATTTTTACATCCTGATTTTCAACAAGGATTCCGTCAATCGCAGCAGAAACGGTGATAGTTGCCTCACCTTCACCTACCGGTGTTACCTTACCGGAAGCGTCAACCGTTGCCACCTTTTCATCTGAGCTTTTGTATGACAGAACGGCATTGGAGGAATTTCCGTCTGCATCTTTTGCCGTTGCAGTGATTGTTGCGGTCTCTCCGAGCTTGAGTGCTGTTTTTGAAGCAGTTGCAGTGATTGTTCCCTTAACTAATTTAGAAGTAATTTTCACATTGTCTGAAACCGTAACTCCGTTCACAGCAGCGATTGCAGTTATAGTTGCAGTTCCTTCGCCAACTGCCTTTATAACGCCACCTTCTACTTTTGCAACAGTTTCATCTGAGCTTGTATAGGTGACATCAGTATCAACAACTGTTCCTATACCGTCTGTTACAACGGCACTGATCGGTGTTGATCCGCCGACTCTGAGTTCTGTTGTGTCAACACTTGTAGTGATTGTTCCTTTGCAGGTTAACTCGTAAGACTTTAT
Source organism: Eubacteriales bacterium (assembly GCA_045539475.1). GTDB lineage: Bacteria > Bacillota > Clostridia > Oscillospirales > JAAYXM01 > SIG480. The sequence goes on along the minus strand of JAZQFJ010000073.1, from coordinate 1,718 downwards.
CAGTCCAAACGCTCTGTTACCGCTTCCTTGTGCTTTCGGAATATTGATGACAAAGAACAAATAGTTCTCGCCTGCTTTAAGTGCGACATCAGAAGACTTCCAATATGTTTTCCCTTCACCGGAATTCTTATTAATATCACACGAAGCAATATACTGTACATCAGCAGTTAAATCATCCCTCTTCGCCTCGGAAATCATATCCGATAAGAAACCTGTTTGTGTTACATCCCAGTTTTTTTCTGTTACAACATCTTTATGCACAATATAGCAATCTATGAGTCCTGTATATGCTTGATCTTCGCGGAATATCAATTCAGAAGCATAACGACCTGTCTTATCTACACTCAGAGAAAGAACAAGTGCATTATCATTATCAGGGTTCCATCCCGTGGCCGTCGCTACAGAAAAAGTCATCTCATTTCCGTTAAGGGCTGTCGAGGAATTTAACCCCGGCATACCGACAACCTCCCACATTGCAGAGTCGCCTGCAGTCACCTTTGAGCCAACCGTAAAAGTTGTTAATCCGGTACTACTATTAAACAAATACTTTGGACTCCATATTACATTTTCCGTTTCCGTTGCAAAAACTGCGGGGATCATTCCGGCGACGAGTGCCAGTGCGAGGATAAGTGATAATAATCTTTTCATTTTCTTTTTCCTCCTAAAATTTTATGGTTTAATCTGTCATATCATCAAGCCACTTTTTGGTTATATCTGTGGCTGAAAGACCAAGATCCATATTGCAGCTGCCGTTGAGCATGATACCCTCAATCTCTCCGGAGAGCATCTTCTCATATGAGAAGTCAAGCTGGAACTTCATAAGGTCGTCCGGAATCGGGCAACCATTGCCGTAGTCATAGGTGTAAACACCGAGGATAACTCTTCCCTCTTTTGTAAGTGAGCGTGCCCACCGAAGGCTCTTTTCAATATCCTTTAAATTTTCGCTGTACCATGTCCAGTAGGTGGTAACGTCAAACTCGCGTGACTGTGCAAAAACGTCCTTATCAAGGTCGCGGTCGTAGTATACCGACCACAGCTCAAGCGGGCGGTCAAGCGCGCTGTGGAGCGTTTCTCTCTGCTGACGGAGAACCTCGGGAGTGTAGATAAGCGGACGGTCGCCGCACATAAAGTCGTCATTTATCGCAGCAACGATTCTCTTGTCCTTCTTCGCAACGGCGAGGATTTCATCCATATCGTCCATTTTTCCTCCGTCCGGTCTCCATTCGCCGGAGCCGAGGAGCGACAGGCAGCACTTGTCCATTGCATCGCCGACGATATACGGGTCTTCCATATAGGTAAGCCCCCTGTCCACGCGCATCTTCATACGGCAGAGATTGCGGATTCCGAGAAATTCAAGGCCTTCCATCGGCGTCATTGTGTTCACGCCCGGAAGATTGTAATCCGTAACGTTGTGGTGGCTTCCCGGTGTTTCGCCCAAAAGCCAGACCTTATCTTTTAAGTTTTTCATCGTGCGTTTCCTCCTGTTATATTTCTGCTATGCTAAGCCCTGTATACTGTGCCCAGAGCTTTAAGTCCTCGCGGTAATCACCGTAAACAAGGCAAACGTGGTGGGCAACGCCCTCTTCGATAATCTGCTTCAAGTATTTTTTAACCGGAAGACTTTCGTGCTTAAAGCGGAACTGCGGGGCAAAGCTCGGCGCCTGCGGAAGCTCAAGGCACTCGCCGCCGGAGAGAAGAAGCTTCCAGCCGTCCTTTGC
>JAZQFJ010000072.1:0-46306 GCA_045539475.1 Eubacteriales bacterium | reverse complement strand
TATCTCCTTGTCCGCAGAAGCGGAAAGAACCTTGATACGCTCTTTACTTCCGTAATCGAGCCGTATGAGGACAGCAGCAAGATAAGTTCGCTTACCCGCGTTCCGGTAAAGCACGCCGATGGAACGGAAGTCGGAAGAAATGAGACCGTTGCTGCGGTAAAGGTTGAGCTTACAAACGGAAGAGTGGACTACGTTGTTTATGCTGCAGATAACGAAATTGCATACAGAGTGGACGACCTCTTTAATTTTGAGGGTTTTGTAGGTGTTTACAGTGTTGCGGCAGACGATAATACTGATGTTGTGAGAACATATCTCCACGACGGTAAAACTCTCGGCGAGGCGATACAGAACAAGGATGCCGCTATAACCGGTAAGATAGTAAGCCGTACCGATACGCTCTCTCTTGATAACTTTATGGAAGTAACATATAACGAAGAGATAGCACCGGAAGAGCTTGTCGGCAGAATGATTGTCATCGAAAACGACGGCGGTCAGAACGGCGCGTACATCATTAAGAGCGCGGAAAAGGCAGGAGATAACATCCGTATAGGAACGGGAGACGTCTCATACTTCCGCTCGCTTACCGAGGATGGAAGCGGATATGTGATGAACTTTGCGGTGGATGACACCTACAGAATTCCGCTTACTTACACGACTGATGAGGCACCGGAAATTTCGGTTTCCGGAGAGTACACAACAAGCGCGGGAAGTTCAATTCGTATTCCGTTGAATGTTATAAGCGACCGTGAGTACACGCTTGCGGGCACAACGCTTCCGCGCGGAATGAGCCTCAATTCCGGAACCGGAGTTCTCACATGGAAGCCGGATGCTTCTCAGGTGGGAGAAAACCACGTTGCGGTAACGGTTGATAACGGCGTAATGTCTGATACCGTTCACTTTATTGTAACCGTTTACGGTTCGACAACCGGAAATACATCGTCAGATAAAACGGGAACTTCCGGAACAGGAACGACCGACACACCCGCCGGAGGCGGTGGTGGAGGAGGCGGTGGCGGCGGTGCCGCACCGACCGACAAGCCGGATGATATGACAAACACCGACGGGGACGACACAAGCGGTGAAAGCGGAGAAAACGAAAAGAATGAAGGAAACACTGTTAACACGGGCACGGAAAATAACTCTCTCCGCTTCACCGATCTTGGTAACCATGCTTGGGCAGAGAATGCGATAAACGCCCTTGCGACAGATGGAATTATAAAGGGTACATCTGCAAGCACATTTTCTCCGGCGAACAATATAACAAGAGCTGATTTTGCACTGCTTCTTGTCCGTGCATTCAAGCTTGAAAGTGATAACGCGGAAAATTTTGCAGACGTATCGGCAAATGACTACTTCGCAACCGAGCTTGCAATAGCACGAAACAGCGGTATTGTTAACGGCATCGGTGATAACAAGTTTGCACCTCACAACACCATCACCCGTCAGGATATGATGGTAATCGCCTACCGCGCACTCGAAGCCTTCCTCCGGGAGGAAGGTGGCGCGGACGAAGTCCGTGACGGAAGGAGAATGACGGACACAACGGAAAGCAGCAACGTTGCGTCGGGCTCCCTCAGTCTCGCTACGCTCGACCGCTCCCTCCCGGAGGGAGCCTCAGCAGAGCAATACCCCGACTACTCCACCGTCGCAGATTACGCACGCGAAGCAGTTACCGCGCTCATCGGCGCAGGCCTCGTCAACGGAAAGAGCGGACGCATTGCACCCACAGACTACACAACAAGAGCAGAGGTTGCAGTACTTATCAAGAGGATTTTAGATTACATAAAGTAAAAAAGCTATTTTTCGCCTGCGGGCGAAGGAATGAATTCTTTGGTTTTCGGCAAGTTCCCGAAGGGGTTCTTACTTTCTTGTTTCGCCAAGAAAGTAAGCAAAGAACGCGAAAAAGGGGAGAACTCGCGCGCCCACTCCCGTGGCGCAAGGAAACCTCCCCTTTTACCCCCTCCGCACGCAACGACGAAAAGCAGTACGTGAAATAGGACGTGTGGGGACAGTGCTATACCCCCCCACACAGGGAAGGATAACGTTCCGGTATCGGAACTGCCGCCGCTCAAACCAAGCGGGAATAAATCACAGCGAAATCACAGAAAAGACGGCGTGGGCAAAATTCTAATTTTGCCGTTTACGCTTGTAATGGCAACTCCGGATAGCTTGCCGGATGTATTTGGTTTTATGAGTAAGCCAAGTAAGCTTTCAGACTATAGTGAGCAGGGGGCATTTGTAGCGTTCGATGATTACGAAGAATTCCTTCCGGACTATATTGTGTTCTGGAACTCCCGTCCGGAGGAAGAGCAGTGGATGTGCGATACCCGAAAGGGAATAGACGGCAAGATTTATTACACTCCGATTTACGGAATGGAGCGTTCTAAGAACATCCGCTCATGGCTCTACCGCAAGGATATCTTTGATAAGCACAACCTGAAAACTCCCGAAACAATAGATGAGCTTTACTCTGTTTCAAAGCAGCTTAAAGCGCTCTATCCGGATTCCTATCCGTTCTGCCTGCGCTCAGGTCTGGCAAACATAAATGTTATGGGACCGTCTTGGAAGCCACATTTCCGCTATGGCGCATACTATGATTTCGTAAATGAAAAGTGGTGCTACGGTGCAAGAGAACCGGTAATGCGCGAAATAGTAGAATTCCTTAAAAAGATGGTAGACGAAAAGCTTATGCCGTCAGACTTCTTCAACATCAGCGCAGCTTCATGGCAGGAGCTTGTTTCCACAGACCGCGGTTTCATCATGCCGGAATATCAGATTCGTATAGACTTATTCAACAATATCGGTCGTGTAAAAAATCCGGAGTACACAATGGCAGCAACAAAGCCACCGAAGGCAGAAAACGGACTCGGCGTTGCAATGATGAATAAGTACAATAACGACCCGACAGGTATGGCCGCTCCGAATACCGGTGACAAAGCAAGGATTGCAAATGCAATGAGATACATTAACTGGTTCTACTCCGATGAAGGAAGCGAGATTGTTTCATGGGGTAAGGAAGGTGAGACTTACGAGGTTGTTGACGGCAAGAAGCGTTTCATCTTCCCGGAAAATGAGAACAATGCCCAGATTCTTTACGGTTTTCAGACAATCGGTTCATATCTCCGTATAGATCCGGCAGCGGCAGAGGCATGTATGTCCGAGGAACAGGCAGCAACAACTGATTTTGTGCTCGGGCACACTCATACAGAGCTTGAACCGACCACATATATGAGCTTGTCGTCGGCTGAATCCGAAACGATTGCAGATTACAACACATCTCTTTCTACATTTGTAAGCGAAAATCTCCAGAAATTTATTCTGGGACAGCGCCCGATGTCCCAATGGGATGCTTTCCAGGAAGAGCTTTCTCAGATGCCGATTGACGATATTCTTGCAATTTACGAAACGGCATATAACAGAATAAAGTAAAACACAAAAAAATACCGGCTGAAGGAATTAATTCCGTCAGCCGGTATGCTGTTTTTTGAGATTATTGAATTTTGCTTTTTACATATTCAATCTGAGCTTCCACGGATTTAACGCTTGTTCCGCCTTCGGAAATGCGCTTTTCAACGCAGGTTTCAAGGCTTATTTCGTTGTACAGATCATCCTCAAAAAGCTCTGAAAATTCCTTATATTCCGGAATGGTAAGCTCTTCCAAAACCTTTCCTTCGGCAATGCACTTTGCAACAAGCTGACCGGAAATCTTGTATGCGCTTCGAAACGGAAGGTTTTTCTTTACAAGATAATCCGCAAGGTCTGTCGCGTTTATAAAGCCCTTCTGTGCCGCACGCTTCATATTCTCCGGTATCGGCTTCATTGTCTCAAGCATCGGTGCAAGAACCCTAAGGCACATCTCGGCGGTTTCAACCGCGTCGAAAATGCTTTCCTTGTCCTCCTGCATATCCTTGTTATACGCAAGCGGGATGCCTTTAAGTACGGTAAGCAACGCCATAAGGTCACCGTAAACTCTGCCTGTCTTTCCTCGGATAAGCTCTGCCATATCCGGGTTTTTCTTTTGCGGCATTATTGACGAACCGGTGGTGTAAGCATCTGAAAGCTCAACGAACTTAAATTCCCAGCTTGCCCAGAGGATAAGCTCCTCGCTCATGCGCGAGAGGTGCATCATAAGAGTTGAAAGAGCGGATGCAAGCTCTATGCAATAGTCGCGGTCAGAAACGCCGTCAAGGCTGTTGAGCATAATGTCGTCGAATTCAAGCTCACGCGCTTCTAAACGTCTGTCGGTGTTATACGTTGTACCGGCAAGTGCACAGCATCCGATAGGGGAGACATTCATTCTCCTTCTGCAGTCGGAAAGACGGTCGATATCGCGAAGAAGCATCATTGCATACGCCATAAGATGATGCCCGAAGGTTATCGGCTGTGCGCGCTGAAGGTGCGTATATCCCGGCATAATCGCGCTCTTGTGTTTTTCTGCCTGAGAAACGAGTGCAGCAATAACATCGCGGATAAGTGCGCCGATTTCGTCTACCTCATCGCGGAGATACATACGCAAATCAACTGCAACCTGATCGTTGCGGCTTCTTGCTGTGTGAAGCTTTTTGCCCACATCGCCAAGGCGCTCGGTAAGCACCTGCTCAACGAACATATGGATGTCTTCACAGGACATATCAAATTCGAGCGCGCCACTGTCAAGGTCAGAAAGGATTCCTTCAAGACCTGCAATAAGCGTGTCTGCTTCATCCTTTGTTATAATGCCCTGTGCGCCGAGCATAAGCGCGTGCGCCATACTGCCGCGGATATCCTGACGGTACATTTTACAGTCAAAGCGGATGGAGGAATTAAAATCATCCGCGATGCTGTCTGTAATTCCGGAAGTTCTTCCGGCCCACATTTTGCTCATAACTTACTTCTTTCCGTCAACGATAGCCTGAACCTTTATCGGGAGACCGTAGAGGTTGATAAAGCCTGCGCTGTCCTTCTGGTCGTAATCGCTTTCGCCGAAGGTTGCAATTTCTTCGCTGTAGAGAGAATACGGGCTCCATACGCCGGCATTGATCATATTGCCCTTATAGAGCTTTAAGCGAACCTTACCCGTAACCTTCTCCTGAGTTTTGTCAACAAAGGCGGAGAGAGCTTCGCGGAGCGGTGTGAACCACTGACCGTTGTATACAAGCTCTGCAAATGTGATAGCGAGCTTCTGCTTCTCGTGGAGAGTCATCTTGTCAAGGCAGATGGACTCAAGAACAGAGTGTGCCTTATAGAGGATTGTTCCGCCCGGAGTCTCATAAACGCCGCGGCACTTCATGCCGACGAGACGGTTTTCAACGATATCAAGAATACCGATGCCGTTTTCTCCGCCGAGCTTATTAAGACCGAGGATAATGTTCTTTGCGCTCATCTTCTCGCCGTTAAGAGCAACGGGGCAGCCCTTTTCGAATTCAATCTCAACGTAAGTAGGTTTGTCGGGAGCAGCAATCGGAGAAACGCCCATCTCAAGGAATCCCGGCTTTTCGTACATGGGCTCATTGCCTGTGTCCTCAAGGTCAAGTCCCTCGTGGGAAAGGTGCCAGAGGTTTTTATCCTTGGAATAGTTTGTTTCGCGGTTAATTTTAAGCGGAACGTTGTGTGCCTCCGCATAGTCGATTTCCTCATCACGGGATTTGATATCCCACTCACGCCACGGAGCGATAATCGGCATATTCGGTGCAAAGTGCTTTATTGTGAGCTCAAAGCGAACCTGGTCGTTACCCTTACCGGTGCAGCCGTGGCAGATAGCATCCGCGCCTTCCTTGAGAGCAATCTCAACAAGACCCTTTGCGATGCACGGACGTGCATGGCTTGTGCCGAGAAGATATTCCTCGTAAATTGCGCCTGCCTTCATTGTCGGGATTATGTATTCATCGACATATTCGTCCGTTTGGTCGAGAACATAGAGCTTTGAAGCGCCTGTCTTAAGTGCCTTTTCCTCAAGACCCTCAAGCTCGTCTGCCTGTCCTACGTTACCGGAAACAGCAATAACCTCACAGTTGTTGTAGTTTTCCTTGAGCCACGGAATGATGATAGATGTGTCAAGTCCGCCGGAATAGGCAAGGACCACTTTTTTGATTTTGGACTTATCCATTTTTATTTACCTCCGTAAATATTTATTCAAGTTAATGCGAATATTATACAACGTTAATTGCGTTTTGTCAACATATAAATGAATATTTATTTAATCGACCGAAGAGCTAAATACCCTTCGGTCGTTTGATTTTAACTGAGAAATGAAATTACTTCGCCTGGAGAAGGTGAACAGCAAAGCCGCCGAATTCCTGCTTGAGGTATGCAGCAACGCCCGGCTTTACGGACTCTGCATCAATCTCAAAGCCGATTCTCTCAAGGTAAGCCATTGCGCGGTCGATGTTGTTTGTCTTGATAGCGATATGGCCGTTCTTACCCTTGCCGCCGTTCTTGTTAGCCTCAACGCCTGTTCCTGCGAATACAGAGCTGTTGCCGTTCTTTACAGCAAAGCCGAACGCAGCGGAGAAGAGGTTTGCAACTGCGAGAGCATCAGCCTCGGATTCAGTGTTGATACCGATGTGAGCAAGCTCAAAGCCGAGAACCTTCTGGACAGCAGCCTTTGTCATAGCTGTGATTTCATCAAACTTGCCTTCCTTGATAAGAGCATCCTTAACCATCCAGCTTCCGCCGCAAGCAAGAATCTTGTTGAATGCAAGATACTCGTTGATGTTCTTTTCGCTGATGCCGCCTGTCGGCATAAACTTAATGCCGCCGTAAGGTGCGCTCATAGCCTTGTTAGCTGCAAGACCGCCGCATGCTTCTGCCGGGAAGAACTTAACAACATCAAGACCAAGCTCGATAGCTGCTTCGATGTCGGACGGATTGCTGCAGCCCGGAGTGATCGGGATGTTTTTGCTTACGCAGTAGCTTACGATCTTCGGATTGAGACCCGGAGAAACGATGAACTTTGCGCCTGCTGCAACAGCCTTGTCAACCTGCTCTGTTGTGAGAACAGTACCTGCACCGATAAGCATTTCCGGATATGCCTTTGCCATAACGCGGATAGCTTCCTCTGCAGCTGCTGTACGGAAAGTGATTTCAGCGAGCGGGAGACCGCCATCGATAAGAGCCTTTCCGAGCGGAAGTGCATCTTCAACATTGTCGATCTTAACGACCGGCACGACGCCGTAAGCGCCGATTTGCTTTAATACTTCGTTCATGGTGTTTGACCTCCTGAATTTAAAATGCATATGTATATATGCCAAAATTATCTATTATAAAGTATACTACGTTTTTTCTCACTTTGCAAGGGTATATTCACAATAAATTAATAAAAAATATTTATAAAAAGTTGAATATCATTGTCGAATATGCTAATATATATAGGTAATTTGCGAAAAGGACAGGAAATATCCGATGAAAAAAAGAGTTATATTTTGGGTTGTTGTGGCTTTTATGTTTATTGCCGGCGTTGCCTGCTTTGCCGCAACGCAGATGTTAAACAGTATTGATCGCGGTGAGGTTGAGTTGAACGAAGAGGAGCTTGACACGCACGAAGGGCTTTCCGATGAGGTTATAAATATTGCCGTGTTCGGTGTGGACAGCCGCAGCGACGAAGTTTCAGGCCGCTCCGATGCGATGATGATAGTTTCTGTTGATATGAAGCATGGCAAGATAAAAGCAGTATCGCTTATGCGTGACAGTCTTGTTGATATACCGGGCTACGGTAAATACAAGCTCAACGGCGCATATGCACGCGGTGGGGTACAGCTTGCAATAAAGACGATAAACCGGAACTTCAAAATGAACATAACCGATTACGTTTCGCTCAATTTCAATCAGCTTGCCGGAATTGTTGATGCTCTCGGCGGCGTTGAGGTTGAAGTGACGGAAGCGGAGCGAAGAAATGCCAATAAGTATATAAAGGAAATGGCAAATGAGGTTGGAGAAAAGCCTGATCTCATAAAAAAGGCAGGAGAGGTTACGCTTTACGGATATCAGGCAGTTGCTTATGCGCGCATAAGATATGTCGGAAATGCGGACTTTGAGCGTACCGAGCGTCAGCGCGAGGTTATGGAAAAGCTTATGAACAAGGCGCTTGCCACAAATCCCGTAAGATATCCCGCGCTTATAAAGAGCCTTATCCCGATGGTTGAAACCTCGCTTTCAAACGAAGAGATTCTGAGAATTGCAGGTGCTGTCGTTTTGCAAGGCAAGCCTGTCTTTGAGCAGGGGAGATTCCCGCTTGACGGCTCATATAAATCAAATTCAAGCTACGCAATGGTTTACGACCTTGATGCCGCGGCGGACAAGCTCCACCGCTTCATCTATGACGACGAACCCTTCTACGAACCGGAAGAAGCGGAAACGGAAAAAGTGCAATAATTACAAAAGCAGCCGGCGAAAATGCCGGCTGCTTTCGTATGAAAAAGAGGCTGTGAGTGTACAAGTTAAATAATAAAGATAAATGTAAGGCAGGAGAGAACGAGCGTGACGCACGAGCTTACAAGTGCTGTCAGCAAAAGTGTTTTCGTTGACTTTTTTACCGGAGCACAGTGCGTGCGGACGTAATCATCAGCGATTGCACAAGCCTCGGAGAGGATACCGTCAGCATCGACGGAGGACGCATCCGCAACATTGTCACCGAGAATGAATATCGCCTGCTCAAACATTCCTGAAACCGGAGTTTTAACCACGATTACCTGTTTTGTAATTCCTTTAACCATTATAATGCATCTCCGTTAAATCTTTTATTAAGATTTTAACCAAGGTTCATCCTGTTTATTCTTCCGCTTCAATTTTGACAACTGCAACGGTCATGTCGTCGTTCTTTCCGTATACGGCAAAGGAATATGCGAGTATTGCATCGGCAAGAGCTTTGGGAGACGCTTCATCGGTTTTTGAAAGAAATTCAAGAAGCTTACCGTCGTCACTGCCGTCTGAAATCCCGTCACTTGCCATTATTACAAAATCACCTTCAACGAGATTGATGCAGGTGCGGTCAGGGGAGGCACCGTCTCCGATGCTCATTCCCGCAGGCAGGGAAGATGCCGTTATACGGCGCATCTGTCGCCCACGTTTTATATATGTAGGTGCACCGCCGAACTTGTAGAATTCGCACGCGCCCGTGAACATATCTGCATACATAAGGTCAAGCGTCGCAAATGCACCGGTGTATTCCGCTTTAAGCGTCAGTGCCGCCTGGAGTGTTGAGAGAGCGTCTGAAGGCGCGATTCCGGATTTGAGAAGCCCTTCCAGAAGCTTCACGCTCTGTGCACTTTCGTGAGCGGCAAGCTTTCCGCTGCCCATTCCGTCGGAAAGAAGAAGTGCAAGGTGTGCGTTTGTCGGACGGAAAAAGCTGCCTGAATCACCGCTTACTTCTGCACCGCTTCTCCGTTTTACTGCCGCACCGAAAACTCCGCGGAGCCGTGGCTTTTCGCGTATGACCATATCATCGAGTGCATCTCCGCGCGTATACTGCGGCGGGGAGACCTCCACTCCGCAGAGGTGCTTTATCTCCGCGGAGAACTTTTCAAACTCATTTGCAATGCGCGAAAGATCCTTGCCGCACAAATGGATGTTTACATGGTTGAGGCTATCGCGGTAGACCGCCGTATCGCACAGTATTCCGCAAGAGGTCAGCAAATCGGAAAGTGCAAGCTCGGCTTCCTCATCAAAGCGCGCGTTGTCGGAAATATCGGCAGACAGGCAAGAAAAAACCTGTGAAGCATCTGCGTATTGCTTGGTAAGAAGTGCGTGGCTTTCGCGGAGCCGCCCTTCAAACTGATTTCTGTATCGCATTGAGAATATTTCGCGGTTTACAGTGTTTACAAAATTTTCAATATGAATACACCTTGAGGAAAAGTGAATGGGAAAGTCCTTTGCCGAGAGCGTTCCGTTTTCGCGGATTGCGTGGGTTGCGTTGTTTATCGCATCGCGCGTTGCTTCAAAATCGCGCTCCCAGCAGATTTTTGCAAGCGTGCATTTTTTGCATACTTCGCGGGATGTCTTTTCAAAAAGGCTTTTTTCATTTTGCGGAGAGTCTGAAGCACGTCCGCGTGCATCACCGAGAAGGTGTGCAAGGTTGCGGAAGGACTCTGCAGCGAGCTTTAAACGCTCTGAGGTGTATGTGCGTATGTGGACATCGCGCCGAGATGCTTGCTTTACAAAAAAGCGGCGTGAAAAGCGCGCGAAAATGCTCTGCGTGAGGAAAAAAATTATGCACGAGAGAGCAAATGAGATACCGGCGGAAGGAAAAGCTGAAGGATTGAGAAAGACGGACACGAGAAGCGAAAACAGGCAAGAAAGCGTGGCGGCGAGATACTTGTTTTTGCCAAAGAAAAGTGCTGTGCATATTCCGAGAAGACCGTACACCATACAGAAATCCGCTGAAGATTCAGCCAGAGAGAGCGCAAAGCCGAGTGAAAGCCCCGTAACGGCGCCCGCGCTCATTCCGCCTGTATACGCTGCTAACAGTATGATGCTGCAGGCGAGTATATGACCAACGGATATAAGTTCTGCAATTTTGACGCCGCAGAGGGCTATGGTGAACGCTGCGCACAGCGCAAGTATTCCGGCAGAGAAGTAATTTCCGCGCAGCTTCCGCGAGCTGTCGGCATACGGGAAAAGAAGAGTGCACGCGGCGGCGATAGTTATCTCAAATGCATATACCGCGCAGTCAAAAATCGGAAAGCCGGCATCTGCAAGAAAAATCAGATTTATGCACGTTGCCGGAACGATAACCGTCATTGGTGCAAATGCGCGCTTCTTTGAAAGAGAAGTATCGGCAAAAACGAAGTGTGCAGTATATATAAGAACAATGCAGGCTATGTATTTAAGTGAATTTATTACATCAATTATGCTGAGATAACCAAGCGTTGCCCCCAAAAGACCGAAGAGCGTTCCGCGGCGCATGCCGAGTACGGCGCTTACGGCAAGTCCGAACGGAGCGGACGTACCGAGGATAACACCTCTTGAAAGAAGAAAAGACACAAAAAAATTCAGCGGGTAAACAATAAAAGCCGGTGGTATTTTTTCTTTTACAAGGGAAGGAATTTCCTTCAGCGTGAGTTTTTGTTTAACTTCCTTTTTGACATCCATATTATTTTATCATTCCTTTCAAGGTAGAGTATATACTGTTTTTTATAAATAACCTCACGGGAAATGTATGGCGAAAAGAAAAAGATAAATAATAAAATGGGCGTAAGAAGAAAAACGAGGAGAAAACCACTGGAAATTTTTTACAAAAACACGAAAATTGCGATGGATTTTTTTGTCTATAGGCAAAATGAATAAAAAGTTTTTGTTAAAATTTTGTTTTTCTTCCAATTTACTCTTGATATTTGCGTCAAAACATAATAAAATAGTAAATAGCAAAAAATGCACAATTACGAAAGGGGCAAATTCACAATGAGTTTAACGACAAACAAATTTGTAAACGACTGGGTCAACGAAATGGCTGACCTTGTCAAGCCGGATAAGATCGTTTGGATCGACGGCAGCGAGGAGCAGCTTGAGGCTCTCCGCGCAGAGGGTTGCGCTACAGGCGAAATCTATAAGCTCAACGAAGAGAAGCTTCCCGGTTGCTATCTCCACAGAACTGCAATTGACGACGTTGCTCGCGTTGAGGACCGTACTTTCATCTGTGCTCCCACAAAGGAAGAGGCAGGCGCAACAAATAACTGGATGGATCCTGCTGAGATGTACGCAAAGCTCAGAAAGCTTTACGATGGCAGCATGAAGGGCAAGACAATGTATGTTCTCCCGTTCTCCATGGGTGTTGTAGGTTCTCCGTTTGCGAAGCCGGGTATCGAAATCACGGATTCCATCTACGTTGTTCTTAATATGGCTATCATGACACGCATCGGCAAGGCTGTTCTTGACAACCTTGGCGACAGTGCTGATTTCGTTCACGGTCTTCACAGCCGTGCAAACATGGATCCTGAAGAGAGATACATTGTTCAGTTCCCGCAGGATAACACAATCTGGTCTATCAACTCCGGTTACGGCGGCAACGTTCTTCTCGGTAAGAAGTGCTTTGCTCTTCGTATTGCTTCCTATCAGGGCAAGAACGAAGGCTGGATGGCAGAGCATATGCTCATCCTCGGTGTTAAGCTTCCGAGCGGAGAGAAAAAATATATCGCAGCAGCGTTCCCGTCTGCTTGCGGTAAGACCAACCTTGCTATGCTTATTCCGCCGAAGGAATACCTCGATAAGGGATATGAGGTTGAGTGCGTAGGCGACGATATCGCATGGATTCGTGTTGGTGATGACGGTCGTCTCTGGGCTATCAACCCCGAAGCAGGCTTCTTCGGTGTTGCTCCGGGAACAAACCTTAAGTCTAACCCGAATGCTCTTAAGTCTTGCCTTAAGGGTACAATCTATACAAACGTTGTTCACAACCTTGATGACAACACGGTTTGGTGGGAAGGTCTTGATAAGAACCCGCCGAAGAATGCTCTTAACTGGAAGGGCGAGAAGTGGGACTGCGAGTCCGCCGAGAAGGGTGCACATCCCAACAGCCGTTTCACAGCTCCGGCATCAAATTGCCCGTGCATTTCTCCGGAATTCGAGAACCCGAAGGGCGTTCCGCTCTCTGCTATCGTTTTCGGCGGACGCCGTGCAAAAACTGCTCCGCTCGTTTACCAGTCATTTGACTGGAACCACGGTGTATTCGTAGGTTCTGCTATGGCTTCCGAGACAACTGCTGCAGCTGCAGGTGCAGTTGGCGTTGTTCGTCGTGATCCGATGGCTATGCTTCCGTTCTGCGGATACAATATGGGTGACTATTTCAACCACTGGATTGAAATGGGCAAGAAGATCACAAAGAAGCCGAAGATCTTCAACACAAACTGGTTCAGAACAAGCGATGACGGCAAGTTCCTCTGGCCGGGATTCGGTGACAACCTCCGCGTTCTTGAGTGGATCCTCAAGCGCTGCGATGATGAAATCGGCGCAGACGAGACAGCTATCGGTTATGTTCCGAAGGCTGAGGATATCAACCGTGAGGGTATCGAGGATGAGGTAACTCTCGATGTTCTTAAGGAGATTCTCTCCGTTGATCCGCAGCTCTGGAAAGAGGATGCTGCAAACCTCGAAGAGTTCTATGCTAAGATTCAGAGCGTAGGCAACAGAATGCCGAAGGAAATGTATGATCAGCTCGAAGCTCTCAAGGCTCGTCTTGATAAGTAATTTCATAAAGCAACAAGTGAAGCGGCGGTGCATTTTGCATCGCCGTTTTGATGTACAAAGAAGGAAAAAAACTCTTGACTTTTTGCGTGACATAAATTATAATATAGGTGTGGCGAAAAGTGAGGTGGAAGTATGTCACCACGAACGGGCAGACCTAAAGCAGAAAATCCCAAGGATGTTCGCTATAGCATAAGGCTTGATGCAGAAACTGAAAAAAAACTGCAAGAATACTGCAAAAAGCATGAAATAACGAAAGGTGAAGCGATTCGACAAGGGATACACATGCTTATGAATGCCGAAAAATGAAAAATAACAGCCACTTACCCCTGTTAAAAGTTCGTAGCTGTTATCTTTTCCGACAGAGAAAGCTCCGTCTGTAAATATTATAATATAGGCGTAGCCTTCTGTCAAATACATTTTTGATAGGAGAATGATAATGCAAAAATAAAAACTCTTGACTTTTGTGTGAACATATATTATAATTTATGTGTGAACGAAAGTGAGGTGAAAAAATGAGTCCACGGACAGGTAGACCTACGTCAAATCCTAAAACTACCGAGATTAAAATTCGTGCAACAAAAGAAGATAAAGAAAAACTCGCTTTTTGTTGTGCAGAAACGGGAAAAACGCAGTATCAGATAGTGATGGAAGGAATTGACAAGGTTTACGAAGAAATAAAAAAGTAGAGTGTTGCGACCCTGAATAAGTTACAAACACTCTACTTAAGCGCGACAGAAGAACTGTCAGCATAAATATTATACACTATGCAGACTTCCTCTGTCAAATACATTTTTGATAGGAGAATGAAATGGAAAATTTATTTCAACTGGAAAAAATACTTGATAACATAGTTTTTCTTTCGGATACGTTTCTTGCGCTGGAGCTTGCCATGCAGAATAATTCTTGCGTGATTCCGGCAAATGCGCTTACCGTACCGAATGAGATGCTGAAGGAATATTCTCAAAGTGCGTGCAGGCTGTGCGGTGAGCTTATCACAAGCGGAGCGAGTTAAAAAATAAATTATGCAAAAAGTGGCTGTAGCAAATCAGACCTCTCGATGTACTTATGTACTACTGCGGGTCCGATTTGCTCATTCTGCACTATTTTTTCTAAAGCCCCAACGGGATTGTAGCAAAATGCATTTCGCTACAATCCCGTTAAAAGTTTTTTATTTACTTAAGCTCACCAAAAAGCTTTGTCATACCTTCAACGATGATATCATCGCCGCCGGGGGCAAGGGAAGAGCTTCTTGCCTCGTATCCTCCCTCGTTATATGCCTGAGTTGTCGGGATATATCCGCCTTCGGTGTTTGTAAGACAGCAAAGAACTGTTTCTTTAAACGGAGAGGCCTCTATAATTCTGTTTCCTATCTCGGTAAACGGTTCACCGCCGATTCCGGCAAAAACAAGCTCACCGATTTTGACGGCAGAGAGATAAAACGGGAAAGACTCCGGACCGTTCTGAAGCTTTACAATGCGCTTTGCTTCCGCAACTACGGTTGTAAGCTCCATTTCCTTATACGGAAGCTCGTCGTCGCGTCCGTTTTCGTGAAGGGTCCAGATCCTTTTTGCTTCTTCAAGCTTGTCGTTTTCCTGATGTGAGGGAAGATCAACTCTTGAAAAAGCATACGAAATCTTATCGGCATTTACCTTTTCTGTAATTGAGTAGACAGAAAGAACTGCCCCTGCGATTATTCTACCCATATGACGTGCGAGCTCAAGGCTTCGTGGAACGCTGTCAAAGTCGATAACCGATATCGCACGCTCGCCTGCAGACGGCGCAGGGTTGACGTGGTTTACATCGCCCTGAAAGCCCTGGAGGAACATACATTTTGTTCCGGGAAGAGCCGATTCAAGGGTGGAGCAGACATAACCGGGGAAGTCTGCACTGATAAATTCACCGCCGACGGAATCCGGATGTGTGCCGAAATTTACAATTAAGATATCATCTGCACCGCTACGCACGAGCTTTACAAGCTTAACTGTTTCGTTCGGAGAACCGAGTGCGTGGTCAATGTCAGGGTTTCCGACACCGGGGTTTGTTGCTACTGAGCCGTCGCGCATACGGTAGCGGCGGATGAAGGAAATTCCCTTTGCCTCGCTGCATGCAGTTTCAATCTCTGTTTCTTTTAAATCTGCAATTGCATAAACTGCCGCATCACGCACGCTTGTGATGAAAAATTCATCATAAGCATCGCTGCTTCGAAGCTCTGATGCGAAGTCCTTTCCGATAACGGGACCTGTATGGGTGTGGGAGAGGTTTATAAATATCGCTTCGCGTGGTATGTCGCACGCAGAAGCAACTGCATCTTTCATAGAGTCAAAATATTTTTGTGAAAGCTCGCACACATCAACTGCGATAACAACAGCCTTTTTATCCCCGTCATCAAATGCAACGGCGCGGACGTACAAGCTATCTGCAATGCCTTTAACGCGGCGCTCTTCATAGTATCCGCTGACAGGCGCATTGTAGGGAGGATTTATGCAAATTTGTGAAAATCCTGTTTTCATTGTAAGTGCCTTCTTTCGAAACTGAATTTTATTGTATTATAGCAAAAACAAAAGAGCAAATCAATAGATAATAAAAACTTTTCTCCAATAAATGGAGAAAAAATATTTTTTTGAAAATTTTGTAGAAAAGTATTTAAATCAGACACAAGATGTGGTATAATGTACTGTGATTATTTGTATATTCATAAGAATGGGGAATTTTTGAAAATTATGAATGTTAAAGAGCTTCCGGAAGAATTACTTTGCCGTCAGCAGGAATATATCCGTGCTGTGGCAGATTTAAATATGGGAAAGCGTCCCACCGCATTTGTTGACACTTACGGTTGTCAGCAGAACGAGGCGGACAGCGAGATTATCCGCGGTATTCTCATGGAAATGGGGTATACGCAGGTTTTTGATGAGAACGATGCCGACCTTATTGTTATTAACTCCTGTGCCGTGCGTGAGCACGCAGAGCAGAGAGTTCTCGGAAATGTAGGTCAGCTTATTCACGTCAAGAGAAAAAGGAATTGCCTTATCGCAGTGTGCGGGTGCATGGTTCAGCAGCCGCAGATGGCAGAAAAGATAAAAAAGAGCTATCCGCACGTAAAGCTTGTTTTCGGAGTTCACGCACTGCCGCGTTTTCCGGAGCTTTTATACCGTGCACTGACCGGTGAGAAGCGCGTATTTGATATCGAGAAGTCTGACGGATATATTGCAGAGGGGCTTCCCGTGCTTCGCAAGGACAAAACAAAGGCGTGGGTTTCAATAATGTATGGGTGCAACAACTTCTGCACCTATTGTATCGTGCCTTACGTCCGCGGAAGAGAGCGCTCACGTGATCCGAAAAAGGTTGTCGCCGAGGTTGCGGCGCTGGTGCGCGAGGGATGCCGCGATGTAACGCTTCTCGGGCAGAACGTAAATTCCTATGGGAATGACCTTGATGAGAACGTGGATTTTTCTTCGCTTTTAGAAATGATAAACGACATACCCGGCGATTTCAGAATACGCTTTATGACAAGCCACCCGAAGGATGCAACGCCGCGTCTGTTTGATACGATGGCAAAGTGCGAAAAGGTTGCAAAGCACATTCACTTGCCGTTCCAGTCGGGCAGTGACCGGATACTGTCTCTTATGAACCGCCGGTATGACAGCACGAAATACCGTGAGCTTGTCTCTTATGCAAGAAGCAAAATGCCGGACATTTCCGTAACGAGCGACGTTATCGTCGGTTTTCCGGGAGAGACCGATGAGGATTTTGAAGAAACAATGCGCCTTACGCGCGATATCGGCTTTGACGGCTTGTTTGTATTTATATATTCAAAGCGAAGCGGCACGCCCGCCGCAGAGATGGAAGACCCCACACCGCGTAGTGAAAAGGTGGCTCGTTTCCAACGCCTTTTTGATCTGCAGGACAGCATGACCGAAGAAAAAAGCAGAAAGCTTCTCGGTGCAGAAGTGGATGTTCTTGTTGAAGCCGTTCAGGAGGAGCAGAACGGATATAACCTTCTTGCAAGGTGTGAAAGCAATCGTCCGGTTTATGTAAAGGGAGAGCCTTCCCTTGTGGGGACTTTTACAAAAGCACGTATTACCGATTCCTCCAAATGGGGAATGTACGGTGAATTAATTTAAACGAAGTGGGTAACGGTATGAGTGAGCAGAAATATTCTCCGATGATAGAGCAATATCTCCAGATTAAAGAGCAGAATAAAGACAGCATTCTGTTCTTCCGTCTCGGTGACTTTTATGAGATGTTTTTTGAGGATGCAAATATCGCCTCGCGTGAGCTTGAGCTTACGCTTACCGGCAAGGAATGCGGTATGCCTGAGCGCGCACCTATGTGCGGTGTTCCGTATCATTCTGCAGAGACCTACATTGCGCGCCTTATCGCAAAAGGGTATAAGGTGGCAATATGCGAGCAGACGGAGGATGCAGGTAAAGGGAAAAAGCTTGTTCACCGTGATATAGTAAGAGTTGTCACTCCCGGTACGGTCATTGAGAACACGATGCTTGATGAGAACAGTAACAACTATATCTGCAGTATATACGTTGCAGGAACGAGCGCCGCAGTGTGCTTTATAGACATTTCAACCGGCTCGGCATCAAGCTGTGAGCTTTCGGGAAGCGATGTCAAGGATCAGATTATCAGTGAGATAGTCAAGTTTTCCCCGAGTGAGGCAATTGTAAACTTTGATTTTTCTCTGGACGCTTTTTCGTGCGACTATATGAAGAAAAATCTCCGTATTAATGTTGAGTGCGGTTATGATGAGGGATTTTCCTTTGAGAATGCCCGCGATGCCATTTGTGCGCATTTCAGTGTGAGCGAGCCTTCTGCCGTAGGTTTTGCGGAAAACAGCCCGACGGTCAATGCTGCCGGTGCACTTCTTGCCTATATTCATCAGACTCAGAAAACAAACCTTTCACATATAAATAAAATGGAGTTTTATTCGCGCGAGGAATATATGCTTCTTGATCCGTCTGTGCGCAGAAACCTTGAAATCTGCGAGACGATGCGGAGTAAGGAAAAGCGAGGCTCACTTCTCTGGGCGATAGATAAAACGAAAACCTCTATGGGAAGCCGCCTTCTCAAAAGCTGGATAGACAAGCCTCTTATGAAGGTTGATGATATAAATGAGCGACTTGACAGCGTTGCCGCACTTGTTGCAGAGCCTATGCTGCGTGAGGAATTAAACGAAAGCCTTCGCTTCGTGCGCGATATTGAGCGCCTGCTCGGTCGCGTTGTTTACGGCATTGCAAATGCGCGTGACCTTGTGGCAATGTCCAAAACCTTTGAGGCTTTACCTGCAATAAAAGAAAAGCTTGGGGCATTTGATGCAAAGCTGCTTTGCGACCTCAACGGAAAGATTGATGCTCTTGCCGATATGTATACGCTTATAAGTGATGCAATTGATGATGAGCCGCCCACAACGATTACAGAGGGTAAAATCATCCGCAAGGGATATAATGCAGATGTCGATGAGCTTCGCCGTATGCAGGAGGACAGCAAAGGCTATATGGCAGAGCTTACTGCCCGTGAAAAGGAAAAAACGGGCATAAAAAATCTGAAAATAGGCTATAACCGCGTTTTCGGGTATTATATAGAGATTTCAAAATCAAACCTCGGTGAAGTTCCGGATCATTACATAAGAAAACAGACGCTCACCGGCGGAGAAAGATACATAACCGAAGAACTTAAAATCCTTGAAGAGAAGCTTCTCGGTGCTCAGGAAAAGCTCTATCGTCTTGAGCATGAGATATTCCGCGGAATATGTGACCGCGTGTGTGAAAACACCGTGCGTATTCAGGAAACATCAACTGCGCTTGCAACGCTTGATGTTATTGTAAACTTCGCGTCGGTATCGGCACGCTACGGCTATAACAGACCGAAGGTGAACTGCGGTTCAAAAATTGTTATTAAGGATGGCAGGCATCCTGTTGTTGAACGCGTAATGCGCGATTCGCTTTTTGTTCCGAATGATGCACATCTTGATTGCGGCGATAACCGTATGGCGATAATTACAGGTCCCAATATGGCGGGTAAGTCTACGTATATGCGTCAGGTTGCGCTTATCACGCTTCTTGCACAGGTCGGCTGCTTTGTTCCGGCAAAAAGTGCGGAAATCGGCGTGGTAGACAGGATTTTCACAAGAATAGGCGCATCAGATGACCTTGCTTCAGGGCAGTCGACGTTTATGGTTGAGATGAGCGAGGTTTCTGAGATTGTAAAAAAAGCTACGAAAAAAAGCCTTATCATCCTCGATGAAATAGGCAGGGGAACATCTACCTTTGACGGAATGGCGATTGCCCGTGCGGTCATAGAGTATGTCTCCGATAAAAAATGCATCGGCGCAAAAACGCTGTTTGCAACCCATTATCATGAGCTCACGGAGCTTGAGGGCAAGCTTGACGGCGTTAAGAATTACAACATTGCCGTTAAAAAACACGGCTTTGACATAACCTTCCTGCGCAAAATCGTGCGCGGGAGCGCTGATGACAGCTACGGTATAGAGGTTGCCCGTCTTGCCGGAATCCCGGATTCCGTGACGCTCCGTGCAAGGGAAATACTCGAAAGCCTTGAAGAAGATAAGGCGATAACTAAGCCTGAGTTTGTAATTCCGAAAGAGCGCGTGCGCTCACACGAGGGTGATCTCATCCTGTCTGAGCTTGCGCATATGGATGTAAACACGCTGTCTCCGCTTGAAGCGATATCCGTTCTTTTTGATATCGCAAAGCGTGCGCGTGAAGCTGAATGATTTAATACGAAGGAGGGATTTTCGTGGGACGTATAAACGTTTTAGGCCAGCATATTGCGAATATGATAGCGGCGGGAGAAGTCGTCGAAAATCCCGCCTCGGTAGTAAAAGAGCTTGTTGAAAACGCAATTGATGCACATTCCCAGTCCGTTACGGTTGAAATCCAGAACGGCGGAATAACATATATCCGCGTTACGGATGACGGCTCGGGTATGGAGCCGGATGATGCGAAAACTGCATTTCTTCGTCATGCAACCAGTAAGATATCAAAGGCAGATGACCTTGAAAAAATAGCCACTTTGGGTTTCCGCGGCGAGGCGCTTGCGGCAATTTCGTCCGTTTCAAAGATAGACCTTATCACGAAATCAGCCACAGCGGAAATGGGAGTTGCCGTCCGTGTTGAGGCAGGTCAGGTAATCCGCGAGAGCGAATCCGGTTGCCCTGACGGTACAACCATCATTGTGCGTGAGCTTTTTTATAACACCCCTGCGCGTATGCGCTTTCTTAAAAAGGATGCAACAGAAGCTGCAGCGGTTGAAGCCGTCGTAAAATCCGCGGCGCTTTCGCATCCTGAGGTTTCTATAAAGTTTATAAAAGACGGCAAGGATATTTTGCACACACCGGGCGACGGTATTATGAAAAACTGCATATATGCGCTTTTCGGGCGTGATTTTGCAAACAATATGCATAACGTTTCGCAGGATCTCCACGGAATGAAGGTTTCGGGCTTTACATGCACTCCGCAGTCATCGAGAGGAAACCGCGCAATGCAGTTCTTTTTCGTGAACGGAAGACCGATAAAATCGCGTATGCTGTCTGTCGCTCTTGACAATGCATATAAAGAACGCATAATGAAAGGGCGCTTTCCGACCTGCGTCCTTATGATGGAAATTCCGCTCGGTCAGGTGGATGTAAATGTTCACCCCGCAAAGACCGAAGTGAAGTTTGCGCGTGAGCGTGATGTGTTTGACCTCGTCTATTTCTCGGTGAAAACGGCTCTCGAGAAGAGTGAAAAGCGCGAGATCGTACCGCCCCAGATACAAAAACCTGTGCAGGTTGATAATATAACCGAAAATCAGACCAGAATAGAGATTCTTGAAGAAAAACAACCCGTGCCTGTAAAAACAGAAGCGGTGGAGACTCCTGAAGAAAAAAAGCAGGATTCCGGCGTTCCAAAGATGCCGCGGTTTGATTTTAAACGTTCTTCCGATGGTATGCGCACGGTGCTTAATTCACCGCAGATGCCTGAATATACAATGAAAAACACTTCTGTAAAGGGAGAGGACTTGCCGGAAGATAAGCCTTCAAAAGTACAGGAATATAAGCAGGAAAACGAGTCGGTTAAGACCGTACCGCAAGCGCCGGTGGCTTCTATGCCTGTAGCTGAAGATATAAATGCAGAAAGCGCAGCGCAAAGTGAAGAGGTTTCTGATATCCGCTATATCGGAGAGGCAATGAATACATATATTATTATAGAAAGTGCATCGTCTGTAATCTTTATTGATAAGCATGCCGCGCACGAGCGCATTATTTTTGAAAAGCTACGTGCAAGCACGGGTTCGCCTCAGACTCAGCTTCTGCTTGTGCCGGAGATTATGTCGCTTGACAAGCGTGCTGCCGCGGCGCTTCTTGACAATCGGGAAGAGGTACTTGGTCTTGGATTTGAAATAGACGACTTCGGTGACGGCTCGGTTGCGGTTTCTGCAGTGCCGGACGGAATAGATGCGCATGACGCTGTAGCTGTTCTTGATTCTCTTGCCGAAACGCTTGCGAGCGGAGCGCGGGCATCTCTTCCGGAGGTTATTTCGGAAACGATGTATTCCGTTGCGTGCAAGGCGGCAATCAAAGCAGGGCAGAAGAACAGCCCGGAGGAGCTTTTTGCTCTTGCAAAGCGCGTTCTGTTAAATGATGATATCCGTTACTGTCCGCATGGCAGACCGGTTATGATAGAGTACACAAAAAACGAGCTTGAAAAGAAATTTAAGCGAATAGTGTGATTTGATATGACAGATAACAAAAAAAGAGTAGTCTGCATCGTCGGGCCCACGGCATCAGGTAAAACTGCGCTTTCCGTGGCGCTGGCTGAGTATTTTGGCGGTGAGGTTGTTTCCTGCGATTCAATGCAGATATATCGCGGAATGGACATCGGCACGGCAAAGCCGACTCGTGATGAAATGCGTGATGTTCCGCATCATATGCTGTCCGTTGTTGATCCCGCAGAAACCTATTCTGCCGCACGGTATGTAAAGGACGCCGGAGGGGTGACTGATGATATTCTTTCTCGCGGGAAACTTCCGATAATAGTGGGCGGTACGGGGTTATACGTTGACTCACTTGTAAACGGAACGGATTTTGCCGAGTATGACGAGAATACGGAATGCCGACGTGAGCTTTTTGATTTGTACGAAAAGCATGGTGCGGCGTATATACATTCGATGTTAAAAGAGGTAGACCCCGCGCGGGCGGCGCAGATACACGAAAACAACGTAAAGCGCGTTATCCGGGCGCTTGAGGTTTATAATATGAGCGGCAAAACGATAAGTGCTCACGATGATGAAAGCAAAGCGCGTCCGCCGCGATATGATGCAGTTTATATCGGTCTTATGTATGAGGACAGAGAGCTTTTGTATGACAGGATAAACCGAAGGGTGGACGAAATGATAGTCTCCGGTCTTGAGAGCGAAGTAAAAAATCTTTTGGCTTCGGGTATCTCTTCCGATACAACAGCAATGCAGGCAATAGGATATAAAGAGCTTGTCTCATATTTTGAGGGGCAAGGTTCTCGCGAGGAGGCAATTCAGAATATAAAACAGGCCTCGCGCAGATATGCAAAGCGCCAGATGACGTGGTTTCGACGCAATAAAAGCATAAATTGGATAGCGGTCGATAAAACAAAAAATTTTTCCGATGTACTACAGGCTTCGATAAATTTCGTCTCTTTCGACAGTATATAATATACAGTAAAAACGTATAAAGAAAGAGTGTGATTTATCATGACAAAAACAGCAGGGTTGCAGGACGTATTTTTGAATAAGGCAAGAGCCGAGGGCGTAAGTGTTACCGTATTTCTGACAAACGGTTTCCAGCTCAAAGGCGTTGTGCGCGGCTTTGATTGTTTTACGGTGGTGCTTGTAAGCGAGGGGCGGCAGCAGCTTATATATAAGCATGCGATTTCGACGGTTGTACCGTCACGTGCGCTCCGGTATTTCCAACCAAGCGAAGAGGAGGAGCTGGGGGAGGATTGCGTTATAGGATAATTTTTCTCCGGCACAAGTGTAATGAAAAAGGAAAGCATAATTCCGCGGATAATAACGGTCGTGCTTGCGGTTTTGCTGTGTGCATACATAGGATATCAGGCATACCGGGCGCTGTATAATCCTGTAAGGACGGTCAGCGCGGTATACACCGAGGTTGACGATGCCGTGCAGATGGACGGTGTTGTTGTCCGCGACGAGCGGGTAATGGTGAAAAACTACGGCTCCGGTGTGCTCGAAATGAATATGTACGAGGGGGAGCGCGTTGCAAGCGGAAGTGCTGTTGCAGTCGTTTTTGCAAATGAGGATGCTGCCCGCAAAAGCCATGAGGCGGCAGATATTGATGAGCAGATCGAAAGGATGACGGCGCTTTATTCGCAAAGCGGAGAAAGCTATGATATAAATGCGGCAAATGACAGAATTTCCGAATATGCAATATCGCTCGTGAGAATGCAGCAGGAGCCGGTTTCCGAAAACACAGATACAGCTGTTGAAGAGCTTAAGCTCTCAACACTTATGCGTGAATATATCTACCGCGATAAGGCGGAGCTTCTGGATGTTATAGAGCAGCTTCGCGCAGAGCGAGCAAAGCTTGGAAATGCGGCCACCGTCAAGAGCAGGATTTATGCATCCGCCGCCGGGTACTTTTCTCAGTATGCCGACGGATACGAGGCAGTTATGACGCCATCACTTGTATTAACGTCACCAATTTCGGAATTTATTTCTACCGGAGAAAAATACGCAACGCCTGACAAAAATGCCGTAGGCAAGCTTGTTTCAAGCAATATCTGGTATTTTGCGGCAACCGTTGATGAAAAAAGTGCCGCACGTTTTTCTGAGGGCGCGGAAATGACGCTTAAGTTTAACGACAAAGCTCTCCCGCAGGTTACGGGCGAGGTTGTGCGTCTGACGGAGCCTGAGGGCGGGCGTGTGCTTGTTGTGTTTGAATGTAACACGCATATCGGAAGCTTCACGAAGGTGCGAAAGACTTCTGCACGTGCGGTTGTAAAAACGTATTCCGGTCTCAAGGTGCCGCGAGAGGCGCTAAGAGTGAGTGAAGAGGGCATTAACGGTGTTTACTGCCTTATTGATTCCCAGGTAAAATTCAAGCCGGTGGATATTATATTTGAAAAGGACAGCTATTATGTTTCGGCATATGATACGTCTGATACCAAGTCACTTTTGCTGTATGATGAAATTGTGGTCTCAGCAAAGAATTTAGAAAATAAGAAAATAGTGAAATAAGGGGTAAGGGTATGAGTTCAATATCGGAAAATATACAGAATATACGCCGCGAAATAGATGAAGTGGCAAGGCTTACAGGCAGAACCGGTGCGGATATAACTCTTGTTGCCGCAACGAAGATGAACGGAGCGGAGCGCGTCCGTGAGGCTGTGGCTGCAGGGATTGATGCCTGCGGAGAAAACCGTGTGCAGGAGCTTCTTGAAAAATATGAGGACGGGGCATATACCGGTGCGCCTCTCCATTTCATTGGAACGCTTCAGACGAACAAGGTGAAATATCTCGTCGGCAAGGTTTCGCTTATCCAGTCTGTAAATTCGGAAAAGCTTGCGGCGGAAATTTCAAAATGTGCCATAAAGCATGGAATTGTTCAGGATATCCTTGTCGAGATAAACATCGGCGGGGAAGAGAGCAAAAGCGGAGCGGATATTGAAAATGCACATTCGCTTGTTCAGAATATTGCAAAATTACCGGGCGTGCGCGTGCGCGGACTTATGACAATACCCCCGTTTTCCGAGGACGAAGAAGAACAAAAACAATTTTTTATAAAAATGAAGCAATTATTTATTGACATTGGAGCAAAAAAATACGATAATATTAGTATGGAATTTTTGTCTATGGGCATGAGCGGCGATTACCGGAATGCAATTCTGTGTGGTGCGAACATGGTTCGCGTCGGTACGGGAATATTCGGTGCCCGCTATTAAGTTAAGAAATAAATCAGAGGAGGACAAGTTATTATGGGTTTCATGGAAAAGTTTAAGGAATGGGCAAAGGTTGAAGAAGACGAGGATGAGTTTGAAGAATTCATGCCGAGTGACGACAGGGCAAAGGTTCGTGAATCATACGCACCTCCGCGCCGTGACGACAGAGTTGTGAACATCCACACTACAACTCAGCTTCAGGTCGTTCTTGTAAAGCCGGAGCGCTATGAAAATGCAACGGAGATTGCTGATCACCTTAAAGAAAAGCGTACAGTTGTACTCAACCTTGAGTCCACCAACAAGGATGCAGCACGAAGAATACTCGATTTCTTAAGCGGCGTTGCATACACCAACGACGGTCAGATTAAGCGTGTTGCAAACAACACATATATCATCACTCCTTATAACGTTGACCTTAAGGGCGATCTTATCGATGAGCTTGAAAACAACGGTCTTTATTTCTAAGAGCGGGCGTTTTCGAGGAATACAGTTATGGGTCTGATAAATATGATACGGGGGTTTCTGGGCGCACTTCTTCGCGTTTATGAGCTTCTGTTTATTGTGCGTGCGCTTCTTTCGTGGTTTCCGGGGGCAAATACCGGCGGAATAGGAGAGTTCCTTTATGCGGTTACTGAGCCTATTCTTGCGCCCATCCGTCAGGTTTTATGGAAAATCCCGTTCCTGCAGGGAATCCCGATTGACTTTTCAGTGCTTGTTGCGTACATTCTCATAGATGTAATTCGCAGCATAATACTGTGATAATTAAATAGAAATACAGAAAAATCAGAGGTGATGGGGATAATGTTTACTCCTAATGAACTAAAAGAAATCAAATTTGACAAAGCTGTTTTCGGAGGATATGACACGGAAGATGTCGATAAGGCTTTTTCTGCGATATCCGAAGATTACACAACGCTTTTTAAAGAAAACACGGTGCTCAAGAAGAAGTTAAAGCTTCTTGCAGATACCGTAGAGGATTACAGAAGTGTTGATGAGGCAATGCGCAAGGCGCTTATAACGGCACAGAATATGGCAAACGATATGATCGCCGATGCCGAGAAGAAAAGCCGTGAGATGCTTGCAAATGCAAGCGATGATGCAAAAGCTCGTATCCGTGAGCTTACCTCGCTTGTTGAAGCAGAAGAGAAAAAGCTTCTTGACGCAAGAAACAAAACTGCTCAGTTTATTGATAACATTACGGCTATGTTTGCGGCTGAGAATGAAAAGTTTATCTCTTTGAAGAATGCTGTTGCACCGGAAGCGCCTCCTGCAACAGAGCCGGAAGTTACGCCTTCACGCATTGGTGACACGCTTGATGAAATTGCTCTGGCACTTGATGAAAAGATAAAGCTTGAAGAAGAACAGATTCAGGAAAAACCGGTAAAAGCCGAGCCTTTGCAGGAGCCTGAGGAGGACGAGGATGCCGATATGAAAAAAGTGTCGGATACCATATCTTTTGAGAGCGATATTCCGACAGAGGAAGAGATGGCGGCACTTGAAGCCGCCGCGGAGAAGCCCCATCGCCGTCACCGTGTTGAGTTTGAAAATCTCAAGTTCGGCACAAGCTATGATATGAAAAGCGAAGACTAACATTAAAATATAAAAACGATACTGTAAAAGGGAGTTATATGAATGTCTCAGGATTACAACAGCACAATTAACCTGCCGAAAACGGAGTTCCCGATGCGTGCAGGCCTTCCTAAGCGTGAGCCGGATATGCTTGCTGCTTGGGAAAACGAAAATCTCTACCAGATGATAATGGAAAAGAACGAAGGAAGAGAGCCGTTTATTCTTCACGATGGCCCTCCGTTCTCCAACGGCAGCATCCATATGGGTACTGCTATGAACAAATGCTTAAAGGACTTTATCGTTCGTTACAAGAACGTTTCCGGGTTCTCGGCTCCGTACACTCCGGGCTG
The DNA here is from genome assembly GCA_045539475.1 of Eubacteriales bacterium. Classification (GTDB taxonomy): domain Bacteria; phylum Bacillota; class Clostridia; order Oscillospirales; family JAAYXM01; genus SIG480. Next base: position 19,290 of record JAZQFJ010000072.1, on the reverse strand, counting down.
GGATAACCACGGTATGCCGATTGAGTCTGCAATTATAAAGCAGAACAAGCTTGACCGCAAGCATATGTCCATTCCGGAATTCCGCACTGCTTGTGAGAAGTTTGCGGAAAACTTTGTTGACGTACAGAGAAACCAGTTCAAGCGCCTCGGTGCTCTTGGTGACTGGTCAAATCCGTATCTCACAATGGATCCGAAATTTGAGGCTGAAGAGGTTAAAATCTTCGGTGAAATGTATAAGAAGGGCTACATCTATAAAGGCCTTAAGCCTGTTTACTGGTGCCCGGTCTGCGAAACAGCTCTCGCTGAGGCTGAAATCGAGTACAAGGACGATCCGTGCACAACGGTATATGTAAAGTTCAAGGTAAACGATGACCTTGGCAAGCTTTCGGGCATTGACCTTTCAAACACCTATTTCGTTATCTGGACAACAACAATCTGGACGCTTCCGGGTAACCTTGCAATCGCCCTCAATCCGTCCGAGGAGTATGTAATTGTAAAAGCTCCGAACGGCGAAAATTACATTATGGCAGAGGCTCTTGCAAACAAGGTTATGAAGGTCGGCGGCTTTGACAGCTTTGAAGTAATCGACCACCATCCAGGTGCTTTCTTTGAAAATATGCTTGCCGATCATCCGTTCCTTCCCAAAACATCACGTCTGCTTCTTGCAGATTACGTAACAATGGAATCCGGTACAGGCTGCGTTCACACAGCTCCGGGCTTCGGTGCTGACGACTATCAGACCTGCCGCCGCTACGGAATGGAAATGGTTGTTCCGGTTGACGACACCGGCCGCCACACAGACTATGCAGGAAAATATGCGGGTATGAAGACTGAAGAGTCCAACCCCGTAATCCTTGCTGATATGAAAGAATCCGGTGCGCTTTTTGCATCCGAGGATATCGTCCACAGCTATCCGCACTGCTGGAGATGTAAGGGACCGATCATCTTCCGCGCAACCGATCAGTGGTTCTGCTCTGTTGATGCATTCAAGGATGAAGCGGTTGCTGCCTGCGGTAAGGTACAGTGGTTCCCTGAGTGGGGCTATGACCGCATTGTATCAATGGTTCGCGAGCGTGCAGACTGGTGTATTTCCCGTCAGCGCCATTGGGGTCTCCCGATTCCTGTTTTCTATTGCGAAAAGTGCGAGAAGCCGATTTGCGATGATGCAACGATTAAAAAGATTTCAAAGATATTCGGTGAAAAGGGTTCAAACGCATGGTTTGAAATGGATGTTTCCGAGCTTATGCCGGAAGGCTATGTCTGCCCGCATTGCGGCGGAACTCATTTCACAAAGGAAACTGACACTCTCGACGGTTGGTTTGACTCCGGCTCTACCCATATAGCATCTATGGAGCTTGATTCTCCGAAGTGCTGGCCGGCAGACCTTTACCTTGAAGGTGCAGACCAGTACCGCGGATGGTTCCAGTCCTCGCTCCTCACAGCTGTTGCGCTTCGCGGAGAGGCGCCGTACCGTCAGGTCCTCACTCACGGATGGACGGTTGACGGTGAAGGCAAGGCAATGCACAAGTCTCTCGGAAACGGTGTTGCTCCGGAAGAAATCATCGAAAAGTACGGTGCGGATATTCTCCGTCTTTGGGCGGCTTCCGCTGATTACCGTCAGGATATGCGCTGCTCCGATGCAATATTCAAGCAGCTTTCGGACACTTACCTCAAGATAAGAAATACTTCAAGATATATCCTCGGAAATCTTGCCGGCTTTGATCCGAACAACTGTGTTCCGACGGCTGAGCTTTGCGAAATGGACAAATGGGCTCTCTCCCGTCTTAACACGCTTCTTGCACGCTGCATTGAGGCATATGACAAGTATGAATTCTATACAGTTGTCCATGCCGTACACAACTTCTGTGTTGTTGATATGTCAAACTTCTACCTTGATGTTATCAAGGACAGACTTTACTGCGACAGCGTTGACGGTGCATCCCGCCGCGGTGCACAGACTGTTATCTATCGCATTCTTGATACTCTTGTCCGCATTCTCTCTCCGATTCTTGCGTTTACAAGTGATGAAATCTGGAAGGCAATGCCGCATCATGACGGTGTCCGTCTTGAAAATGTTATGCTTAATGATATCCCGAAGGTTGATGAAGCTGTTCTTGATACAGCTCTTGAGCAGAAGTGGGAGCGCGTCGCAGCTCTTCGTGACCGTGTGAACCGTTCGCTTGAAGAGGCACGTGCTGCAAAGGAAATCGGAAAGTCTCTTGAGGCTAAGGTTACAATTTCCGCAAACGGTGATGCTTATGACTTCATCAACGCAATTGACGGTCTTGACAAGCTCTTTATCGTATCGGCTGTAAATGTTACCAAGGATGAAGCGCTTGGCAGCGAAATCGAGAGCATTTCGGTCAAGATTGAAAAGGCATCCGGCACAAAGTGCCCGCGTTGCTGGACGTTTTCGGAAGAAGCAGGAACCGATCCTGAGCATCCCGAGCTTTGCCCGCGTTGCACTGCTGTTGTTAAGGGGTAAGACGGTAAGTTGGTGATTGTTCAGTTTTTAACCGTTGTGCTTCTTGCAACACTTGACCAAATTACAAAGCTGTGGGCGGTAAAGTCACTTCGTCCAGTCGGAGAAATACCGATTATCGAAGGTGTGTTTAATCTGCGTTATGTTGAAAACACCGGCGCTGCGTTTTCCATACTTCAGGGCAAAACCTTTTTGCTTACGGTTATTCCGATTGTTGCGTGTGTCGTTATGATATATATTCTGGCGGCAGGGAAAATACGCTCAAGGCTCGGAACATGGGGAATTACACTGATTTTCTCAGGTGCGCTCGGAAACCTTATTGACCGCATTTTTCGCGGTGCGGTTGTCGATATGTTTGATTTTGAGCTTATCAATTTTCCGGTTTTCAACGTTGCTGATATATGCGTAACCATCGGTGCAGTTCTGTTCTTTATCTACGCAATATTTTTCTACGATAAGGCAGAGAAAAAAGATGAATAAAGTTAGCCTCACAGCAGAAATATGTGATGAAGGAACACGTCTTGACGTGTTCCTCTCGCAAAAATTGGATATAACAAGAAACGCCGCAGCGGCTCTCATTGAGAGCGGCGGCGTTTCGGCGCTCAAAAAGAATTACAAGCTGCGCGCGGGGGATGAGATAGAAGTAACGATTCCGGAGCCACGCGAAATTGATGTTGTTCCGCAAAACATACCGCTGGACATCGTTTACGAGGACGATGATTTGTTGGTTATCAACAAGGCTCGCGGAATGGTGGTTCACCCCGCCGCGGGAAATCCTGACGGAACGCTTGTAAATGCGCTTATGTATCATTGCGGAGAGCGCCTTTCGGGAATAAACGGGGTTCTTCGTCCCGGTATTGTGCACAGGCTTGATAAGGACACAAGTGGACTCATGCTTGTCGCAAAAAACGATATTGCACATAACGGCCTTGCGGAGCAGATAAAGGTTCATTCCGTGCGCCGCGAGTACCATACGATTGTTATCGGGAACTTGCGTGAAGATACGGGCACAATCTCAGCTCCTATCGGCAGGCATAAAACCGACCGCAAGAAAATGGCGGTGACGGAGAATAACTCAAAGGAAGCTACAACGCACTACAATGTAATTGAGCGCTATCGCGGTTTTACATATGCGTCTTGTCTTTTAGAAACAGGGCGCACGCATCAGATACGCGTTCATATGTCGCACATCGGGCATCCCGTTGTAGGCGATGCCGTGTACGGTGCGCGTGATAAGCTCGGTCTTGCGGGACAGTGCCTTCACTCAAAAAACGTCACCTTTGTGCATCCATGCACCGGAAAGGAAATATATTTTGAATCAGTCCTTCCGGATTACTTTGAGGAAATCCTCAGAAAGCTGAGGAAAAGCTATGAATAATTATCTCCTTTTTGCATATGTAATCTGGAATTTTGCCGTTTTTTTGCTTTACGGAATTGATAAGTGGAAGGCGAGAAGAGATGCATGGCGTATCCCCGAAAAAACGCTTATTCTTTGTGCTGTATTTTTCGGCGCAGTCGGTGCGTATTTCGGGATGAAGAAATTTCGCCACAAAACCCGTCATACAAAGTTCAAGATTCTTATTCCCGCGCTTGCTGTGCTGAATGTCGCAATTATCGTCGCTTTTGGCATTGCGCCCGAAAAAACGCTTGAAATACTTAAAAATCTTTAAAAACAATGGTCAAGGCTCACGATGTTGATTTAACAGCACCGTGAGCCTTGTATAAGGGGGATGAGTATGGGGATGCTTATCAGTAAAGCGTTGCAGGTGTTGTCTGCAATTTCGCTTCCTGAAGCCTGAATGAAAGGGTCAGGCTTTGTCCGTTACGGTATACGGTAAACGAAACCGTATCACCGACGCTGTGCGAATCAATGATTTTTTTGATATCTGCAAAGCCTGAGATTTTTTGCCCGTCAACTGCAGTGACAATATCACCGCGGCGAAGGCCTGCGTTTGCGGCGTTCGAATTTGGCGTAACATCAACTATATATACGCCGCCGCGCGTCCATGCACCTGTGAACAGATTAAATGAGGTGCCTTGTTCTTTAAAGGTAAGCCCGAGGTCAATTCGTCCTGAAACATACCCTTGGCTAATTATCTGATTTATGACATTTTTGGCTGTATCAATCGGGATTGCAAATGCAAGGCCTTCAATATCACTGCCGGAGGATTTAGCGTTTACAATACCGATAAGGTGACCGTTTGCATTAAAAAGTCCGCCGCCTGAGTTTCCCGGATTGACTGCTGCATCTGTCTGCAAAAGCGTCATTTTTTCGTTGTCAATTTCAATCTGGCGGTCAAGCGCACTTATTATTCCAAGCGTAACAGTTCCGCCGAGTTCGCCGAGCGGGTTGCCGATTGCGACTACCGGCTCGCCGACCTTCAGAGAAGCGGAAGTGCCGAGCGTCGCGGCTTTGAGAGAGGTTTCGCTAATTTTTATGACCGCAAGATCTGTTTTGGCATCTTTGCCGATAAGCGTGGCGGGATATTCCTTTCCGCTTGCAAGGGTTACGGAAATTTTTGATGCACCGTCGATAACGTGGTTGTTTGTTGCGATATAACCGTCTGACGTAACGATAACTCCGCTTCCAGCACCTTCGGAAACAAACTGACCGAAGCGGATGTCGTTCTGAACACTTTCAGTTCTTATCTCAACAACGCTGTCAGCGCAGGACTCTTCAACCGATACTGCACTGAATCCGGAACCTGAAAGAGAAACCGGTGTTGCGTTTATAGAGTGTACCGGAACATCCTTACCAACAATGCTGTTTGCGAGAAGTCCGCCACCAAAACCCATTGCTCCGGAAAGAACGGAAATAGATAGCAGCATTGCGGCACTTCTCACTCCGCGGCGATTGCTTTTATTTGAATACGAATCATTTTCGGATTTTCTTATTCTGAACATCACAAAGCCTCCTTTGCTGTCTGTGTTTTTATTTTATCACGCAATTTTTGAAAATGTTTGAAGCGTCTGTAAATAAATGAGAAATAAACAGTGAATAATGTGTAAACGACAAATTTTTCTTGAAAAATACGTGCAAAGGGTGTATTATTATATGTATGAAGGGAGAGGTTTACAAATGATTAATGTAGACATTTCAAGGACAAAGAGCCTTGTAACAGAAAAAGAGCTTGATTTGATTGCTCCGCGCCTTGCGGCAGCACATGACACGCTGATTGGCGGAACGGGTGCCGGCTCTGATTTTCTCGGTTGGGTTCGCTTGCCGGATGAAATTGACAGAGACGAGCTTGCGCGCGTTAAAAAGTGTGCGGAGAAGATAAAAAGTGATTCCGATGTGCTTGTAGTTATCGGCATCGGAGGTTCATATCTTGGCGCGCGTGCGGCTATTGAGTTTATCAAAGGAAACACGTATAACCAGCGCACAGGCGGATGCCCTGAGGTTTATTTTGCGGGTAACAATTTAAGCACAGATTATTTAAACGAAATCATTGAGATTATCGGCGACCGTGATTTTTCGATAAACGTTATCTCAAAGTCCGGCTCAACAACTGAGCCTGCTGTTGCTTTCCGTCTCTTTAAAAATCTTATTGAGAAAAAGTACGGTAAGGAAGAGGCAAAGCACCGCATTTATGCAACTACCGATAAATGCCGTGGGGCACTGAAAAATCTCGCAACGAATGAAGGTTATGAGACTTTTGTTGTTCCGGATAATATCGGCGGAAGATACTCTGTTCTTACGGCAGTCGGTCTTCTTCCGATGGCTGTTGCCGGAATAGATATTGACGCGGCACTTCTCGGCGCAAAAAAGGCTATGGATAAGCTTACCGTTACAAAGGATTTCTCAAATCCCGCATGGACATATGTGGGTGCCCGTAATGTAATGTATGAAAAGGGCAAGAAAATCGAAATTCTTGCATGCTTTGAGCCGAAGTTCAAGTATATGGCAGAGTGGTGGAAGCAGCTCTATGGAGAAAGTGAAGGTAAGGATAATGTGGGTATCTTCCCGGCATCTGTTGAGTTTACCGCAGACCTTCACTCTATGGGACAGTATATCCAGCAGGGTGAGCGTATTCTTATGGAAACTGTCGTATCGCTCGGCAAGCCTGCATCGGATATTATTGTACCCGAAAATCCGGAGGATTTTGACGGGCTTAATTATCTTGCAGGTAAGAGCGTTGATTTTGTCAATGAAAATGCATACAAAGGAACGGCAATTGCCCACGAGGACGGAGGCGTGCCGAATATGTGCATCTCGCTTTCCGGCTCTGATGCGGAAAGCTTTGGGTATATGGTATACTTTTTTGAGTTTGCCTGCGGCCTTTCCGGTTACACTCTCGGCGTAAATCCTTTTGACCAGCCGGGCGTTGAAGCATACAAAAAGAATATGTTTGCGCTTCTCGGAAAGCCGGGGTATGAAGACCTTTTGAAAGAAATTTCGGAAAAGTAACAAAATTTTTAAAAAAGCCATTGAGATTTTTCGAAAAATATGTTACTATATATACAGGACAACTCAACCATACGGTTGAAATTCGGCAATCGCTTGCCGTGAAAGCGATGACCGCAGGGTTTTGCGGAGATAGGAGTAATTATGGTTCGCGTAATTATGGGACTTCAGGGCCATGGAAAAACAAAGCAGATTATTGAGCTTACAAACAAAGCCGCATCCGAAGATTTAACGGTTGCTTGCATTGAGCGCGGCACTAAGCTTACATATGATATAAGCCATAAGGCACGTCTGGTTGACGTTTCAGGATACTTTATCGAAAGCTATGAGCACCTTAAGGCATTTATCTGCGGAATGCATTCGGGAAACTTTGACCTCTCGAAGATATTCATCGACAGCCTTTACAAGGTTTCTAAGTGCGATTTCACAAAGCAGACGGAAGAATTCCTTCTTTGGGCAGAGAGCTTCGGAGCAGAGCACGGCATTGATTTCGTAATCACAATCAGCGCTGATGACAAAACTGCAACGGACACAATCCGCAAGTTTTTCTAAATAACTGAATAAAGACCAATCACCGCTTCGCATCAATACGAAGCGGTGATTTTCTGTGTATTGCGATTTTCTACTTCCTGAAATTCTGCGTTAGGTAATACTTATACGTTGAAAGTGCGTTGTATGCAGAGGCGACTCCGGCGTGGGTGTAGGGACCGAGAAGGTTGTTCCGATGCCCTGAGGAATTGACCAAACCGTCATACAAAACAAATCCCGAGTTGCGAGTTCCGGCGGCGATGTTTTCTCCGCATTGCATCCAGCTTATGCCCTGACGCGTCAGCCTTTTTGCGACATTGCTGCCGTCAAGTCCCGTGTGGTCAAAATAATCGTTTTTTGCCATATCCTCGCTGTGGAGAAGCGATGCTGCAGTGACGGCATCGTCCCATTTGAGTGGCTTAAGACCGTGCTGAACACGGAAACCGTTGGTCAAATGAAAATTAAGACGGCTTTCGCCGACAAGCTGTTCGTTTCCTACAGATACTTTGTTACTGTAAAAATTGTTTATGATATATACTGCGTGAATTGTGCCGCCGGCATTCTGATCGGTATAAATATATTCGCTTTTTTCTGCATAATCACCTGCACGAAGTCCGTTATATTCAAATCCCGGAGCGGATGATGCGAGAGCAACTACCAATCCGTCTGCCACTCCTGCCGCAAAGAAGTTTTCGTATGTGTCGGTACCGTATATATACCATATAAACTCATTTGCGGATTGAAGTGCTTCGACGGGTGAGGGGAGCGCTTTGGCACTCATGCCGATAAAATATTCGCTTTCGCCTACTGCGAGCTTGTATTTCTCCGGTATGGTGATTGCTCGGTAAATGTATTTTGCAACATCGCCTCGCGTTGCAGGAGAATTTCCGAGGCTTCCATAAAGAAGATTGGAATATTCAGACGTGGTAATTATTTCATGCTCATATGCGGTTTGAATGTACCCTCCGGGCCAACCGCCGCGTTTTTCTGCAAGCTCACCTTTGCCGGATATGCACACGGCGATTTTTACAATCTGGTTGTGTGTGACATCGGTACCGGGGCTGAAGCGTCCGTTTCCGATGCCGTTGAGGATTCCGGCGCCGGTTGCAGACATGATATATTTTCTCGCCCAGAATTCATCGGCAACATCGTTGTAGATACTTTTGGCAGAAATATCAGTATCGAGCTTTGCAACGCGCACTGCAATTGCAGAAACCTCTGCACGCGATATGCTTTTGTCAGGAAGAAAGGTTCCGTCGCCGTAGCCGGTAATTACCCCAAGGCTGTTAAGTGTGTCGACATACTTGTGATATTCGCTGCTTTCCGGAACGTCTGTGAAATCAACTGCATATGCATCAAAAGAGAAAAATAGACAAAGGGAGAAGATAACAGGAAATAGTTTTTTCATCATATCAAGAGTATCCTTTCGATAAACTTAACGCGCGCAAATTTTGCGCGCGTTAAAATATTTACTTATGCTTCCGATACGCCTATAACACCGGGAACGGAGATGATTTCACGGATAAATTCATTTCTTTCGCCGCGCATATCGGTATGTATCGTGATAACTGCTTTTTCGCTTGATCCCTTAATTGCGATTATCTCAAAATGGCGCATTGCAAACTCTTCAACGTAGTCTGTAACGGTACGCTCGCCGATCGTAACGGTTACATCAAATGTAAGGGCGCTTGCTCGGATTTTGAGGGAGAGAGGGCGCAGAACGTAAATAGTAAACATCATAAGTGCAACAATGGTGAGCGCAACCTCTAAAAATCCTGCACCGATTACAAGCCCAAGGCAACCTGTTGTCCAGAGACCTGCAGCGGTTGTAAGTCCGCGCACGCGGCTGCGGTTGACGATAATGCTTCCTACACCGAGAAAACCGATACCGGATATAACCTGTGCGCCGAGACGTGTGATGTCGGTTATAGCGCCGTTCTGCATGGAGATAAGCTGGCTTACAATCATAACGGATGCCGCACCGAGGCAGACGATGATGTGCGTGCGAAGCCCGGCATCATGCTTGCTGCTGGCACGCTCTATGCCGATGAGACCGCCGAGAACAACGGAGGCGACGAGCCGAAGAAGGACGACGAGATAGACATCAAGATTAATATACGACAGTGCAACTTCCATAAAAAAACAGCTCCTTTAATTTTTTGAAAAAATAAGCAAAAAGACGCAGAGGATTTTCTGCGTCTCCGGCTTTTGCTTGTGTGTACTTATATCGCGCGCTGAACCTTACCGGAACGGAGGCATCTTGTACAGACGTAAATATGACGGGGGGAACCGTCAACGATAGCCTTTACGCGTTTGATATTCGGTCTCCACATTTTGTTAGAGCGTCTGTGCGAGTGGGACACTTTAATGCCAAATGTCACGCCTTTTTCGCATATTGCGCACTTTGCCATTTGCCGCACCTCCTTAAAATCTTGTCAATAAACAGCATCTAATATAATAACAGATTTGGCACTAAAAAGCAAGTGTTTTTTTAAAAAAAATAAAAAAATTTACACGAAATATTTTTTAAAAAACTTATTGCGATAATAAATGCGTCAAAATCAGGTAAAAATGCTGAAATGTGGAACGAAAACCTATATTTGTGTGTTGCGCTGCAGTGTAAATTACGTTACAATATAGAGGACTATACCGGAAGGAAGTGGTGAAAATGAAAAAAATACTTATTTTTATGCTGGCGCTTATGTCGCTCATCCAAATGAGCGTTGCGGCAAACGTTACAATTGACGGAGAAGAATTAGAGGGCGCAAGGCTCGTGGATTCCGTTACATACGTTCCGATGCGGACGTTTGCGGAAGCTTTCGCTGAGGTTGAAGTGGCGTGGAATAACAATACGAAAACAGCAACTGTGAAACAGCAAGAAGCTGAAACCAGCGCGACAATCGGCAGGGGGTATATCGAATCCCGCGGCCGTGTGCTTTATTCGGGAAATGCGAATCTTATCATTGACGGAAGCACTTACATCCCCGTGCGCCCTCTTGCAAAGGCGCTTGGTGCGTCCGTTACCTGGGATAATGCCACAAAGACCGCCGAGGTGCGCTCGGGCGCAGAGAAGCTTTTGTCTGCAGAGGAGTTTTACAACGCGAGCGACCTTTACTGGCTGGCGAAAATAATAAATGCCGAAAGTGAAGGAGAATCGCTTACAGGAAAGCTTGCTGTTGGAAATGTTGTTCTTAACCGCGTGGAAAGTCCGGAGTTTCCGAATAACGTCTACGACGTTGTTTTTGACAAAAAGGGCGGCGTTCAGTTTACACCCGTAGCAAACGGAAGTATTCATAAAGAACCGGGATGGGAGAGCTATCTCGCGGCAAAAATCTGCCTTGAAAGGTATAAGGTTACGGATAAGAATATCCTGTTCTTTTTAAACCCTGCCATATCGACAAGCACATGGGTGCCCAATAACCGTGACTTTGTTATGTCCGTCGGAAACCACGATTTTTACGCATAGAACAGAAATGGAAGAGCGGGTGCAGAAGTTTAAAAACTTTTGCACCCGAAGCTTTGTTGTTTTTGCTTTTTTTGGCTGAAATTACGCACTTTATATCCTGTCAGGCTGCTTTCCGGCGAATATCTGCATATCATTTTTGTGAATTTTAAAAAATTTATATTGAGTTATTGTCAAAAACAGTGTATAATATATATAATCTATGATTATGTCATTTAAATCTTACAGGAGGTTTGTATATGATATTAAACAACGACAAAGGCTCAATTGAGATAACAAATGAAGTGTTTACGGCAGTTGCCGGAGATGCAGCAACAAACTGCTTCGGTGTTCGCGGAATGGCAGACAGAAGCGTCAAGGATGGAATTGTCCGTCTCTTAAAGCGTGAGAATATGTCCAAGGGCGTAAAGGTAACGTTTGAGAATGAAACGGTAAATATTGATGTTCATATAATTGTGGATCACGGTGTCAACATCACCGCAATCTGTGAATCTATCATAAATGAAGTCCGCTACAATGTAGAGCGCGTAACGCGCGTAAAGGTCGGCAGCGTCAACGTAAAAGTCGATTCTATAATGGCAGAATAACGGAGGTGCCGATAAGTGAGAGAACAGATTACAGCCGCGGAGTTTCGCCGTATGGTGATATCCGCTTCCGCGGCAATAGATAATAATAAGCAGAAACTAAACGAGCTTAACGTTTTTCCGGTTCCGGACGGTGATACGGGAACAAATATGTCGCTTACCGCACGCGCTGCGGCAACGGCGCTTTCTCCCATTTCTCCCGAAACGGTAGGTGAGGCGGCAAATACTGCGGCGTCCGCGCTTCTTCGCGGTGCGCGCGGAAATTCGGGCGTTATCCTGTCTCTTTTGTTCCGTGGCTTTGCAAAGTCTTGTGCGGGGGCAGAGACGCTTGATGCAAATTCTTTCGGCCGCGCTCTTTCCTCGGGTGTTGAGGCAGCTTACCGCGCGGTTATGAAGCCGGCAGAGGGTACTATCCTCACCGTTTCGCGCAAGGCGGCGGAAAAGGCGGTTGAGCTGTCTGAGAGTGTTTCAGATATCGAAGAAATATTTGCAGAGGCAATTTCTGCGGCAAAGGTTGCTCTTGATGAAACGATGGAGCTTAACCCCGTTCTTAAAAAAGCGGGAGTTGTTGATGCCGGCGGTGCAGGCTGGGTGCTTGTTCTTGAGGCTATGCTTTCATCCCTGCAGGGGAATGATGTTACACTCTCTTCAGGTGAGGAAATCTCCGGTGCACCTGCGGCTTCCTTTGCGGAAATTGACGAGGAGATAACCTTTGCATACTGCACAGAGTTCATTGTAAACATAAGCCGCGAAGGCAAAAAGCTTGACGTGGCAAAGCTTCGCGCATACCTTGAATCAATCGGTGATTGCGTTGTTGTCGTTGATGACGATGACATTATCAAGGTTCACGTTCACACCAACAAGCCGGATAAGGCTCTTTGCCGTGCGCTTACCTACGGTGAGCTTACAAGCATAAAGATTGACAATATGCGTTATCAGCATAATGAAAAGGTTGTTTCCGAGTCTGAAGTGACAGAAAAGAAAGAACCTGCAATTGCTCCTGCAGAGAAGAAATACGGCTTTGCCGTTGTCGGCGCGGGCGAGGGAATTCTCAGCGTTTTCCGCGACCTCGGAGCAGATACGCTTATTGAGGGCGGACAGACCATGAACCCGTCCACCGACGATATTCTTGCGGCAGTAAATGCCACTCCGTCAGAAATCGTTTTTGTTCTCCCGAATAACAAAAACATCATTATGGCGGCACAGCAGACCGCGCTTCTCACAGAAAAGCAGGTTGTTGTTCTTGAAACGAAAACCGTACCGCAGGGGATTTCTGCGCTGTTGGCGTTCAATCCGGACGGAGAAACAGAAGAAAATGTTACGGCTATGATGGAAGCGGCAGGCAATGTTTTCACCGGCTCAATCACCTATGCCGCGAGGGATAGCGAGTTTGACGGTTATTCCATCAAGGAAGGCGAGTATCTCGCGCTTTCAGAGGGCAAGCTTTCTGCATCCGGCAAGGACCTTTCTGAGGTTGCAGAGAAGCTCATTGCCGATATGGGAATAGCAGACCGCGGATTTGTAACGGTTTTCTATGGCGAAGGGGTAAATGCCGATGATGCATCCGTTGTTGAAAACATCTGCAAGGAAAAAGCAAAGGATGCCGAGGTTATGCTTCTTGACGGCGGCCAGCCGGTATATTATTATTTAATTTCAGCGGAGTAAAATACATGATGAAGCCTGATTTGAACACGGGAATACGTTACCTGAAGGGCGTTGGTGAAAAGCGCGCCGAAGCTTTCTCAAAGCTTGGCATAAACACCGTGCGTGACCTTCTCGGATACTTTCCGCGTGATTATGAGGACAGGCGAAATTTTATGAAAATCTCCGCGCTTTCCGCAGGAGATAAGGCGTGCATAAAAGCGTGTATTTCCTCGGATGTAAAAACCCGTTCACCGCGCCGCGGATTTACCGTTTCGGAATTCCGTGCCGTTGATGAAAGCGGCGGAATAAAAATAGTGTTTTTTAATCAGAAATATAGTGTCGGCAAGCTTTCTCCCGGACAGACCTACGTGTTCTTCGGAAAGGTAGAGGAACGCGCGGGAGGGCTTTGCATGCTAAACCCGACGTTTGAAGAAGAGGAAAGCTCCGGTCAAAAAACCGGGGCTATTCTGCCAATTTACGGGCTTACGGCAGGAATATCGGCAGATGTACTGAGAGCCGCCGTGAGGTCTGCATTGTCAGAGTTTTCGCAAAGTATTCCCGAGGTTTTGCCTGAGGATATACGCAGAAAGCATTCTCTTGCACACGTCGGTTTTTCTTATCGCGAAATTCATTTTCCCACAAGTGAGGAGGAGCTTGAAATTGCAAAGCGGCGTCTTGTGTTTGAAGAGCTTTTCATCTTAAGCCTTGGTCTTATGCACCTCCGAGGCAGGCGTGAGCATGAAATCGGAACAGCGATAAAGGACAGTGACTTTACACCGTATTTAAGCTCGCTTCCGTTTTCTCTTACGTCCGCACAACGGCGCGTGCTTGACGAAATCGCAACAGATATGCAATCCTCGCGCCCGATGAACAGAATTGTCCAGGGTGACGTTGGCTCCGGTAAAACCGCGGTGGCGGCAGGTGCAGCGTATCTTGCGTATAAAAACGGGATGCAGACTGCTCTTATGGTACCGACGGAAATTCTTGCTGAACAGCATTTCAAATCGCTTTCGGAAAATATGGAGAAGTTAGGCGTGAGATGTGCGCTTCTTTGCGGCAGTATGAAAGCATCGGAGAAAAAACGCATAAAAGAAAAATGTGTATTGGGAGAAATTGATTTTCTCATCGGAACTCATGCAATAATCAGCGAGGATGTTGAGTTTGAAAATTTGGGACTTATGATTGTTGATGAACAGCATCGCTTTGGTGTTCGCCAACGCGCAACGCTTGCGTCAAAGGGGAATAATCCGCATCAGCTTGTTATGTCGGCAACGCCTATTCCGCGTTCTCTTGCTTTGATTATGTACGGAGATCTCGATATCTCCGTTATCGACGAGCTTCCGCCCGGCAGACTTCCGGTTGATACGCTTATTGTAAACGATTCAAAGCGCGCAGATGCGTATGCCTTTATAAAAAAACAGCTTGATATGGGGTATCGCGCGTATGTTGTATGCCCGCTTATTGAGGATAACGAGGACGGCGAGGCAGAGCTTCGCTCGGTTGAAAAGTTTGCAAAGGAGCTTTCGGATACTGCGTTTTACGGCAAGAAGGTTGAGCTTTTGCACGGCAAGCTCAAGCAGAAGGAAAAGGATGCAGTAATGCGCCGTTTTGTCAGAGGAGAAACATCGGCGATTGTATCCACAACTGTTATTGAGGTTGGCGTGAATGTACCTGAAGCTACCGTAATGGCGATTGAAAATGCCGAGCGCTTCGGGCTTTCTCAGCTCCACCAGCTCCGTGGCAGAGTGGGAAGAGGAAGTGCAAAATCATATTGCCTCCTTTTTTCAAATGTCAAAAAAGCAAGCACGGCGGCAGAAAGGCTGCAGGCACTGCGCGAGACGAATGACGGCTTTAAAATATCGGAGGAGGATTTGCGCCTGCGCGGACCGGGAGACTTTTTCGGCACGCGTCAGCACGGTCTTCCGGAGCTTCGTATAGCAAGCTTTATGTCGGATATGAAAACACTTGAGCTTGCAAAGCGTGAGGCGCTTGCTGTTGCAGAGCGCGACAGAACGCTCACTCTTCCGGAGCATAAGCTTTTGCGCGAGCGCATCCGGGAAATGTTTGACGTATCCGAAAATAGAAATTCCTTTAATTAGAGAGGGTAGAAAAAAACGTGAAAAAACGCTTTCTGTTGTTTATTACATCAGCAATACTTGTCGGCGTCCTTTCCGGATGTGAAAGCAGGGATGACCGCGATTTTGATGCATATACATTTACCGATGCTTTAGGTCGTGAGGTGGCTGTGAAGTCGTATGACCGTACAGCGGTGCTTCTTGGTAGCTTTGCAGAAATATGGATGAATGCGGGCGGCAATGTGTGCGCAGCAAGCGATGATGCATGGGCGGATTTTGAACTGTCCCTTCCGGAAGATTGCGCAAACCTTGGAGGAACGCATTCGCCGAATTTAGAAACCCTTCTTTCCGCAAGCCCTGATTTTGTTCTTGCAAGTGCATCTCAAAGCTCAAATGTGAAAATGAAAGACGTTCTTGAGAATGCAGGCATCACGGTTGCGTATTTTGATGTTGACAGCTTCGAGGATTATCTTGATATGCTTCGTGTGTGCACAGACATCACCGGCAGACACGACCTTTTCGAGGAAAACGGCGTTGCCGTGAAAGAAGAGATAGCGAAGATAAAAAGAGAGCATTTTGCATTAAAAATTCCCGAGAATGAAAAGTGCATGCTTCTACTTCGCGCATCCTCCGGTGCAATTAAGGCAAAGGGGAGCGAAGGAACGGTGCTTGGCGAAATGCTTTCGGAGCTTGGATACATAAATATTGCCGACAGCGATAAAACTCTGCTTGAAAACTTAAGCATTGAAGCGATAATGAAAAATGAGCCTTACAGAATTTTTGTGGTTACAATGGGGAATGACACAAGCAAAGCCGTTGCGAACGTGACGAAAATGATAGAGGAAAATCCGGCATGGCAAAGCCTTACAGCTGTTAGAGAAGGAAGACTTCACTTTATGGAAAGACGGCTTTTCAACATAAAGCCGAATGCAAGATGGGCGAAAGCATATGAAGAACTCTGCAAAGTTTTACAAAAAAAATAGAATAAAGCTTTTATATGTGCTCGGCTTTTTGCTCTTTGCCGCAGCTTGTGCGGCAGGGCTCGCGTTCGGAAGCTCTGAAATATCGCTTTCACGCGTTTTGTCGGAGCTTTGCGGAGCCGAGGAGCTTTCTGCAGATTGGCGTATACTCTTTTATGTAAGAATCCCGAGATGCGCGGCATCCCTTGTCTGCGGTGCGGCGCTTGCGACCTCCGGTGCAGTGATACAAGCCGTGCTTGCAAACCGTCTTGCCTCACCCGGAATAATCGGGGTAAATGCCGGTGCATATCTTGCGGTTACGCTGTGCACGGCGCTCGGCATTTTCGGTGGTTGGCGGCTCTCGCTCTTTGCTTTTGCAGGCGCTTTTCTCGCGGTTATGACAGTAAGCCTCGGTGCACGGAGATGGGGAGCATCAAGAGGAACGGTAATCCTTATCGGCGTTGCAATGAACAGCCTTCTGGGCGCTGTTTCCGATGCAATAATAACCTTTATTCCGGACGCGGGCGTTATGAGCAATAATTTCAGGATAGGTGAGTTTTCTTCCGTTACATATCACGGTCTTATCCCTGCATCTATTCTCATTATATCGGCGATTTTGCTTCTTCTCACATTGTCGGAGAGTCTTGATGTTCTGACGCTCGGCGATGAAAATGCAAAGGGATTGGGGCTTAATGTATCTGCCGCGCGGGCGGGGTTCCTGCTTCTCGCGGCGATGCTTGCGGGATGTGCTGTCAGCATCGCGGGGCTTTTGTCTTTTGTCGGTCTTATTGTTCCGCACATAATCCGCCGTCTTGCAGGTGGAAGAGCTTTGCACTTGATAGCACTGTGCGCAATTTACGGAGCATCATTTGTGTCTCTTTGTGATACCGTGTCAAGGTGTTTGTTTTCGCCTTATGAAATACCTGTCGGAATAATTATGGCGTTTCTGGGCGCACCTTTCTTTATCTTCATCCTTATAAAAGGTAAAGGAGGGCACAGAAATGATTGAGATTAATAACTTATTTGCGGGATACAGCGGTCGGTGCGTTCTTTCGGGTATTTCAATGAGGCTTTCTCACGGAGAGATTGTTTCAGTCGTAGGACGCAACGGCGCAGGAAAAAGCACGCTTATAAAAACCGTTGCCGGAATCCTGCCGTCAATCAGCGGGGACGTGAGCTTTGACGGTAAGAGTATATCGGAGTATAAACGTCGTGACCTTGCAAAAAAAGTGGCGTATCTTTCTCAAGGAAAGAATACGCCGGATATGACCGTTGAACAGATGGTACTGCATGGCAGGTTTCCGTATCTTGATTACCCGCGCAGATATAGTGCCTGCGATAAAAAAATTGCCGAGGAAGCTATGGCGGCAATGGGAATTTCAAAGCTTCGTGAGAGGAAGCTATCGTCGCTATCCGGAGGAATGAAGCAAAACGCGTATGTTGCCATGGCGCTGGCGCAAAGCACGGAGTATATTCTGCTTGACGAGCCGACAACGTATCTTGATATCGCAAATCAGCTTTCTCTTATGAAAACTCTCCGAAGCTTTGCAGAATCGGGAAAGGGAATTGCCGTTGTGATGCATGACCTTCCGCTTGCGTTTTCATTCTCTGATAAAGTTGCGGTAATAGATAGCGGAACGCTTGCGTGTATTGATACGCCGGAAAATATATGTGCCTCCGGAATGGTTGAAGAAATATTCAACATACCGCTTGGTTGCTCTGACGGACAGTATTACTATAACTGCAAATAACCTAATGAAAGACACGCTTTCGCTTGACGAAGACCTGCAGATATGATATAATGGAAGAGCTTTCAGGAACACGAAAAAGCTTCAAACTTAAAGGATAAGGAGAACCTAAAATGCAAATTCTCTCAATTGGAAACAGCTTTTCTCAGGATGCAACAAGATATCTCCATCAGATCGCGAGAAGCGCCGGTGAGGAGATAACAACCGTAAATCTTTATATCGGCGGATGCCCTCTTTCCCGCCATTACAGAAATATGCTGTCCAAGAAAAACGCATATGAGCTTCAGTTCAACGGCCAGCAAACGGGCTTTTATGTATCACTTGAAGATGCTCTGCTCTCGCGTGACTGGGATTACATAACCGTTCAGCAGGCAAGCCTGAAAAGTACGGATTATGATACATATCAGCCGTATCTTGAGGATTTAACATCATATGTACGTATGTGCTGCCCGCGGGCAAAGCTTATTATGCATGAGACGTGGGCGTATGAAGAGGGAAGCCAGATGCTTATTAATCGTGGCTTTGAAACAAGAAAGGAAATGTTTGATGCGCTCCACTCAGCATATACGATGGCGGCTCAGGCGATGAATGCGTATATGACGATCCCCTCGGGGCCGATGTTTCAGAAGCTTGCGGAAAAGGGAATCAATCTCCATCGTGATACTTTCCACGCAAGCCTTGGTGTTGGCAGATATGCGCTTTCGCTTCTTTGGTATGCCTGCCTTACGGGAAATCCGATAGATGATATTTCTTTCTCAGACTTTGACGAAGCTGTTTCGGACGAAGAAATCAAAACCGTTAAAGAATGCGTAAAAGCAGTAATTAAATAAAACAATTTCAAACAACAAAACTGTCTGTCTCGATAAATTGTAGAGACAGACAGTTTTGTTGTTTGAAGGGATATTACGTTTTGGTGGAGGCGGGGGGAGTCTACCCGCGGACTAAAAAGCGTGCCACCGGCACCCTTTTTGCGCACTGCGGTGCGCCGTCCTGTTCTCCTCCTCCACACCTCGGACACCAAAAACAAAAACGCACCAACCTACGGCTGGTACGCTTTCGTTTTGGTGGAGGCGGGGGGAGTCGAACCCCCGTCCGAAAATGCATTCACATAAGTTTCTCCGGGCGCAGCCTGATGTTTAAATTCCCTCATACGGACGCCGACAGGCGGGCTTCCGTATTCGGTAGCTTCATTTTACATGCCGTGCTCAAAGCTTTGCGCGGTCACGTTCACCACTGTGTGACACCTTGCTCCCGGGCCGTGGTCCTCCCGGGGAAGATGGCCGCTTATAATTTAAGCAGCAATAAGTTTATTGTTGTTATTTAATTTATAAAAATTAAGTTGCAGATTTTAAAGCGGCTCTGCGCCTCTGCCCGCTACCCGTGCTTCAACATCCCCGTCGAA
>JAZQFJ010000071.1:0-27563 GCA_045539475.1 Eubacteriales bacterium | reverse complement strand
GGCATTGATTTTCGGGTTTTCCGTATCAACGCTGTTTGACCATATGTACAAACTCCAATTGTCGGACGTGTCTATTGCTCTATGGTAATGATATACGAAGTTTTCGTCGGTTATTGTTGTTTCAACTATTCCGATTTTGAGCATGGAGTTATGATAGGAATAACTGTTCCATTTCGTTTCGGTTAATGTGTCAGCGGAAACGAGTTGGATGAGTACAACTTCGTCTGAAATCGCTTGTTTATACGTGACAACATGCCATATGCCCTCTTGGAGTCGACAAAGATATTGGTCTTTGTGGAGATAATCTCGGATTTGGTATGTATTCAAGCTTTTGTCTCGTCTTACGGTTTCTGTTGTGTAGACAGGGCGTATATCAACGAGACGCGGTTTGGTCGGACAAAAGCTCAGCAAATCGGACAATGCAATGCATGATTGTGTGATGTCGTTGTTCAGATGTTCGTTTTGTATCAGCGCGCGACCTGTTATGTCATAGCGAATCGGCGACGGTATATAGATGGGTATCTGTTTTGCATTGGAGACGGTTGCCAACATGCGTTCATTTTCGTCATGTCTCTTTTGCATTGCCGCGAGCAAAAACATTGTATCTATCGTGATGATTCTGAACATTTTGTAATCACGCCTTGATTCCCAGTTCCGTATTTCCTGAATATGACGTCGCGCTTCCTCTTTTGAGTAAAAGATTTTTGCCTGTTTTACGCTGATCGGGAAATATTTTCTCAGGACTTCCTTTTTGCTTCGAGGATAATATTTCGCAACGGAGTTTACGATGAGCGTATCAGTGTTGAATTGAGCGAATAGCAATATATAGATATTCTCGATATCGTTTTTTATAATGTATTCTTTCGTTTCATCATCTATTTGCAGGCTTCGTTTTACGCTCGATTCCTCTTTGTCGAGAAGCGCTTTTACTCTCTTTATGGTTTTGACCGCACATTGGCGGTTATATTCATCTTCTTTCCTTACGGTTTCGAGGAAATCGGCTTTTTCTTTTTGCAGCGCCTCCTGTTTCCTTTTTTCCATATTGAAGATGATTCTGTATTGTTTTTCCGATTCGCTTTTGAGATCGTCGGTATTGTTGCCGTAATCGGCGTTTTGATACAGCGAATGTATTGTTTTTGTCAAGCAGTCTTTTTCATTATCGTTCAGATTTTCCCAGTTGCGATGGGCTGTCGCGTTTAGAAGGTCGTCACAGAAATCAAGCGTCAGAATGTCTTTTTGGATGAGATACAGCGGCGTAGCCATCAAAAGAACAGGAAACGTATCGGCCAATTTTTCAAGATGCGCTTTTGTGCTTCGTATTGGGTATGAGATGATATATTCCCATTCTTCTGTCATTTCTTCCTTTTCAATACGTTTAAGTATCCGTATGAGTTTTATCCATTTTTCGAGAAGATGGTTTCTCATACCTTGGAAGCGCTGTATGATTGCCTTTTGTGTTATTTCATAGTCCGTGTGGTCATTTTGGAACTGCTTTATGATTTCTTTGTATTCTTTCGTGATGAATTTTCCATCGGTGAAAGCGTCTGTTATCATATATTCACACAATGCCATCAGACAACAAAATTGCTGTTCTCTTTTTATGATTTTCGCGAGCTTTACAGATAAAAGCAGGCACCTGTTGTTGGGCTTTGTCATTGTTCTTTTTGGTTTGGTGAATAGGTAGTCTAACAAACGGTCCATTCGAGCCCAATCTCCGGGTCCTTTTTTCTTTTTTCTGATAAACAGCATATCATTTGCTGAAAGGTCGGGTAACATTCACAACACCTTTCTTTTTTGGATTTGACATATTTGTAGCAGCGTTTTTAGGTTTACACTGATACAACTCTGTCATTTTTTGGGGATGTCGTAAATGCGGCATCCCCATTGTACAATATTTATTGTCGAGCGTCAAGCCAGTCTGCGTTGGAAATATACATATCCACGGGTTCTCCGGGGATTGTGTTTTTGATACGGTCAATGACCATATTGCATTTCAGAGCGAGGCTGTAAGCACCGTTTGCGTCTGTGTTACAGGGAAGAAGGCTTTCTTCGTTGTAATCACGGCTGTCGTAGAACCAGTTCGTATCTTCGTTGATGACGGGGGAGATGATATAATCGTCTTCCTGTTCAGTGGACGAAGGAGATGTGTTTCGCAACTGGACAATCAGCTTGAAGATATACAACAGTTTCTTGTAAAAGTCAAGCTTGTCGATTTGGATAATATCATCCTTGACACTGATTGAGGTACTTCTTGCCGAGGTGGGTACGTAAGAAATGTTGTATTCGTCAAACAGGTCTTTGAGCATCTGTGTCGGATATACAGTCATCGCGTCTTCTGCGTAGTTCTTGTCGGGATTACGGAAACGACGCAGACGTGTTCCGTATGAGCAGATGTTCCATCTGGTTCTCTTTCCTGCCTTTTCCTTGTCACGGAAATAGGTGTAGTCTGTGTCGAATTCGAACCAATCCTGTGCTTTGTTGTAACGGATATCCTTGAATTTCGCGAAGAAATCCTTATATTCGTTTTTCGTTCTGAAACAGGTTTGGAACAAATCGACGAAGCCTGTTGTCGGGTCGATTTCCGTGATATTCCACGGATTGAGGAAGAACACAAAGCCGTTTTGTTTCGGCGTTTTGGTACGACTTGCGGGGATATATGTTAACTGGTACGGATTGAGCGTGCCGCCGGGGGCGGTACGAGCGATGTGCAGGTCGATATCCTTGTTGACATACATGGACAGCTTTTGGATGATTGCGTTCTGGAACTGTGCGTAAACGTTCTTTTCAATCTTCTGTCGGCTGCGCTTCATCTCGATGTCGAGATTTTCCATGACGAGTATGGCGTTGTATTCAAACATCATGCCAGTGATAGTTTTGACTACATAGGATAAGTAGCCTTTCTTGAGGTCTTTGATACACTCAATAGACTTCCAGCTTCTACGAGCTGTGTCACGCTCTTTCTCGCGCGCATGGAGCTTTTTCCAATAGTCTGTTTCTTTGACGGTTTTGTTGGGAAGCTCCGATTTGATGATATTGAACGACTTTTGTTCGAGAATGGTACCATCCTGGTCCATGACAACAGCGTACAAGAGATTTCTTTCTCCTCTGTTGATAGCAAGAATGTTGTACTTGTCGGCTTTGCGGATTTCTTCGTTTACCCTGTTGTTGAAATACTTCTCGACAGTTGCGTTGCAGTTGATTTCAAGAGTGATATGGAAGAAGAACTTGTCGAGAGCGTATCTTTTGTCCTTAATGATAGGGAACTTGAACTTGTTTTTGAGTTGCTCGTAATGATGCCCTTTTCTCCACTTTTCGTCTGTGTAGAAGATGCTCGCCGGACGGAAATACGCTGTGGCGTTGCCCTTGAGGCGAATATCCTTTGTCTCCAGATTGACGTCGGAGAATAATGCTCTGAACCATAATGTGTGCGGAGAAGGCTTGCCGTGGCTTGCGGGTGAGAAATCCTGATTGTAGATTTGGAAGAAAAAGATGTCTCCGTTTTCAACGGCGTCGTCCACGAAGTCACGGGAGACGAAACGGAACGATGTCTGGTACGCCTGTTTGGACACGTCGTCGAAGAACTCGTTGAGAGATTCGTATTCGTCGGGATTCTTGAACTTCCATGAGAAGTAAGGATTTCCGTTTTTGTCATGAATAGGGGGATAGGTGGGCAGGAATTCGTTGATGATATAGTCAATGAACCGTGTCTCATGGTCATGTGACCATTTGGTCCCGTTCTTTCTGTCTTCGAGGAGCTGACGGATATCATCCGGCGGGTTTTGTGGCAGAATGTTCTTCAGGCTGAAATACTTGATAGGGGACGGAATCTGTTTGTATATCATATACTCGTATCCGTCATTATCATTGTGGTCGTAGAGCTTATCAATCAGCTTGTTGTTGTCGATAACAGCAAGATAGTAACATCCTTTATCCCTTATGATGATTGTGTGGGATACGGGGAGTTTTGCTACGTCGAAACCTGAGCCGAAGTTCGACGCGCCGAAATATAGAGATGTCTTTTTGGTGGAGTACGGTTTCTTTGTGATATAATTGCGGACTTTGTTATATAAAGGCGTCAGCGTGTCGATATAGTTCATCAGCGGTTCGAAGTCAGAGTAGAACATAGCGTCTCTGTTAGGCTCAGTTCCTTCTCCGAGGAGAGGTACGAGCATACGCTGCATGTCTTTGAGGCTATCGAGTACACGTTTGATGTCTTCGACAAGTTTTGCGTCGCTGTTGATGGGTTTCAGAAGCATCAACGGGTCGAGCCTCATGTCAAGCGTCCTGTCGGCAATCAGCTGCTGTACGTTTTGGATATGCACACTGATTCGCGTTTTGAATTGTGCAACGAAATTCGCGTACTGATTGTTGTATTGCGACAGAATGTTCGCGAGATACGACAGAGAGAAGCTGTTGATTTTCTTGAACGTCTTGTCTCTCTTTTCCGCGTAACGCTCCGGCTTTTGACGGGATTTCGCTTTTGCGTTTACGATGTCGTAGTTGTAGTCCCATGCGTCACGGATTACATGGTAGTTCTTGAAGAGCGCCTGAGACAGGTCGCTGATGTTCTTGCCCTGATTGTCATTCTTGAAGTGAATCTCGTCGAGATTGTAATGGACGTCGAGTGTCCAGATGAGTAAGTTAAGAGCATCAAATTGACAGTTCTTGAGCCAATAGCGAATGGCGTTGGCAAGGTCTAAGTCGTTTTCGAACTTATCGATGATGAACGACATAGAGTTTTCTTCACTCAGAATCATCTTCTGAAGTTTGTTGAGCTTCGGCAGACGCTTGTTTCTGGGAACGGTTTGGTTATATTCGTTGATATAATTGTTCAGACCTTTGTGATGGATACCGTTATCGTCGGACCAGCCGCCGAGCAGAATATTATATCGTGTGATGGCATTCTGGGAGAGACAATAGTCAAAGCCGTAGCTTGTAAAGAAGATGGAAATGTCCATTGAAAAAGTAGGATACAAATCATGGAACATTTCTTTTACGGCTTCAAGCTTGCCGTTTACGGCTGTTTGCATGAGCTTTTCGTAAGCGAGGATATTTTCAAGATAAATCTTGAGATTCTCATTGACAACACGATAGGCAATCGTGTTATGCTTACAGAGGTCGGTATAGATGAATGAACGGACCTCTGTGTAGCTGTCAAGGTATGAGCTTCTACCTTTGAAGCGGTCAAGGCACTGACGTTCTTTATCACTTGCGTTGGGATATAAGGCTTCGTCAATCAGCCTTTTGCCGGAGCTTGTCGCAGCAAATGACGGGTGCCGCTTGAGCGCTGAGGATAACTCTTTTCGAAGCTTTGCCTCCATTTTTCTGAGCTTCGGCGTGTCTTCATTTGTGCGGACGGGACTGAGCCATAAGTCGAAGTAGTCCTTTAATGTATCACTGAAAGTGAAGGTTGCCAAGCTTTCTTCGATGAGGCTTTTGTGGAAATTATCCGCGATTTCCTTGAAGGTTTTGTAGCTCTCGGCTCTGTCGATGTCATCAGCGAGATAACCTTTCCTGTCCAGATGTTCGGTGGTTCGGCCGATAGGCTTTAATTCGAACATCAAGGTTTTGCTTTGTTTTCCGTTGTTGTGAAAACCTGTATATGATAACTTGTTTGTTGTTGTGATGGAGCTTGTTTTGTTTGACATTTTTTGTCTCCTTTTTATTTTTGACACCTAACCATTCACACTCTGCTTTGCGCCGCTTTGCGTTTTTTTTATGAGTGCGGACATTTGGCGATACCATTTAGCAGAGATTGTTTTGTGTTGCGTTTTTACTATATGATTGACTAAATTTGTGAGCGCTGGTGTTTGACAATATTGTTCAGTATCAGACTTGCGCAACTATCCACCTCTGCATTTCGCAAGCACTATCATTTGACGGTACTGTTTAGCAGAGATTATTTTGTGTCACACTTTAATTATATGATTGACTGAAATTCGTGTGATAATTTTTTTCTTTTTGTAAGTGCTGATGGTACTATGCAGCAAATTATCGATCGGGCCGTTGAATTCCTCTCTGCAAGCACCGTTATCTAACGATACTATTTAGCAGAGATTGTTTTGTATTACACTTTGATTTTACGATTGACTGAAATTGTGTTTGAAAAGGGGGTTTATAAAGAATACGTTAATCTTCTTCGAGTTCCTCGTAAATATGGATAGTGAAGTCATCTGTAAAGTCTTCATTGTTTGCGTCGGCATAGACTTTCACTGATAGGTCATCGTACAGTTCGGGTCCTTTGCAAGTACCGACATTTGACGGTACTATTTAGCGCCACAGGAGTTCTTCAACTTCGCCATTAACTTTGCAAGTACCGACATTTGACGGTACTATTTAGCAGAGATTACTTTATACTGTGTTTTGATTATATTAATCTTCTTCGGATTCTTCGTAAATAGGAATAGTGAAGTCGTCCGTAAAGTCTTCGTTGTTTGCATCGGCATAGACTTTTACCGATAGGTCGTCATATAATTCAGGTCCGTTGTCTGTCATTCTGTAGTTGCGTCCTATGACGGCAAGGTCTTGATGGATAAGTCCTGTTGCTTTTTCTTGCAAGAAAACTGAGATTTCAGCCAATTCTTTGGCGTCAGGGTCCCAATCATTTAGTGCAGCAACCAGTTGAAAACGGTCATTGATATCAACAATGATTTTATTATTGTTGGGCATGATTGTGTCCTTTCTTTTTTTTTTACAAATAATTTGTTTAACGGGAAAACCCATGGTTTTAACCGTGGGTGTGTTAGGGTATTGTACAGTTGTGAGGGGCATTATGGCTATTTCCGAATCTTTTGTACATATCGACATTTGACGGTATTATATAGCCAGCCTTGTCAACACTTGCGACAGGTTCTTTGCGTTTTGCCGTCATTTGACGGTACCGTTTAGCAGAGATTGTTTTATACTGTGTTTTGATTATATGATTGACTGAAGTTGTGTTTAAAAAACGTTCCGCAGAGACAATCTTGCCTCTGCGGAATTGTGTTTTTTTAGTTTTTATTTTCACACAGCAGAGCCACACCCTCGACGTTGTTATATACAGTCGGCTTTAATCCAATAATCTTCATACCGAGGTATGAGGACAGTCTGGAACATGTCTCTGTTGTTGTGCGGATATCAATTGTGGCACCGTCGTTATCCATGATGTCTGTTGTGATGCCCATGTTGGGATGCGTGTTTTTGATGGCGTTTTTATGAAAAGCTGCTTTCAGTAAGTTTTCATATAACGCATTGTTGAGGAACAGATAGGGTTCTTTTATAGCCTGTTCAATAAATCTACGGCTTTCCTCGGTATCATTTTTTCTGTCGTTTGCGATGATATAAGCGTCCCAATCATTATGCATGAGAGGGAGGTCGTTAATCCACGCATGGTCTTCGGATAAACCGTAGTCGTCTTTTTGAATCGGAAAGTGCAAACTGAGGTCGAAATCCTCAACTTTTGTTTTAATACGACTGAGGAACTTTTGATGGAGATGCGCTACGGCAACTTCTTTGCTGTCGAACGGAATGAATTCGACAATTTCATGTTCTGTGATTTCTACATAGTAGTAAATTCTTTCAGACGGTATCTCCGTAAAACTTTCTATGTTTTCCAGCTTTAGGTGTTGGTGCACCCATAATCTTGCAGAGGAGGTGCAGGCATTGACGGTGAATTCTTCACCGTCTTTCATATACACTTTGATGAGCATTTTTTTCACTGTCCTTTATATACACTTCGATGAGCATTTTTTTTTTGCGAGTGTCGACGTTTAATGTCACTATTTAATTTGTGTGATAAGAGGCTGCATTTTTACCGACTTTGCAAGTACCTATGTCTGATGGCACTATTTAGCAAAGATTATTTTATATCGCATTTCAATTATGTGATTGCCTGAACTTTTGAATGAGTTTTTCGGTAGATGGCGTGTCTTTGCATTCTGCTGTCATTTGACAGCATTTTTAGCAGAGATTGTTTTACCGTGTTTTGGTTATGTGATTGACTGAAATTTTAGCTGAAAAAATGTTCCGTAGAGACGGTTTCGCCTCTGCGGAATTGTAAATGTTTGTTAAGCAAGCCTGATTTCGAGTGCGAATGCTCTGTGATTTTTCGTACAGGCTTTTACATCGTATGTGTTAATGGGAGGATTGTCTCCACAGCCGAATACGAAGCCACGAGGATTGTTTTTGTACACATTGTCGGACCAGACTTCTGCTCTGGTTCTTTGGTTTATGAAATTCAGTCTGTGCATTCTTTTGGTGCTGAAGTCAGGCTTGTTCTGAAAAACGCCGAGAGTGCCTGTGTCGGTAGCCACTGTACCGATAGAATGCCAGGTATGATTGCTTGCAACAGTCTTTTTGGCATCAGGCTTATCGAGTACAATACGGATTATATAGGGTTGTCCGTTCAGACTGTATACGGAGCAATTGTAGTGCCCCGGTACGATGGAAAGACCTTCGATTTTGTTGAAAACGTCATGGTCATAGCTCGGGTCGGTGATGGTCACTGTCCCTTCGTTGAACTCAATGATGTCAGATTGTGAACATGTCAAGGTTTTGTTTTTGTATTTAAGTGAGGTCATCATTTCTTGATATTCCTTTTTTTTTGTTTTTCGTTTAGCCGCTAAAAGCGACTTACGAAGGCCTCTTTGCGAGTACCGACGTTTGACGGTACTATTCAGCAGAGATTATTTTATACCGTGTTTTGGTTTTATGATTGACTGAGATTGTATTTGAAAAATCTTCCGCAGAGACGGTTTTGCCTCTGCGGAATTGTGGATTTTTGTTCAGATACTAATAGATTGACAGGTCAGCGAGACATCGTCTTTGACGAGCTTTCCGAAGAATTGTGCGAGCATGTTTTGCACCTGCTTTTGTGTCAGAATGCGTTCTTTTTGAGAATCGTCTTCGGGTATACCGCATTCGTAGAATACATGTTCGTCATGATACTGAAATTTCAGTTCGTCGTACAGGTCATATTGTTTATTGAAAATGTCAACGATTTCCTGCATCATGCTGTTGTGTTTTGATTTTGCATAATCAATGAATGACTTTCGGTCATCGCAGCTAATTTTGTTTTCTTTACAGTAATCAATATAGCTTTGACGGTCGTCAGTGTCCATAAAGTAGGCGAACATTAGCAATAGAAAGTCCGGTCTTAAATCACATGGGGTGATTTTGATGCCGAACCTTGTGACTGCTTCGTACATACTCAGGTCTCCTTTTTAATAGTTGATGTCGATACTTTCACACCATAAAGGTGTGTTTTCTTTGATGAGGGGCTTGAAGAAGTCTGCGATGAGCTTTTGAACCTGTTCCTTTGTCAGTATGAGCTTGCGTTCCTCTTCGTTTGCGGGCACGAGATTTTCGTAGTAAACGCAATAGTCATAATATTGGAGCTTATTGATATCCAGAGTAAGGTTGTTCTTCTCATTGAGAATATGAACAAGACAGGTCATGATTTCGTATGCATAGTCGCTGCAGTCATACTCGGCGTATCGGTAGAAGCTTTCGTCGTCGCCGGGCGTTAAATCTTCGTCCTTGCAGTAGTTGATATACTCTTCGTAGCGTTCACTTGTCATCAAGTGTGTGCAAAGGAATGGGACGAAATCTTTTTTCAACTTGTTGGAATCAAGTTCGACCCCGAAGGCATTGATTTTTGTTATTTCCATATCAAAACCTCCTTTTTAGCAGTAGTACTCAATACGAATCGTATCGACGTCAGTGACAGACGCTGTGCTGTCGAGCTCTCTGAGGTAGTTATATAAGAGATTTCTAAAGGATTCTTCCTGCAAGTTTTTCTCTATTGCGTTCAGTTCCCAAGGATATCCGCGAACAAAGATAATTGCGGGGTCGCTGTCGGTATCGCCGTCACCGGGCTCGTATTGCATGCGGATGCATGTTTCGTATTGAATGATGTTTCCTATGATGGAGTGAGGTCCTTCCTGTCGGTTGACCGTACTTTCGAGCAAAAAGTCCTCGTCGATGTCATCGTAGTCAAATGAGTAGTCCTTGTTGAACCTTGCTGTGTTTAACAGCTTCTTTTCTTCTGGCGTTCCCTGTTCCTCAATTGCTTTTTGGTGATTGAGAATGAACTTTTTGAAAAGGTTAGGGTTATGGGCAGGGACGGAAAATCCGAAGCCGTTTATGTTTTCCCAACGCATGTCAGTCCTCCTTTTTTTCTGCTGTTGTTATGGTCGAAATAATTGAGATGTCGATTCTTGAATCGGGGAATGTCATTTGTATGGTGCTGATATGCTCCATACAGGGAAGGATTGTTTCGACTGCTGTACAAATCCTTTTTCTTGTATCAGGTTTTGCTTTTTCAGTGAGCTTTTTTACAAGTTCCATTGCTTCATTTGTTGTGTGTGCTGCGATGCTTTTTATATTTGTATCAGTTTTGATAAGAAGAAAATATGTTATTTTTTCTTCGTTTGCTGTTTGTGACATATATTGTCTCCTTTTTATTCTTTGGCGCAAATGATTTGGCATTTGACGTTTTTATGTAGAACAAAAATCTGTACATTTTTGGATTTTTTACCGTGGGTGATGACTCCGAGTTTTGCACATTGTTCTTTAGATGTTAATGTACGGTCGTTCATTATGATGTCAATTATATCTTGCAGTTGTATTGGCTCAGGCTCGGTATTTTCTTGTGCAATGAACCATTTGTAATGCTTATAGTCGGGTTTGACTATTTTGCGGTGTACAAATGCGTAATAGTTGACGCCGTACGCAATTGTCCCGTCATCAAACTGAACATTCATATATTGATTATTGAGATACTTCACAATGGTGATATTTTCACCTTTGTTGGATACCGATGTTTCTCCTGTATGGTCTTTCGGTTTCACACGACCGGGCAATTCAGACTTATGTTTGATTTCTCCATGAGTGAAATCGTGATATCTTTGATGTTCTCTGACAGTGCCGTCGTCAAATGTAATTGTGATGTCTGTTGCGGAATTATAGGATGTTACCTGTGCTTTATGACCATTTTTCATGGTATGTTTTTCGCCGATATGCTCTATGTGAGCCCTTGTTGTTTTGTCTTTTTTGTTTGTGACAAAACAGATGCCGTATTGTGCTTTGGTTGTGTTTATATTTTTACGTCTGATGACTTTGTAAGGAAGTATTTCTTCTATGTCAAGTAAACGCAGTTCCGTTGGCATGCTTTGGAACAAGCCTTCATATAGTTTGCGGTTATTTTTTCCGCTGACTATTTTGATGATAGCTGCGTTTTCTGTTAACAGCGGCAACAGCAAATATAATCTCACAGAGCATCACAGTCCTTTTATGGCGTTTCGGTTGGTGGTTGGGTTTCAATCACAATAGGTTTACTGAAATCTTTGAACCATTTAGATTTCATATATTCGTTATATGCTTCTTTTGTAACGGTTTCAAATACATGCCGTGTTGTGTCGTCATCATATGTGACGATATACTCGAACTCGTATTTTTCGGGTTCGTCGACATATTTTACACCGGGAACATATTCGTATTCATCTTTGTTCCAGTTGTATTTGTATTCGTAGTCTGTCTTTGTGGATGAGTGGGCGGGTGTATATCTTGCATTGACTAATTCACGGCTTACTTCTTTTTTGTTTAAGGAGCAGGCTGTGAGTGTGCTTACCGATATACATATCGCAATCAAGAGTGTAAGAATTCGTTTCACGATTCGTCCTCCTTTGATGTGTTGAGAAGGTCGAGTGCCTTTTTGTACTTTTCATAGCGCTTTTTGTCGACGTCAGTCGGAGCGTCTAATCGATTTAGGTTCATATTATGAATCAAATCGAATGTTTTAATAACAGCTGCATAGGTATTTTCTTTGCAGCGTTCTATGTAGTCCTGATAGGTTTCTCTTTTTCGCCGTGTTAATGCTATAACGGCGTGGACTATGTTGTCAGAAAACCCTTCCCCATATAATTCGTTGACGGTCGTGTCTGTATCTTCGAGGATATCGTGCAAAAATGCTATGCAAATGAGAGCTTCGTGCTCTTTTTTGGACACATTTGTTCGTTCACAAAGCTCATCTATGCGCTCTGCCACATGGTACGGGTGGCAGAAATAGGGAATACCGTCTTTCCCTATTTGTCCGTTATGTTTGTTGTAAGCTATGTTGATAGCTTTTTTCGTTAGTTGTGTGTACAGCATGCGTTTTTGTTCCTTTGTACCGTTACTTACGGCGGCGTTTCAGTTTGTATTTTTCGATGTATACTTTTGTTGACGGTATGGCTTTTTCGATAGCATCATAGTCGGTTACGTTTTCCGCTGCGAGTTCTAAGGCGTTTTTGAGTTTTAGGGACATGCTGTCACTTGATAAGTCGTGAATGCCTTTGAATTTCAAATAAGCTTCAACGGATTCGTCGCTTAAGCGACAGTAGTATTTAATCAGTTGTTTATAAGCAAACAGAGCTGATTGGTAGTCGCATTCGATTTCCTGTGCCGTAATAACGGCTCTTTCGAAATTGTTAGAGTCTTCGTAGCATTGGATACATTCTTCGATAAAACCGGGAGCGTAAAAGTCTGTGTTACGTATGGGATTTTCAAGTTTTGCGTGTCGCAAGCCGAGGTCTTTCACGAGCACCGCGTCTATGGTGTTGCCGTTTCTCGGGTCCACAACAAATAGAGCACAGTAATCATCGGTTGCACTAAATCCTAATGCGTAGTAGAACGGTCCCGCCATGTTCGGTCTGATATAAGAGCCGTGTTGTTGTTTTAAGATGTTGCCGTCGATGGAGCAGCCGTATGCGGCAATTCTGTAAGACCCGTTTTTTTTCTTTGTACTGTAGCCCTCGCGCAAGGGCGAATGTTTTGTTGAATTTCATTTTTTTTTCTCCGTGAGAACTTTTGAAGATGTTTGCCGTAATCGTACAATATGATTGTACTATACTTTTATCAGCAGGTCAACCTTTTTAGTTTTTCAAAATGATAATGTTTGGTCCGGAGTTGAGTAATTCCAGAAGGGCGGGTTCCCATCGCTCATTCTCGGGAAGACCTTCATCGGGCATGATAATATCAGTCCTGTTTGTCCATATTACAAACGTATCTGTGTACGGAGAGAAGAAAATGGACACGTCCGCGGGAAGCTTGGGCGGGTCTTTTTCTAATTTTTCTCTGTTGAAGTATTTATCTTCAAGAGCTTTTACGGTCTTTTCCGTAAAATAGCTTCTTTGTCCGAAGAATTCTTTGAGAGATGTAGTCAGAAATTTTCCCAATGCGTTTCCTCCTTAGACGATACAGTCTCCGAATTGACGTTTCATGAGCAACATAAGCTGTCCCATGTCAATTTTCGGACCTGTTGTAAAGATGTAGTCTTTCAGAATACGGAACGAGTAATTCTTGTCCCAGAGCTTGAACGCAGTCGCAAGGACGCAGCTGTCGGCGTCACATCCGATGACGTCGATATGTGTTGTGATGGGGTCGTATTCTTCGGGAAGCTTTACGGCGTAAGTGTTTTTCGGAATGATACGAATCGGTGTGTGCAGGACATTATGACCGTTTTCGTCTTGTTGCGAGAAGATATCGGGCAGCAAGATGTCCGAAACATCGGTGTGTTCGCAACCTCTCCAGTTCAAGTGGCGGAAATATCTATCGGAATAGTCTATACCGCCGTCCTCGTTGTTGATGAACTGGGAGAAAAGTGTGAATACGATTTCATCGTAGGCGACGCAATTTTGCTCAAGATACGTAAGGCATTTTTTGTAATTGCTATCTTTGTCTTTGAACTGTTGCTGCAGGTCAATGACAAGTAAAACGTTTTTGTCAAACATTTGGAGCTTTCCTTTCTTTTACCGGTTTTGCATACTATCAACCCTCTACTGTAGCTCTACTATAGTGCATACTACCAACCCTCTACTGTAGCTCTACTATAGTAGAGATTTTTAGTAGAGATTTTTTGTGATATTGATTGACTGATATTTCAGTTGGGAAGTGTGTTTTTTTTTTTTATTTCGTTGGGCGTTACCATCCTACGAAAAATAATACGTTGTTTTCGAAGTCAAAACTCTTGTAGAGCCTCACGAGTTCCCAGATGGAGTATTCGTATCTCCATGAGTTCGTGAGCTTTTCATCTTTTTGGTTGAAATTGATAGGACTCATTACATCAGGACGGAATTCAGGTTCCCATTCCTTGATGGTATCTTCAACATGCGTGCGCATTATGGCGTAGCGAGTTGCATCGTCGCCTTTGAGAAGACTTTTGTAGTAATTGATGATATCTTCTTTGATAACGTTGATGATGGTTTTGAGCGTGTGTTCTTTTACGACGTGCGGAGCGGAAGCTTCATCTTCGTGGAAGAGGGGTGATACGCACCACGTCGGTTCGCAGTCGGCGATGATTTTCTCGGCTTCGTCCCAGAAATCAGAACCGAATTCGTATTCTGTTATGGCAAACTCATCATAGTCGAGGACGTCATCTTCATCATGAGGATGACCTTTAGGATAGCCGAGATTTTTGAGGATGGTATCAAGCTCCGTTAAGTTCTTGGCGGGCATGATTTTGAGATATACTTCTCTGGGCATGGACACGAGATAAAATCTATGGGACATTTTTTGTTCTCCTTGTTTTTTTGGTTTTGTCTTTCATTCCGCGAAGCTGAATACATAGCGGCGGTAGGATGCGTTGAGACGTAGCAAAGACTTGTACGTTGATTTCGAGATTTCGTTCAGGTGTTTTGCAAAGATGCGGTCAAACGTCTCAAGGTTGTAACGGTAGTAATCAACAGGTTTGTTAGGCAAAATTCCCTTGTTGATTGCGTTGATGATGATTTTTTCTTCCTTGTCATCATCTCCGTTACTATAGGCTTTGATGTATTCACGGACGTAGTCAAAGGCTTCGTCCGTGCAAGTAAAGAAACAAGTCTTGTCGTCGAATTCGAGTTCGAGCAAGCCGTTTTGCGTAAGCATGATGAATTTTCCTTTCGTCAGTCTTTGTAGCTGGTCGATACGGTAAGCTTGATGTTCTTGTCGGGAATATCAATGCTCAGCGTTGCGCCTTTGCCCATATGCCGAACGATGGAGTCGAAGCCTTCGTAGATGTCGTATCCGACTTCGTCGTCGCCGCATTTGCGGAGTTCTTTGTCGACGAACTCACACATTTTTCTCATTTCATCGGTGAAGGGTTCGGCTTCAAATGTTTTCTGTTTGATTGTTCCTGCATGGGGATATGATATAGAGTAGACCATTGTGTTTTCTCCTTTTTTGTTTTAGAAATAACCGCCTGATAACATCCAAGAACTCGCGATTTCAAGCCGATATCGTTCGATATTGTCAGAAATATATTTCGAGGCTTCGGCTTTTGTTGAGCCTGTAAACAGTGTTCCTGTAAATTCTTGTATATCGGCTATGAAATCGAGTTGTTTCTTTGTCGGTCGGTCATTTTGTATATTGTTATTGTTCATATGTCGTTTTCGGCAGTTCACTCAACGGGTTTGTCATCGATTATGATGACATTGTCACCGAGAAGTGTGACTGAATGGGCGACAAGATTTGATAAACCTGTTTTTCTTGAAATGATAGCAAGCAGTCTTTGCGCAAGCTTTTCATCGCTAATAGGCTTACCGTTTTCAACACATTTGTCCTTCGGGTAGCTGACGATAGCCCATCCTGCTGTTGAAAAGGTTGGATGGTCAATCATGACTTCATAGTAATTTTTATCTGACATGGTGTTTGTCCTCCTGTATTTTTAGCTGAGATAGAAGCGAATGCTTGTCGGACCGAAGACATCCTTAAACGGCTCATGCATTGATACGTTCATGACGTAGACGTCTTTCTTTTCTGTGGGAAGGAAGTTCATACGTAACAAGAAATTTTTTTGCATATCGTATGCAACTTGGTAATCTTCGTCAAATTGGAAGTCTTTCTGTTCAAGCGGAATGGTAGTAACGAACAGATGCGGGTCCATATTGAGAGCGAGTCTGAAGATGTCGGGGAGATGGGCGAAGATGTGCTCAAATACGTCTTCAGCGACGCCTTTGCTGCAATGGAAGCTTGACAGTTCAATGATGAACATTGTTTTGTCCGCGTCTTTGTTTGCTCGTCTTAAGGACATGAGAGACTGACCGTCAATGCATTCCAACGGACGGTTTTCGTCGCCTGTTGTGTGCTCATATGCAAGGCTTTCGAGACTTTTTGAGTCTTCTTTAATGGCATTCTCGTTGAAGGCGACAAAACAGATTTGACCGATAGGACTGTGACAGTGAGCCTTTTTGCTCATGATGTCACGTGTGTTTTCGGCGTTGCCCTGTTCTTTATGTGCCTTGTAGAGATTGATTGTGCCGGATGTGACATATTTCGCCATATCGTTGTCAACAGTGGTGAATAAGCCGTTATTGAGGTCAATATAACCGTCAGACTTATCCGTTTCGACGTCATAGAACACAGTAAACGGCAGTGCCGGAGTGTCTTTGTTTGTGTTGTTAATAATCATTGTTAATTTCCTTTCCTCTTCTTTTTAGCAGAGATTGGGGTGTTTTTTTTGTTGATATGATTGACTGATAGTTATCGGTTTCCGAGCAGCATCGGTCCGAATTCCTGTGTAATGACGTATTTTTCGTGACAATGGGCGCCCATATTATCGTTATGTTTGCACATTTCTGTGCCGGTCCATTGTTTTTCATCGTAAACAGACGCACAGTTTAGCAGTAACTCGTTTTTGCTCGGATGCAGAGCGATGAATAGCGCGTCGGCGAGTTCTCTCGTAGGCGCTACGATTTCGGTCCAACCACCGTAAAACGGGAACACCGATGACGACCCGTAGGTGTAGCGAAAGCATTGTGTTTTTGCAGCGCTTTCGGTGAGATTACTATCGGCTGTCTGTCTCTTGTATAACATGACGCAGTCGTTGTAGTCAGGAATGTTACCGGGGAAATGTTTTGCCATAACTTTCAGACCGTAGACGTACATGATAGTTTTGTTTCTGTCATACTTATGTGTCAGGTCGTTACGGTAGTCAGAAAATACAGGCATCGGTTTTGTGCTTGTCTCATCGGCTTTTCCGAGTAAATCCTGAACAGTATCGTGGCTCACAGGTTTGTATTCCATGAAATATCCGTCACGATACATGAGCTTTGTGCCGTCGTCGCATACGTAGATATATTCTGACGACAGTTTTTCTTTTGTGAATATCATTATTGTCATTCTCCTTTTTCAAGATGAGCTCTGATTTCGTGAAGTGCTTCCCACCAAAGGATGATTCTTTTGTGAGGAAGCATCCCAATGCCGTAGAGCCATTCCCAATAATCTTCGTCATAGTCTTTGAGTTTGTCAATGACATAATCGGAGTATACAGGGTGTCCGTCGTATTGGTCAGCTTCCTGTAAGACTTCATGAATGAGTGTTTGGATATCAGGCTCGTCTATGTCGTTTCCAAGACTGAGGTTTTCCTCAAGCTGTAAGCGAGCATATTCAGAATCATATTCCGTGATATTAGTCGAACACTGCATCTTTTCACGGAAATAGTTGAAATCAGAATATCCGGAGATTTTTTCGAACTGTGCTTTTTCTGTGAAGCAAAACACAGCTGAGCCAAGGTCTCCTGATATAAACATATAACCTGTGTTGATATCAAAAACAAAACGGATACGATATTCAAAGCTTCCGTTCTTGTTTGACCAGTCAATGATTCGTACCGTGTCGTTGTTTTCGATGATATGAGGTTCGAAATTTTCGAAACTCTTTTTGCCGTGTTCGCATATACGTTCAATGAAATCCAGTCTGTACTGATTGGGGTTCGTGTCCATATAGGAACAGTCCTTTCTTTTTTGTATTGATGGCTGTAGAGTTGTCAAGACAATGTTGTCTGAATGCCGTAGTTCGCTAATATTTGTGCGATAAGACTGCGATGACAAAGGGACGGGTTTGTACAGAAACACACGAGCGCGATTCTTTTGCCCTCCCTGTCTTTCTGCATGAGTTTTGTCAGCTTTTTTGACGCTGTTGCGTCATTTGCGATTTGTGAAAGAAATCTGGGTTTATAGATTGTCTCGAACGTTTGTTTATTCCAGTTGCCGTCATCTCTCAGTTTTAAATATGTTTTGAACAAGTCCCATGACGGACTGAGCTCCGGGACTTGTATGAGATATGATGACTTGGATTTCAGTGAGCGTACAATAGCCCAAATTTCGTCAAAATCTTCGGGTTTAGCCTTTCGGATATTTGTGACAGTAACCATTTCTGCGACCTCCTATTAAAATTTAGTTGTCACAGCACCAACTCCCCCTGAAATATTAATCTAAAAATGAATCAGAATTGGTGTCAACGGTTGTGCCGTTGTCGTCATCGGTATACGCATATTCATAGTCGGCACCTTCGAGGTTGCCAACGTCAACGGTTCTCAGTTTTTTGTCGGCGGCTTTGATTGCGTCCTCGAAGTTCTCGGCAGCCACAGGGATTGTGATCTGCCCGTCTACATTGTATGTTACGAAAAAGTTTGGCATTTGCTTTTTTTCTCCTTTCTTTTTTAGCAGAGATTGTTTTTTGTTGTATGATTGACGTTAGTTTTTGGTTTCAGGGATGGTGTACTCATACCCAAGAGCCTTGATTTCGTCAAGTGTACAGCCGCAAACATTTGCAAGCTTGTCATATATGACAGACGTTTCGCAGTATTCGGCGTCGTTATCAATATATGTTTTCAGGACTTGTATGAGTCTTGCATAAGGGAGTATGTTTTCCACCGTGAGCTGCGGTACCGTTGTTGTGAGTGTGTATGAAAACCGCATGACTCCTGTTATGTCTTCATGTCGGGTCCTTGCGGGGATTATGGGAATATTATAATCGATGACAAAGAAAGCAAGGGCTCTCAGGAGTACACATAAGGTGTCTATCGGTGGGATGCTTTTGAAGTTGATATACAGCTCCCATTCTTTGTCGGACGGCGCCGTGCCGGAGACTGTGCCGTCAAGCAGCTGTTCGATGACAATAGTGATGATTTTCGTTAACGTTTTGTAATAGCCGGTCCTTCGGATAAGTCCGTCATGCGGCTCATAGTGGAAGACATAGTCTTTCCATAACGTCGAATCGTGTTCGGGTGTGTATTCCTTTTTGATTTTGTTTGCGTTCAGTATTGAAAGGATAAATGCTACGTTATTCCTATCAAGACCTTTGAGCTTGAGATGGATATTGTACATTTGAATGTCTCCTGTTGATTTTTTTGTAATATTTGTGATTCAACTGAATAATTGAAGTACAAATGGATTGATGATTGCCATATAGTAAAAGAAGAAACAGACGATTGCAAAGATTGTCAATTTGGTCTTGTCTCTGACTTGGCCTATTTTGTACAGCAATATCAGTCCGACTATTATTGCCGCAAACGCAATGATAGCTCCGCTTATTATCAAGATGTTATGGTTAGAGTCGGTCATGGTTCAAACGTGATTTGATACATCGTGCCGTTTTTGGTGTCGACATAGGCGATGTTGATGATTTCGCTGCCGTAAAAAGCTGAGAGTCTGGCTTTGAACTCTTCCTGTGGAAGGTTCTGCCCGAAGCTTTTCTTTTTGGGGTTTGTTTGTTTGAGATTGACACCGGTATCGTCTGTTTTCAGCACATAATTATGACCGAAGATGGTTTCGACTGTTTCTTCGAATTCCATGCGCGGTACGGATAGGCAGTTCGAAACGATTCCCGTGCCGATGTTTTTGATATCGGCTTCTTTTTGAATAATTTTGACGGGAACGTTACCCATGATTTTTCTTGTATGGCTGATTTCAATCGGGTCTTTTGGCGCAGGGATGAAATTGATGATACTGTTGATGTATTTTTCAATATCATCACTGTTGTTAATATCAATGTGCTCGGGCAGCTCAAGCTCGTAATTGCTTGCGGCTGTCCAACTGAGCATGAATTGTGCTACGTTGACTTTCACGAACTTTTCTCCTTTTAGCTGAGAATCTCGTAGTTCTGCACGAGCTTCAGGTTGTCGTCCATCCAACTGTCAATCCATTCCTCGATGTCGGTTGCGCTTTCAGGTATGTTAACAGTGACCGTATAGGCGTCGCCTATTTCAGGATAGATTTTGAGTTTGGTTTCGTTCATGACTTTTCGTTCTCCTTTTGTGCTTCTTTGGCGGCTTTTAATTGAGCGTCTTTAGCGGCTCTTAACTTTTCAGCGGGGAACCATGATGTCCCGACAGCGGTTTTCAGCGTTACGTCAACAAAGCCTTCAATCGGACTGCTTTTCCTGTTGATATCAATCAAGAAGACTTCGGCATAACGATGCATATTATCGAGATTGCACATGATGAAGTCATCACCATCGACGCCGAAGCGTCTTGTCGCGAGCATAAGCACCTGACGAGGCTCGGTTCCGTTTTTGATTGCGTTGAGTACGTACTGCCATGAGATAAACATATCGGATGCGTATCTCTGGCAGAAACGTCCCGCGCTGAAAATCAGTCTGTCAAGGATTTCCGACAGATTGATATTGTCGGGTGCACCGGACGCAATGATGGTTTCTTCTTTTGTGCAGGGGTCTGTTTTGTCGAACTTTTCGATGAGAATTGACTGAATGTCGTTATTTACGAACATAAAAATAGCTACTCCTTCTTCTTTGCTATAGCAGAGATTGTTAATTTTAAATGTAATATTTTTCGATAAAGTCGTTATCTTCGTCGTATTCGCAACCGCAATTCGGACAGATAACGGTGTCGTCATTTGATGTGAATTCTTCGCCGCAACAGTTGCAATAGAAGATTTCTTTTCGGTTGTTTTCCGTCTTGTTTTCTGATTGCTGTTCGATGTAGTATTGATACATTTCTTTAAAGATATCTTTTTCGTTGAGACTTTCTGCGTCGATATCAAATGAACTGATACCGGGCGTCAGATTTCCGTTTGTGTCGAACGGCTGATAGAATATCTCGAACCAGTTGCTGTTGATGACGTTAATATATTTAACGAACTTATCAACGTCATTGGTTTTGAATATCTCTTTCAGCTCTTCAGGATATTCTGACGGGTCGGTAAATTCTTTTACAGAAAAAGGCTCGTTAGGCGATACGTATTCAATGTAAATTGAACCGCGTGTTTCGAGTGTCACGATGCCGTTATATCCTATTAGCGTCGCGAATGTGATGTTTGCCGGAACGAGCAGACTATTCTCGATGTTTTCGAGATTATAGTCTTTATTCGGCTCGAAAAAGAATGAACCGGGCGTGATAAGCTCGGGACGTGTATTATAGATTTTAGACATTTGCAGCCTCCCTGTTTATCGGTCTTGATATGATACGCCCGTAGAGTGCGGCTGCATCTGTCAATGACAGATTGGGCGTCCTGATTCTTTGGAGTAAATCGGACCAAGGAAGCTTCATATCGACGTTAAGGAGCAGAATATCGCATTCAGCCTTGTCGATATTGTCAGCTTCAACCGTGATGGTGTCATTCTTGACCTTTAGGTTGTGCGTGATATAGGCTTCGTAATAGAGATATTCGTCATGGAACATATCCAGCCTTGAAAATTCATCAAGCACTTCGTAGATATTGTTGACGATATCATTAATATCGGCGTACTTCAGGTAGTCATTAGGATTGTATTGTTCAGCTGTCTGTCCGCCGAAGTAGAACCAGTTGTTGCCGATTTTACAGACGGTGCCGCTCTCAGCGGTAGGGTCAGCGACGAAAGTGATGATTCCGTCATTGATGGCCTTCTTGATAGTGTCTTTGGATAACATTATTTTTTTCCTTTTCTTTTTTTTTTTGTTCTGCATTTTGCTGTCATTTGATGGTATTGTATAGCAGAAACAATAGATGAAGTGTGGTGCCTTTTGTGAGTACCGATATTTGACGGTACTGTATAACACATGAAATGATTCACCACCTCTGCAAGCACTGACATTTGACGGTATTGTATCACACACGAAACAATTCATTTTCTTTGCGAGCACCGACATCTGACGGTACTATTCAGCAGAGATTGTTTTTTATTATATGATTGACTGAAATTGTGTTTGCTACAGGAGAGTTTCTCCTTTTTAGTGCGATTCCGATTCGATTAACGTTTCGGCGTCCGTGTACCATTTCAGCTGAGAAATCAGCTTTTCGGTAATTGTCTTTTTATAAACGCGGATTGTTCTGTATAGCTTGTTCTGGAGCTTATACATGTTGGACAAAGATGCGATGCCTTTTATATCACGCAGTTCTGCAGGCAAAGGCTCCGTTACCGTGGTGTTCGGTGTCAATATCGCCGTGACGGCGTTTTCGTATTTGCCGAACCAAGTAAGGTTCAGTCTGTAACCTGTGGGTTCATTGGTGATAAGAACACTGAATTCTTCAGCATTGGTTGCGGCGTCATGTGCTCTGAGCTCAATCATCTCAGTTGCGAAATGAAGAAGTATTACGTATGTCGTGCCATTATCGTTGAAGCTGAGTTTTAACGGTACAAGGCTGTCGGCGTACGGAAGTCTCATAAGCTCTCTACGTAAGGTGAAGAGCCTGACCAAAATGTCATTGTTGTTATGGATTGCCATCACCCAGATGTTCAGAATGACGTTGAAAACGCTTGTCGCGTCTTTATTGATATGACGTAAGGTCTCGATAGTAGTATCGAGCATTTCTGTGATTTTTTCATTCACGTTGTAGTCTCCCTTTCCTTTGCGAGTATCGACATTTAACGGTATTATTTAGTGACCAAATCAGCTATTCACAGTCCTCTGCACTTCTCTGTACTTTGTAAGTACTGATGTTTGACGGTACTGTTTATCTGGAATATATCGGCTGATGACCTTTTTCTTTGCAAGTATCTTTGCAAGTATCAACGTTTTATGGTACTATTCGGCCATCACAGAGCGTGATTTCTTTGCAAGCACCAATATTCAACGGTACTGTTTAGCAGAGATTGTTTTATATCGCATTTTTATCATATGATTGACTGAAAATTTGATTGAAAAATGTTCCGCAGAGACTGTTTCGCTTCTGCGGGATTGTGATTTTTGTTTAGAATCTGAGTTCTAACGCTACAATTCTCGGCGTTTTTCTGTTACCGACTACCATACGAATAGCGTGGCAGGAGTATATGCCGTCGCCGTAGCCGGATTCTGTGAAGAACCCTTTTTCGTTTGGTCTTTTGCCTTTCCACAGGTTGCCGTCACCGTCATAGCTGATGTTTTGACGGAAATCTGTCCATTCCTCACCAGTGAAGTCGGGCTTATCCTGAAAGAAACCGCAAAGACCTGCGTCGACACCAATGTTTTCCGCTATTGTTCGCCATGATTTGTTGATGTTTTCGGACTTGCTATTGAATCTGTCAATGACAGATTGGTCCTTTAAGATGATTTGGAGAATCGTTACCCTTCCATTATCATCGGTATAGGTGTTGACTTGATAATCTCCGGGGACGATTTTGATGTTGTCTTTGCGACACCATACATCGCTGTTGAAACAGGGGTCTGTCGCTGATATGATTCCTTTTTCAAAGGTGA
This sequence comes from Eubacteriales bacterium, assembly GCA_045539475.1. Taxonomy (GTDB): domain Bacteria; phylum Bacillota; class Clostridia; order Oscillospirales; family JAAYXM01; genus SIG480. The sequence continues at coordinate 4,174 of JAZQFJ010000071.1, read as the reverse complement.
TATCAGCCACATATTCGCCGTTCAGGATTCCGACACAGCCTTGGACTTTTCGAGGGCGCGGTGTCGCTATATCTGTTGTTGATGTGTATGCGGGTGTTGTGCTTTTTGCCATTACCGTATTTCCTTTCTTTCTCTGCTTGTTTTGCCTGTGCAGCGTAGCACTTCTTTGCTTCCGTTTCTCTGCTTTAGCAGAGATTGTGTTTTTTATATGAGATTGACTGAGTATATATCTACGTTAGTAGAAATTATTTTTTTTATATGAGATTGCCTGATTATCCCCTACTTTAGTAGAGATTATTTTGGGAGGTTTTCGATGTAATCACACATCATCTTCCACGTTATCTCGTGGTCATAGTATACGAGAGCTTTTCTGTAGATGTCGTGGGATTTGAAGATATCCGTCAAAGCTTTTGTTGAATAACCATTCAGCGTTTTGATGACATCGTCAAGTAGCTCTCTGTCATACATTGTGATGTGTGGACAGAACGGCTTTTTGTTGATTTGCAGGATGCCTTTCGACGTATCCCAATAGGTTGTGATACGCGACAAAGGAAAGTTGAGGGAACGTTTCCAGTGATTTTCACCGTACGGAGTGCAAGGCGTGCTGTTTTTGAGGTACATGCTTCCATTGAAAATGGGACGGTTCGTTGAAATGAAGCTTTGTATCTGGGCAAAATACAAGAACAGGTTCAGGCGTCTGTAAGTCATGGAAATCCCGTTGTCGAGATTTGTGTTGATGATATATCCCGCAACGTCAAGGACGGTATATGTCTTATGTTTTTTCTTTTCTGTGTCTGTTGCTGTTTTGCGGAATATTTCAGCAAAGATTGTTTTGTTCGGCATGTTTCCTCCTTTCTTTTTTCTGTGAGTCAGCGCCTGGATTTGATTGTCAGACCCAGAAGCTTTTTGGTTTGTTCGATGTATATATTGCGAGCACAAATGTTGTTAACAAGGTCGTGGTTTACAGAAAACGCAAGGAGAGACGGAAGGTCTTCACATTGGCTTCTGTAGATTGACGCGAGTTCTTCGTACATTTGTACGGCGAAGGTTTCGGCGTCTTTGAGGCTTTTGAACAGTTGTGCCGGTTTGACGTCGTATATGTCTTTTTGGAAGTTGTTTTGTAAATCATAGACGACAAGATAATTCCATGGATGTTCAAGATTGTCAGGAACGTCATTGCGTGTCATAACACGGATGGGATGTCTGTTGCCGATGATAACGAGATAGTAGGTCTCGTTCGGTTTGATATCGTAACGGTCTCTCGTGAGAAGCATATCAATTACCCTTTCTTTTTGCAGTGTCAGGTTCTGTTTGACGTTCAATGGAGCAGTTATATACACGTTCGATTTCGGGCCAAGTATCGAGGTCGACGAAATTTTCGATATGATGGGTAATCGTTTTTTCGAGTTCCTCGACATCCGTTTCGTTGATATCGACGTGGATTGTGATTTTCAAAGGGATGGTGCGTTTAGACATAGGCATATGTCCTTTCTTCTTTGTTATGAGGTGGCGTTGTGCCTACCGCCAGTAGCAGTAGGCACAGTTGTTCGGACAGGGTTTTCTTTCGGTCAGCAATTCTTTCTTTGTAGAAAGACATTTGCAGCCGAAACGAGCATATTTGTTCGGGAGCGAGAGCGGAGGGACAAGCCCCATCAGGAGGTAGTCCTGTTCGGATACGCACCCCTGTTCGACGAAGATGCTCGGATGAGCTTTCGCGAGTTCAGGTTCGGCACAGCATTCGAAGACACGCGTGCCGACGTTGTTTGTTTGGATGAGCATCTTGATGATGCTCTGAATCGCAGTTTGGGACGGACGGCGTTCCTGTTCGTTTTTCCATTTGCCGAAGGTGTCGATAGGAGCATAGCCTCTCGCTATCATTTCGTCGCGGGCTCCGTGATAGTCATCGTATACGCTGATGCGGATACGCTTGACGTCAGGGATGATAACATTCGCCCGTGTTATGACGCTATATGCTCTTTGAATGCCTTCGGGCGTCGGAATAATCGGGTCGACACGCAGAACGATACGGTCTGCGGGGAAGCCGTCGTCAATGACCTTTCTGATATGGTCAATTGCGGTTTCCGTTGTAGCGACGCGAGGTTCCATCGGAGAGAAACCCCAACCGGTGACGGTGGCATGCAGAATGCAAGGCTTACCGTTCTTGTGCATATCGAGCAGTTTTGAACGGAAGTCGGCGCTGTCTATGTTCTTCGTGATGATGACAGCGCCTTCGATGGTATCATCGATGAGCATTTTGTCATACCACGATAAGTCGCGACCTGCGTCGCCTCTTTCTGTTATGCCTATTTTCTTAGCGTTTGTGTTCCTCATGACAGACTCCCTCTTTCTTCTCTTCTGCTGAAGCAGAGATTTTTTCTGTCACTTCAACTCCGCAAATGTTTTTTGTGGTTATTCAGTGAGTAAGCATGATTGAATGTATACCGTATTATCGATTTCGTATCCACGCTCTCCTTTTTCAATAAGCCGCTCGGCTTCCGTTCTTGCGGAAGCCGTGTTCTCGGCGTCGATATACATACAAGTCGTTGTTACTTCCTGTATTGTTACCTTGAATTGTTTGTTCGTTTTCTTGTTTTTCATAGAATTTTTTCCTTCGTGGCAGTCTTAAATGGATGATTTACGGTTGGCCAGATACAGAGCTTTTTCGGCATCATTGCAAAAACGGTTAATCATATCGTCCATATAAGTTACAGTCTGTCCCAGAAGCCTTAATGCAATTTGCAATTGCAGCGTTCTTTCCTCATGTGTCGACTGTCTGTATTTTTCAACAAACTGGATTTGTTTTGTTTTGAATACATATGTCATTACAGGCACATGCGGATAAGCGGAAAAGATGTCATTCTCGTAAAGAGTAAAGCTCTTTTCGGAAATTGCTACGGAATGGTTGTATTCCCTGTTTCCGTATGAGGTGTTGATTGTCGCGAGCGCGTAGTTGATTTCCTGCGCGGCATGGTCGGGCAGAGATTGTGTCAGAACACAACACTTGGCGCCGTATGTGGTGTATGCGGAAAAGTCGGTCTCTTTCAGAATTTTTCTGAATTTCTTTTTGATATCGGTGATAAGCTCGATTGCCATGCAAGCGTTATCTTTTCCTGTTTTGACGAAATTTTCGCTGACGAAATCAGCTAAGAGCTGACTTTGCTTTTCGTATTTTTCTTTTTCGGTATGCTCAGCGCTTTTTACAGCGCTGAGCATTTCGTTAAGACGTTTGATATCCATGAGTTTTCTCCTTTTCAGTCACCGTCAGTTTCGATGATTGCGTTTTTGCACACGTCATCAGGAACGTCGATAGTGATTTTTTTGCCTGTTTTGTTGTCAGTGACAACGAAGGTCATAGCGTCTACGGCAGTAACGTCGAGCTCTTCATCACCGCCGCTGATATATACAAAGACTTCCGAGAGTTTCTTGATTTCTCTATCGAGCAGCTTTGCGGGGAGAACAATAGCTTCATCAGAAAAGGCGTTCCAGTCGAAGTTACAAAGTTCGAAGTCGATAACATAGTTATCGTCTTTGTCCACGTTTCCGTAGGAATCGAGGAAATCAAATCGAACTGCCGTATCGTCTGTGAAGACGATTTCGTATCCACCCGGTGAGACGCTTACAGCGTTTTCATTCGGCATCAGGTTCTTGACGTCGGGGACGGGTTTGTTGAAGCGCAGCGCGATATACATTTTGATGTTATATCGGGGATGGCTTTTTTCTTCCGTGATGAGCTTATGCGTGTTATGCAGTTTGTCAATGGTGTCTATGACTGCCTGATTCACGACGCGCACGATATGGTTGTCAAGCGTCTTGCTCAGTTCTCCGCTGCCATTTGACATGTTGATTTTTTCATTAAGGTCTGCACGTTTGACGTTGAGCTTTGCTTCGAGGTATGTGCAGGTGACTGTGTGTCTGTCAACGAGGATTTTGTCCTCGGGAACGATGAGAACGTCCTCATCGGGGACGTTCTCGGGAATGATTTTGTTGGTGTTTTCGGTCACGACAGGAATCCTCCTTTTGTCAAGACTGAATTGCTTCGTTTTTCTTCGTTTATGAGGTTGCTGAGGTTATTCCAGTAGCTGAGATTGCAGTCATATTCACCATCATAGACGTAGAGACGCGCAATATAGTCAATCTGGTCTTCGGTGAGGGCGACATCTTCGTCTTTGATGAG
>JAZQFJ010000070.1:0-2051 GCA_045539475.1 Eubacteriales bacterium | reverse complement strand
CACTGTAAACATTACATTCTGCGGGTTTTGGAAAAACGGCCATGCTTCCCATGTCTTATCCCACTGAGTTCCATATTTGGAAGCCGTCTTATACTGCATGCGTCGTCCATAGCTACCATAAGAATTACTTGCAGTATAAACAGCGTCATCTGCGACACTCTTATCCGCAATCCATTCGTATGTTCCGTCTTTTACAGCGAGGTCTTTAATATACGGAGAATTTCCATGAACAAGCGGGGTTGCACTTCCATCTGTTCCTTTTTCGCCGAGATTTGGCATATGCAAGTCAAGTGTTATTGTCTTGCGCGAATCTCCGCTTGCAAGTGAAATCGTCGGCAGAAGCGATATAATCATCACTAATGCAAGAAAAAGTGAAACCAGCCTTTTTGTTTTCTTCATTTTTAGTCCTTTCTGTTATAAAGTATGGCAGGGTATTTGCCCCCTGCCATACTATGATGCCTTATTCTTCTGCTAAGGGCAATTCTGCGTAAATAACCTTTTTATTTCCGAGCTTATCCTCATATACGAGATATCCGCGAACCACGTTTTCCCCATCGTCTGCCTGTGCTGTAAACTGACCGTGGCGGCTGTTGCTCTGCGATGCAGCCTTTGAGCTGAAGGAGCCTATAATAGGCGTTCCGCTCTTTGCAAAAAGGATACCTGCCTCAAGCTTTGTGTAGCCTTCCGGTACACAGTATTCAATCATATACGCACCGTTTGCAGGGTCATCGAGAACAACTGTCGGAACAGCTACGATGTCGTCTGTGTGTGACTCAATTGCCGTTGCATCCCACATATGATATGTGTAAGTTTCGCCGTAGAAAACAACCTTACCGTCACGTGTCCAGTATTTTGCGCCTTCTACCGTGCGCTCTATCTCGTTGTCATAGGTGAGAGTTTCTGAAACAGCTTCGCCGTTTACCGTAATCGTGCCTGTGATTTCGTTACCTATATCGTTTCTTTCCGCAACCGCACGTGTTGTTCCTGCGGTGATATTATCAAGGTTAGAAAGGTCAAGATAATCGTTCTCTCCGATGAGCCAGTTTCCGGTAAGTCCGAAGCCTGTAATGTTAGAACCTGTCGGTGCTGTTATCGAGCCGTCACTGTTATCATCACGGATTAAAAACTGCTTATTCGCATTCCAGAACTCAACTATTTTAAGAGCTTCATTTGTCTTTTCATATACCGCAACAAGAGAGGTATTTGTGTTTACAACGTAGTTTTCAAGCTTTGAATCTGCTGTGATGAAGGTACCGCCGTTTGTTGTGGTGCCGCCGACCTTCCAGTACATAAACTTGTAATCGTCGACATCTTTTGCCTCTACTGTGACTGCTGTGCCGACCGAAACCTGATTGGAGCCGTACACTTTATCGGTCATTTTAATGCCGTTTTTCGCATCTTCATAGTTTGCAAGAATGCCGAGCGTTACGGTTCCTGCATCGTCTGCCGCATCTGCACCGAGACCTGCAACATTTATCGTTTGTTCTGTTGTCTTTTTCTGTCCGTCAACTATTGCCGTAACAGTGATTTTTGCAGTACCTGCCTTTTTCGCCGCAAGCTTGTAGGTAACTGTTGTCGGGTCAAGAATCTGGTCGCGATTCTTTGCATCATTTTTTTGAACAACCACAACATCTTTTACCTCAACAACAGTTGGGTCACTTGATGTTACCGTTACTGTTTCATCCTCTTCCGGAAGCTTACCTTCATCGGTATAGCCGAAGCTTCTGTATGTTTCGCCGTCCATCTTGACCTTTGCAGAAAGCTCTTTCATCTCGCCCTCTGAAAGTTCTGTCGGGATTGTGCTTTCAACTGCAGAGATGGAAGGTGCATCTGTCGGAACGAGCTGAATGAATCCGAGATAGATGCTTGCATCGGTGTTCTCGGTATCTGCTTTGTCGTCACGATAAAATTTTACTGCACGGAGAGAAATTTCAACATCCCCTTCCGGAAGCTCTATCGCATTGCTGAGAGTCCATTCTTTTGCTTCGTAGCTGGAGGTTGCGGCGTAGCCGTAAATGTCTCCTGCATATTCTCCGTTTACATATACTGCA
>JAZQFJ010000069.1:0-16179 GCA_045539475.1 Eubacteriales bacterium | reverse complement strand
GGAGGAAGGTGGCGCGGACGAAGTCCGTGACGGAAGGAGAATGACGGACACAACGGAAAGCAGCAACGTTGCGTCGGGCTCCCTCAGTCTCGCTACGCTCGACAGCTCCCTCCCGGAGGGAGCCTCAGCAGAGCAATACCCCGACTACTCCACCGTCGCGGATTACGCACGCGAAGCAGTTACCGCCCTCATCGGCGCAGGCCTCGTCAACGGCAAGAGCGACCGCATTGCACCAACAGACTACACAACAAGAGCAGAGGTTGCAGTACTTATCAAGAGGATTTTAGATTACATAAAGTAAAAAAGCTATTTTTCGCCTGCGGCCGAAGGAATGAATTCTTTGGTTTTCGGCAAATTCCCGAAGGGGTTCGTACTTTCTTGTTTCGCCAAGAAAGTAAGCAAAGAACGCGAAAAAGGGGGGAACTCGCGCGCCCACTCCCGTGGCGCAAGGAAACCTCCCCTTTTAACCCCTCCGCACGCAACGACGAAAAGCAGTACGTGAAATAGGACGTGTGGGGACAGTGCTATACCCCCCACACGGGGAAGGATAACGTTCCGGTATCGGAACTGCCGCCGCTCAAACCAAGCGGTAATAAATCACAGCGAAATCACAGAAAAGACGGCGTGGGCAAAATTAAAATTTTGCCGTTTACGCAAGTCTCTGTGATAAGCGCGATGATTTATCCGGTGCGCGGGCAGCGGCAAAGTCTCGTATGACATTCCCGAGGGCAAACAAATCCCTGATGATGCAGTGCTTGACATCACAATTTCAAGCCACGCATCCTGGCCGTATGATGAAAACTGGAAGGTATGGGAGTACATAAAGGAATCTATCGGCGGAACGATAAACGTAAACGCAATTCCGTCATCTGATTTCGGAACAAAGTTTACGCTTGTAATGGCAACTCCGGATAGCTTGCCGGATGTATTTGGTTTTATGAGTAAGCCAAGTAAGCTCTCGGATTACGCCGAGCAGGGGGCATTTGTAGCATTTGACGATTACGAAGAATTCCTTCCGGACTATAATGAGTTCTGGAACTCCCGTCCGGAGGAAGAGCAGTGGATGTGCGATACCCGAAAGGGAATAGACGGCAAGAAGCAGTACATTCTCCCGAATGAGGGCGACAACGCAAAGCTTCTTTATGGCTTCCAGACAATCGGCTCATATCTCCGTATAGATCCGGCAGCGGCAGAGGCATGTATGTCCGAGGAACAGGCTGCAACAACTGATTTTGTGCTCGAACACACCTACGCAGAGCTTGAACCGACCACATATATGAGCTTGTCTTCGTCTGAATCCGAAACGATTGCAGATTACAACACATCTCTTTCTACATTTGTAAGTGAAAATCTCCAGAAATTTATTCTCGGTCAGCGCCCGATGAGTGAATGGGATAAGTTCCAGGAAGAGCTTGCCGCACTTCCGATTGCTGAGGTTCTTGCTGTCTATGAAAGGGCTTACAACAGAATTAAGGATTAAAAGACAAAGAAAACGGGGACTGCTGTTTTTTGCAGTCCCTGTAACTTTGATACACCGATCAGGAGGTTTTTGATATGCGAAAGATTGGAATAAGATATTATGATACGGACCTTAGCGAACAAAGCTTCATTGCAATGAGCGAGGGTGGCATGACGGCAGTTGAGCTTTGCTGCGTTAAAGAACCGGGAAACCTTGATTTTAAAAAGGTGCGCGAATATGCCGATCGCCATGGCATATACATATGGACAACGCATTTGCCATTTCAGCGTGAATGGTCGATTACTCAGGGAACGGAGGAGGAACGTAAGTGGGCATTTGATTTTCAGTGTATGATGATAGAACGCGCAACGGATATTGGCATTGATAAATTTGTTATGCATCCCGGAGGTCCTATTTCGGGGATAAGCCGTGAAGAGTCAATAAATTATGCGAAGGATGCTCTTTCCCGCCTTGCCGATTTTGCTCATGCACGCGGTGCGCAGATTGCAGTTGAAAATATGATACCGATTTGTCTCGGAAATACTGCTGACGAGGTTCTGGAGCTTGTAAGCACAAATGACAAGCTTCGCATCTGCTTTGATACAAACCATCTGCTTCTTGGCAGTCACGAGGAGTTTTTGGACAAGGTACGCGACAAACTCATAACGATGCATATTAATGACTATGATTTTGAAAACGAACGTCATTGGCTTGCAGGCTACGGGAAGATTGACTGGGTTGCACTTTATAAAAAGCTTTGCGGGATTGGTTATGAGGGCGCATGGATTTATGAGCTCTCACCGGGAGAGAAGAAGTATACGAGCCGTCCGTTGACCGTGCGCGATTTCTACAACAATGCAATGGAGATATTTGCCGGAAAAGCTCCGAGCAAGGTGTAGCGGCAGCTTTTTGATGTGCATTAAATAGTTTATTTTCATCCGGATTGCTGACAACTTATAAAATTTGTTTACGCCAAAGGAGATGTATCCATGAATATAAAAGCGGTAAAAACAGTAAAAGGACAAAAACCTATGCAGAAGGCTTTTGACTTTTCGTGTTCTGATGACACAACAAGAGAAAGCTCGCTTATCTGTGTATTTCCCGATATAGAATACCAGGAGATAAAGGGGTTCGGTGGTGCATTTACGGAAGCCGCCGCAGAAACAATTGATAAGCTGAGCAAGGAAAACCGAGAGAAAATACTGAAGATGTATTTTGATCCGGTCAAAGGAATAGGCTATAATTTCGGGCGCGTTCATATAAACAGCTGTGATTTTGCACTTGGCAATTACACTTATGTTGATGAAGACGACGAAACTTTGGAGACATTTGATATAAGCCATGATGAAAAATCAATAATACCGATGATAAAAGATGCAATGAAATATAATAAAATTTCTCTCTTTGCATCGCCATGGAGCCCACCGCCGTATATGAAAACAAACGGGCAGATGAACGGAGGAGGAAAGCTTAAAGAGGAGTATTTTGAGCTTTGGTCACAGTATTATGTGAAATTCATAGAGGAATACAAAAAAAGAGGCATTGATATCGGTATGATATCGGTGCAGAATGAGCCTGCGGCAACGCAAACATGGGATTCATGCGTTTACACCGCAGAGGAAGAACGGGATTTTGTCAAGAATTATCTCGGAAAGAAAATGAACGATATCGGTGTCAGGATATTATTCTGGGATCATAATAAAGAGAGAATTATTGAAAGAGCAAGGGTAATGCTGAGCGATAAGGAAGCTGAAAAACATATTCACGGGCTGGCTGTGCATTGGTACAGCGGAGACCATTTTGAACAGCTTGATATGTTTAGCAGGTTGTATCCCGACAAGGATATAGTTTTCTCCGAAGGGTGCTATGAATACGGACGTGGTTTAATCGATACAGTTAAAATCGGCGAAAAATACGCTCACGATATGATAGGTAATTTCAATAACGGTTGTAATATGTTCTGTGACTGGAACTTGCTTCTTAATGAGCAGGGTGGACCCAATCATGTGGGCAATTTCTGTGCCGCACCTATAATGGCAGATACAGAGAATGATATGGTCAATATAAATGATTCGTATTATTACATAGGGCATTTCAGCAAATTTGTAAAACAAGGGGCAAAGAGAATCGGCAGCAGCAAGTGGACGGACGAGTTGGACACCGTTTCCTTTAAAAATCCGGACGGAAGTGTGGTTTCTGTTGTACTTAACAGAGGAGAAGAGGACAAAGACTTTTTCTTCCGTATCGAGGGAGAAGTAATTAAGGCAAAATCTGAAGCACACTCTATTGCTACATATATTTTTCGGAGATAGAATAATATGCAATAAGGACGGTACTTGCGTACCGTCCTTATTGTGCATGGTATATATAGGGGGATTAGAAGGTGAACTATGTTAAGAAAGGTATGTAAAAAACAAGTATAAATTCAAAACTTATTTTTTACAATACATATTTTATCATTGACTTTTGTGTTTGTAAAATATATAATTGTTATAGACGGTATAACTTAAAGTTATGACGATTGTCGGGAGGTTTTTGTGCCAATATGAACACAACACAGATGAAATATGCACTGGAAATAGCGCAAACGGGCTCTATGACAGCAGCCGCGCAAAACCTGTTCTTAAGCCAGCCTAACTTGAGCAAAGCAATGAAAGAGCTTGAGGAAGAAATCGGAATAAAAATCTTCATACGCAGCACAAAAGGAGTCAAGCCGACGCGTGAAGGAGAGGAATTTCTTGCAAACGCACGTGTGATATATGAGCAGATAGTTAATTTTGATTCCATGTACACATCGGATAAGAGCAATAAAACTAATTTGACTTTCTGCGGTCCGCGTGCGACATACATAAGCCTTGCGTTTACGGATTTTCTGAACACATTACATGACCGCAAGCAGATTTTTGTAAACATACGTGAGCTTGGTACAAAGAGCACAATTGAGCACGTGGTTGGCGGAGAAGCGCACATAGGGGTTGTCAGATACGTAGATGTTTCTGAAAACTATATGATGACGATTTTACGCGAAAGAGGTCTCGAGTATGAACCGCTGCTTGAATTTGAGCCGGTGATTGTTATGTCTGAGAAGCACCCGCTTGCTGTGAAAGAAGAAATATATGAGAGCGATCTTGAGGAATACATAGAGCTTGTTCACGGAGATATGCAGGAGAGGACATCAGGCGGTAGACAGCTGTTGCGAAGAAATGCGCAAAAGCGTATATATCTTTATGAGCGCGGAACTCAGGGGGATATACTTTCCAACGTTCATACAACATATATGTGGATGTCGCGGATTCCGGAGAATGTGCGGCGTGCGGGTGGGCTTGTAACAAGAAAATGCGTAGATAGAAAAGAGGTAAACCGTGATATTCTTATATACAGAAAAGGTCATATTTTCAGTGAGGATGAGAAGGCGCTTATCGAATGTATCAGACAGCGGATTGAAGGAATAAAATAAAGCGGAGGTGTGCTATGGCAAATTGTTTTGATTACTTAATGTGGCGCGGGGATATTCCTTTTTCGGTGAGCCCGTTAAATGAAGTGGACGGAATGCTTCTTTCGCGCCTTTCGTATGCACCGCTTGAGCTTGTGGGGCAGCCTCGTGCCGCCACGGTGGAGACTGTGTGCAGTGCTCTTCTGAAAATAGAGAATATCGAAGAAAAGCTTCTTATGAAAAGCGATAAAAGGCTTCTTGAACTTATGGCGGAAAGCGAACGGTTCCGCAAGCTTGTTCTTTTTGAATATGTAAACCGCGTGGATGAGGAAACGGAAACTCAGTTCAGTGCAGTGACGTTTCAGCTATCCCGCGGAGCATTTTACGTGGCATTCCGCGGTACGGATGACAACCTTATCGGCTGGAAAGAGGATTTTAATATGAGCTTTACCACGCCGGTGCCTGCGCAGAAAATGGCGGTGGAATATTATGAGCGAATTGCGCGTCGCGTGCGCGGAAGATTTATTCTTGGAGGACACTCAAAGGGAGGGAATCTTGCAGTATATGCGGCGGCTTTTTCCAAACCTGTGTTGTCACGCAAGATTGATATTGCACAGAATTTTGACGGTCCCGGTTTCGATGAAAAGGTTCTAACTTCTCCGGGATATCTTGCGGTACGGGAACGCGTGAATACTTACATTCCGCAGTCGTCCGTTGTAGGGCTTCTTTTAAACCACGAGGAAGAATATACGATTGTGAAAAGCACACAGAACGGGCTGTGGCAGCACGACACATACTCGTGGGAGGTTGAGCGGGATCATTTCGTATATCTTGAAAAGGTTACGGATGCAAGCCGGTTTATAGACAGAACTCTCAAGGAATGGATAGCGGAGATGCCGCCGGAAAAGAGGGAGCTTCTCGTAGATACTTTATACTCCGTGCTTATGGAAACGAATGCGAAAACCGTGCGCGAGCTTTCTGAAAACTGGGTAGGGAACACCGTTTCGGTACTGAAAACGCTGCGGACGCTTGATGACGAAACACGCAAGATACTCATTGAAGCCATCCGCGCGCTTGCCAAAGGCGCCGGAAAGGTGGTAGCTGAGAACTTGAGGAATAGATGATGGGAGAAATCATTTACTATTGACTAAAAAGCATATTATGTGATATACTAATAACGAAAGTGAAAGTGTTTATTTCGTTTTTGTTATCGAGAGGTGTTTTTTATGTTATGGAAATATATATATGATAACTATTCTCCCGGAGAACCAATCGTTGCATCTGACATAAATATTGGCTTGTCCGAGGTTAATAAACGCAGGCAGTTTAAGCTTTTAACTGACAATGGTAAATTATCCCGCTTTGAAAACGGAATATACTATATTCCTAGAAAATCATTGCTTGGCGGCAATGTTGCAATTCCACCGGAAGTTGTTGTGGAAAAAAAGTATATTTCCCGTAATAACAAAATTATGGGATATTACAGCGGATATGTTTTTGCCAATAAAATAGGAATATCTACACAGATGCCTTTTGTACAGGAAATAGTAACCAATGAAATGGGTAACCCTATAAAGCGACTTGATTATAACGGAAGAACATTTATTATTAGAAAAGCGAGAACTGAGATTAACGAAGAAAATGTGTATACTCTCCAGTTCCTTGAGCTTTTGAAGGATATAGAAACATATTCCGAATTGACTAAAGAAGAGACCAAAGATAAACTTTCCAATTATATTTTCAGTAAATCAATTACCAAAGAAAAGGTTGATAATTACCTTCCGCTTTTCCCCGATAAAATATACAAATCTATATACGAAATGGGGCTTAGCAATGTTTTTGCATAAGAATAAAGAGTTGTTTGAAGAAGTGATTTTTAATACTGCAGACTTTTGCAAATTGCCAATAGCTATTATCGAGAAAGACTATTATGTAACTCTCATTTTAAAAGAAATAGCAAAGCGTAATCCCGATATTGTATTCAAAGGCGGTACATCGCTTTCTAAATGTTATAAAATAATAGACCGCTTTTCTGAAGATATTGATCTCAACATTATCGGAGATACAAAACCGGGAGAAAGCAAGCGTAAAAGATTAAAGGCGCATATTATTGATGCGATTGATTATTGCAACCTCACTTTAACAGAACCTGAATCTATCCGCAGCCGTCGTGATTTTAACAAGTATGTTATTGATTATCCTACCCGGTTTGATACAAACTTTTTGAAGCAACATTTAATTATTGAAACGGCTGTATTTTTCAGAGCATACCCTACCGAGATGATGGAAGCCGATAGTCTTGTTTATAATTATCTGCTAAGTAACAAAAATAACGATATTATCGAACTCTATGATTTGGAGCCGTTTGTTCTCAATGTTCAAAGCATTGACCGAACCTTTGTTGACAAATTGTTTGCTTTAGGCGATTATTATCTTGCAGACAATATCCATGGACATTCACGTCATATTTATGATTTATATAAGCTTCTTCCAACAATCAAGTTTGCTGATGAATTAAAAGAACTTGTGAACGCTGTTCGTGAAGAACGTAAGGGACACAAAACTTGCTTGTCTGCTCAAGATAATATTGATATGAATTCACTTATCAGAGAAATAATAAGCACAGAAGCATATCGTTATGATTATGAAAATATAACTTCCGCACTTTTATTTAAACCGGTTGATTATAACACTGCAGTACAAGTTTTAGAAGAAGTATTGGAAGCGGATATATTAAAAAAGAGAGGATAAAAATTATGAACAGAATTGAACACAGAGAAGACAAGTGGATATTTCCTTTTGTGGAGTATTCCGATATGACGAGCGATAAAAAACTGCCGTTGATAATTCAGTTGCACGGTGCGGGAGAACGCGGACTTGGAAAAGACGATTTACACAAAGTGGATGTGAACGGGTTTTCAAAAGTCATAAAGGATAAAGAGCTTGATTGCATAATAATAATGCCGCAATGCCCACCTGATACATTCTGGGCGGCAAGAGTTGAATCAATTGTAAAGTTTATAGAGCAGTTGATTCAGGAATATAATGTTGACGAAGACAGAGTTTGCCTCACAGGCCTCAGTATGGGCGGTTACGGGACGTGGTTTACGGCAATGGCAAGGCCTGATTTATTTGCCGCAATCGCTCCGGTATGCGGAGGAGGCATGGCATGGAACGCAGAAGTGCTGGAAATGCCTATATGGACGTTCCACGGATCGGAAGATGATGTCGTAAGCCCTTATCAGACGGATGAAATGGTTAAAAAGCTTAAAGAACTGGATGCCGACGTTACATACACAAGAATTGACGGAGTAGGACATAACGTCTGGGAAAATGCATACGACGAAAGGCTTCTTGAGTGGTTATTGAGTAAGAAAAGAAAATAATGTTAAAAGGAAACAGGCAACGGATATTCGTTTGGAATGTCCGTTGCCTGTTGTTTGTTATAGCAAATATTACCGGTTTACAAATCGGTATAGCGAATGAGACAATATAAAGAGAGCTAAAACTCAACGCCCTTATCGCGATATTTCTTTACATACTGCAGGGGAGTCATCCCGGTTTGTTTTTTAAACTCAAGGATAAAATACGAGGTGCTGTTGTAGCCGACAGCAGAGCCTACCTCGCTTATGGAAGCTTTTGAATTTATAAGCTTGCTTTTTGCGTGCTTTATCCTTGTTTTGTTCAGGTATGATTTAAATCCCTCTCCGGTTGCACGTGAAAAGCAATCAAGAAAATATTTGTAGCTTATATTCAAGCTGTTTGCAAAATCCTCAGCGCTGATATCGGCGGCGTAATTTGCATTTATGTATTCATAGGCTTTATGCACATATGAAATTGAATATGTTCCGATTTTCACCTTATCAAACGCTTCGGCAGTTCTTTTTTGCGGATTACGGATGATTGCAAGAAGAAGCCTGAATAAGCTCAGCTTTTGTGAGGCTGCGGAAAAATAATCATATGAATCGTATTCTTTGATTATATCCTGTATCAAAAGCATAAAACCGCTTTCTTCAAGATCGCTTTTTCGCCATATAAGGTTTGCGACCACGTTATCGAGAGAAAAGAAGAACTGAAATGAATCTTCTTTTTCGGGTTCTACAATGTCTTTGATTATTGTGGGATGAACCTGAAAAACGTAATAAGAACCACCGGTATCGGAAAGAGCTGTTGCCGAGTGTATGGAATGTTTTGGAAAAAGAATGAGATCGCCTTCGTGGAGAAGAAAGCTTTCTTCATTAATTGTTACTTTGAATTCCCCACGTGTGAAGTATAAAAATTCAATGGAGCTGTGGATGTGCGCAATCGCAGTTATTTTTGGACATTGGCTTTCGATAAAAGCTACATTTATACCATTTTGAGATTGGATAAGACTCTCCGGCTCAATTGCATAATTACGCAAGGTTAACATCTCCTTAATATATGGAATTTTTTATATTTTTGCTTGAACTTATTATATCATCTCTCTTGCAAAAATGCTATACTAAATTTGAAAAAAGTATTTAAGGTGAAAAAAGCATGAAAACACTTGATGTTATTTTAATAGGCGCAGGAAGCCGAGGGCGTATTTACACTGATTTTATGACAGATCCTCGTTTCAATGTTGTTGCGGTTGCAGAGCCCATAAAGGAATGCCGCGATTACATAAAAAAGACGCACAATATCGCCGATGATATGTGCTTTGAGGATTGGAAGGATTTATTGTCTGTTCCTAAATTTGCAGATGTTGCAGTTATTGCCACGAGCGACAGCATGCACTATGCTCCGGCAATGCGGGCGATAGAGATTGGGTATAACCTTTTGCTTGAAAAGCCGGTTGCTCCGACATATCGTGAATGCAAGGATATAGCCGAGGCTGCGAAGAAAAAAGGCGTAAAGGTGCTTGTGTGCCACGTGCTTCGTTATACTGCGTTCTTCCGTAAGATAAAAGACCTCATAAACGACGGTGCTCTCGGCGAGGTTGTTTCAGTTCATCACAGCGAATGTGTTGGAAATGCCCACCAGAGCCACAGCTATGTTCGCGGCAACTGGAGAAACACTGCAGAAAGCTCGAATATGCTTCTTGCAAAGTCGTGTCATGATATAGATATTATGCAGTGGCTTGTCGGAAGCACAGCAAAGTCGGTTTCGTCTTTTGGCTCGCTCTCATATTTCAAGAGAGAAAATGCACCAAAGGGTGCACCGGAGTATTGCATAGAAGGCTGTCCTTACGGCGAAGAGTGCTACTATAACGCGATTAAGTTGTACATTGAGGACGAAACAAACGACTGGTTCCGTAATGCGGCGGCAAGAAAGGTTAATCCGACAAACGAAGAGCTTGCAGAGGTACTTCGCACAACGCAGTACGGCAGATGTGTATTCAAGTGCGACAACGACGTTGTTGACCATCAGGTTGTAAACATCGAATACGAAAACGGCGCGGTTGCATCATTTAATATGTGTGCATTCAACAAGGGTGGAAGATATATCCGCGTTATGGGTACAGACGGCGAGCTTTACGGTGATATGGAAGAAAACACCATCGATTATTTTAGCTTCAAAACGCGTGAGCATACCGTCATCAATCCGCTTGATGAAAAGCTCAGCGGAGATATAACCGGCGGTCACGGCGGCGGAGATGAGGGCATCGTTAACACACTGTATAAATATATTGCAGAAGATTATTGCGGTGATATGCTCAGCGAAATCGGAGTTTCGGTTCAAAATCACGCAACGGTATTTGCTGCCGAAAAGGCAAGACTTGAAAAACAAGTTATTGATATGAAACAATTTATCGGTTAAGGAAAAACTTATGAAAATAGTTTATTCAGATAAAGCTTCCGGAATAATTGAAAGGCTCTGCTTTGATGGCTTTGAAATACCGTTTGCTAAAGGTCTCGGTCCGTCGTTGAGAATAACAGAGCATGAAAAAGTTGCAAATATAAAATTCCGGCTTTCGGGAGAAAAATATTCTGCAATGTACAACGGTCTTATGATTGAAGCAGAGTATGCACCGAATGATGAGAGCTTCGTACTGAAAATCCGTGTTACAAACACTTCTGATACAGATTTTACCCCCGGTTCTCTTGATTTAATTTTAGGCATTGATACATATATGACCGGTGCAGCAGAGGATAACAGCAAATTTTTCCCGACTATGCTTCGATGTGAAAAAACACATTTTCACGGATATTTTATGAGCCCGAGCGGAAATGCTTTCGCAGTTGCATCTCCCGATAAAATAGCTTCATATACGCTTGAATACGGCCGTACAACGACCGAGGGCGAAAATGAAGCAGAATACGGTCATCGGATACACACCGCTTCGCTCAGTCTGCTCCACAAAGAGCCGCTTCCCAAGCGACATCCCAAAGGTGTCGGCAGCTTAAAGAGCGGTGAGAGCAGAGACTTCAATGTTTGTTTTATTCCGCTGAGCTCTGTCGACGAATACGCAGTGCGGGTTTCCGATATATGCGGTATTCCCGTTATTACGGCAGATTTGTACACATATCCGAAAAACAGCAATATTCAGCTTAAGGTTCATTCAAAAGAAGGCTACAGCATCACATACATTGCTCCTGACGGTCGAGTGATGACCTATCCTCAAATGACCGAATGCGGAGTTTACACTGTAAGGGTGACCACCGAATCGGGAAAGGTTTCTGAGGCAAAGTTCTATTGCAGAAAGCCGTGGGAGTGGTATTTAAAGCAAGCAAGGCTTGAGGCAATGCAAAAGCCACAGAAGGCTACAACTCACGCGGAAAGCTGGTACGGCTTTTTCTCTGCGTTTCTTGCGGCAAAGCATTATCCGGAAGCGGAGCTTGACGCAGCTCTGTCATCCCATTTCGACGAAGTTATTCCACTTATGTTTGATTTGGACAAAGCAAAACCCATTGTCGCACCGGAGCGCATACAAAATACATCTACACTTATAAGCGTTCTTATAGATAAATATGAAGTAAGTCCGGAAGAAAACAAGAAATATCTGCATCTTGCATCGGCGTTTGGCGACTGGCTTATGACAAGGCAAAAGGATGACGGAGGCTATTATAAAAACAATACACTATACACCTGCGTTATTTACATTGCAAAATCAATGCTCGAGCTTTGCGAGGCAGAAAAGAAAGCCGGAATGCTTGATGAATATACACGTCATTATCTTTCGGCTTCCCGTGCAATAGAACAGCTTGCAGAGAAGCTTGAGGATATTCAGACCGAGGGGGAACAGACGTTTGAAGATGGAATGATATCCTGTTCTGCGTTGCAGCTTGGAATGTATGCTCTGACATTGCCTGAAAATAAGCGCAAAAGCTTTGTGGATGCGGCGATTTATATGGATAAGCTTCATGCGTGCCTTGAACAAAAGCTTGTCCCCGATTGTCGCGTAAACGGTGCGAGCATCCGCTTCTGGGAAGCCCAGTATGACATTATGTTCAACAAAAATTTTGTATGCAGTCCCCATGGCTGGAGCGCATGGACAGCCTATGCAAAGTATTATCTTTATCTTCTTACGGGAAAAGAAGCATACTTAAAAGAGCTTTTCAACATACTCGGAGCTTGCGTTCAGCTCATGTCGCTTGATGGCAATCTCCGTTGGGCGTTTGCAAACGACCCGTATATAAAAGGAAAACGGTTAGTACCTGATACAGAACGCCCCGTGAAAGACGGTTATGCTTCGGTAAAGCTTGAAAATTCAGCTTATCGCGGAAGATATACCGAGACGGTTGTCGGAGAGGAATATATGGATATGGTTTCCGGATGGTACCGTACCGGAGAGCAAAGGCTCACCGGAGGATATATCGGATGTCCGCTCATTTTCCCGGATAAACTTGATTACAGCGCAGATGTTCAGGGCGGCGCGTGCGATAATGATGTTCATGAGATATTCAAATGCCTTGAAGAAACAGTGTTGAAAAAGGCTTTTGTTATCGAACGTGAATGCGGAGAAGTTGTGGCGTATAACTGTGATGCAGCTTTAAACAACGGTGTGGTTGAAATAAGCCTTTATGAAGAAGCAGACTATCTGCACACAAACTTTAAAACTACACGCATAGTTAAGGTCGGGGAATATACATATGAAGCCCCAAAAGGAAGCTGCATGACAAGAATAAAATAACAGCTACTCATTTAAAATGCTACGATAAAATCAGAAATTTACCCTTGTGAGGAAAAGCAATGAAGAAAGAGATACTCTTAGTATTTAAAACGCACCTTGATATTGGATATACAGACTATGCCGAAAGCGTTGTGCGAAGCTATCTTGATGTCTTTATCCCGAATGCCATAAAGGTCGGATACAAGCTTCAAGACACAAAAACTCCGTTTGTGTGGACGGTCGGCTCGTGGCTCATATGGAAAGCGCTGAAAGAGGATGCGGACGGCATCGTCGAGCAGGCGATCCGCGACGGAATAATCACCTGGCACGCACTCCCGTTTACCTCCCATACAGAGCTTATGAATAAAGAGCTGTTTGAATACGGCCTTGAAATTTCAAAAGAGCTTGATAAAAAATTCGGCAGAAAGACAATCGGCTCGAAGATGACAGATGTTCCGGGGCATACAATCGGCATGGTGCCACTGCTTAAAAAAGCAGGAATTGAATTTCTGCACATCGGCGTAAACCCGGCAACGCCTAACCCCGATGTGCCACCGGTGTTCAGATGGAGATGCGGAGAGGATGAAATCATCGTCGCATATGAGGATAGCTACGGCGCGTGCTCCGATTACGGCGACTTTGCGGTATATTTCGCCCACACCAATGACAACATCGGGCCGCAATCCGAGCAGGATGTTATAAATGTCTATAAAACGCTTTCAGAAAAATATCCTGATTGCACTGTCCGCGCCGCAACGCTCAACGATGTTGCGGAAAGAATGATGAAGCTCCCGAACCTCCCTGTTATTGAGCATGAAATAGGAGATACGTGGATTCACGGCGCAGGGACAGACCCGAAGAAGGTGGGTATGTATCGCGAGCTTTTGCGGCATATCGAAGCATATGGAATAAGCGCAGACCTTAAAGAAAGCCTTCTCCTTGTTCCTGAGCATACGTGGGGAATGTGCCTGCAAAGATATTTTGACAACAAGACTGACTGGTTTCAAAATGAGCTTGAAAACACAACCGATATGGAGAGAAAAAAGCGTTTTGAAGCCTCATGGGTTGAGCAACGGGAGTACATAAAGCGCTCTGAAAAAGAGCTTGGAATAAACGTTGATTACACATTATCCGAGCCGGATTTATCAGGCTTTGAAAAATGTGAATATGCGCCCGATATCGAAATAAGCTGGCAGCTCTTTGACAGAAGCGATTATGTAAGATATAAGGAAAAATATCTTACACTAACGCCCGAAAACACAGAATGGGCGCTGTGGGATGATACAAAGCCGGGGCTTCCGGACTACCTCGGCGGAATATATCCGGCGCTAGTGACGGAGAGCTATAAAAAAGACGGAGAGTATCTTACAAGGCTTGAATTTGAAAAAGACATCTCCGAAAAATACGGTCTTCCGCACTTTTGGCTACGAGAAGACGGCAGGAATGTTTCAATAGAATGGTTCGGCAAAAAGGCAAACCGACTTCCGCAGGCGTTCTGGCTTAAATTCAAAGGCTTTGATGAAGCATGGGAGATAGAAAAGCTCGGTCAGTGGATATCTCCCGAGAAGATAATAGGCAGTCCCTTGATAACAGCCACAGGCAAGGGTGTAAGAAATGATAAGGCGGAGATTACACCGCTTGATGCTTGCCTTGTTGCTCCGTTCGGACGACGGCTTCTTGACTTTGAAAAGAGCCCGCAAAAGCAGGACTTGTATTTCAATTTATACAACAATATCTGGAACACGAATTTTCCGATGTGGTATTCGGATGATACGCGCTTCCGGTTTGTAATAAATAAAATATAATTTAAAAGGAGAGAAAAACAAAATGAAAAGATTTTTATCAATTATCCTTGCAATCGCAATGTGCATCGCAATGCTTCCTACGGCATTTGCAGGCGAAACAGCGGACACACGCGAAACAATAACACTTAACTTGTATATGAACAACCTCAGCACAAAGGGTGAGGGTGGAGTGTTGACAGCTCTTGTACAGGGAAACACACCGTATATAGCAGACCTTGCTGCTACAGATGGTTTATATGAGTGGGTGGCTAATAAAAGTGTATCGAATACAACTGTAAGCACGCTTGGAGGTACAGGCGCGACATATGGAAACTACAGACGTATGCAGTATTATACATTGCTTGATGACAAAAGCTGGATTGTATGGCCGGAGTATACTGACGCAAAAGAAAGAATGTTCACGATAAAGACAAATATCAGTGCTGAGGCAACCGGATATTACAATATAAAAATATCAGGAGCATCGTATAACGCCGGCGGTGAGTTCGCAGTTTATGTAAATGGTCAGTACGCCGGAGATTTTAATAATTTTGAAAATGTGAGCTCATATACAACACGCGATTGGACACTTGGTAATGCTGTAGAGCTTTCAGAAGGCTATAATGAAATCTCTCTTCGCGCAAGAAAGTATTATCGTAGCGGCAGAGATGGAGGCAGCAACAATGCAAACCTTTATCTTGGACTGATTCAGCTTATTCCGACAAGTGAGCCGACAATCTCAGAAGTCGAAAGCACAATTCCCGAAACTATTGAAAAAGACAGCACAGCCGAGCTTTCTGCAAAGGTCAAGATGGCTGACAACACATACAGAAGCTTTGGATATACCGATGCAGGTGAGCTTCCGGTAAACGATGATGTTGTGATGGTAACATCATCTGACACGACCGTTATCGGGGTGACAGAGGTTGTAAACGTTCAGGTAAACGACCCCAAGAACCGCGACCAGATTCTTGACCCGACAACGGTTACTTATAAACTCACTGCATTAAAGGGTGGATCGTCCGATATCACAGTAACGGCGATTGTTGACGGACAGAAAAAGACATTAACCAAGACTGTCACCGTTCCCGCTGAGCGTGAGACAATAACGCTCGACTTACATCAAAACAATTTGTCAGAGAAAGATGCAGGGGCCTTGACTCATAATGCAACAGAAGCAACTGCTGCAGGGCAAGATAAAGCAAACAGCTCAGCAAAGATTGCAGACCTTGAAGTAACAGACGGATCATACGAATGGGTCGTTAATAAGAGTGTTGCAGATGACGAGGTTTATACTGCAAGTAATTCTTATGGTAGCTATGGACGACGCATGCAGTATAAGACGGCTTCCAAATATGGAACTCAGTGGGATAAGACATGGGAAGCATGGCCGTTTTTCCAAAACCCGCAGAATGTAATGTTTACAGTG
>JAZQFJ010000068.1:0-60653 GCA_045539475.1 Eubacteriales bacterium | reverse complement strand
GTGGCACCAAATCCTCTATACTTATCATTTCTATTTGATATCTGTTTTCGTTGCTTTTTTGCATCATCTTTCATCACCATTGATATTATACCATAAAACGATGAAAAAGCCCAGCTTTTGCTGGACTTTTTCGACAGTCTGGAAATGTGCATACCTATATGGTATGCACATTTTGTCAAAGATGCGGGTCGGTTTTTTTTCTGTAATCGCGCGGAGAGACACCGACCGTTTTTTTAAAGACTCTTGAAAAATAATACTGATCAGAAAAGCCACACATATCTGCAATTTCACTTATGCTGTAAATGTTGGAATTTATCAAATAGCTTTTTGCTTGTTCAATTCTGATTTGCGTCAGATATTCAAGCGGTGTCATGCCGATTTCTTCTTTGAAACAATGGCGCATATAGTCAAAGCTTATGCCCAATTTTTCTGCTTCAGCCGGTATTTCAAAGGATGGATTACTGAAATTTTCAGTAATGATGTCTTTGAATCTTTGCACAAACTCATAGCGGGAAGATTTGCCGTGAAGTCTTTTTATGTATTCAAAAAGCATTTCGAGAAGCTTTTGATTGATGGCTTCATAATTGAATTCCTTCTGTATATAGTTTATGTAAATCATATTGGCAATATTGACAAGGATATCCGTATTGTCCAAATATGAAACGGCGCTATCAAGTGTAAAAGGAAGCTTAATGTTGCGGACAAAAATATTGGAAAAGCCTGTTTCGCTTTTGTGTGAGTGTCTTGTCCCGGGAGGGAAAATGATTATATTCCCTTGTTTGACGGGAGTTTCGCGCCCGTTGATGTAAGTTGAACCGTTGCCGCTTATGGTAATGGCTATTTCATAGTGCTCGTGTGAATGTTCTCGTTGGTTGTATATTGTCAGCTTGTTTGTGAAAGGAAGCTCCATCTATATCACCTCGCATTTAGTATAACATGAAATAACCTGATTGTCCATCTTTTTATCCGCATTTTACATTTTTTTTTGAATTGCTTTATGTTATACTGAATGAAGAAAAGCAGGGCGAAAGTGAGAAAGTGTAGATGAAATACGAAGAATATATAACTCAACTGGGATTTACGGAGGATGAACTGAAGATTCTTTCCATGTTTTACAGGAGATAGGAATGATAAGTGAAATAAGAGCAATAGATATGCATACTCATATCAATCACGGCAGTCAATATGATTCAGCTCCCGGTAGCTTGTCATACGATGCGACTTTGGAATATCAGCAGAAAACCGCAAAAGCTGCAAGTATCGAAAAAATGTTTTGTTCTACTTTTGCTTCGGTAATCACTGTAAAAGATGTTGAGCTTGAAAATGATTATATGTTTGATCTGGCTCAAAAAACACAAAACCTTTATCAGTGGGTAGTTATTGATCCATCAAATGAAAAGACGATTGAACAGGCGGAAGTTATGCTCGGCAATAAAAAATGCGTGGGCATCAAGTTGCATCCGGTATATCATAAATACAAGTTGGAAGATTTCGGTGATAAGATTTTTTCATTTGCTGATGAGCACAAGGCTATTGTGCTTATCCATCCGCAGGGTGGCTCGCATTATATTCTTCCTTTTGCAGATAAGTATCCTAATGTAACATTTATTATGGCACATATGGGCTCGTGGGAAAATGGGGAGTCTGATAAAATTGCGATTACGCAGGCAAAATATGGCAATGTTTATGTGGATACATCTGGTAAAGCCAGCTTACGGAATAAGGGGCTTGAATTCTTAGTGAATGCTGCAGGCTCTGAACGCATTTTATTTGGAACGGATACATATGCTGCAGGCTCGCAAAGAGGAAGAATTGAATATGCACTTATTTCGGATTTCGACAAAGAGAATATACTCAGAAATAATGCAGTAAAGCTTTTTAAATTATAATTGCTCGGTGAGTGATATCGGAGGATAAAAATGATAGTCGATCATATCAGAAATCGTGAGAAATACTATTTTTTAGGTAAAGCATATAAGGTTGCACTTGATTTCTTTGCCGAGGAGGCCGAAAAAACGCTCGAAAAAGGCGAGGTACAGTTAAAAGGCGATGACGTGGTAGTAAAAAAATGTATCATGCAAACAAAATACGAAAAAGATAGCAAGTTTGAAGCACATCGTCGCTTTGCAGATATTCATTTCGTCGTATACGGCGTGGAAAGAATAGGCTATGCCGATGTTGATCTTCTTGAAATTACCGATTATAACGAAGTAAGCGACGGGGTACACCTTAAAGGCACAGGTGAGCTTATAACGCTTCGCCCGGGGTACTTTATGATAACCCTTCCTGATGATGCTCATATGCCGTGTGTTTGCAATGAAAAACCCGAAGCTTTGGGAAAAATGATTGCAAAGATAAAGTTATAAAATCTGTTGTTTCTTGTCATCAATGTTATGGTTTGGTTACAGAGAAGAAAGGGTGTTCTTTGTTTATGAAAACTACATATTGCAATCCTATTTGCGTAGAAAATGTTAAAAGTGGAAGATGGCTTGATGCATCTTTAAGCCGGCTTGATATACGGTCACTTAATGATTATCGCTCTATTTCAGATCCGAGTGTTATATATCATGACGGTAAGTGGATAATGTATCCGAGCTACAGCGTGGCATATGTCAGTGAGGATTTTGTAAATTGGAAATATGTTGATATCGGCATTGATAACCTGCGTTATAGTCCGGCTGTTGTTCAGTTTCGGGGGAAGTGGTATTTAAGCGGTCACGGTATGCCGGAAATGTATGTTGCGGATAGTCCTCTCGGTCCGTTTAAGCATTGCGGAAATCTTACGGATATGCACGGTAATGGCATGAAAGTTGCAGATGGTTGCTATTTCACAGAAAATGACAAGCTGTATTTCTACTGGTGTGCAGTAAGAAAACCGCAAGAGGGCGAAGACGTGGAAACCGTTATCGGAACTGTGGGTGCCGAGTGTGATCCGGACGAGCCGTGGAAACTTATCTCCGAACCTGTGTGGATTAACACATTCTCTCCTGATAAAGAGTGGGAACGTCATGGTGAATACAACCAGAACGAACGCATTGGCTACACAGAAGGCCAGTGGATGATAAAAATTGGAAAGCGTTATTATCTGCTTTATTCGGGAAGCGGAACGCAGTATTCAACATACGCCTGCGGAATTGTTTATTCAGACGAAGGTCCGCTTTCGGGATTCAAACGTCAGGAAAAGCATGACCCGCTGACTCTGAAAAGACACGGACTTCTTCGCGGCGCAGGTCATGGAAGCATCACAGAAGGTCCGGATAATACATATTGGGTGTTCTATACATATTTCTTTGGCTACAATTATAGGTATGAACGCAGGGTCGGAATGGATCCGCTCGGTATAGATGAAAACGGAGAGCTGTATTGCCCTAAGCTAACCGAAACCCCGCAGTTTGCGCCGGGAGTTGTGAAAAATCCGGAGCGGGGCAACGATGTCGGTCTTTTGCCGTTGACGTTCTATCAACCGGTAAAAGCTTCAAGCGCAATGCCGGGGCGTGATGCTCTTTATGCCGTGGATGATAGCGGACTTACATGGTGGCAACCCGAGCCGGATGATAAGGAAAGAACTCTTGAAATTGATCTTGGTTCTCAAAAAGGATATAATATCGAAGCTATGCGTATTATGTGGCGCGATATAGGAATGGAAACTCTTGACGGAATAAATCCCGGTGCTTTTCAGTATACGGTAGAATACGCAAAGCCTGATTCCGACGAGTGGATAATGCTCGTTGATGCATCCGATAACAAAAGGGATTTGTGTGTTGATTATAGGACCTTTGAAAAGGTTAACGCACGAAAAGTGCGTCTTACAGTTGTTGGGGCTCCTGATGGAATCCAACCTGCTGTTGCAAACTTTACAGTCTTTGGAAAATGCGCACATTAAATTTAAATAACGGAGGAAAAGATTATGAAAACAGTAAAAGACAAATATCTCGTAGTAGGTGCAGACTTTGCAGGTTACCCGCTTAAAGAGGCGGTAGTGGCTCACCTTAAGGCAAAAGGCTGGAAGATAACGGATGTGGGTGTCAGAGTGGATTCAGACCCTGACGATACAGACCTTATGTTCCATAGAGTAGGTCTTCGTGTCGGCTCAATGATAAGCGAAGGTGAGTTTGAGCGTGCGCTTCTTTTCTGCGGAACAGGTATGGGAATTCATATTGCAGCAAGCAAATGTCCGCACGTTCACGCAGGCGTTGTAGAAAGCGTTCCTGCAGCGCTCCGAGCAATTACGGGTAATGGTGTAAATGTTCTTGCAATGGGTGCATTCTATGTTGCACCTGCAATGGGGTGTGATATTGCAGATGCGTATCTCAATGCAGAGCTTGGTTCGGGATATGAGTGGTGGCATAATTTCTATGAATTCCACAAGCTTGCAATAGATGAGCTTGAAGCATTTGATTATGAAGAATACAAAAATAACGGCTTTAAGGTAAATAAGCTTGGCGATTTCCCGCTTAAGCTTGAAACAAAACCTGAGTAAGGTGATATAAATGAAAAAAGATACAAAAGCGGCAGTTCTGTTTATAAACGGACAGTCTAACGCGACAGCACATCAGCAGTTTCTTTCGGAAGAAGATAAAGTTCTTACACCGATGAAAAACGTATTCGGTCTCGATCGCAACCCAAATCAGTCATTTGATATTACGGATGTTACATGGAGCGGATGGACAAGTATGGGTAAGAATCTTGGTGAAAGCCAGGATCATACAGCAAGCCTTGCGTACTTCGTCGCAAAGAAATGGCAGACGGCAATTGATTCGGGAAAGGATCTGCCGGATCTCTACATTGTTCAGATTTCAATTGGAAGTCAGGGCATTATAAACGGAATGTGGAATCGTGATAGAGAAAAGATTTTAAAACCCGGAATGGGCGCAGAGGTCAACATTTCTCTTCTTCCGCTTGCACTGCATATAAATAAGCTTGTTATGAAGAATTTAACTGATGCAGGCAAAAATCCGGAGGTCATCGGCTGGCACTGGCTTGGTTGTGAGCAAGAGGTGTGGCATGAAGCATATCTCCGTGATGATTTCAAGGAAAGATACGATTACCACTTCGATGTTATGCGTGAGTCTATGGGTGGAAATGTGCCGACGTATCTTTATAAGATAGTAGTTCGTGGAGGACTTGAGCGCTATAATCTTCCGCTTGAGAGTGAGGATATCATAAACGAAGAAATCGTTCGTCAGGCAGGTCGCTTTGATGCAAAGCTTGTCGAGCCAAGAAACTGCCCGTGGTGGAATCCTGAGGATAAAATGTATTTCGGAATCCTCGCGCCTGACCGTGCGCATTATGTGCCGAAAGTGCAGGAGTGGTTTGCTGATGAATTTATGAGAGAGATGTTAAAATGAAGATAATCGAGAAAATAGCAGCAAGGGCGCAGTGTTCAGATAATTCACGCCCGACCATAGCTTTCTTGGGAGACAGTGTTACCGAAGGGTGTTTTGAGCTTGTGCCAAAAAGAAACGGCGGCTTTTGTAACGTGTTTGACAGAGATAGCGTTTACCACAAAAGAGTATCGGAAATTCTTGGCGTTCTTTTTCCAACGGTTCCGATCAACATCATAAATGCGGGCATTGCGGGAACAAAGGCTCCTTATGGTCTTTCTCGCGTTGAACGCGATGTTCTCTCGTATAACCCCGATCTTACGGTTGTTTGTTTCGGACTTAACGATTGTGAAAAGGAAGATGAGGGGATAGGCGAATATGCCGAGAGTTTACGCGGTATTTTTCGTCGTTTGAAAGAAGCCGGAAGTGAGATAATCTTCATGACACCATGCATGATGGCGGAAAATGTGAGTGAAATGATACATTCGGATTTTGTGGCGCTTGCAGAGAAAATTTCCGACAGACAGCGCAGAGGTGTGCTTGACCGTTATGTGGATGCAGCAAAAGCTGTCTGTGAGGAAGAAAACGTTCCGGTCTGCGATGTGTATGCAAAATGGAAACGGATGGCGGAATGCGGCGTGAACATAACCGAGCTTCTGTCAAATAAACTCAATCATCCCACTCGTGAAATGCATAAGTTATTCGCGTTATCGCTTGTTGAAACGATGATGAAATAAAGCGAAACGACAGTTTTTCTGAGAAAAATAAAATTGTGAAATCTATAGCTTGAGTATTGACTTTCAAAGAGTGTAAGGATATAATATAAGTGTATTGTACACCTCCTTTGCGAGGCTGTATATATCAGCGTCAAAGGAGAATGCATAATGCCGAATTTTTCAAAATACGGTAAGTCAAAACAGTTCTATAATTTTCTGCGTGAATCTATTATAAATGGGTATTACGATTGCGGAGAACGCTTTCCGTCTATTCGTCAGCTTGCGGAGCAGTACGAAATCAGTATACCCACTGTTTCGTTGGTTGTTTCAAATCTCGTTAACGACGGCTTTTTGCGGATAGAGCGCGGAAAGGGCGCATATGTTGCGAGGACTACTGAGTTTGAGAACACAGGAACAAAGATTATCGGTGTAGTCCTTGACAACTATATGAGCGATTTTAACGTTCAGCCACTTATTTTCAGCTCGATTCTTGACTATATGCAGAAACGCGGAATTCTCGTTCTTCCGTTGAAATTCAACGACCTTGAAAAGGCAATTCACCTTGGTCTTGACGGAATCATAATCTTCCCGCCTCCGAATGAAGAGTACGACTCTTCGGAGGTGGCAAAGGCTATCGGCTCTCTTCCTGCGGTATGCATCAACCGTGATATTGGAGATCTGAACCGTGATATTGTTCGGGTAGATTTTCTTGAAGGAAGCAAGAAGGCAACGGAATATTTGCTCGGGCAGGGCAGAAGGAAAATTATCCTTTTTCGCCATCCAAGCCCGACTATCGGAAAACAGTTCCTTCAAGGATATATGCAAGCTCATGAGGAGTACGGCGTAGAGCCGGATGAAAAACTCATTGGCTTGCACACGGGTGAGATAATAGGAAAGCTAAAAATTGCAGATGGTCTTATCCACACAGATGTAAAGATACATACGTTCAGAGATACCTTTAAAGAACAGGGAATTTATCTGCCGAAGGATATGGGGATTGTGGGTATCAATAATAGCAGCTACGCTAAAATGATGTCACCGCGCCTCACGGCACTTGCATTTTCCGGCGAGGAGATAGGCAAAATTGCGGCAAAACTTTTAACAGAGCGGATTGCAGAGCCGCAGCGTCCGAAAGAGGAAGTTATCATCCCAACAAACCTCGTAATAAGAGCAACGTAATATATCCCCGGCTTTTGCCGGGGAAGTGAATAAAATTTTTTAAAAGTAGTGTACAATACACCTGCATGCTTGTGTGCATTGGGTGTACAATACACTTGGCTGAGAAAAGGAGATTAAGATGAAATTTAAAGGAATTATGCCGGCGCTTTTGACGCCGATCAATGAAGAGGGAACATTGCGCGAGGATGCTGCAAGGATGCTCTGTAAGTATCAGCTTGCCGAGGGGGCGGACGGCGTTTACGTCTGCGGTGCAACCGGTGAGGGCGTTGTTCTCAATGCAGAGACTCGCAAAAGAATGTGTGAGGTTGTAATTGATGAGCTGAAGGGCAAAATGCCGATTATAACTCACGTTGCATCTATTGATGCCATGCAAACAATAGAGCTTGCCAAGCACGCAGAACGTATGGGCGCGGATTGCGTTGCTGCTGTTCCACCGTTTTATTTCCAATACAACGAGCGCGAAGTGTATGATTACTATAAGGCGCTTGCTTCTGCGGTTTCAATTCCGGTTATGATTTATTACTTCCCGGCAAGCGGCGCTCAGATGGATGCAAACTTAGTTGCAAAGCTCTTTGAGATTGATAATATTACCTCAATTAAGTGGAGCAGCCGTGATTATTTTGATGTTATTCAGCTGAAAGAAATGACGCACGGAGAAATAAACATAATCAATGGCCCGGATGAAACTCTTCTCTGCGGTCTTGCCGCAGGCGCAGACGGCGGCATCGGTGCGAACTACAACGTTGCACTTCCGCTATTCAAAAAGCTGTATGCAGAGTTTAAAGCCGGAAACATTGAAGGTGCAAGAAAAGCACAGAACGATATACATAAAATCCGTGCGGCAATTCGTGGGACGGGAACTCTTATCCCTGCGCTCAAATATGTTCTTGAGCTTCGCGGAATCCCGTTCGGAGAAGCGGCTTTCCCGATGCAGAAGCTCTCCGAAGAGCAAAAGGCAAAACTTGTTTGTGACCTTAAGAAGTATCCGGATATTTTCAGCCTTGATCCGATTAAGTTTTAAAAAACGGAGAGAAAAATGAAAAAGTTTAATTTTATCGGAGATATTATCCCTGTTTTCGCTGGCCTTGAGGAAATGTCCTCTCGCCTTGGTTTTGAAATATCACCTGACGGGATATGTGTAGAGGCAGAAAAAAACGATGAGAATAAGCTCTCGGTTTCGTTTAACGGCGAAAAGTTTAAAATATCCTACGGCACGCCTGTTATGTTCTTCAGAGGACTCAGTTATATCCTCGAAAACAACGGAGAGGTAATTTCAGTAGAAGAAACGCTTGCTTTTCGTAGTAACGGCATTATGCTTGACGTAAATCAGGGAAATGCCGCACCAACGATGAAAAGCTTAAAGCGTATTATTACAAGAATGGCTCTTATGGGGCTTAATCGCTTTTATATCTATATGGAAGACTCCTTCGAGCTTCCGGATGAGCCGTATTTCGGCTATATGCGAAGCAGATATTCCGAGACAGAGCTTCGTGAGATTGACGATTTTGCATATATGCTCGGTATAGAGGTTATTCCGTGCATTCAGACTCTCGGTCACCTGGCTTCGGTTCTCCGTTGGCCGGCATATTCTGAAATAAAAGAGAATGAAAGTGTTCTTCTTGTAGGCGAGGAAAAAACCTATACCTTTATAGAAAAAATGATTGATGCGGTAACACGCCCGCTTCGTACAAATAAAATTCACGTCGGGCTTGACGAGGCGTGGAACCTCGGCCTTGGCGAATACCTCAGACGCCACGGCTACACGGAACCGTATGAAGTTATGCAAATGCATGTAAGCCGCGTGCTTGAAATATGCAAAAAGCGTAATCTCAAACCGATGATGTTCTCGGATATGTATATGCGCATGGCAAACAATACCGGAATTCCGTTTTACGATTATTATTCCGTTGAAAAGCCGCTTCCGCAGGAGATTATTGACTCTGCGCCTAAGGATGTAGGGCTTTCTTATTGGGATTACTGTCATGCAAACGAGGATGACTATGTGGCACTTATAAAGCGCCATCAGCTCCTTTCTGAAAACATCGTTTTCGTAGGTGCGATATGGAGTTGGACGAGTTTTGGCGTTGACTATCCCAAAACCTTCAAAACCACAATTGCGGCGCTTTCCGCTTGCAGAAAATGCGGAGTGCAGGATGTGTTCGCCACAATCTGGGGTGGCGCGGGTGAGCATAACATTTTTGCAACCCTTCTTGGTATGCAGCTCTGGGCAGAGCTTGATTATAACGGAAGCTTTGACAAAGAAAAACTTAAAAAGCGTTTCAAGGCGTGCACGGGTGCCAATTTCGATGACTTTTATCTTACGGGATATTTTGACAATATGTTTGGTGAGGATGCCCGTGATTGCCTTGATTATACAAATCTTTCGCAATACCTTATGTGGCAGGATCCCTTGCAGGGCTTTTTTGACAGAAATGTCGAGGGAGATAAGCTTTCTGCACAGTATGCAGAGCTTACGGAGCGTATGAAAAACGCGGCATCGCGTAGCGGGGAATTCTCGTCGGTGTTCACGCTTCTTGAGAAAGTTGCCTCTGCGCTTGCGCTAAAGGCAAATATCGGAATACGAATGAAGAAAGCGTATGACGAAAAGAATATGTCAGAACTGTCGGAAATAGCCGAAAACGTTCTTCCAAAGCTTATTGAGCGAGCAAAGTCGCTTCGCGAACATCACCGCGAAGTGTGGATGGAAATATATAAGCCTATTGGTTGGGACACAATGGATGTCAAATACGGTGCCGTAATCGCAAGGCTCGACACAACAAAGGCAAGGATATCAGATTATGTAAATGGCAAAGTTTCTTCGCTTGCCGAGCTTGAAGAGCCAAGGCTTTATTATAAAGGCGAGTCCGGCAGAGTTCGCGAGGTAAGTATCATAAAAATGATGACGGCAGGGAGAATTTCAAAGTAAAAGGGAAAGGTGATTAAAATGTCAAAGTTAAAAGTAGGTTATGCACGGGTGGATATAACTCCTATGCTTGGCACGAAGCTTGCAGGATATTATTATGAACGTCTGATGGAAGGGATTCTCGATCCGCTTCTTGCAACGGCAGTTGCGTTTGACGATGGAGAAAACCGTGCCATTGTTATGAGTATCGACCTTCTGGGAATGCCACAGATACTTGCAAACGAGATATCTCCGCTTGTTGCAAAAGCTTGCGAAACCGATGAAACCGGTGTTTTCATGCATTGCACGCATACGCACCTCGGTGTAATGAGTGTAGCACGTGATGGTGCAAACGAAAATCCGGAATATACAGAGTTTTTAAAACAGCGACTGACCGATGTTGCCGTTATGGCGGTGCGAGACCTTGCACCGGCAGAGCTTTACGGCACGCGCGGCAAGGCAGAGGGTGTTTCCTTCATCCGCCGTTATGAGATGCGTGACGGCTCAATTCTTACAAACCCCGGCTATCAGAACCCTGATATCGTGAAGATGCACGGTACACCGGATGAGATGTCTCAGCTTATAATTGTAAAGCGCGAGGGCAAGCCTGAAATCGGAATTGTAAACTTCCAGACGCATCCGGATACAACGGGCGGTAACTTCGTTTCTGCAGATTATCCTCATTTTGTCCGCAAAACGTATGAAGCGCTTGTTCCGAATTCGCTTTGTATGTATATCAACGGAACCCAGGGCGACTCAAACCATATCGATGTATCTCTTCCGGCTGAGCAGGGGCGCGGATACCACCGTGCCGAGTATATGGGAAAGAAAATCGCAATGTCGGTAATTGAAAATTATCCGCTTGCAAAAAAAATAGACGGGGATAAAATTTCTTTTGCCCGCAAAATCGTTACGGTATTGAATAATAAGGGAAATGCCGAAGAGCTTGTTGAGGCAAAAGAAATTTATCAGGAATATCTTGACCATCCGGAAAATTACGTTGGCAAGAAAATAAGTATGACTCGCGTTCCGTGGGCAAGTCGCATTGTTGCTCTTGAAAAAGAGCCGGATGAAAAAGAACTTATCCTCTCGGCAGTTTCTGTTGGCGACGTCGCTTTTGCCGGATTTCCGGGCGAACCTTTTACGGATGTCGGATGCGGAGTTAAGTCAAATTCAAAGTTTGGCTTCACCATTCCTGCTTGTTGTACCAACGGCTATGAGGGATATTACCCGATGGCGCAGGTGTACGATGAGGGTGGATATGAGTTTAACTCTGCACGCTATGTCAAAGGCACTGCGGAAAAGCTTATCGAGGAATCCTCAGAACTTATAAACTCGCTTTAAGAAAATACAGCACACCGTACTCAAAAAGTGCCTCCCTTGCCTAAAGGGAGGGGGACCGTCGAATGACGGTGGAGGGATTTTGGTGCGTAGTGCTTTATATATAAAAAAATTCAATTTTTAGGAGGAAAAACAATGAAAAACAGCAAAAGATTACTCGCAACACTTTTAACCCTGTGCGTTATGGCAAGCTTTGCCTTCACAGGTACGGCGTTTGCAGCTGATGAAGCTGACGTAACGCTCGCTCTCCCAGCACAAATCGTAAACGTAAATGGAACAGCACAGGTTGTGCTTGCAGGCGCAACAGCAGACGAATATATCAGCTCCGATACAAGCGTAGCAACCGTTGATGCAAACGGTGTTGTTACAGGTATGGCAATAGGCAGAGTAACAATAACGGCAAAGAACGGTGGTGCGGAAATCGCCACTGTTGATATCCCGGTAGTCGGTGAAAATCTGTTTAACAGCCGTGGCGTGGATAACGGCTCCTTTGCGGGCGGGAACGCATCGCTTTTTAAGGCTCAGTTTGCGCGCTTTAATCATGGATGGACGAACTTTTGCAAGAGTGAAAGCTTCTGGGCTGCAACAACGGAATCAGCATACGCCGAGACAGCAGAGGTTGTAACAAAGGCTTCTGCAATAAATGCTAATGCAAATGTTCTTAAATATTCAAGAACGACGGAAGCTACAAATAAGCAGATAGCGATAAGAACCAGTGAGTTTATGCATAAAGATGGATATCAGTATGGTGCATATCCGATGGATAATGAAAAGCTTTATGAGTTTACCGGCTGGATGAATTTTGACGAAATGACAAATGCACCCGCTGTTGTAGGTCGTGTAAACCACGGAACAACACCGAATGATACAACACAAATTGCGGCGTATGGTCAAATGGCGTCTTCTTATGGTAGTGATAGCAAAACTTCTGACATAGCAGGATGGCAGTATTTTAACACTTCTGCATACGATATGCATCTTATCCCGGATGACGTTCAGTTGTATGCAGTGCCTCAGCTTTCTTCAGGCAAATCAGCATGGACAGGTGATTTCTATTTTGCGGACGCCTCTTTCCATGAGGTAAAATACGATCCTTCTTTTACTTCTAACAGTGGCTTGAGCAATGCAAAGGTGGGCTTTGAAACATCAACTCAATTCAAGCATCTTTCAAATACGGGAAAAGAAATTGTAAGCTATAATGCATCAGGAACAAAGCAAGCTATTTCTGTAACATATGAAAGCTTAGATAAAAATGTCGCAACTGTAGACAGTAGCGGTAATATCACCGCAGTTGGCGCAGGTACAGCAATAATTACTGCAACTGCAACAGCCGGAGGACAAACTGTAACCCGCACAATCACCTTTGATGTTGAAAAGGATGTCGTTGATGCTTTCACTCCGGAAAAGACCGATGCAGACTATGATGAACCCACAGTAATTGCTATCAGCAAAGAAGGCGTGGATAACATAACTTCTGAACCTAATGGTGATGGAACACATACCGTTATTGCTCCGGCAAGAAACAAAGCAGGTAAAAAGTTCCTCTACTGGGCAAAAGGCCTTACTGCACAGAAGAAAATTCTTCTCTATAAGACAAACGAGCTTACAGATTATCTCCCGGATGAAAAATATGCAAATTATCTCATTCCGGTATATGAAGATGATATCTCCGCTCCGGAATACTACAACGCAAACGGTCAGCTTATCCCGAACGTAGGTCAGAATGACCGTGTAACAATGCCGGGCTACGGAACATCAAACGGCTGGCAGAAGTACGGCGAAAATATCTACGTCGCAACCTATGCGCTTGATAAGCCGGCAAAGAACATTGTGATAACAACAACTAATTGCACCACAGATGAAGATAAATACGGTTATGGCGACCTTGTCACCTGCACGCCAAACGGAACAGGCACATTCAAGTGCTGGAAGAAGAATGGCGAGATTGTAAGCGTTGATCCAACCTACACATTCAAGGCTTGGGAAAGCTGTCCGGTTGAAGCGGTTTATGTTGACCGTAATTTCCAATACACCGGCAGTAAGATGAAGATAATCATCGACAGCTTTGACGTAGACGCTGAAACCGGCGTAATGGCAGAGTTTATCGGTCTTTCCGGTGCAGTTGAAAAGGGTATTATGTTCACCGATGAAGAATCCGGTAAAAAAACAAACATTGCAATGACAACAAAGGGTAGCCAGTTCAGTGTTATCGCAGATAACGCGGGAACATATGTCGGTTATGCAATTCTCAGAAACGGAGATGCTTACACCCTTATCACTGACGGCGAATATATCCACAACTAATAGGGAAAACATACCTGTAGCGGAGAGTCACCCCTCTCCGCTATAATATAAAAGAAAAAGAATCCCTCCATTTGAAAGGAGACGCCTAATGAAAAGATTACTTTCATTACTAATTTCAATAAGCATGCTGCTGTCTCTTATCCCGGCATCTCTTGCAGCAGGGGATATAGAGGTCGCATTCCCGCAGAAGATACTCAGCGTCGGCTCGTCTGCCGCGCTTTCAATAAGCGGAGCAAGCGGTGCTACGCTGCACATCCAAAGCTCGGATAGCAACGTGCTTCACGCAAAGGACGACGGCACCGTAACTGCGTTTTCAATAGGTAATGCGACGGTTACGGTTACTGCGGATTTCGGTGGCGGAGTTGTAAAAACCGACTCTGTCGAAATCGCAGTTGTCGGTGAAAACCTGTTTAACAGCCGCGGTCTAGATAACGGCTCTTTCGCAGGTGGTAGTGCATCGCTTTTTAAAGACCAGTTTGCAAGATTTTATTATGGCTTTACAAAACTTTGTAAGCCGGCGTCCTTCTGGGCAGCAACAACGGAATCAGCATACGCCCAGACAGCAGATGTTGTATCAATGGCTTCTGCAGTAAATCCTAACGCAAATGTTCTTAAATATTCAAGAACAACAGAAGCTGCTAATAAGCAGATAGCTATAAGAACGAGTGAGTTTAAGCCTGCGACGGGATATCAGTACGGTGCATATCTTGTCGATCATACAAAGCTCTATGAATTTACCGGTTGGATGAACTTTGATGATATGACAAATGCCCCTTCGGTGACGGCGCGCGTAAACCACGGAACCACACCCGACGATAAAACGCAGATTACGAAGTATGGAGATATGGCTTCCGCTAACGGTGGTGATGGAAAAAATTCAGAGACTTCCGGTTGGCAGTATTTTAACACTTCGGCATACGATATGCGTCTTATTCCGGATAGTGTTGAGGTGTATGCAGTGCCTCAGCTTTCGTCGGGAAAGTCTGCTTGGACAGGCGATTTCTATTTTGCGGATGCGTCCTTCCACGAGGTAAAGTACAGCACGCTTGATTTTGAACTCAAAGAAGGCTCCGGTGTAGCTTCGGTAGGAGATACGTTGTCAACAACCGTAGCACATTTCTCAAATACAGGAAAAGAAATTATCAGCTTTAATGCATCGGGAACAAAACAGTCGGTTCCGGTTACATATGCTACAACTGATTCTGCAGTTGCGACGGTTTCAAATGCAGGTGTTATATCGGTTGTCGGTGAAGGGACTGCTGACATAACTGCAACTGCAACGCTCGGAGAAACAACTCTCACAAGTGTTATTCCGATAACCGCGACAGATGAGAATATTCTTCACACTGTTTCGCTTTCTGCAGATAATCAGACCGTATGGCTTGAGGAAATAGGTATGCTTTCCGTTTCTGGAACACTCCGTGACGGTACACAGGCAAACCTTTCGGGTGCATCCATTAACTTTACGAGTGACAACACATCTATATTGACGGTTGATGCGAACGGCAAGGTAACACCTGTTTCCGTTGGGAATGCAAATGTAAAAGCAGAGGTAACCCTCGACGGTGTAACACGCGTAGGCTATATCAATCTGTGTGTTGAAGAAAAACCTCCGGTAAAGCTTGATTCTGTAAAGCTGGAGCTGGCGGAAAGTATGATTGTCGGAGATAGCGAAGAAATTGCGGTTTCGCTTATAATGAATGATGGTAGCAAGGGGAATCTTTCCGATGCTGAAATTACGTATTC
This sequence comes from Eubacteriales bacterium, assembly GCA_045539475.1. Classification (GTDB taxonomy): domain Bacteria; phylum Bacillota; class Clostridia; order Oscillospirales; family JAAYXM01; genus SIG480. The sequence continues at coordinate 45,141 of JAZQFJ010000068.1, read as the reverse complement.
AAGCGCGGATGAAACAGTTGCAAAAGTTTCACGCACCGGTAAAGTGACTGCGATTTCCGCAGGAACAACGGAAATCCGTGCAACCGTAACGCTCGGCGGCGGAACAAAGAGCGCGGCTGTAAAGCTTACGGTTATGGATGACCCCGATGGAATAAAGCTTCAGTTTAAGGCAAAGCTTGTAAATGTGGGCGATACGGCAAAGGTAGAAGTGCTCAACGCAGAACGTGCAAAGGATATTGCCTTTACAACTTCGGATGAAAAAATTGCTGTGGTTGATGAAAACGGAAACGTAACCGGCATCAATATCGGCAGAGTTACCATAACTGCAACTGCAGATTTCGGTGGGAACAAAATAAAAACTGCATCAATTGAAATTCCGGTTGTAGGTGAGAATATACTTGACAGCCGCGGTGTTGACCAAGGCACTTTTGACGGAGGAAGATTTTCTCTGCAAACGGGGGCAATGGACGATTTTGTTGCAGCAGATAAAAATCAGTTCTGGTGGGTCCCGGCTGTGTCCGTATATGCCGAAAAGGTAGCGATAGTTAATGGTGAGTCTTATGGTTCTAAGCTTTCAAATCTTTTGAAGGTAACACGCGAAAATGTAAGTGTTGACAATCAGATTATCGTTGCAACCGACAGATATGCAAATAAGGGCGGTCAAAGCGGCGGTTTTGTTCTTGACAATTCTAAGATATATGAATTTACCGGTTGGGTAAATAGAACCGGGGTAACGAACGCTCCGTCACTTTCGTGTTCTCTTTTCCAGTATTATGGAAAGGGTGAGGATGTATACGGTGCGCTTTCGACCTCCTATCGTGTTGCTCCGTCGGGGGACGGGGAATGGGAAAGCTTTAACACAACTCCATTTGATATATCGGATGTTGAAATTGAAATCACAGCTCAGCCACGCATAAATTCAGGAAAATCTGCTTGGACGGGAAGCTTTTATTTTGCTGATTTTTCCTTCCATGAGGTAGAGTTTGATAAAGTCAGCTTTACTCCAATGGCATCTATGGGAAATCTCAAAGTAGGTGATAGCATAACAACAACTGCTGTTCCGCTCTCAACCACAGGAATGGAAATTAAGAGCTTTGATGCCGCCGGGAAGGCGAAAACCGCAGTGGTTTCTTATGCAAGCTCTGATGAGACCGTCGCTACCGTAGCTCCCAACGGAACAATAACTGTTACGGGCGAAGGCGTTGCTACCATAACAGCCTCCATAACTCTCGGCAGCGTAATGCGCTCGGCAACTCTTCCGGTTTGCGTAGTCGATGGCGTTGCACCGGAAAAGGCAGAGCTTTTTGTCGATAAGGCAACGCTTGCGGCGGGGGAAACGGCGCAGAGCACTGTAAAGCTCGTTAATAACGATGAAACCTATGCAGATATATCGGATGCAGAGATAACCTTCTCTTCACAAAATCCTTCTGTTGCAGAGGTTGATGAGATAAGCGGTGTTATTACTGCGATCTCTGAAGGTACAGCAATTGTGACTGCAAAGGTAGTAGCTGGTGATGCTGTCCTTTCGACAAGCTTTAAGGTAAAGGTTATTTCGAATGAGCTTCGTTCCTTGCAGATAACAACAGAATACCTTCTTCAGCCGGGAGAAAACTGTGCAGCGGATGTTAAACTTTATTCTGCTGACGGTAAGGTTCTTTCAAATGATGAATATGACATAACTTATGTAACATCAGATGAAGCAATTGCCTCTGTCGAGAGCGATGGTACGGTGAATGCTCATATGGGTGGTGTCGTCACGATAACGGCTTATGCCTCTAAAGATGGAATAACTGTCCGCGGAAAAACAAGGCTTGTTGTAAACTACTTAAAGGATGTAAGTCTCACGGTAGACGAACCTTCTCTTGAACCCGGTGACAAGAGTGATCTTTCTATATCGCTTGCAATGTATGACGGGCAGGAGATACACACTGATGATTGCATGCTTTCATATCAGAGTTCGGATGACGGAGTTGCCTATGTCGACGATGACGGAAAAGTTCTTGCTGTGGGTGACGGTGAATGTTATATCACGGCATATGCAACATATGAAGATGTAGTGGCTGAGTCAAGTGCTGTGAAGATATCGGTTTATGATACATATCCGCTTGTTTCGGCAGAACTTACGGGACCTGCATCTGTAAAAGACGGTTCGTGGGGGCAACTCGCAATTTCAGGAACGCTCGAAAGCGGTCAGGAAATTGAAATTCCGCTAAAAAACGTAACGTTTGAGATTGTGGAAAGTTACCCTGAAAATGCAGTAACCGTCGATGCAAACGGCGTTGTACGAGGAGTAGAGGTTGGATATGCTACCATCCGCGCAAAGGTAACTTACCGCGGGGCGGAAGATCTTCACAGTAATGCAGTTACAGTAAATGTAACAGAGGGCACTGCTGAAGAAATAATGATTGATTTCCGCGCAAGCTATACTCCTTCTGCGGCGACCATAGCATCAAACGGCTGGACGATAAATTATGAGCTTAGCCGAAACAGTATTGCAACCTCTCTTGAAAGACACGAACTATATGGTGTGCGTGCAACATTCACAGGTTCATGGATAAACGGAATGGGAACAACTACGAACCGATTTGCGTTTGATTTTAACGTTCCGACAGATGGCATATACAGAGTTGAGTACGCAGGCGCCGGCTCTGATATGGCAGGAATAAATTCGATATTTATTGACGGCAAGTTTATGGGAACATACAGTCACCGTTTTGAAACCCGGGAAGTTCAGATGAACGAGCCGAAAACGCTCAATACAATAGAGCTTTCTTCGGGTATTCACACGGTTCTTATCGGCGCGCTTGATATAACAGGAAGCACGAAAGGAAATGTTACGTATCCGTATATAACATATGTAAAGCTTACTCCGATTGATGAGATGCCTGTTCCGGTAGAAGTCAGCGTAGATGAAGAGAATATCACGCTTGCGGCGGGGGAGATTGCCGAAATCGACGCTGCGCTCATTATGAGCAACGGAGCGGAATATGGATTTGGTGCAGATTATCTTAGCACCGAAGAATATACCGATGGTATCACATTTGCAAGTAACAACCGAGATGTTATTTCTCTTGATGTAAAAACAGGAAAAATACGCGCACTTGCTCCGGGTGATGCGACTGTCATGGTTACTGCAAAACTTGGAAGCCAAAGCTTTACAAAAGAAGTTTATGTAACTGTAACTGAAGAAACCTTATATGCAGTAACAGCTAAGGTAAACAACAAAACCGTTTTTGTTGATGAAGCAGTGGATATTGAGGTTGAGGCCGTTCTTGAACCCGGTGGAAGGATAACCGAAAACCCCGGCGTTCAGATAAGCTATGTGTCCGAAACTCCGGGAACAGTTTCGGTTGGAGAAGACGGCGTTGTAACTGCAATTGCCGCAGGTCAGGCAAGCGTAAGAGTTGTAGCTTCGCTTGGTGATAGTACAAAAGAATACGTTCTTTCATTTGACGTTTTCCCGTCTGACTTTGACAAGCTTTCGCTTTCGCTCTCTGCGGGAAGATACTATGTCCTTAAAAATGCAGGAAGCATAAAGCTTATTCCGCATGCGCTCACAAATCTCGGAAAAGAACTTGAGCTTACGGAAGAAGAGAGCACGTTCTCGTCAAGCAATCCGGAGATTGCGCCGATAAATGATGCAGGTGAAATTACGCTTAATGAACTGGGTAAGGTAACCTTTACAGTTGAAGTTTCAAAAAACGGCATAAAGAGAACTGAAAGCCTTGAAATAGAGATTGTTGACGGTAAATATGAGCCTACGTATCATACAATGCAGATGCGCGAAAGCACGCTTTCTAATATTGCAAAGTATGATTGGGCAAAAGATATGCGCGACAACGCTGTGGAAAAGGCAGATAAATACGTTGAAGAGGCAATGAAGATTCGCTCGTTGATTGAGCCGGAGGGCTTGCCGCGAAGCACGCTTATAAGTCATAATACAGACCCTGAAGCTTATTCATGTGCATATTGCAAAACAGATTGCCGTGCGGAATATGGTTTGTATCCGTGGATTGTTAATCCGCTTGTTCGTCCGTGGAAAATCCAGTGTCCGGAATGTAAGCGTCTTTTCCCGAGCAATGATTTTCAAAGCTATTATGAGCTTGGGCTTGACGAATACGGAAGGTTTAATGCAGAGCGGGCGCGCAACGAAAATCAAAGGCTTATAGACTCGGGATTTTTCGCAAACCAGTCTGCAGACCGTCAGAAAAACGGATATCTTGCAAATGACCTTTACCCCGAAAAGGGTGAAGGCTGGGGTGTTGACGATGGATGGGGGTTTCTCACTGGAGAAACACTTGAAAATGGACTTCCGCAGCGCATTTCGTTCATTGCATATTATCTCCATGATGGGCTCTGGGTTTCTGCGGGTAGCAATCAAGGACTTATTGCGAAAGTTATTCCTGCACTTCAGAATGCGTACATTTACACCGGTGATAAAAAATACGGAAAGGCAGGGCTTTTGATTCTTGACAGAATTGCAGATTTATACCCGGATTACTATTGGGATTTGCATAATGAGTTTTTCTATACGGCACATGGCGGATCGGGATACGGAAAGATCACCGGAGTTATTCGTGAACCGGTGCTTGTAGATCTCTTCACAGAGGCTTATGATGCTTTCTATCCTCTGACAGAGGATGAAGAAATAATAAGCATACTGAGTGCTGAGTCGAAAAAATACGGACTTGATAATTCAAAAACCAACGCATGGCTTATTCGTCAGCACTTTGAGGATAATTTCCTCCGTGAGGCGTATGACGGAATCAGAAAAAATCTTATAGCCGGAAATTTCGGAAAGTATCAATCCACACTCTCTCAAATATCGCTTATACTTGACCACTATCCGGAAAGCAAAGAGATGATAGATTGGATTTTGCAACCAGGAGAAGCTATAAACAATCCAAGAAAGATAACGGGCGGAAATTTGCTTAATCATCTTATGTCGGTAATAGACCGTGACGGTCATCCGCAGGAGTCTCCTGCATATAATATAGGTCAGCTCGGACGCATCCTGCCGGTTGCAGATAACATTGCAATGTATGATGATTATGCAGTTGCCGATGTTTATAAAAATCCGAAGTTCTTTAGTATGTTTGATGCAAATATCCGTCTTTCAAAGGCAAAGGGATATGCTCAAATAGGGGATGGCCACTACACTGCATCGGTAGATGAGTTGATATCGGCAAGTAGTGCTGCATCATATTTTATGAAAACCGGGATAATTGAGCTTGCGCAGTATGCATATGACAGAAACGGGAATTCCGTTGAGGGGCTCTATGGAAATATTTATGATGAAGATCCCGAGGCAGTTCAAAAAGAAATTCTGAAGGTTATTGAAGAATATGGCGAGCTTAACCTTGGAAGTGAGATGCTTACGGGCTTTGGCTTCTCAATCCTCAGAAGCGGAAAGATGTATGATTCTGTAGGAAGTGCTGCAAGCCGGGATACACGTAAGAATATCTGGATGTTCTGGAACAACAATGAGTCTCACGTTCATGCCGATGCGCTTGATATCGGAATAGAAGCGTTTGGAATAAATATGGCTCCGGAACTCGGTTATCCTGAGCAGACCGGAGATCAGCCTAACCGTGCACAGTGGGTATCGGCAACGCTTAGCCACAATACTGTTTCTGTGGTAGGGGACAATCAGCAGCGCGCTCTTGGTATTCCGGTTCATTTTGATGATTCTGGCAAAGTCAGAGTCATGGAAGTGGATTCTGGCAATTCGTACGCAGATGTGGATATATATCGCAGAGCGGTTGTTTCTGTGGAGATGGACGAAGATACCTTCTATGCGGTGGATTTCTTCCGGGTTCTCGGCGGCGATGACCATATCTACAGCTTCCATGCCCAGTCTGATGAAATATATGCAACAGAAGGGCTTGAGCTTAAACCTCAGGTTGACCGATACGGCAATCCTAAAGGAACATACGCAGGTCTTAATGTTCCGTTCGGACAGGATCCGACGACGGGCTCAGCACTCACATATCATCCCGGATTTACCTGGCTTGAAAATGTACGCCGTGCGCAGAATGTAAGCGGTAATTTCTCTGTGGATTTCAAAATAAAAGACTACAGAAAAATTCTTCCGTATTCAATGAATCTTCATATGAAAATGACAATGGTCAATGATAAGCGTCTTGCTGAAGTTGCTCTTGCAACAGGTTATCCGCCGAACCGAGCTGAGAACAAAATGATTTCTTCTCTTGAATATGTTCTTGTAAGGCGAAAGGGAACAAACCTTGATTCTATGTTTACAACCGTCTTTGAACCGTATCGCGATACAAGCAAAATAGAAGAAATTACCGGCGTAGAGATGGTTGTATCCGGGAATAAAAAACCTGCAAAGACTGATGTAGCGCGTGCGGTAAAGGTCAAGGTGTCTGATGAAAGAACAGACTATATTGTATACGCAACAAATCCGGCAGTAACGTATACTGTTGATGGTCTCTTTGAGTTCAGCGGATGCATAGGTGTTCTCTCAGTTGACGCAAACAACAATGTTCTTTATCGCTATGTAAATGACGGAACAAATATTGCCGGAGTTACAAGCGAGAAATGTGAGATAACAGGAAAGGTTGATGACTTCACAAAAGAGCTTCAGCTTGATAACAGCATAACGATAACAACCGACACTGCAGTCTCTCCGGAAAGTCTTGTTGGCAGATATATTTATATCAACAACACAAGCGGCGAAAACGGCGTGTATAAGATTTACAATGCCGAAGATGCAGCCGGAGGAAAGACAGAACTCGATATCGGAAAAGTAACGCTTGTAAACCGTTATGAGGATCCGCTTGATATGAACAGTGGCTTTGTGTATAACATCGAAGATGGAAATACATTCAGAATTCCGCTTTCGTATGAAGAGAGCTTCCATCCGGTATTTGAGGATGCACCAAAAGGCGTGACAACAAGTGCAGGTAGCTCCGTTAAGGTAACAGTCAGCGCAACGGCAGATGAGAGTACCGATGGAAGCATAACTTATTCTGCGCGTCAGCTCCCGCGTGGTGCAAGCGTTGATGCTGTAACAGGAACGGTAACGTGGAAGCCTGATTCAAGTCAGGTGGGTGAAAATCTTGTCGCGATTGATGCTATTGATGAATATGGAAGAACAAGCACCATTTACTTCACGATAACGGTTTATGGTTCAACTACCGGAGGTTCATCATCGGGAGAAACCGAGAAGCCATCAACCGGAACTGCAGAGGGATCCTCAGGTGGCGGTGGAGGAGGCGGTGGCGCACCGACCGACAAGCCGGACGACACTACAAATACCGACATTCCAGATGCAAGCGGTGAAAGCGGAGAAGGAGAAAAGAATGAAGGAAACACGGATAACACGGGCACGGAAAATAGTTCTCTCCGCTTCACCGACCTTGGAAACTACTCATGGGCAGCTGATGCAATAAATTCACTTGCAGAAGATGGAATAATAAAAGGCACGACTGCAAGCACGTTCAGCCCGGCTGTAAACATCACTCGCGCTGATTTTGCTTTGCTTCTCGTCCGCGCATTTAACCTTACGAGTGATAACATAGAGAACTTTTCAGACGTATCAGCGGGCGATTACTTCGCAGCTGAGCTCGCAATAGCGCGTAATACTGGCCTTGTTGGCGGCATCGGCGATAACAAGTATGCTCCGCGTAATAACATCACCCGCCAGGATATGATGGTGATAGTATACAGGGCACTTCAGAAGCTCAATGTAGGGCTTGGTATTGGCGGCGAACCGCAATATGAGGACTTTGCCGTTGTTGCGGATTATGCAAAAGATGCAGTTTCGGCTCTTATCTCCGCGGGGATTGTCAACGGAAAAAACGGACTAATTGCTCCTACCGACTACACCACCCGCGCAGAAGTTGCAGTACTTATCAAGCGTATTCTTGATTTTACGGCACAATAAGTGATGTTTCTGCTGTCGGTGGGAGACGGTTTCCACCGACAGCCCAACCTTAAATCCAATAATCAAGTAGGTAAGCACGTATGTGAAGAGGTTGAGCGTCTGCTTTTGGGTGAGCGTATGAAATGCGAAATAGATTTAACCAAGCTCTCTCAAATGGCGTAATAAAGATATAAGTGTTGATAATGAATATTTCAGGAGAAAAAGCTGTTATGTCGCGCAATATGCACAAGTATGAAGAATTGACCCCTTACGAGTTTAACAAAGAAAAGGAACAAGCATCGATAGTTTATGTTGCTGCCGGGCCTTTGGAATACCATGAAGAATGTAACGCGCTCGGTATTATCGAGGAAATTGAACGCCGCGGAATCCGTCTGACGGTTGGACATCACGATGCCATTCCGCTGTTTTTGCCGCAAAGGGGAAACGAGTATTTCCCTGAGCATTACTATGAGACGCATCCGGAATATTATAAGATGACGGATGAGGGAACGCGATTTGAGGTCACTGACCATTTTGGCTCGTGGATACTCTGCAGCAGAAATCCTGATGTTGTTCAGGTTATTGCAGATAACATTGTAAGCTGGATCGAAAAAAATCCAACGGTAGATACAATCGCGCTTTGGCCGCTTGACGGAAAACAACCGTTGTGTACTTGCCCTGAGTGCGGTAAATATTCCGACATTGAAAACTATGTTTACGCACAAAATCAGATAGCAAAGATTATCGGAGAGAAGCATCCTGAGATAAAAATTGATATGCTCGCGTATTCAAACTTGCTTGATTGTCCGGATAATCTTGAGCTTGAGCCGAATCTCTTTATAGATGAGGCGGTGACGTCAGCTAAGTTGAAAATCCGTACAATCGGAAAGCCTGACGGCACTTGCCTTACAGGAAGTCCGTATGAGGAAAATATCTTAAAGTGGAAAAAAACGGCGCTAAGGTTGTGTATTATGACTATCTTATGGGAACCCACTCCTGCAGACAGCGTTATATTCCGGCAGCAGATGAACAACAGAGCAACTGGAAACGTTGCATGGAAGTGGGAATTGCCGGCAGTGGAACGCAGATTGAATACTTCAATTTCTGGAACCACATCTTCAATTTCTACTGCTACACGTCTTGATCCGTTGGCGGCAGAGGCGGTTCAGTCAGAAACGACTCTTGAAAGCGAAGCTATGGTGGTTGAACACACGTTGCCGTATTACAATCCGAATGCGTGGTTGACGTTCAATGACGAAGAACAAGACGTAATAGATGAATACTATACAGCACTTGTTAGTCGTACAGAGGAAATGCTTTCCAAATTCCTTCTCGGTCAGGAGCCGCTTTCAAAGTTTGATGAATTCAGGGCAACGCTTGATGAAATGGGACTTCAGGAACTTCTTGCGGCTTATGAAAGCGCGTACGCAAGAGTAAAATAATTAAATACAATGTCTGTTATTACAATTCCTTTAATGTATTTACTTTTTATAGTGTATCTGTAATTTGCCGGGGTGATCTTTTGACAAACTGTTTACTTGATGTACCACGCAATGAGCCCGGAACTTGCAATAGAGAGATTGAAGGAGTCGTATAAGGCGTAAGCGTTTTGAAAATTTGTATGTTTAATGCATATCAATTTTAATTATAAGGTAAATAATTAAAGAAAATAAATATCGGATGGAGGTTAAAACTTCATCCGATATTTTAATATGCATTTTCGGGAGTATCGATAAATATTTGCGCCATCTGCACATTAGCCGTATTGTTCTGTCCTATTTTTCGCAAATGGTATATAATTAAACGGTGTAAGCTCACCGGAAAGTAGGTGGGTTTGCAGTAAATAAGTTGTACAAGGGGTTTTAAAGATGAAATACAAATTGACGAGCGGGTTAATGAAATCATTCAAAGAGTTTTTGGTTAATGAGGAAAAGTCACAGGCGACAATTGAAAAATATATTCGTGATGTAACCGTATTTCAAAAATGGGTAAGCGGAAATACAATAGACAAGAACCGCGTTTTGGAATATAAAGAACATTTGAAAGCAAAGTATAAAACATCAAGCGTAAATTCCATGCTGTCTTCGATAAACAGCTTTTTTGATTTTGTGGACTGGAAAGACTGCAAGGTAAAAACCATAAAAATTCAAAAGCAATTGTTTTATGAAGAGGACAGGGAACTGAGTAAGTGCGAATATAAAAGACTGCTAAAATGCGCTGCAAGCAAAAATAAGCGCAGGCTTTTTTGTATTATGCAGACGCTGGGCGCAACGGGAATCAGAATATCGGAATTGAAATACATAACCGTCGAAGCTGTTATGTCCGGCAGAGTGGAGGTACATTCCAAAGGAAAATACAGAACAATAATGCTTCCGGGAAATTTGTGCGTTATTTTGAAAAAGTATATCAAAACAAACGGAATAAAGAGCGGGAGTGTTTTTGTGACAAAATCCGGCAGGCCTATGGACAGAAGCAATATATGGAATCAGATGCAGGAGCTGTGTGATGATGCCGGAGTTGAAAAAAGAAAAGTTTTTCCGCATAATTTCAGGCATTTATTTGCAAGAACGTATTATTCCTTGCAGAAGGATATTGTGCGCCTTGCAGACATACTCGGCCACACGAGCGTTAACACTACAAGGATTTATACGATAGAGAGCGGGAAAATTCATCGTGAGCAGATTCAGAGGTTGGGACTTGTTTTAAGAATATAAAACAGTACACAACATAATCCATATTATGTTGTGTAGAGGGGAAGGGTAGCAGTATTTCTTGCAAAAAATACATAAAAAGCCATTTTAAGAAAAAAACAACCAAAGCAATGAAAAAATTTAACATTGCTTTGGTAAAAATTTTAAGATATTGCAAATATTGTTCGGCGTTTCTTCACAGAAAATTAATTTTTATTGTTACTTGTTATTGACTGAGCAATAGAAAAGTGGTATACTTTATATTGTATAGATGTTGGAATTTGACAGTACACAACATAATATGGATTATGTTGTGTGGATGTATGCAAAATAAGGTGAAGATTATGTATGTAGAATTATATGAACATAATAAAGCGGCTTATCTTGCAGCGGTTGCTATGCTTGGAAAAACAAAAAAGGCAGCGATTGTACATCCGACAGGAACGGGAAAATCCTTTATTGGCTTTAAGCTTTGTGAGGATAATCCCGACAAACGTATTTGTTGGATTTCTCCGAGTGAGTATATATATAAAACGCAGAGAGAAAACCTGAAACGAACAACGGGCGGGTATATCCCTCAGAACATATTATTCTTCACATATGCAAAACTTATGAATATGACATCGGAAGAGCTTTGTGAGATATTGCCGGATTATATAATACTTGACGAATTTCACCGTTGCGGCGCACAAATGTGGGGGCAAGGCGTAAAAAATCTTCTCTCATGCTTTCCGGAAACACCGGTGCTTGGGATGTCTGCCACCGCGATACGTTATCTTGATAATCAACGCGATATGTCGGACGAGCTGTTCGACGGCAATGTTGCGTCGGAAATGACGCTCGGCGAGGCAGTTGTGCGCGGTATTTTAATGCCGCCCAAATACGTTACAACTGTTTTTTCTTTTTCGGAAAATATCGAAAGATACGGCAACAGAATAAAAAAACTGAGAAACAAAAACCTTCGTGACAATGCAATGGAAACTATAGAAGCATTGAAGCGAACTCTTGAAAATGCCGATGGAATAGACAAGGTCATTCAAAAGCACATTACTGAAAAAACAGGAAAGTATATAGTTTTTTGTTCGAATAAAGAGCATATGGACGAGGTGATTTCGCATGTTGACGAGTGGTTTGGCGAAATTGACAGCGATGCGCATATTTATGCTGTTTATTCGGATTTATCCGAGGCCGAAGCGGAATTTGACAGATTCAAAGAGGATAACAGCAAGCATTTAAAACTGTTATTCTGCATTGATATGCTCAATGAGGGCGTCCATGTTGAAGATATCTCAGGTGTAATTTTGTTCAGGCCAACTGTATCTCCTATTGTTTTCAAACAGCAGATAGGCAGAGCAATGGCAGCGGGCTGCGATAAGAACGCCGTTATTCTTGATATTGTCGACAATATCTCAAATTTATACAACATCAGTTCTGTTCACGAGGAAATGCAGAACGCGATTGATTTTTACAGATATTACGGCGAAAACGAAAAAATTGTTAACGACAGATTCACAGTTATTGATGAGGTTTATGATTGCCGTCGTCTTTTTGACGAGCTGGAGAATATGCTCTCGGCTTCGTGGGACATTATGTACCTCGAAGCTGAAAAGTATTATAAAGCTTTCGGCGATTTACTGCCTGATTCACATTATATAACAGAGCTGGGATACCCGCTCGGACAGTGGGTTGTAAGCCAGCGTCAGATGTACCGCAATGTATCTTCCGGTTCCTTAAGTGAGGAACGGATAAAAAAATTAGAAGAAATAGGCATGGATTGGCTTACCAGAAACGAAAGGTTATGGAAGAAGGCGTATGCCGAAGCGCAAAAGTTCTATGTGCAAAACGGACATCTGAATGTAGAAAAAAAGAACGGAAGTCTGTATTCATGGATATTGAGACAGCGCAAAAGATACAAGGACGGAGAGATGTCTCCGGAGGAGTATAAACAGCTGTCGGATATCGGTATGGTATGGGAGCTTGAAAGCTCGTGGGATATTCACTATCCCGAAGCTGTTCGGTTCTATAAAGAAAACGGAAACCTCGATATCCCCGCCTCCTTTGTTACCGAAACGGGAGTAAAGCTTGGCGCGTGGTACCGTACCATGAGAAACAAATATCGCGAAGGCATGCTGGATGATGAAGAGAAAAAAGCCCTTGAAGACATCGGAATAGAATGGGAATCGGTAAAGAACCGTACCTGGATGATGTATTACGGACTTGCCAAAGAGTATTATGACCAAAACGGAGATTTGGCAGTTAATTTGAAATATTCAAAGGACGGTCAGAATCTCGGTATATGGATTTCGTCTCAGCGGTATGCCAAAAAGAAAGGTTCGCTTTCTGATGAACAGATTTCATTGCTTGAAGAAATCGGCATGAGCTGGCATCAGTTCTCAAATAAATGGGAGTTGGGGTATGGCTATGCACTGCAATATTTTGAAGAGAACAACAGCTGTAATGCGCCTGCTGAATATGTACATCCGGACGGTTTTAAACTGGGGGCGTGGATAGCCACTCAAAGAAATAAATACAAGAACGGAAAGCTGAGAAAAAAACAAATTAGCAGGCTTGAGGAAATCTGCATTGACTGGAACCCGAGCGGAAATGCATGGATGAATACCTATAATGAGGCAAAGCTCTATTTTGAAAAGCACGGTGATTTGTTTGTTCCGGCAAATTACGTTACAGAATCAGGAACAAACCTCAGTGCATGGATTGTAAATCAGAGGACAAAGTATCGCAAAGGCTTGCTCAGTAAAGAACAAATTGGTTTGCTTGAGCGTTGCAATATGTGCTGGCAGATAACCGAGAAGAAGTGGCTTGAAGGATATGGACATGCAATGAAGTATTTTAATGCACACGGTCATATCAATATTCCTCAGGACTATAAAACGGAGACTGGATACAATCTCGGAACATGGCTGTCATCGAACCGAAAGTCATATAATTCGGGGAAGTTGTCCGAGGAGAGAATAAGCAAGCTGGAAAAGCTCGGCATATTGTGGGATAAAAAGGGTGACGATTGGAAAAAGGCGTATTCGATTGCCCGGGAATATCAGAATAAATTCCACAACCTTAATGAGCTCAGCACAACATATGTGTTTGCGGAATATAATCTCGGACAGTGGCTTCGCTCTCAACGCAGAAGCTACCGGAAGGGAGCGCTGTCAAGTGAGAGAAAAGAGCTGTTGTCGGCAATTGGTGTTGTTTTTGATTAAGGCGAAAGCAGAAGTATCTTGGCACAATGTTCTTCTGTGCCCGAAAAGATTTCCTCAATGTTAAAACTATTCAAAAGACAACGCTGTCGTTGGTTTATGGAGTTTGCTCCGCAAACCGCATAAAGTAGCGCTTTTTATATTCATCGAACAATAATTTGAAAAGTGAGAATATTAGGAATGACAAGCTTAGTTGATGTTTTGGGAATTGTTAAAGGGCAAATTATTTGTGTTTTAGATGGACAACGAAAGGTGTTTGCATCTAACGATGATTTGCTTAACAGCGGTATGTATGCGAACTACATAGTCACATCAATAGGTTCGGAAAATGATGCGATTGTTCTTGAGTTGCAACCTTGGGAGTCGCCTGTGCCTGATATGGATGCTGATTGGGTAAGGGAGCACAAGGAGCAAACAGGCTCTGAACCAAGCTTCTTCTAAATATTTACGTTACAAAAAGAAAAATGACCAGTGACAAATTGTTACCGTTTAAAGCGACAGGTATCTTATGTTTTAAAAATAATTTAACATAAGTTATAACTTTATAAGTAGGCAATCAGTTTTGCGATTTGCGAAGATAAATGCGAAGTTGAGGGAAGGGAGAAAATCAATATGTATGCTAAATTTGGAAAGAGGATTATAGATATTGTCTTATCTTTTATAGGACTTATTACTCTTTCGCCTATTTATTTGATTATCGGAATAATTATCTTTATAGATGATCCGGGACCGGTGATTTTTTCTCAAAAACGAGTGGGAAAAGGAAAAGAGTTCTTTTGGTTACATAAGTTCAGAAGTATGAAAAGAAAAACACCCGATCTTCCAACCCATCTTCTTGAAAATCCGGAGCAGTACATAACACGTGTAGGCAAAATAATCCGCAAACTCAGTTTGGATGAGCTTCCGCAGATTTATGATATTTTTATCGGGAAGATGACGATAATAGGACCGCGTCCGGCATTGTGGAATCAGCATGATTTGATTGCTGAACGAGACAAGTTCGGTGCAAACGATGTAAAACCCGGGCTTACGGGTTGGGCACAGATTAATGGACGTGACGAACTGCCTATTGATGTAAAAGCAAGGTTTGATGGCGAGTATGTAGAGAAAATGAGCCTTTGGTTTGATATCAAGATTTTCTTTGGTACTATTTTTTCGGTGTTAAAATCTGACGGCGTGGTCGAAGGCGGCACTGGTGTTCGTGAAGAAGAGGAGACTGCAGTGAAATGAAGCGTATATTGATAACCGGAGCAAACAGTTATATCGGAACATCTTTTGAATCGTACATAAAAGAAAACTATGCTGATGATTACGTTGTTGATACGCTTGATATGCTTGATGCTTCATGGAGAGAACACATTTTTTCTGAGTATGATACGATTTTTCACGTTGCGGGGATTGCGCATAGAAAAGAAACAAAGCAGAATGAAAAGTTGTATTATGCGGTGAATTGTGATTTGGGTGTCGAAACTGCCAAAAAAGCGAAAGCTTCCGGAGTAAAGCAATTTATTTTTTTAAGTAGTATGAGTGTGTATGGTATTGAATGTGGAGTTGTATCAAAAGACACTCAGCCTTGCCCTAAATCCAATTACGGAAAGTCAAAGCTTCAGGCTGAGAATAAACTCATCGAATTGCAGTCAGATGATTTCAAAGTAGTTATTCTACGACCGCCGATGGTTTATGGAAAAGGCTGCAAAGGGAATTTTCAAAGTGTAGTTAAAATCATTAGAAAATCCCCGATTTTTCCAAAGGTGAAAAATTGCCGAAGTATGATATACATAGACAATCTTTCCGGATTTGTAAAGCTTGCAGTTGACCGCGATTTATCAGGTGTTTTCTATCCGCAAAATTCGGAATATGTAAATACATCGGTTATGGCAAAGATTATTTCTGAAAAGATTGGCAGGAAGATTATTTTCGGCGCTGTGACGGGATTTTTGGTGAAAGTTTCGACCTTGTTTTTAACTTTGACAAAAAAAGCATTCGGGACTCTGATTTATGAAAATACAGAGGATTTTGATTTTTGCTATTGCACCGTTGATATGGAAGAATCAATCAAAAGAAGCGTTTGAGGAGAATGAATATGCGCGGACTTAGGGCAAAAGTAGATTATATATTGAAGCACAATGTACTTATAAGCAAGGTGTTCATTGCTTCCGTAAGCGTTGCTTTGCGATTTATCGGATTGTTTGTAAAAACTGACGACAAGATTGTTATCTTCAGCGGTCACAGCAGAAAATACAACGACAGTCCAAGAAGACTCTATGAGTATATGCTCTCGCAGTCGCGCTTTTCGGATATGCGCTTTGTATGGGCGTTGGAAAATCTGGAGGACGCTATGGGAATTCCGGGAAATCCCGAAATAGTTAAAGCGGACACTTTTAAGTATTTTCTAACTACACTTAAAGCAAAGTATTGGATTACTTGCGTTAATATTGACAGAAACCTCAAGTATAAAAAGAAAAACACAAAGTATCTCAATACATGGCACGGTACACCTCTCAAAACTATTGGTAACTCTGCTGTAGGGAGAAAGGACTATAACTTCTCGCATATAGATTTTTTCTGCTCCGCAGGTGAGTATGAAAAGGAGATTTACATCCGTGATTTCAACCTTAATCCGGATAACATAATCAACACGGGACTTCCGAGAAACGATGAACTGTATAGTGTCACAGAAATTGAAAAGAGTCAGATTAGAGAGAAACTCGGCATCCCAGCAGAGAAAAAAGTGATTCTATATGCTCCGACTTGGCGTGACAGTAATGATAAAGGAAAAGAGTATGCAATTAAGCCGCCTATAAATATTAAAAAATGGAAAGATAAAATTTCGGACGAATATGTTTTGTTATTTCGGACACATCCGTATACCAACAAGTTGCTTGGAGTTGAATTTGATGATTTTGTCAGGGATTATACGAATTATCCGTGCATAAATGATTTATTAAAGATGACTGATGTTTTAATTTCAGACTACTCTGCTGTAATCTTTGATTTTTCGATCCTTGAGCGTCCTATAATAAGCTTTGCATATGATTATGAAGAATATGCAAAGGCACGCGGTTTGTATTTGGATTTATACGAAGTTTTGAAAGGACGAATTTTCAAAGATGAAGATGCTGTAATAAATCATATTTACACGATGAATTATGAGGAAGAATGTAAATTTACAAAAGCGTTTAAAAATCGTTTTTTGGAGTATGGCGGAAATGCTGCCGAAGCATGTGTGAAAAAGTTGTTTGAATAGAATTATGGGGTGAGCGGTATGAAAAAAGCTCTTGTTGTCGGCGGAAATAGCGGCATAGGATTAGCTATGATAAAAAAACTTTTGGACGTTGGTTACGAAAAAGTTTTTTGTGTTGGAAAAGACGAAATCAGATATGAGGATGTTGATTCCGCATTTCAAATTCAAATAGAAAATCATGTAGTCTTCAAAAGAATTAATCTTATTGAAGGTAACTATGATTTTTTGAACGAGTTTAACGATGTTGATACTTTGATATATACCGCAGGCTTTGGGAGAGTTGCAGAATTTCGGTCATTGCATGAAGCAGAGGTTTTAAACGCTGTTAAAGTTAATTTATATTCGGCAATGAAGATTATAGGTCATTTTTATGAGAAGCTGTTAGATGATAAGCCTTTTTATTGTGCAGTTATGGGCTCAATTGCAGGGCATATTGTTTCGCCTCTGTTTTCTGTGTATGGAGCCACAAAGTCAGGACTCTGCAGTTTTATAGAAAATCTAAATATAGAGTTAGACTATAGTAAATCTCCAAATCGCATACTTGATGTTTCACCGGGTTCATTGAAAGGTACAAATTTCACCGGTACAGGTAATAATTTATCAGAAGTATATCCTGTTGCAGAAGAAATAATCAATCGTATGTTAAAAAGAGAAACGCTGTATATTCCTCAATATGACGAGATTTACAAAGGGGTAATTGAGCGATACAGAGAGAATTCGCGTCAGTTTGGCTTAGAAAGTTATCAGTACAAACTTCCTCGTGTCACATCAAAACCGCAGGTTGTAGTCGGCTATTTAAGCGGCACCTTCGATTTATTCCACATTGGTCACTTGAATCTTTTAAAACGAGCCAAGAAAGAGTGTGATTATCTTATTGTAGGTGTACATAAAAGCGGTGCGTGGAAGGGGAAAGAAACGTTTATTCCTTTCGATGAGAGAAAAGAGATTGTCGCTAACATAAAGTATGTTGATGAAGTTATAGAATCTTACCCGGAAGATGCGGATGCGTATGATGTACTGCATTATAATAAGCTTTTTGTCGGAAGTGACTATAAGGGTTCGGAGCGTTTCAACAGATACGAAGAATACTTCAAGGATAAAGATGTTGAGATTGTTTATTTCCCATATACAAAGGGGACAAGCAGTACACAGCTACGGGAAAAGTTAAAAAGAAAGTGATTTTGATAAGCTATGAAATTCTTATTTTTGCTGAACATGGATATAACTCAACAGGGACCGTCGGTACACTTGATTAATGACATAATTATTAAAGCGGCTAAAGACCCTGAAAACGAAATTACCATCATTGCAAAAAAAATAGACATGGTACAGTCAAATACTGTTTTGGACATGATAGATAACGTGAAAATACTTACGGTTCAGTCGGACTCCAAGAAACAGTCTTTCTTCAAGAGATATATTAATGATTTTCTCTATGCAAAAAAATGTGCAAAAATTTATAAAAACATGAAGTTTGATTCTGTATTTCTGCAAAGCTGCAACACAGCGTTATTTCATATAGCGCTGTTGAAACGGTATCTTCGCGCAAAAGTTTTATTTAATGTTCAGGATATTTTTCCGGAAAACCTTAAATACATAAATAAAATGCCATTTGAGAAGATAACTTATCCTGTTTTCTCATATTTGCAAAAAAAAGCATATCAGAAAGCAGATTCCGTAGTCACGATTTCTGAGGATATGGCAGATGTTATCAGAAATAAAGTCAAAGATAAAGAGACGGTGTCCGTAATTCATAATTGGGGATATTCCGACGAAGTTACTGAAATAAATCGTGAGGATAATCCGTTTTATAAAGAAAATATTTTCGACAAAGAAAAATTTAATGTTGTATACGCCGGTAATATCGGTTTAATGCAGAATGTCGAAGTCGTGGTGAAAGCGGCAAAGAAATTGAAGGCGAACAGTAATATACATTTTTACATAGTCGGCGGAGGACAGAAGAAGTCATTTATCGAAAAGTATGTAATTGAAAACTCACTTGCCAATGTAACTTTGCTTCCGATGCAGAGTGAGGATAAGGCACCGTATATATATTCTGCAGCGGATGTTAATGTAATCCCGCTTGCGCCTGAGATAATAAAAACGGCACTCCCGAGCAAAACACCGGCGTGCCTTGCTTCGGGCAAAGCGCTGATTGCATGTATCGAAAAGGATAGTGAGCTTGCAGGACTTCTGGATAAAACCGACGGGTGTTTTGTGGCAAGCAATACCGATGAGACAGAACTTGCAGAAAAGATAGAAGCGCTTTCGTTATCAAACAATCTGTTTTTCGGGAACAGAGAAGAAGCATTGCAAATTTTTTCAAGTAAAACCAATTCTGAAAAGTATGTGGAAATATTAGAATGCAATATGTAAAAACTTTTGGGAGGATTAGATGAATATATTATGTTTGATGGGGCTTTTCCCTAAGGAATATCGGGGAACAATCGAAAAAAACTCCAAGGGTGGGATCCAATATGCAGCTGATAAATTGCAACATGCGATAGTTGAGGGGTTGGATTCCGTTGATGGAGTGAATGTAAGTATTATTAACTCACTATATATTGGTTCATACCCCAAAAGATACCGCAGGATGAAAATACCTACATTTAAATTTAAGCATTCCGAATCTTGTAATGGCATTAATGTTGGTTTTTGCAATTTGACAGGCATAAAAGGGGTTAGCAGATACAGTTCTATAAAAAAGGTTATAAAAAAGTGGGCAAAAACAGAAGGAGAAAAGAGTTTGTTAATTTATGCGTTAACTACTCCTTTTTGCAATATTGCCCAATATGTAAAAAACAAATTTCCAAACATAAAAGTATGTATAGTTGTTCCTGATTTGCCGGAGTATATGAATCCTTATGCGATGGAAAATAATTGTGTATACAGAATATTAAAAAAAATGCAAATAAAAAGTATAAAGAAATGTATAAAAAAAGTGGATGCATATGTGCTGTTAACTGATGCAATGAAAGAATGGTTTGATAACAAAATTACATATACAGTAGTCGAAGGAATTGCATCGGGAGCAAATAGTTGTAAATATGAAGTTGTGCAAAAAGAAAAAAATATCCTCTATGCTGGTGGTATAAAGCGAGAATATGGTATTATCGATCTTGCAAATGCCTTTGCAATGATAAACAATCCGGATTGGAAGCTTGTTGTATTCGGAACGGGAGATGCAATTAACGAGCTTAAAACTATAGCTTTAAAATGTCCTAATATTATCATAAGAGGTGTAGTACCTAATCAAGTTGTTATAGAAGAACAGCGAAAAGCCACCGTTCTCGTCAATCCCAGAAAAAATCAGATATTTACAAAATATAGTTTTCCATCAAAAATACTGGAATATATGTCTTCGGGGACACCAATGTTAGCATATAAACTTGATGGCATTCCAAGTGAATACGATGAGTATTTCTTCCATATAAGGGATGAAGAAGATGGAATGAAAAACGCATTAGAAACCGTTATGAATTTATCTGACGAAGAAAGAAATGCAATGGGGTACAAAGCAAAAGAATTTGTTATTGAACATAAAAACGCAAAAAAACAGTGTGAAAAGATAGTTAATCTACTAACTGAAGTTGATAGCTTTTGATGGGAGATAAGTCGTGAAAATACTTCATATTAACTGTGCTGATTTTGGAAGCACCGGGAAAATAATAAAAGATATCAGTAGAAAAGCACAAGAAGACGGGCATTTGTCTTTTTTACTGACACCTAAAAAGAATTACGAAGAAGTGTTCTTGCATATAAAAGCAACTTCTTTTCCGCACGAACAGGGAGCCTATCTCCGTTTGGTAAAGCTTTTTGGTTTCAAATATGGATTTGCCCCTGTTTCTACTTTTCGCATACTTTCAAACATTAAAAAGATAAAGCCTGATGTTGTTCATCTGCATTCTATCAATTGTAATATGGTGAACATATATCGCCTCGTGAAGTTTTTGAAGAAACGAAAAATCCCGACTGTGGTTACAAACCATGCAGAGTTTTTCTATACAGGTTCATGTGATTATGCGTATTCTTGCGAAAAGTGGAAGACTGGATGTGGAGGATGCGAAAATTACAAAAAAGCTTGTGGTACATTATGGGATTCCTCTGCCAGTGCGTGGAAAAAAATGCAGTATTCCTTTAAAGGAGTTGACAAGTCGTGCATTGTTTCGGTATCTCCGTATGTATTTAATCGCTCAGTTAAGTCACCGATTTTTGACGGAATACAACAAAAAACAATTTTGAACGGCATTAATACAGAAGTTTTTTACAGGCATAAAGAAATTAAAGATGATATAAAAAAGTATAATGCAAAAAAGGTTGTTGTTGCGGTTACTGCGCAGTTCGATCCGGCGGAGGAGTCAAGAAAAGGCGGCGTTTATTTGGTTGACCTTGCGCGACGATTTGAGAATGATGATGTGAATTTCTTAGTTATTGGGAATACTGTTAAAAGAGATGTTGTATTACCAAACAATTTGAAGGTTGTCGGAAAAGTTATGAATCAAGATGACCTTGCACAGTATTATTCTATGGCAGATGTCAGCGTTATAACCAGCTCACGTGAGACTTTCAGTATGCCGGTGGCAGAATCTTTGGCGTGCGGTACTCCTGTAGTTGGATTTCTTGCAGGAGGCCCGGAGAGTATCGCGATTGAAGAATACTGCAAGTTTGTTGAGTTTGGTGATGTTGACTCAATGGAAAAGGCGCTCCGCGAGGAATGGCTTAACAAAAAACAAAATCTTAATCCTGATAGCATAATGCGAAAAGCCCATAAGAAATATTCAAGTGTTCTTATGGCAACGCTGTACTTGAATACATATGAAGAAGTTATAAAAGCGAATGGCTAAAGAAAAAAATCGATTAAATTTATAGGAGAAAAAATGATTGTTCAAACCTTAAAAAACGAAAGCGGAGATAAAACGCTGAAGTTTGCTTATAAGTGTTTATATGTGCTTCTTTCGGCATATTTGTTGTTATATCCGTTCAGAATATCCGGTATAAATGCTCTATTGGGGAAAACGCTGGTTTTGTTTAATTGGCTTACAGTAGTTTATGTAATACTTATGAGTAAAAACTATAATAAAGTCTTTATTTCTTTTGCATTGGCGTTCGGTATCATTCTGGCAATTGTTGTCTCAACAGATGAGATAGAAGAGCATTATCTGCAACGAAATTTAGGCGCGTTTCTTGGAATGATTTTTCTTATAGAAACGCAAAGAAATATTAAAGTCGACAGATCCTTGGTTAAGTTTATTTCATACTTTAATGTTGTGTTTTGTTTATTGTTTTTTGCTTATTCATATATGCCTTTTGCGTACATATGGGAGGATGAAGGGAGTTTTGTCGAACTGACCTCGCTCACTTTAGGATATTCCAATCCCAACGCTGTTGCAATGATGCTTTTGTATTGCAGTGCGATAAATCTTATAGCTAGTAAATGTAAAATTTACCCTAAACTTATTTCCTATGCATTGCATGCCGTGTTTTTGTATCTTATATATAGAACTAACTCAAGAAGTTCTCTTCTTGTTGCGGGGTTGCTTACAGTTATGTCGTTTGTTCCGCTTAAAAATATACCAAAGATATTCTTGATAGGTGCTATATCCGTACCTGTTGCATATATTTCACTTTTGCCATACCTTAAAAGTATAGGATTTATGAGCAGTGTTGAGGTTTTGGGTAAGAGCATATATACGGGAAGAGAAGAAATATATATTGATGCAATGCGGTATTTAAAATCCCCATTGAACTGGATGTTTGGGGATTTTTCCAAAGGTGGATTCACCAATTTTCACAATTCTATGTTGAGTTTGTTAATTACAATTGGCATTTTCGGATTGGCGTTGTATATTCTGATATGGTATAGAAACATTGTTCCATATATGAAAAATACAAACAAGGTTTCTGCTGTTGCCATTTACGCGCTCATGGCGATTTTAATACAATCATCGAGTGAGGCGGCGTTTTTGATAGGAACTATACCATACAATATAATGGTCGTGACATTATTTATTTTTGTTAGGTACAAACAAGCGGTAGTGGATGAAAATTCTCCATCTTAATGTGACATATTTTTCCAGGAGGGATGGTATTGTTCAAAAATAAAGTAGCAAAGAATGCATCGTGGATTATAGGCTGTAGGGTCGCCCAGTCGGTGTTATCATTAGTTATCGGAATGATGACAGCGAGATTTCTCGGGCCGTCCAACTATGGTGTTATAAATTATGTTGCTTCTATTGTGGCTTTTGTTACGCCTATCATGTATCTGGGATTAAACTCTACCATTGTTCATGAGTTGATATCAAGACCAGATAAAGAGGGCGAGGTTTTGGGCACATCAATTTTGATGAGTGTGTGTTCGGCAGTCTTATGCATTATAGGGGTTGTCTCCTTCGTTTATTTTGTAAATGCCGGAGAAAGCGAAACGCTTATTGTTTGTGCTATATACAGTGTTCTTCTTATTTTCAATGCAATTGATCTTATTCAATATTGGTTTCAGGCAAAGCTGATGTCCAAATACACTTCCGTTGCTATGCTTATTGCATATGCGGTCGTGTCTCTTTATAAGATATTTCTTTTGGTAACGCAGAAGTCCGTATATTGGTTTGCCGCATCTAATTTTTTGGATTACGCACTCATTGCCCTTTTCTTGATTATCATATATAAAAACAAGCAAGGTCAAAGGTTTTGCTTCTCTAAAAAAATGGCGAGAGAGCTGTTTTCTAAAAGTAAGTATTACATAGTTTCATCTATGATGGTTACTATATTTGCGCAGACTGATAAAATTATGATTAAGAATATGCTTGGGAACGAGCAGGTGGGATTGTATACTGCTGCTGTGGCAACAGCGTCTGTTTTGTCGTTTATCTTTTCTGCTATAATAGATTCATTTCGTCCGGAAATACTTAAAAGCGGAAAAGAAGATGAAAGCAAATTTGAGAAAAATATGATTTTGCTGTATTCTATTATCATTTATTTATCTTTGGCTGTAAGTGTTTTTATGACAATGTTTGCCCCGGTTTTAATAAATATATTGTTTGGCAGACAGTATATAGCAGCAAGCTCGTCTTTGCAAATCATAGTATGGTATACAACCTTTGCATATATAGGCTCAGTTCGCAATGTGTGGATATTGGCAAAAGAAAATCAGAAGTATTTGTGGATAATAAATCTTAGCGGTGCGACATTGAACGTTGTTTTGAATTTAATGATGATTCCTATTTGGGGGATAAATGGAGCAGCCATTGCTTCTCTTATAACGCAAATTTTCACAAATGTTATCGTTGGTTGGATTATAAAAGATATTCGTGCAAACAACAAACTTATGTTTAAAAGTCTTAATTTAAAGTGGTTGTTGTGTTTGGTGAGAAAGGGGTAATGATATGAAAAAGCTAACAACAGAAGAAATTAAAAAAATAGAAATAGATATTTTATCTGATGTTGCAAATTTTTGTGATAAAAACGGGCTTACATATTTTTTGGCATATGGGACTTTAATTGGTGCTGTAAGACATAATGGATTCATTCCATGGGACGATGATATTGATATACAAATGCCGCGAAGAGACTACAATTTCTTAATCAATCATTATAATGAGAACAATAAAAGATATAAGTTGATTGCGCCTACTGATACTTGTGCAAGGCACTCTTTTGTGAAGATTATAGATACAAAAACAATAAAAATCGAAAGCGGTATTGACTATAAAAATGGGTACTTGGGCATTGATATTGATGTATTTCCGATAGATGGGCAGCCGGAAGATGAAAATGAATACATAAAGTGGTTTGATTGCTTACAGGGATATTATAAAAAGTTTGTTAGAGCTGTTGCGAAGAAAAATAATAATATATTAAAGCGGTTTTATAATTGGATCATTGTTTTCTTTGCTGGAGGCAAGAACGGTATTTATAAAAGAACTATAGCGTTGCACGAGCGTTATTCGTTTGAAAAATCAGAGTTTATTGGGACGATTGAGAGTGCATTTAACTCATCTAAAAACAGATTTGACAAAAGTTGTTACGCGGGAACAATAAATGTGAGTTTTGAAAATAAAATTTTCAAGATTCCTGTCGGATATGATACAATTTTGTACAAAATGTACGGCGACTATATGAAACTTCCGGATGAAAAAGAACGTATAACTCATCATGTGAATGAAATGTTTTTGCTTGAGGAGAGTGAATGTAATGAAACCTTATAAAATAGGATATACGTGTGGTGTTTTTGATTTATTCCATGTAGGGCACTTAAATTTATTAGAACGGTGTAAGGAAAAGTGTGAGCATCTAATTGTTGGAATATGTGACGATAAGTATGTAACCGACATAAAAAAGAAAAACGCAGTATTTACGGAGAATGAGCGTTTAAGAATAGTGAAAGCCTTAAAAGTTGTTGACGAGGCATTTTTGATTGATATAGAAACTACTAACGACAAAATGCTTGCACAAAAGAAGTTTAGATTTGATGTTTTATTTTCTGGAGATGATTGGAAAGGGTCCGAGCGCTATCGTAAGACAGAAGAAGAATTCAAGCACTTAGGGGTGGACATAGTCTATTTTTCTTATACAAAAGGTGTTTCTACGACAGACATCAAAGAAAAAATGAAGGAGGGGAAATAAAATGTCATACTTCGAAAACAAAACCTTACTCATAACCGGAGGGACGGGTTCATTCGGTAATGCTGTTCTCAATCGTTTTCTTGATACCGACATCGGTGAAATCCGCATCTTCTCGCGCGATGAAAAGAAACAGGATGATATGCGTCATGAGTATCAGGTGAAATATCCGGAAGCAAGTAATAAGATTAAATTTTACATCGGTGATGTTCGTGATTTACAGAGCGTTAAGAACGCAATGCACGGAGTTGACTACATATTCCATGCGGCGGCACTGAAACAAGTTCCGTCTTGTGAATTCTTCCCGATTGAAGCTGTTAAGACTAACGTCATCGGAACAGAGAATGTTTTGACAGCGGCGATTGATGCAGGGGTTGAAAAGGTTATTTGCCTTTCAACCGATAAGGCGGCATACCCGGTCAACGCAATGGGGACAAGCAAGGCTATGATGGAAAAGGTAGCCGTTGCAAAAGCGCGAACAACGAAAAAGACGATGATTTGTTGTACGCGTTACGGCAACGTCATGTGTTCTCGTGGTTCAGTTATTCCGCTCTGGATTGAGCAGATGAAAAAGGGCGAAGCAATAACAATAACTGAGCCGGCTATGACGCGCTTTATAATGAGCCTTGACGAAGCTGTTGACCTTGTTCTCTTTGCCTTTGAAAATGCGAACTCAGGAGATATTCTTGTTCAGAAGGCTCCGGCATGCACTATTGAGGTTCTTGCAAAAGCGGTTAAAGAGCTTTTCGCTCCTGAAACGGAGATTAAGGTTATAGGCATCCGCCACGGCGAAAAAATGTATGAAACGCTTCTCACAAACGAAGAGTGCGCAAATGCAACAGATATGGGCGATTTCTACCGTGTTCCGTGCGATAAGCGAGATTTGAACTACGATAAGTATTTTAAGGACGGAGATAAAGAGCGTAATCCGCTCACGGAGTTTAATTCTAACAACACAGAACTTTTGAATGTTGAAGCGGTTAAGGACAAGCTTTTAACGCTTCAGTTTATCCGTGATGAAGTTGCTTTATGGAAGGAAAGTAAGTAGCTGTGAATGTTCAGCAAAGAGGTTTGATTACGCTTATAAAAAGCGCTTTGAGCGGCAAAAGACATGAACTCCCGGATGGTTTTGCATTGGAAGGTGTGATTGATGTTGTCCGAGAACATCAAATATCTCCGCTTGTATATTACGGTGCTTTGAATTGCGGCTTTGATAAAAACTCGGAAGCGATGAAAAAGCTTTTTGAAAATTCGTTTCCGCTGGTTATTCTTGATGAGCGGCAACGACAAGCTCTTGAAGTGTTGTGCGAGGCTTTTGAATCTAATGGAATTGAATACATGCTGCTTAAAGGTTCTGTGCTGAAATCACTTTATCCGCGGGCTGAAATGCGCGTGATGGGTGATATTGACATACTGATAAAGACGGAACAGTATGAAAGCATAAAAAAAGTTATGTTGGAGTTAGGCTTTGTTGAAAAAGTTGAAAGCAATCATGAATTTATTTGGGTTAAGGATAATTTGTGTATTGAATTGCACAAAAGGTTAATCCCGTCATACAACAAGGATTTTTATGCTTACTTTGGTGACGGTTGGGAATTAGCAGAAAGGTGCTCCGGTTTTAAATATTCAATGAAGAATGAAGCCTTTTTTATTCATTTGATAACCCATTTTGCAAAGCACTACCGTGATAGCGGCATCGGGATAAAGCACATAGTTGACCTTTGGGTATACAAGAATGCGAAACCACAGCTTGATTGGGAATACGTGAAAAGTGAGCTCAAAAGACTTCGTTTATATGAGTTTTTTGAAAATGTTGAAAAAACGCTCGATGTTTGGTTTGGCGATGCAGATGAAACGTTTGAAACCAAGCTGATTACCGACATGGTTTTCAATAGCGGAGCATACGGAACAGCAGAAGATGCAGCAACTTCAAAAATTATTCGTGAAACGCAGGGGAGAAGCTCTTTTGCAAGTGTTAAGCTTGCTAATCGGATAAAAACAGTTTTTCCTTCATACAAGCAAATGTGCGAGAAATATGATTTCTTAGGAAAAGCTCCGGTTTTACTTCCGGTAATGTGGATTGTCAGATTGTTTAATGTTATAATATTTAAACAGGGCAGAGTGCGTAATTATATCGAAAAAGAAAAAAGGCTCACGAATGACACGATTTATGAGCGCAAAGAAAAACTCAATGCAGTAGGACTTGATTTTTATTCGGAGGAAGATGTAAAATGAACATACTCATCACCGGTGCAAAAGGATTTGTAGGTAAAAACCTTGTTGCTTCCTTAAAAAACATCAGTGACGGCAAGGATAGAACTTACGATATAACCACCGACCTTAACATATTTGAATATGATATAGATTCAAAACCGGAAGAGCTTGATGAATATTGCCGATCAGCTGATTTTGTTTTTAATCTTGCAGGTGTAAACCGACCTCAAAATCAGGAAGAATTTATGCAGGGCAACTTCGGATTTGCTTCGCGTCTTTTAGAAACGCTTAAAAAATATAACAACACCTGTCCGGTGATGCTGTCGTCCTCAATTCAGGCGGCGTTTGATAATCCGTACGGGCAGTCAAAAAAAGCGGGCGAGGATTTATTTTTTGAGTATGCAAAGGAAACTGGCGCGAAGGTGCTTGTATATCGTTTTCCGAATGTTTTCGGAAAATGGTGCAGACCGAACTACAACAGCGCGGTTGCTACCTTTTGTCATAACATAGCGCACGACTTGCCTATAACGGTAAACGACAGAAGCGTTAATATGCAGCTTGTGTATATAGATGATGTTGTAAACGAGCTTATAAATGCTCTTTCCGGAAACCAGACACGAGCGGGCGAATACTGCGAAGTACCGGTAGTTCACAAGATAACGCTCGGCGAGATTGTTGATTTGCTCTATTCGTTTAAGGAAAGCCGTGATTTGCGCTCAATTCCGGATATGAGCGATGCATTCACGAAAAAGCTTTACGCTACATATCTTTCATATCTTCCGGAGGATAAATTCTCCTATGAACTTAAAATGAATTGCGATGAGCGCGGGAGCTTTACGGAAATAATCCGCACGCTTGACCGCGGACAGTTCAGCGTTAATATCTCAAAACCAGGAATCACAAAGGGCAACCACTGGCATCAAACAAAGAATGAAAAGTTTCTTGTTGTGAGCGGAAAAGGAGTTATCCGCTTCCGTAAGATTGGAGAGGACACGGTGCATGAATATTTCGTGTCCGGTGATAAAATGGAAGTTGTTGATATCCCGATCGGTTACACGCACAACATAGAAAACCTCGGCGACACAGATATGGTGACATTTATGTGGTGTAACGAATGCTTTGACCCGGCAAAACCCGATACTTTCTTTGAAGAGGTATAGTGTCTGAATAAATTCGGACAGGGAAGAGATAAAAGAGAAGAACGAAAAGAAAAGGAATGATTATTAAATGAATAAGCTTAAACTTATGACGATTATCGGTACACGTCCGGAGATTATCCGTCTTTCGGAGGTTATAAAGGCGTGCGATAAATATTTTGACCAGATTCTTGTACACACAGGACAAAACTATGACTATAACTTAAATCAGGTATTCTTTGATGATTTGGGTCTTCGCGCGCCGGATTATTACCTGAATTCCGTAGGCACTCACCTTGGCGAAACGATAGGGAATATCATCTCAAAAGCATATGAGCTTATGGTGGAGGCAAAGCCGGATGCACTTCTTGTTCTCGGCGATACAAACTCCTGTCTTTCGGTAATTGCGGCAAAGCGCTTGCATATTCCGATTTTTCATATGGAAGCAGGCAACCGTTGCTTTGATGAATGCTTGCCTGAGGAAACCAATCGCCGTATTGTTGACGTTACGGCAGATGTTAATATGTGTTATTCTGAACACGCACGCCGTTATCTTAACGCGGCAGGTGTTCCAAAAGAGAGAACATACGTTACCGGCTCACCTATGGCAGAGGTTTTGCGTGCTAACCTTGAAAAGATAAAGGCAAGCGATATTCTCACAAAGCTTGGTTTGGAAAAAAAGAAATATATTCTCCTCTCTGCGCACAGAGAAGAAAATATTGACACGGAGAAGAACTTCTTCTCGCTTATGAATGCGGTCAACGCTATGGCGGAAAAATATGATATGCCGATTTTGTATTCCTGCCATCCGAGAAGCAAGAAGTTTATTGAAGCGCGTGGGTTTGAGTTTGATAAGCGCGTGATTCAGCATGAACCGCTCGGATTCCACGATTACAATAATCTGCAGATGAATGCGTATGCCGTGGTATCAGACAGCGGAACACTTCCGGAAGAAAGCAGCTTTTATCTCTCGGTTGGGAACCCGTTCCCGGCAATTTGCATAAGAACATCCACCGAACGTCCGGAAGCACTTGACGACGGTAACTTCATTCTTGCGGGAATCACAACCGAGCAGGTCTTACAGGCCGTTGACGTTGCGGTGTCTATGAACGACAACGGCGACTATGGAATCCCGGTTGAAAATTATGTTGATGAAAACGTAAGTGTTAAGGCTGTGAAGATAATTCAGAGCTATACGGGCATAGTTAACAAAATGGTCTGGCGAAAAGATAGTTAAAATAAAACAAGAACGAGGATATCTCACAGATGTGAGGTATCCTCGGTGAAAGATAATATAATTAAGAAAGAAGCGAATAAAGAAGAATTGGACTTATATAAGAGAAAAAGTCCAATTTGGCTTAGTAGAAGTAAGCTCTGTCCATTCATCGTCCGTAAAAGCAGCTTCCTTTGCGGTCTTTTTGAATGTTACAGTTTGTTCGAACGCGGTATCGGAAAGCACGTTGATAATGCTTGTTATGCTTTTCTTTGAAAGCGTAAGTCTTTCAAAACTGAGTGAATGGCTGATTGTTTCTTGTTTAAAAACATCGCAAAACCGCTGTTGGACTTCCTGCATACTCCAATTTTTGTTATACGTTGCCTCAATATTCACGCCTTCGGTATCGGTGAATATGTTCATATACGGCGATACACTTGTTATTCCATCGACTGTGCCATCGGTTTTCGGTGAGAGGGTTTGACCGTTGTAGGGCTCGTAGGGGAGAGCGGTTGAGCCGATGTTGAGCATTGGGTATACTATTGTATTTTCAACCGCTATTCCTTCAATCGCTGCGATGAATATAGCTATGGTTGATTTTTCCGATAATTCAAAAGTTGCGCCAGTACCAATATCCTTAGCAAGCATTGCCTGTCCGCTCCCGCTTGATGTCCTTACATTGGCCTGAATATAGATTGTCCGCGCGCCGCCATTACTCATTCCACTTACTGTGTACTTTCCTGGTGGAAGAATAATGTCTGAAAAATAAAAGGTTGTCGTCGCTGTCGCTGTGCCATTTATCGTAACACTTTTATCTTCATTTACAGTAAGTGCAAGCCCATTTCTCGTTACGGAAGCAAACTCATTTTTTATCAAATTCGCTCCTGTCATCGTCATCTTTATGTTTTGGGGATTATCAACCCCGCTGATTTTGCATTTCACTTCGTGTGGAACTTCGCTGACATCATCTAAAAATATATAGCTTCCGGACACTGTTGTAGGGAGGAGCTTACTTTCATCCACCATGGATTTTTTCCCTGCTTCGTATACATTTTCAATGTGCTTGGGAATCTCTGGGACGGGAATGGATTCTGAAGTTCCGGATTTATCGCGTATGGTGTCGCCTATTTCGGCAAGTGTGGATGAATTTATTATGTAGTTATTCATATGCTTATCTCCTCTGCAATAGGAAGGGAGTTGAGCACTGAGGTCACAACTTCGTCTTTATCCTCTTCCGTCCAGTAGTCCACACCACGTTGTGGGGTATAGCCGTCTGTGCCGTCGGTTCCGCGTTCACCTTTCGCTCCGGTAGCACCGCGCGCTCCGCGTTCACCCTGCGGTCCGGTGTCTCCTTTATCCCCCTTATCGCCTTTTGCGCCGGTGTCACCTTTGTCTCCCTTCGCTCCGTTACGGATCTCAAAGGCTGCGCTCTCGCCGTTCGTGAGCGTTATGGTAAAGACGTTTATTCCGCCGCTCTCCGTTGAAGTTACGGTCTGCGTCATGTCAGAAATTACAACCTTGTCTATAATATCGTCCACCCAATCGGGGCGGACAATGCCCGGCTCGGTCTCAATAGCTTGCATTGAATTTTCGATTTCAACTTTAAAAGTTGCAGACTTTCCGATGGCATCACCGAGGTATGCACGCACCTCAATCTGCCCGGGGCCGCTGATTTCAAGGTCGTAAGCGCTTGGCGTCCACATGACGCAACCATCTTTATAAGTTATTTCAACCGGATAAGTTATTCCGTCAGGTCGGGAATAGATGACTCTGCATTCTGCATCTTCTAACGCCCAGCCGGATGTGTCAATCGCGACTGTTCGAAACTTGTTTTCTCCCGTCCTACCTATAGGTATGGGAGGGGATTTGTGGCTTAGATTTAATGTTTTGATTCTGTTCATAAATTCTCCTTTCGTTGTTTTTTGCATCACTTATGATATCCGTTGCAAGCGCACGTGTTCAGTGCTTATACCAAAGTAACGGGGGCTTCGATATAATTACTGAATCATTGCAACTGTATCATTATAAATGATTGCAGGAAATATAATACTACAACTTTTAGTTGTTGTCAATAGTTTTTTTGGAAAAGTTATTGACAAAAAACAACTAAAGGTTGTATAATTGTGCTTGAAGGTGATAAATTATGTTTATGAAAAAATTGAAAGAAGTCAGAAATGGGGCGGGGTTATCGCAAAAAGCGTTGGCAGAAAGATTATCAATATCGCAACAAGCTTATGCGAAATATGAAAACGGAACAGCTTCTCCTAATCCTGAAACAATTAAGAAATTATCAGAGATACTAAATGTTTCTGCGGATTACCTTCTCGGTACAGAAACAAACATAGCGCCTGAAGAACAGAACGCTATGTTTCTTGAGAAGAATAACGTGTATATGTTACCGCTGTATGCCAATGCTTCTGCCGGGTTCGGAACGTCCGCGAATAACGAGGTATTAGAGCAGCTTCCTTGCTATATAAAATCAAAAGCGGAAGCGGAGAATTCTTTGTGCATAAAAGTTGTCGGGGACAGCATGTATCCGAAGATAGAAGAAGGGGACATACTTCAGGTGCATAAGCAGGATTCTGTAGATAGCGGAGCGATTGCCGTGGTGCTTCTTGACAAAAGTGATGGATATGTCAAAAAAATTGTTTACGGGGAAGATTGGATTGAGCTTCATTCAATAAACCCTATGTATCCTGTGCAACGGTTTGAAGGCAAGGATGCTTATAGGATTGAAGTTGTTGGATTGGTTAAGAAAATAATTAAAAACGTTTGAATAAGCATTTAAAGGGGCTGTTTTTCTAAAACACCAAAGGGATTGTAGCGAAAGGCATTTTGCTACAATCCTTTTAAGTTTCGGCAGGTTATTCCGATATTGAATTTATATCATTAGTCGGCGGCAGGCAATTAACCACACCTTCCTTTCGAACATTAAAGGTCGTGGATTTGTTCTTGCACACAATGGGGTGTTATATAACGATAAAGGGAGTTGTATGTACTATATATGACATACGCAACTCTTGAGCGTTCACTTATCCGCGATTCTGTAAAGAATGAGGTGGTTCTTTATGAACAGTAGAGATGTGATTGTGCTGAAGAAAATTATCCAGTATTCGGATGAGATTTCTGCATTTAATGGAAAATGTTGTTCTTATGCGATAGCAGCAGATGCTGCTATCGCGTAAGAACAACATACAAAACCGAAACGCCGAAAACCCTTATTTTATGCGAGTTTTGCGATTTTCAAAGTCGCTCTTGCCTTTTCAAGCCTGCGACCTTGTAAGAACAACCTGAGGCAAAAACACTTGATTTTCGGTCTTGCCTCAGAAGTTCCAATAGATTTCTACGGGGTAATTTTTCGTACCCTTGATTCGTCTTCCGACAACGATGTGATCAATCATAATGTCCACAGTTTCACGATTAAGCTTTGTGATATTGGTGTACTGTTCGATAAGCTCACGACGGTTATCACCGGCTGCAAGGCGCTCGTCAATTTCTGCTATCTGATTTTCTCCGTCAGTTACGACTTTCTCATACTTTAGCTTATCTGCTTTCAGTTCTTTAACGATTGAATTGTATTCATCAATATCAATGTCGCCCTTAACTTTATCAAGATAACACTCCTTAACTGCACGGGAAGTACTGTCAACAAGCTTTTTGTACCGTTCAACCTCTGATTCAAGCTTTTTCTTTTGCTCGGTAAGATTCTTTGCAAACTCAATTTTCTGTTCGAGCTCATCCTTGTCAAGAAATTCTCTCGTCATACGATTCAGCTCAGCAATTACGATGCTTTCAAGCTTCTTCACCGGAATAAAAGCCCCATCGCAAGCACCATTTGCAACATGTTTGGTAGCACATTGGAGATAATGTTCACCACGACTCTTTGAAGAACGCATCGTATAACCGCAATGCTCACAGTGTACTTTGCCAGCGAAAACACCTATATTTCCCGTAGTAAATGGTTTTGTGCGATTCTTTATCATTCCCTGCACTCTGTCCCAAAGTTCACGATCGATAATAGGCTCGTGTGTTCCTTCGACACGGTACCATTGGTCTTTAGGTCGTGGTTTGTTTTCCTTAGTTTTATAAGAAACACTGCCATATTTACCTTGAACCATATTTCCGATATAAATTTCATTCACCAACATATCAGATATAGCAAAATATCTCCAAAGTGTACTGTTTTTCGATTCTGGTTGTTTGTACCTGAGTCCCTTCAGATGTTTGTATTCTGTAGGATTAGGTATTCCTTTCTCATTAAGCCACCTTGCTATGGCAGTTTTACCCATACCTTGCGAAAACAATGTAAACACTTTGCGAACAACCTCTGCAGCTTCTTCATCGATAATCAGATGCCCTTTCTGGTTAGGATCTTTCATATAGCCATAAAGAGCAAACGCGCCTATATGATGACCGTTTTGTCGTCTGATTGTAAGTGAGCTTTTGATACTGTCTGACATATCCTCAAGATACCACTCATTTACAAGACCGTTTATCTGCCTTGCTTTTTTGTTACCTTTGTTGTCAGTATCAGCATTGTCAACAAGCCCGACAAATCTGATTCCCCAAAGAGGAAACAATCCGTGTATGTACTTTTCAACAAGCTCAAGTTCACGAGTGAAACGCGACTGAGTTTTACAAAGCACAATATCAAATTTTCCATCTTCGGCATCATGAAGCAACCTGTTAAATTCAGGCCTTTTTCTGTCAGCTCCGGCATAATCGTCATCACTGTAAATGTTGTAAACTTCCCACCCTTGTTGCATTGCATACTTCAATAGCATTGATTTTTGATTCTTTATACTTTCAGAATCGTCTGTTTTGTTTAGTTTGTCTCTGTCTTCTTCAGATAAGCGGCAATAAATTGCTACTTTGTCCATCGCTTTCTCTCCTTTTGGACAGAACAAACCGCTGCGTATTTATTATATCGCATAGCGTATCGCCTTGTCTATTTTTTTACAGACCTGGAATTTTCCAGTCTGTTAATTAGTTCAATCCACTTTTTGGAGAACTGACTTTTGTCAAGACTTTCGCCATTTTTATAAATATTTTTTATGTAATCTTGCTGGGTTTTCTTTTTATCCATAACTGTCAGCCTCCTTTTTAGCGGATTATGCTATTACAGTAATATGAACAAGGGCAGGTCCGTTATTACAGTTTACTTTTCAATTATTCAGCTGATTTCTTCAGCATACCATTTATCCGTTAGCTTCATTACAAATCGTATATACTTTTCTTTTTCAAGAACTGTGCTTGTTTTTGATATAACATTTATTCTGAGTTTGTTAAGTTCATCGACAACACACCATGGTGGAAGCTGATTATGCATAAGGCCGAGTATATCGTTAGTCACAATAATATGGAAATCACCGTTCTTGGCTGAGTTGAAAATCTTGGAGATAATTTCACGATTCATCTCATTTTCATATTCGTATTCATCAACATACACATCTGTTACTTTTACGTTCGGAAGTGTGGCAACAAAGTCTCTTAACTCTTTTTCAACTTCATTGTTGAACATTTTGAATTCGTTTTCATTTCTTAAATAAATAATAGCTTTTTTCATAATTTGATTTCTCCTTAAATTTTTTACTTTTTAATTTTAAAATACGGAGATGTAAAATTAACACATCCATAGGAATTCCACCTTCCCGGCATCCGCCCGGACTGTCCCCATTGCCTGCGACGCTCTTAACGCTCGGACTGTGGCTGGACAGAAGTATCATTATCTGTTTCCGATTTTTTGTTATACTGCAACGCCGTTATCTTGCGTGCTTTCTTTGTCAAGGTACAATTGAAATGCATTTCATAAATTTATCTTATAATTTTAGATGCCCGAATCTTAGCTAACAAGAACATTTTCTGTATGTACTTTTATTTAATTATCATTGGCATCCAAACCTTAAGATTTGAACAAAAATTTTTAAAAGGCTGTCTTTCTACTGCTATCATAACAGCCAAACCCACCATTATTTGGGTGGTTTCAAAAAATTTTTTTAATAACTTTTCGACATTTTTTGAGGAATGACTCTTTCTACTGTTATCATAACTGTGAAACTACTCATTATTTGATATGTTTTAAAAAATCATTTTAAAAATTTTTTGACAGCATTTTTCTATTCAAACTCATAATAACAGTAAAAGGTTGCTTCACACCGTACCTTTCAAAAAATTTCTTTTCACAATGCAATAATAACAGCCAAAGGGGTCATTTTTTGATACCTTTGAAAAAATTTTCAAAAAAATTTTTTGCGTCATTATTATGCTCTTTAATCCCATAATAACAGTGAAACTATGCAAAATACCGTATGTTTAAAAAACTTTTTAAACTTTTTATTTTTCCTTTCCATACAGCCACATCATAAACCTCAAAGGTAACAAAAAGTTATACCTTTGAAAAAGTTTTTTAAAAAATTTTACAGCCATCAACCACTCTCTTAACTGCTATTATAAAAGTCAAAGGTGAAAGAAGCCTACACCTTTGAAAAAATAATTCATTTTTTTTGACATCCTTTTTCTATTCAAGTCAATGATATCAGTCAAATGTCAAAGAAACCTTTACATTTGAAAAATTCTTTTATAAAAATACCCCTCATAAGTAAGGATAAAAAACAGCCTTTTTCCAACCCCTTTTTGAAAAATTCTTAAAAAAATCGTTCGACAAAATACGACATTTATAAGTAGTTCACCTGATTTTAAGCAAAAAAAAGACCAGCATAAGCCGGTCTTTAGAAGCAAAAAAATCGGCTGACATCCATCAGTCGATTTAGTATAAACTTTAAAAAAATAATAAACTTATTGCTAATCACATCATACAATTAAATGGTTTATACCATAAAAAGAAATGCATAAAATGATAAATAACGCATTACAGTAAATCAAACAAAAACATTTGCTCATATGTCTCTGATCGTTTACTACTGATTGTTAATTGTAATACCCCATGGACGCTTTTTTTTATTTCAAATTTAAGCTTTCCTGTTTCTGGTAACAACTCACTTATTTTTGAACTTTCAAATTTAATTTCCCAATTGTTCGCTGCAATTGGTGCTGAAAATCGAAAAAGCAATCGCTTATTACTTTTTTCTTGGTCCTGTAGCAATTCAAAATATTTATAATTGTCTCTTTCTATTTCCGATGTTTCTCTACAAGTATCCGGGTTAAACTCTATGACTTCATCAATAATATTGTCTTTTAGCACAGTTTGTTTAAGCATATAACCGCGCTTGAATCCACCGAGTTTTTCCGCTTTGGATTTTCTTCTTTGTTCAACTTGGTCAACAGATATCCCTATTATGTTACAAATATCATATATGAGGACTTTTATTTGATCAATAAATTTTATAGTGTGTTTAGGATCTTTGCTATTGAGTGCTTTAGATGCTGTTAACACTATTTCTTTTTTTAGTTTTGTTATAACTGACTCTTCTGTTTGTTGATTA
Organism: Eubacteriales bacterium; assembly: GCA_045539475.1. Classification (GTDB taxonomy): domain Bacteria; phylum Bacillota; class Clostridia; order Oscillospirales; family JAAYXM01; genus SIG480. The sequence continues at coordinate 7,483 of JAZQFJ010000068.1, read as the reverse complement.
ACCATTTGCTGTTTTATCTTGTGGTTTTGGATATTAAATTCAACTTTATATACTGTTTTTTGTCTTTGAATAAACAAATTACAGTATGTATCTCCAAGCCTAAAATTTTTTCTATAAACACAACTGTCTACAGGGATTTTAATGGATAATAATTTTTGAGAATCATCAAGAAAATTTCTCTTCTTATTACACAATATATCCAATGCTGAAATATGTGAATGCTTATTTATATCTAACAAAGCATTAGAAACCTCCGTTACATCGGCCAATTCAGAAATCATATCTTCTAGTGTTTCTGAGTCATTTACTTCATACGCTTCTTCTAGTAGTTTTTCTAAAAGGAGTCTATCTAAAAAGGGACGTACAATTCTCAAACACTTCACATGTTCACCATTTGAAATAATTTTCTCCGGAATTTGATCACGCACCAACTTATTAAATTCAAGTGTGTCAGAATACAAAAGCTCATCTTTATCAGAGCATACCACTTTCGCACCTGTTCCCTTTAATTGATAATAAGAGTGGGTTAATTGTGTTCCGTCCAACAGTATCATAATGTCATTCTTTGCAGCCAATTTTCCAATAGTTACTAATAATTCTTTATTACGAAGATCTTTTTCACAGTTTGGCTTTAGTCTTAAACACTTGATATTTTCGATACTACCTGAATTTATTAATTCTTCTAACTCTTCGCTATTGTTAATGTTCTTTTCTTCTTCTTGAAAATACTTCCGCTTATAGGAATCCGTAGTATATGAGGTAATACTAACCTCTTCATGAAACCATGGCAAATTATGTGCTCCATAAAAAGAACAATCTATACCAACAAACCACATTACCGATATTTCTTTCTGTAATTTATTTGCTAGTTTTTGGGATTTGACAGCTATATCTAATATAGATGCATTGTTTTCAATTGAACATTTCCAGTCATGAGGTTCTTTTATTTCGTACGACAGCCATTTTCCATCTGCATCTGGACAAACAAAAATATCTTTATACTTATTCTTTACGGTAACCTTAACATCAGCTTCTGTAATCCGCATCAAATCTTTGGGCCCCAGGTCAACAATAATAGTATCATGATAATTATAATATAATCCTTCGGGAAGTCCCCATAACGATTGTATTCTAACTAATCGTCCATTTGGCACAACATGCGCAAATGCAGATGCGGTAGCAGGAACAAAATTATGGAAAATAAAGCAGCCTTCTTTTTCTCCCAACAACATGTCAACGTATTTTTTAAGCCATAAAACAACTTCTTCATAAATATAAAGTTCATTACTTCGAGGCAACATCTGCTTTTCTGATTTTCCCGCATTTTGCAAATCCATTCTAATAACAAGCGAATGGATACCCAGTAATGCTTGTATATCTTCTTTAAGTTTATCATTAACTTTACCCTGTTTCAGTTCTAAAAGTGTGTTTTTATCTTCTAAAAAATATAAGGGAACTGTACAAAAGCCTAAATCGTGATAGTTTTTCACATTTTGTAATTTCGAGTACACAGAAGATTCTTCAACATTATATTGTTTTAAAATTTTCGGTTTCCATTCTTCAAAAACTTTATTAACTTTTATATCATATTCTTTAGGATTAACCGCATTTTTCTTTGAACAGGTGTTGTCAGCTTGTACAACATAGATACTTTTTCCGTCAAATACAAACTCTATATGAAATCTACATTTCATTTTCTTCGATAACATATACCAATGGTAAGCAATTTTTAACAACTCATGATTTATACCTTTTGAACTTACAGCTAGAGGCGTAGTTTTTATTCTCTCAACATCAAATTTTAATCTCCACGTTCTCACCGCAACTGTATCTTGTTCAAATGAACCATCTGCTTGATATGTTTCTATCTTCCAATCTCTACTGTCTTGCGAAAAACGCCTTTCATTAGACATATGCCCAGTAAATTGAGGCACAATCATTTTTTGAACTATTATAGGCATCCCCTCATTAGGTATATCCTTTAGTTTTTCCAACAGTTTAGCAATTTCTAATTCGAAATTATCAACATTGGCTTCTTTTGAATCAAACTTTCCACGTTCGGACATTCCTTCATTAACTGCAGATGAACGTATAATTATGTTTTTTCCCATTTCCAACATATCAAGACATTTTCTTATATTATTGGAATACGCATTTATAACATTTTTGTCATTTGTTTCTACATATTCAGAAAACAATTGTTTTGAAATCACAAAAAAAGGAGCAGACCATGCCTGAGGAACCTGGAGCAGCCCATATGCTTTCCCACCTACAGATTCCACGGTAATTTGATCTGCCTCTAATTTCACAACATTATCTTTATTAACTAAATAGATGTAGTTATGTATCATCGTCTTTTTCTCCAGCATTTACAAGGTTTTTCGTCACTATTTTTCTTTTCTTTATCGATTTTTTGATTGGTTTTTTCATTAGTACTAAACAATACTTTTGCCACCTCTGCCATTTTCCCTACAGCTTCATCTGAAAAATATCCTGTAAGAAAGCCCAATGTACACGCCGAGAAACCGTTGCCATGAATTACAATATTATCACTAAAAATACAAGCCAAACAAAACGCAAATGAAAGTGAAATGACAGGTGTAAACAATCTCCAATATATTCGATCAACATTCCAAAAACCATGCGCTACCGCCTTGTAAAACCATTTCATATCAAAAACTGCTCCACCAAGCATACCACCAAGCATACAATAAAATATTCTTGTAAATGTAAGTTCTTTCACGTCAATTATATATAACCATCTTTGTATAGTTTCTGTATAAGTAAGTAAAATTAAAACGAGCGAAACTAGAACAACCGTTAAAATGTATATAGCTTCACCAAACTGAATCCATTTAACTTTCTTTTCTATATACCTTGATGCCCAATCTCCTTGATTGCGTTCATCGGTTTTCCCTGACATCACTTTTTCATCTTTGTTATCCATTCTTTATTCCTTTCTGCAATGTTTTAAAGGTTGCATTAGAAATATCAATATTATTATATTCTTTATAATTATATCGATCAGGGCATCCTATCTTCTTAGCAATAACACGTCTAAAAAACTGCGAAGTAGGTTCCTTAAGGATATGAGTATAACATTGAGTATTTTCTGACAAATGCGTAGTATCTGCATATAGCAAGTATTCTGATTCTTTTACATATGTACTAAGTTGACCAAATGTCAATATTTCAAAAGCTAATTCATCTTTTATATCTTTTATAAGTGATTCTTTCAATGGCACGATGTGTATATGGCAATGATTAGTTCCACAAGCAGTCATAGAACCAAATTTATTTGCTCCATGTTCAAAAACAATAACCTTTTCTACTGAATATGTCCTCTTAATAACATCGATACATTCATTGATAAACGCATAGAACTCTTTCTTTAAATAGTGATCCTTCATTGAATATTGGTGCTCTTTAGGAATTACTAAACACCAGCCTTCAACTAATGCTCCTACACTTGATAATAGATAATAATTCTCATTTTCTAATATTGGTGCATCTATTATATCAAATACTTTTTCTCCTTTTTGTATTGAGCAAAATCTGCAATTATCTGTACACTGCATACAACTACCTCCTGAAGCAATTTGATCTGGTATAATCAAATTTTTGCTAAAAAACATAAATTCCTCTTTTTTTGTCTTTGTTTTTGCGCTATATGTAATTTCAATCAAACGTTGTCTATACTTTTTATACAAATCTCTTATGAAATCACATACATCATATGTCACAATCCATTTTTTAGTGCATCTTTTTATACACTGATATAGCTCCATATGATCCTCTAATTTAAATGAATTCTTATATAATTGGGACCCTTTATTAACATACGGAGGATCAAAATTAATAAAAATTTTTCTATACTTTTTTAAATAATCCCCGTCTATTAATTCTTTTGCATCAAGATTATATAACACTATGTCATCTTTTCTTGAAGCAACAGTTTTGATTGTTTTTTTTAAATTTTCCTTGTTGAATCGGGCGTCAATTTTATAATTGCCTTTTTGCTCAACGCCTCCTATAATACCACCATTCAAAATTCCTGAAATATTTGTTCGATTCAAATAAAAGACAGAAAACGCAAATTCAAATTCATTTCCTTGGTTTCCTCTTTTAAATATTTCTTTCTGTTTATTCCACTCTTCAACAGACACATCGATTTCATCAATATGTTTACAAAACATTTCTGAGTTATTCAAAACATTTTTCCAAAATATGTAAATCGCCGTATCTAGATCGTTGAGAATAATTCTTTTTACATCACCATTAAATAACAACTTGAGAGCCAATCCCGAGCCTCCCGCAAAAGGTTCAACATACGTCCCACCAATCAAGTCGTTACTCTTAAGTATTTGTTTAACAGTATTATATAACTTAGCCTTTCCTCCGGGATATCGTAGAGGAGAATAACTATGCATAACATCTCCTCCTTTATATTCTATCACCATTGCTAAATTCAAACATTCTTAAAAATTTAACTTTTGTCACATCGGCAATTTCTTCCAAATCACTTATAGTAAAACTTTGCCTTTTTAATTTTGCATTAAAATTCTGTGGTGTGGTACCCAATCGTCGTGCCAACTCTGCCTTGCTTATATTTAATCTAGCACACAAAACATTAATTTGTTCAGAAATAGTCATAATAAATCACCATAATAATTATAAAACATTTCATTTATTTTGTCAATGATTTGTTTTATATTTTTTGTCTATTTTGAGAAAATATAAAAAATCATACATTAATTAATGTTATTCTAGACTTTATGCATTCTTAACACTTATAATTACAATATGCTTTACAACTTCAATCCATCACTAAACGCCTTACCAACCACATCACCAATCTTACGGTAGGTATGATGTACCGGATCATATGTGATAGGACTGAATTTATTCAAATCTATCTTTGCGTTTTCATCAAGGATTTTTTCATCTGCGCAGACGTTTACGATTTCACCAACAAGTCTGCAGGTTTCTTCGTCATAGCTGGTGAGTTTACATTCAAGTGCCATAGGCAGCTCATCAAAAATCGGAGCATTTACAACCTCACTTTTTGCAACGTGCCAACCTGCTTTTTCAATTTTATCGGGTTCTTTGTTGCCGGAAACGATACCGACATAGTCGCAAGCAATAATATTTTCTGCATCTGCGATACTTACAGTAAACGCACCTGACTCAACAACATTCTTTGCAGTCTTGTGGCTGTCATCAACACAAATAGAAATCTGTGTTTCCTTGCTTATGCCACCCAAGCAGCATTCATCGCATTAGGTTTTCCGTCTTTGTCATATGTACCGATAATTAATACCGGCATCGGATATAAAATAGCTTTCGCCCCAAAATTCTTACGCATAATAATTACCTCCTATTATTTATTTTTCTAAACTTTTAGCATCTAACAGAAAATCATATATATTCATTGTTAAGATACCATTTTCATCATAGTAAGACGGAACAATATCCTTTGTTATTATAATCTTTTTGAATGAATCATTAATTTTCTTAAAAGGTCTGATTTCCTGTGCTCTCTTTTCTTCATCCGGCATTGCAAATGCTGATTGAATGTAGTATTTCATTGAACCAAGATTGCAAATAAAATCAACTTCTAATTGTTTTCTTACAGACTTGCCATGTTCATCCTTTTCGCTTACCATAACTACACCGACATCCACCTTGTATCCACGCATTCTGAGTTCATTGTAGATTACATTTTCCATAGTATGTGTCTGCTCAAACTGTCTGAAATTTATACAGGCATTGCGAAGACCCATATCAGAAAAATAATACTTTTTAGGAGTTTCTATATAAGCTCTGCCCTTGATGTCATATCTTTGTGATGATTCAAGCAAAAATGAATCTTCTAAATAATCAAGATACTTTTTTATAGTTGCCGATGTTATTTTGGAATGTTTAATTGATTTAAAGGTATTACGGAGCTTTTCAGGGTTGGTTAAAGAACCAATTGCAGAAGATACTATATTGAGCAAATCTTCCAGTTCACCAATGTTTCTGACCTTGTTTCTCTTTTGAATATCTCTTACATAAATTTCACTGAAAAGATTTTCAAGAGCAGATGCTTTATTTTCCTGTCCTTCTCTTAAAACAACCAACGGAATACCACCATATAGCATGTATTCTGAAAGTCCCTCATATTTATCACCATTATAAGCGGTCATAAATTCTGAAAAACTCAATGGATACATATGAATTTCATCACCGCGACCCGCAAACTCTGTAATAATGTCTTTTGATAAAAATTTTGCATTACTACCGGTTACATACACATCCATATTTTTCTTGCGAAGATAACCATTTAACACAGTTTCAAAGCAATCAAGCATTTGCACCTCATCCAAAAGAATATAATACATTTCATTATCTGTTATTTTGGAACGCACAAATGCCATAAATTTTTCCGGATTAACCTTTCTGTTCTTTTTTTCGATTTCTATAATGCTTTCGCCAATCAAGTCCAAATCATCACCGGAATCAAAAGCAAAGCGGATGATATGACTTTCATCTACACCGCTTTCCAAAAGGTGATTATAAAAAATTTCATTCAGAAGATATGATTTTCCGCATCTTCTGATACCGGTTATAACCTTGATTAGTCCGTTGTGTTTTAAACTAATTAGTTTATTCAAATATAAATCTCTTTTAATCTCCATATCAGTCACTACTTTACAATAGATTTTTGCATCTATATGCAATTTTCTATAATGATATTACCATAGAGGTATTAAAAAGTCAATGGCTTGCAATAGATTTTTGCATCTTTTAGCACTTTTATATTATATTTTTGCATAAAACCAGCATTTTTATTCTAAAAAACTGCTGACAGGTATCAAATTTCGCGATATAATATAAACAATAGCTTCAGGGAGCAAGGTTTGTATCAACTGTTCTTCTCCTACATCATTAGCTTCGGCAAGGGGATAATATCGTGTCGCACACGCTCAATATATCCGTTATTGCATAGATTGCTTATATCAGATTTGCTAAGTCCGGCAGAAATAAGTTCAGCGGTTTTTGCAATTCCTTTTGAATGTTCTATTACGTTTTTGGCAATTGTGTTTTTGTTCGCGATTTCACCGACTTTCCAAACAAAAACAAAATAATTAGTGTTCAAAAAGTATTATAACATATATTATCAATACTACTAAGAACTTTTCGAACATAAATTTTTAAAAATGTCTGCAAACATCCATTCCGGACCGTCATATAATACCTCGTAGAGTTTTTGGCGTAGTTTGTGTGTCCTCATCTTATCTTAACTATTGGTATTGATCCATAATTTGCTTTTAGAAGTGCTTTTCTGAAATACTATTGTTAAGACAACAAATCTTCAACTGTACAGTTAAGCACTTTAGCAAGCATCATAAGGGTTTCGCCTTGTGCTTTTGAAAGGGCGTTACTCCTTTGCTCATACGAGCGTATAGAGCGAACATTAACGCCGCTTAAAGCGGCAAGC
>JAZQFJ010000067.1:0-32221 GCA_045539475.1 Eubacteriales bacterium | reverse complement strand
GTCTACATACTGTTTCATTAATTCCTTTGGTGTTAATTCCATAAAAAATCATCCTTTCAAGATTTCTTGGTTTATATATCCAATACTTGCCTGAAAGGATGACTTCTATTCACTTTTACACAAAATTTTCGGTGGTCTCTATCAACTCCAGCATAACCAAATCTCCCCACACGTCAATTTGTGTGGGGAGATTTGTGCTTCTGTTTGGTAGAAAATCATAACTGCCGCCCGTTGCCGCTGATTGCATGTACTGCTTGTAAGATTGGAGAAAGATTCGTGTTTCTGTTTTTAGTTTTTTATTTTGCTATATATCTTTGCCTTGGACTTCTCGGACTTTCAGGATGACTAAGAACCAGCTTGCCCTCTTTTACCAAAGGAGTAATGTATCTGGTAATTGCATACGCAACCGAGCTTATTCCCAAAAAATCAGCGATTTCCTCACGACTTCTTTGTGTAGAACAAAAAGCTAAAATGGATTTTTCATCCGTCGATTTGCTGTAATTGTTTTTGCGTTCTCCAAACAGTGTTACACAGAATGAATCTCTTTTATTTTCAAATTGCGGCATCGGCAATCCTGCCTCTCGCATTTCCCTTCGAATCGTAGGGATTCCTGAATAACGGTTCTCCGTTATCTTCATTGTTTCCAACGCAGTTGCCAAAACCGGATTTCTGGTATCTGCTTGCTTTTCCCCAAGTTGACTTAATCTTATTCTGCCATATAGTCCGCCGGGATTTGTTACAACCAGTCTGTCAGGGAAAATCTGAAGTTGAATTGGCATTCCCTCTGTATGGATACTGTAATCTCTGTGAACAAGGGCATTCAGTATAACTTCTCTTACTGCGGTTATGGGATAATCAGTTTTATCTTTCCGTTCCCCAGTTTGAGAATCAATAATGGTTTTAATTTTTGTGTTTTTCTTAACAAAAGATATGGCATCTGTTAACATATCTTTTATCGTTCCTTCGATTCTGAGATTATCGGAAAAACGTTCTTGATTTTCTCCAAGTTCACCCACTTCGCCCCTCGGTAAAACAGTTGCAATTATACACAGTTGAGGAAAGAAAGCTTGTGGATACAGGCCAAAAAGCAACGCAGATGCCAAAGTGTATTCACCATTAATTTTTATACTTGTTAACTCATGGATTTTCTCTTCGTTTATAAGTGAAAATTGAGGTTTATTTTCTGAACGAGCCTTTATATAATCATCAATTGCTTTTAAATTCATTAAGTCATCAGTTGCGCGCGAAATAGGTCTGATATCATCCTGATACTTTTTTCTGTAAGCTTCATAACTGTATACTTCATATTCAGTCATAGGTTCATCACTTGTCCCTACTCTGACATATGAACCTTTCAATCGCCCCTTGCCTGAATAAAAACAAGGGCGATCAGCTATATCAATTGACGGAATCTCTGCCGACACAATATATCTACCATCGCTCATCTCAACATAGGACAAAAGAGGTCTGACTTTGGGCGACATTTCATTGCATTGCTCAGTTATCCTTTTTTGTATATCTTGCAGATCGTATACTCCACACTTCTCAAACCCTGCATCCTCATCAATTCCAAATATAATTATACCACCATCATCGTTATTTGAAAAACTTGAAAGTGAGTCATAAAGTTTTTCGGGACATCCTTTTTTCGATGCCTTAAGTTCTATGTTTTGAAATTCGGCACGAGAGTTTATAACTCGATCAATCAGGTGAATCAATTCTTCTTTTGTCATAAGTCTCATCTCCTCTAAAATAATTATATGCAAAAAATGCAAATCTGTCAAGGTTTAAGTAAAAAAGTCAGGCAACAACTTAAGAAAACATACAACAACTCAAATTTATTAACAACTCAAATCCAACAACTCAAATTTTGTTCAAATTTGAGTTGTTCACTTTTTGATATCTCTTACCCGCTTTGCAAACGAAAACAAGCTCAGGCTGAACATCTCTGTTTGTGTCAATGTTATCAGTGAAGGCGACCCGCTGGAAATTTACACGGACCGTGACGGTGAAGTGATTTTCAAAAAATACTCACCGGTCGGCGAGCTTGCATCGTTTGCAACCTCAATATGCGAAACTCTCTACAAGACAACCGGAGCAACAGCACTTGTTACAGACCGCGATACGGTCATCGCAGTGTCCGGCATGCAGAAACGCGAGCTTATGGAAAAACGTGTATCCGAAGAGCTTGAGCATATTATAGAGTCACGTCAGATTTATCAGCACCGCCAGGGCGAGGCAACAATATCCGTTACTGATGCGAAAAACGGAAGCTATATTTCCATTGCCGCACCAATTATTTCCGAGGGTGATGTTTCGGGATGCGTGGTTTTTGCCTTTGACGGAAGTGAGGCGGAATTGGGTGAGACGGGATATAAGCTTGCACAGACGGTTGCAGGATTTCTTGGCAAGCAGATGGAGTCATAAAAATGCGGGCAAGTGCCGCAGAAGTTACGGACAGCTACCGGAGCTTTTGCGGCGCTTTTTGTTGTATCCGGTCAAATAATGCTTGTAAGTGGAGCCCGTTTATGATAATATATATTGTAGATAATTATGACCTTAAAAGAGGAAAGTGATTAAAATGCAGAGCGAAAAAATTTCTATTTACGGCATTTCATACAACAACGTAACATTAGATGAGGCAGCATGTCTATGTGAAGAACTTCTTAAGGAAGAAAAAAACCATATTGTTGTTACTCCGAATGCAGAGATTGCATACTTGGCAACAAAGGACAAGCAGCTCGGGAGAATAATAAACTCTGCAGATGTTGCGGTTGCTGACGGAATCGGGGTTGTCTATGCATCAAAAGTCTACGGAACGCCTGTGAAGGGAAAGGTGCCCGGAGTCGAGCTTGGTATGCGCGTGCTCGAAAATGCCGCAAAAAGCGGAAAAGGTGTATTTTTCCTCGGAGCAAAACCGGGCGTTGCCGATCTTGCGGCGGCAAAGATTTCTGAAAAATTCCCCGGTATAAACTTTGTGGGCATCCGCGACGGATATTTCAAGGATGATAGCGAGGTTATTGAAAATATAAACGCAAGCGGCGCGGAAATTCTTTTCGTATGTCTTGGTGCGCCGAAGCAGGAACAGTGGATGGCAGAAAACCGCGACAAGCTGAATACGCGGCTTATGCTGGGGCTTGGAGGCTCTCTTGACGTGTATTCAGATACAGTTAAGCGTGCACCGAAAATATTCATAAAGCTCGGTCTTGAGTGGTTTTACCGCTTGCTCAAAGAACCAAAGCGTTTAGGCCGTATGATGGCACTTCCTAAATATATGTTTGCCGTTATTCTCGACAGGCTCGGAAGGAAGGGAAAGTAATGCGCGGAAAACTCATTACGATTGAAGGAACGGACTGCTCAGGAAAGTCCACACAGCTTGAGCTTTTGTGCAAAAGGCTTGAGCGTGAGGGAAAAGACTTTTTAAAGGTTGCATTTCCCAGGTATGACAGTGAATCATCAGCTCTTGTCCGGATGTATCTCGGCGGAGCTTTCGGGGAAAACGTCGCCTCCGTCAACGCCTACGCGGCATCAAGCTTTTTTGCAGTTGACAGAATAGCGTCATATCTGCGTGAATGGAAGGAGTATCTTGAAAACGGCGGCACTGTTCTTCTTGACCGTTACACAACCTCAAATGCCATATACCAAGCAAGCAAGCTGCCCGATGAGGAGCGAGATGCCTTTTGCGACTGGCTGTTTAATTATGAGTACAACCTGCTGGGCTTGCCTGAGCCGGATGCTGTAATTTTTCTTGATATGCCACCGGACTGTGCCGAAAGGCTTATGAGCCGTCGCGAAGGTGGAGAGGATATCCATGAAAAAGATAAGGATTATCTCAAGACGTGTTACCGTGCTGCGAACGCTCTTGCCGATAAATATTCATGGAAGAGAATACTTTGCGCTGAGAATGAAAATATTAAGTCAATAGAAGAAATTCACGCGGAGATATTTGATACGGTTTCGCGTGTTTTGACAGAGGGTAATCAAAATGCTTAAATTCAGACCCGTACATGCGGAGGATTTTGAAACAGCTGCACCGATAATGAAGGCTACGGGATACAATTCAACAGAAAGCTCTTTTGTTATTTTATACACATGGAGCGGGTTATATAACGGTGAAGTTTGCATTGACGGTGATACCGTTTTTATCCGTTCCCGCGGTGAAAAAGGTGTATCGTATTTGCCCCCGCTCGGCGGAGATATGAAATCTGCACTTTTAAAAATTGCAGAGACAGAAAAAAATGCAGGAGAAATTCATTTTCATTCTGTTACCGACCGTATGCGTGAGAAGCTTGAAGAGGTATTCCCCGGTGAATTTGAGTATACGGAAAGACGGAAAAGCTTTGACTATATCTATCTTGCAGAGGAACTCTCTTCTCTTTCCGGAAAAAAATTCCACCAGAAGCGCAACCACGTGAACAAATTTTTAAAGCGTTATGAGGGACGGTTTGAGTACAACAATATGACCGAGGCTGATATACCGGAGGTTTTGAATTTTCAGAACAAATGGATATCTATGGCTTCGGAAAAAGAAGGTCAGGAAGCTTTGCGTTACGAAACAACAGCTATAGAAAAGCTTCTGTACCATTTCGACCGCTTTGATTTACGCGGCGGTGTTTTGCGCGTGGACGGGAATATCTGTGCGTATTGCATAGGTGCGAAGATAAGTGGAGACACTGTTGATGTAATGGTTGAAAAAGGCGACTATGCATATGACGGTGTGTATCAGGCGATAAACAAACTGTTTGCAGAAAACAACTGCGGTGACGTTTTGTATATAAACCGCGAAGAGGATATGGGAATAGATGGACTCCGCCGCGCAAAGCTTTCATATTGTCCGACGGAGCTTCTTAGAAAGTACGGTGCTGTATGGAAAAGGAAATAAGATGTGCAAAAGCATCGGATATAGAGGAAATGAAAAAACTGTGGGCAGAATGCTTCCCGAACGACACAGAATATGCACACTTTTTCTTTGACCGTGTGTTTAAGCTTTCTTGTGCACGCATATGCACGGTTGACGGAACCGTTGCAGGTATGCTTCACTCCTTCCCTTATGATTTTGCGACACCGGACGGAATTTTACACGCAAAATATATTTACGGTGTCGGAACTGCAAAACAGTATCGCGGACTTGGTATTGCCGGAGAGCTTTTGCAGAAAGAGGCACAGGACTGCGATTTTACGGTAATAATCCCGCAGAGTGAAAGCCTCTTTAAGTTTTACGAAAAAAACGGATTCACAGAGCTTTTCACGGTGGCAAGAATAACAACCGCACCCGGTGAAGAAAAAAAACTTGTGCGTGCAGGTAAAAACCACATTACGGAGCTCAATGCAATGTATGAGAAAATGTGCCGCGGAGGAATTTACCCTGTACGGACACCGGATCGCTGGGAAACCCTCATTGCCGAGCATGAGTTTCTGGGCGGCGGAATTTCTCTTTTTGACAGCGGATATTGCGTGCATTATAAAAAGGGAAACCGGCAGGGAATAAGCGAGCTTTGCGCAACAACCGGAAGCTCTCCGTTCGGATATGAATGTGAAGCAATTGTTCCCGGCAGCGATATGCCGATAGGTGCAGCGCGGCTTATAAGTGAGCGCGCTCGTGAAATTTTCGCAAAAGGATACAACAGGTATTTAAATCTTATGCATAACTGATTGGAAAGGATTGAGATTATGGTATATCTTCTTTTAGAAAACGGATTTGAGATGTGTGAAGCTCTTGCTCCGGTTGACATTCTGCGCCGCGGAGGTGTTGATGTTGCAACTGTTGGTGTTTCCGGACGTGAAGTGACCTCATCTCACGGAGTCAAGGTTTCTGCTGATAAGGAGTTTTCCGATATCGTTTTGTCCGATATGGAAATGCTTATCATCCCGGGTGGACAGCCGGGCGTGGACAACCTTTGGGAAAACGAGGCTGTACGCGAGCTTGTGATAAACGTTCACAACGCAGGAATAAAAATTTCCGCTATCTGCGCTGCTCCGATTATCCTTGCACGGCTTGGAATTCTTGACGGAAAAACAGCTGTATGCTATCCGTCATGCAGTCCTGAACTTGAAAAAGCTGATTTCCGCAACGGTTGCGGGGTTGCAAGCTGTGACGGAATAATAACCGGACGTGCAGCAGGCGATGCATATGATTTTGCGTTTGAAATACTGCGCACACTCTGCGGTGAGAAAGAAGCGGCACGTGTGCGGGATGCAATATGCTATGAATAAGAGCGAAATGCGCGCTCTTATGCGCGACCGTATATCGGAAATCCCGGAGGATAAAAGACTTTCCGAGGATGCGGCAATATATGAAAATGCGATGTCTATGTCCGAATGGAAATCGGCAAGAAACGTTTTCGTATATGTCGGTATCGGGTGCGAGGTAAGAACGGATGAGCTGATTGAAAAGCTTATTTCTGCCGGAAAGCGGGTATACGTTCCGCTTTGTCAGGGAAACGGAGAAATGGATGCAGTGTACATTCCGTCTCTTGATTCACTGCAACCGGGGCGTTACGGAATACCGGAACCGCGGGAGTGCGGCGAAAAAGCTGTTCCGGAAGAGCTTGATATAATTATTGTTCCCGGTGTAGCGTTCGGGCTTGACGGAACGCGTCTCGGTCGCGGTGCCGGGTACTATGACCGTTTTTTCAGCCGCGCAAAAAAGGCGAAAAAAATCGCGTTTTGCAGAGAAGCGACTCTCCACGAAACCGTACCGACGGAGCCGCACGATGAAAAGGTAGATATTATCGTGAGCGAGAGACGCATTATAAAAATACAAGGGTAAGGTGATACGGTATGACTGTTAAAAGACGTAAAAAAAGGACCCCGTTTTCGTATATCTACATAGCTTTTGTGCTTGGAGTGTCCATGCTTCTTTCTGCATGGATAATAATGTCGGTAAATGAGCTTCTGGCACTTGCAAGACCGGATTATGAAGTGATTGTTGAAATTCCCGAGGGCGCAAGCCATGGTGATGTTGCCAAAATACTCAAAAAAAGCGATGTTATTGACCATAAAGTGCTTTTTTCGATGTTTGCGTCTGTAACCAAGCGCGGAGCAACATATCCGCCGGGTGAGTATAAGATAAACTCAAACATGGATTACCGCGCGATGCTCCGAAGGCTTACGAGTAAAAAAGGTGCACTTAATACCGTCAAGGTAACCGTTCCCGAGGGATACGAGGTGTCACAGATTGCAGAGCTTCTTGCAGAAAAAGGTGTGTGTGACCGTGACGCATTTGAAGATGCGGTTGCAAACACAGACTTTAACTACGCATTTTTAGAGGACCTTCCTCTCGGCAAATCAAATCGTCTTGAGGGCTATATGTTCCCCGATACGTATGAATTTTATAAAAATGATGAGCCATCACGCGTTATTAAAAAATTCCTTGATAACTTCAACGTGAAATTCAATGATGAAATGAAGGAACGCACCCGCGAGCTGGGAATGAGCATGCATGAGCTTATTACGTTTGCGTCGATTGTTGAGCGCGAGGCAACGGCAAAAGACAGGGAGAATATCGCCTCTGTGTTCCATAACCGGTTAAAAAATAAAACATATCCGTATCTTGAGTCGTGTGCAACCGTGCAGTATATACTGGGTGAGCGCAAGGCGGTAATAAGCATCGCAGACACGAAGATTGACAATAAGTACAACACATACAAATACAAAGGTCTTCCGCCGGGACCGATATCAAACCCCGGACTTGATGCGATAGAAGCATCCCTTTATCCGAATGATACAGACTATCTTTTCTTCGCATTACAGGAAGACGGAACACACAAATTTTCAAAGACATATGAGGAGCATCTGAAAACTCCGAAATTAAACCCGTAAGGATATGAATAGCTTTATGAAAAAACCTGAAATTTTGTCTCCTGCAGGGGATATGGAAAAGCTTCATGCCGCGATTTTATATGGTGCGGATGCAGTGTATCTTGCCGGCGAAATGTTCGGTATGCGCACAGCATCGGATAATTTTACCGCTGAGGAAATGGAAACGGCAGTAAAACTTGCGCATCAAAGCGGAGTGAAGGTATATGTAACCTGCAATACCATAATGCGCAATCATGATATATCGGCACTTCCCGCATACCTCGAAATGCTTGGCGGAATAGGTGTTGACGGAATTATTGTTGCCGACCTTGGATGTATGCGCCTTGCGCAGAAATGGGCGCCGCGCGCCGAAATACATATAAGCACTCAGGCAAGCGTGCTCAATACCGAGGCGGCAAACGCATGGTATGAGATGGGCGCTTCCCGCGTATGTCTTGCCCGAGAGGCGAGCCTTTCTGAAATATGCGAGATAATGGAGCACAAAAACAAGAACCTCGCGATTGAAACGTTTGTTCACGGCGCAATGTGTATGGCGTATTCCGGCAGATGCATGCTCTCAGACTACCTTACCGGCCGGTCTGCAAACCGCGGAAACTGTGCCCAGCCATGCCGTTGGAGCTACGCCCTTATGGAGGAAAAGCGTCCGGGTGAGTATTTCCCGGTTGAAGAGGATGGCAAGAGCACACATATCTTCAATTCAAAGGATATGTGTATGATAGAATACATTCCGGAGCTTATGCAGGCCGGAATTGACAGCTTCAAAATTGAAGGCAGAGTAAAATCTTCATATTATTGTGCTGCTGTAACGAATGCATACAGACTTGCGATTGATGAATATGTAAAAAACCCTGACACATGGCAGCGCGACGGCTTCTGGACCGTTGAGGCGGACAAGGTAAGTCACCGTCAGTATTGTACGGGATTCTATTTTGGTGAAAAGAATATTCAGAGAGCCGAAACTTCAAACTATATCCGGACATGGGATGTTGTTGCAACAGTTGTAGAATGTGATGACGAAGGAAATGCTGTAATCGAACAAAAGAATAAGTTTGTCCGCGGAGTTGAATATGAGCTGATGCAGCCAAAAGCCCAGCCGCAGAAGGTGGTTTTTGAAAAAATGCTAACCCTTGACGGCAAGGAAATAGAATCTGCGGGTCAGGCGAAAATCAGAGTTAAGGTAAAGCTTCCGTGCAAAACCCCGGTTGGTGCATTTTTAAGACGCGAAGGGAGCCGCTTCAATGAACCGTAAGCTCTGCCATATTGCAGATGAAAAAGACGACGGAAAGAAGCTTTCCGAGATTCTCAAACGACGTTTTGGCGTTTCTGAAATGCTTCTGCGACGAATGAAGCGCATCGAAAACGGAATACTTTTAAACGGAAAAAGCGTATATACCATTGATATCGCGCATACGGGTGACATAATTGAGGTAATAATTGAACCTGAAGAGCGCGGCTCAGACAACGTTGTGCCGACGGAAGGCGAGCTTGATATCCTTTTTGAAAATGAAGATATTCTTATCCTCAACAAGCCTGCAACGCTTGCAGTGCACCCGTCTCACGGCCATTTTTCCACCTCTCTCGGAAATATCGTTATGTGGTATTACACAAGCCGCGGGGAAAAGTTTGTTTTTAGACCGATAAACAGACTTGACCGCGGTGTTTCCGGCGTTATGGCAGTCGCAAAAAATGCGTATTCTCACACCTTCGCCGCGCGGCTTTTGCACAGCGGTGAGTTTTACCGCGAATATCTTGCTGTGGTCGAGGGCAGACCTCCGGAAGTTAACGGTGAAATATGCGCGCCGATAGGACGCCGTGACGGTTCGGTTATCGAACGAGAAGTGCGCGCAGATGGTGATTTTGCGCTCACTAAATATGAACTTCTCGAAACGCGCGGAGAAATGAGCCTTGTCCGCGTTATGCCGATGACGGGAAGAACGCATCAGATAAGAGTGCACATGGCGCATATCGGATGCCCGCTCGTTGGTGATTTCCTATATGGAAAAGAGCATCCCGAGCTTTCGGGAAGATGCGCTTTGCATTCTCACCGCTTGCATATGCGTCTGCCGTTTGAACAGGGCGAAGCAGACATAACCTGCGAGCTGCCGGACGATTTGAAGAAGCTATTTTATAGATAAATTCTGATTTATATATGTCTTTTTGCGTTTTTTTATGTCCTTTTTTATCATTTGTTACTTCATTTCTTGTGAACTTTCACCTGTTGTGATACAATTTAAGCAACTTATGTTTTATTGGAGGATTTTGAAATGATAATAGATGATCATAACCACCCGGACTGGTGCGGACATAACCTTGACAAATACCTCGCAAATATGGACAAAAACAATATCGACGTCACATGGCTGCTTTCGTGGGAAGCACCTATAGATGAATATGACCCTTCATACAACAAGCGCACCCCCATAACCTATAGTCCGTGGGGACCGATTCCCTTTGAGAGGTGCTTAAGCTATAAGGAGCGTGCACCGGAACGTTTTGTTCTCGGCTATGCGCCGGATCCGCGCCGACCAGATGCTATCGACCGTCTCAATGCCGCTGTTGATATGTATGATGTAAAAATTTACGGTGAACTTAAGGTACGTATGATGCTTGACAATCCCGACGCAATCCGTATGTACCGTTACTGCGGAGAGCGCGGGCTTCCCGTTTTGGTTCATATTGATTATGAATTTCAGAGACCGTCTGATTACCCCCGCCCGAACTACTGGTACGGCGGTGGCATAGACGCATTTGAGCGCGCAATTGCAAAATGCCCGGAAACAGTCTTTTTAGGTCACGCGCCCGGCTTCTGGTCTCACATCTCAGGTGATGACCTCTACGACAAAAATGCATATCCAAAGGGAAAAGTTCAGCCCGGAGGCAAGCTTGTTGAGATGCTTCGCAAATATCCGAATCTTTACTGCGACCTTTCTGCCGGCAGCGGATGCAATGCGCTTTCTCGTGACCCCGAATTTGCAATCAGCTTCCTTACGGAATTTCAGGACCGCATTCTCTACGGCCGTGACTATTTTGACAACATCCATCAGGAATTTTTAAATTCAATTGCAGACAAGCTTCCTGACGGCGTGCTTGATAAAATCTATTCCGGTAATGCTTTGAAGCTTGTTCCACTGGATTGATTAAGAATAAAATTGCATATGTTTCAATGATGCGATGTTTACACTAAAACTTTAGGCGAAGCCAACATCATGTTCGAAGAAAACATCATTAAAAAAGTCAACTTTGTCAGTAGACAAAGTTGACTTTTTTGGTGCGTCCGACAGGAGTCGAACCTGCGGCCTTCAGAGTCGGAGTCTGACGCTCTATCCAACTGAGCTACGGGCGCACAAATATCACTTTAACAGTATACCAAATTTTGTGCTTTTTGTAAAGGTTAAATTTTCGTATAAATCCGTTTTTATGTGACAAAATAACTGTCGCAGAGGTGAATGATAATGAATATGTCTAAAAAGGAATATGCAGAATACGTGAAAAATCTTGAACCTGCATCTCCACATCTTAAAAATTTTATAAAAGCATTTCTCATCGGCGGCGCAATATGTATTCTGGGACAAATACTTTTAAATATGTATATGTCCTTCGGATTGGATCGTGACAACGCATCCGCGGCAGTTTCAATAACGCTGATCGGCCTTTCCGCGTTGCTTACAGGATTTGGACTTTACGACAAAATAGCGCGTCACGCCGGTGCAGGTACGCTCGTTCCGATAACCGGATTTGCAAACTCCATCGTCTCCGAGGCGCTTGAATTCAAAAGCGAAGGATATATTCTCGGTATGTGCGCAAATATGTTCAAGCTTGCAGGACCTGTTCTTGTTATGGGTATATCGGCAAGCATTTTCTACGGAATCATTCTTCTGTTTTTATAGGTGGATATAATGAAGGGAAAAGAAACTGTATTTTTTAAAAATGCGCCGAAAATTCTCGGCACGGGATGCATTGTCGGAAAAAATGAGAGCGACGGTCCGCTATCCGAATACTTTGACGAGCGTATTACCGACGGACGCTATGGTGAAAAGACGTGGGAACAGGCGGAGAGCAAATTTCATAACACCGCACTGGAATTTGCTTTAAAAAAAGCCGGCATTACTACAAATGAATTAGGATGCATTTTCGGCGGAGACCTCTTAAACCAATGCGTGGCGACAAGCTTTGCCTGGCGGGATGCCGGAATACCTTTCATTGGGCTCTACGGCGCGTGCTCCACGTTCGTTGAGGGTCTCGCGCTTGCCGGACAGTTTGTGAGTGCCGAGAGCTTCCCTACCGCGGCTGTCAGTGTTTCCTCGCATTTTTGCACGGCAGAGCGGCAGTACCGCAATCCTCTCGCTTACGGAGGTCAACGCCCGCCTACGGCACAGCGTACCGTAACCGGTGCCGGCTGTGCAATTGTCGGGAAAAGCGACAAAGATGCTCCCAAAATAAAGTGTGCAACCTTCGGATGCGTTACAGACTCCGGAATATCGGATGCAAACAATATGGGCGCGGCAATGGCACCCGCCGCATACGAAACTTTTTCCGCGCATTTTAAAAACACAAACACCGTACCATCTGATTATGACCTGATTGCAACAGGAGACCTCGGCGAAGTGGGGCGAAAAATACTCATTGATCTTCTTTCGCGTGACGGTGTAAACTTAGGAGATGAATATATAGACTGCGGCTGTGAAATATTTGATATAAAGAGGCAGGATATGCACTCCGGTGCATCCGGTTGCGCATGTGCCGCAACTGTTTTTTCAGGATACATTATGCACGGTCTCTTAAAAAAACGATGGAAAAAAATTCTGCTTGCCGGAACGGGTTCTCTTCAGTCCCCGTTGACGGTTCAACAAAAGGAAACAATCCCGGGCGTTTGCCACGCCGTTGTGATAGAGGTGTAAACATTATGGAGTTTTTACGCGCGTTTTTGGTCGGAGGTCTTTTATGCGGAATAGGACAGATTTTAATTGACCGCACAAAGCTCACCCCCGCACGTATTCTCACAGGCTACGTTGTTGCAGGTGTGATTCTGTCTGCCATAGGATTTTACGGTCCTATTGCCGATTTTGCAGGTGCCGGAGCAACCGTACCGCTTACCGGCTTCGGGCATCTTCTTGCAAAGGGAGTAAAAAAAGCTGTAGAAGCTGAAGGCTTCCTTGGTGTTTTTAAAGGCGGTATTACGGCATCCGCTGCCGGAATATCGGCATCGGTTCTATTCGGGCTTCTTGTTTCCACGATATTCAAAACACACGAGAAGTAAAGATTTTCCTTTCTTATGAAGTCGAAGAACGCACGGCAAAAGCCGTGCGTTCTTCTTTGAGGAAACACTATCTAACACGAGAGTAAGCTGATTAAAGTAGTCTGCCGCATACAAAGCTGCAAACAATATAATTTGATAAATAATCTAATATAATTTTACCCTTATTCTCTCTTTTTGTCAATCGTTTTTTTATTTATTTCTTATAAAACAGGTTATTCAAAATACATAAATAGTAGAATCAAGTTTCCGGCTTTGACAAGCTTAGAATAATATGATAGAATACATTGTAAATCTTTTTTATTCATAGCTTCAAAAACTTAACTTACAAAGGACAGATACATATGATAGGCGTTATCACAAACACCCTCACCGTGCTTTTAGGCTCAGCGATCGGCTTGCTTCTTAAAAAAGGTATTCCCGAGCGCGTTTCGCAGGCGGTTATGACCGCAATAGGGCTGTGCACGGTGTACATCGGCATAGACGGCGCTCTCTCCGGCTCAAACACGATTGTTCTTATAGTTTCAATGGTGCTCGGCACGATAATCGGAACATTTCTTGATATTGACGGAAAGATAAACGCCGTCGGGCAATTCTTTGAGCGGAAATTCCGACGTGACGGTGAAAAGGTTTCCGTTGCCGAAGGGTTTATGACCGGCAGCCTGCTCTTCTGCGTGGGCGCAATGACTATCGTCGGCTCCCTCAACTCCGGTCTTTCCGGTGACCACACGCTGATTTTCACAAAATCCGTGCTCGATCTCATATCCTCGTGTATGCTTGCAAGCTCGCTCGGCATCGGCGTTATGCTTGCCGCAATCTTTGTTTTTCTCTTTCAGGGCGCGCTCGTTCTCGGTGCAGGTCTTCTTCAGGGCGTTCTTACCGATGCGGCTCTTATTTCTGAGATAACGTGTGCCGGAAGCGTGATTATAGTCGGGCTCGGGCTTAACATTCTCGGCATTTCCAAAATCAAGGTTGCAGATATGCTCCCCGCTCCGTTCCTCGTCCCGCTGATATACTTTTTGTTTAACTTAATTCCGATAGCCATTTAAAATAATACAAAAACGGAGATGTAGAAAGTCACTGACCTTTTACATCTCCGCCGTTTATTCCTCAATATTTATGTTATATTCCTTCACACCGCCGTGCGAACCGAAAACCTTCCAGTTTCCCGCCCCGAGGCGTTGCAGTATCGCGCGGCGTTCCTCCGCACAAAGCTTTGGGTCAGTGTCCACAGACGTCATAAGAATAGGCGCGTATGTGTTATATTGCTTCTGCTCCGGCGTCATTCCCTTGATATTTACATATATATCTCCGGTAAACGCAATGTGATGAGCATAGTCGATAAGCACAGTCTCACCCGGAAGGTGCCCGCCCTTTCCTTCATACACCTCAAAGCTTAAATCGCCAAACTCGAAATCCCCCGTCTGGCGCAAAAGTGATTTTTGCGCATCCTCCCATTTCCACGGCGAAATAATCTTATCGGGATTTATGAACTTATGCGAGGTTAAAATTCTACACGTTCTTACATACGGCTTGTGAAGCGGGTTTTCCTCGCGGAAGCCATCGCGCCCTTCATATTCAAGAGCAAGGCATTCGCGCGTTTTTTCGCTTGCGTAAATCTTATCAAACTCCGATGCAAGACCGCAGTGGTCAACATCTGCATGGGTGAGAAACAGCGCCTTATCAAGGCTGTCATAATCGGGCATCAGGCGGCGCAAAAGCTCCAGCATTTCCTTTCGGTAGCACGCATATCCGCTGTCAACAAAAAGAGCCTTACTTCCGTTTCGTATTATCGCTGTATTGCTTCCGCATGGCGGTTCAATAAGCAAAAGATACGTATTATCCGTAAGCTCATGGCGGCTTATGCGCGGGTTGAACGCCTCTCCGCGGCATTCTGCAAGAAGCTTTGCAAACTTTCCTATGCTGTCAAAGGTACGAAATGGGGAAAGCCCCTTTTCATCGAGCGTTTGCATCGCAAGATTTGCATTTACCAAAAGCTCGTTTTTATCCTCTCCTGAAAGGTTCATACCCTCGGCAAGGCTTGATACAAACGAGTTATAAAAAATACTGTTGTCAAACACCTTTTCTGCCGGGTTATAGTCAATTACGCGCACATCGCAAAGCTCCTCCGCACGCGAGAGGAACTCGGCAATTTTTTCCGAGCCGTCAACGAAAAGACCCATTTTGAACAACTGATAATCCGTTCCGTTTTCCTGTGAGCTGATGTATGAAATATTAAACTTAAACTCATCTATGAGCGCCAGAACATCCGTAACGCTGCCCGGAACGTCGCGCAGGCGAAATTCAAGCAGGACAACGCTTTTCTCGTCGGTTATATTGCGGAGATATCCTATCTCACGAAGCTTAAGCTCTGCCTGCTCAAGCTGCTCACGCTTCCCTTCTGCATCAATAAAAAGCGTGTGTGAATCAACCGCCTTGTTATAGCTTACGCGGGTTATATTAACGCCGAGAGATGCAAAAAGACGGCTTGCCTTTAAAAATGCGCCGATATGATTCGGCATTGTTGTGACATATGTTTTTTTCATTTACTTTCCTTCTTCGCGCTTTGTTTTATTTAAGTGTTCCGGTTGTAGTTTCTCCTTGAATTTGTTAATTATAATTATAGTCAAAACGCATTTATATGTCAACACGAATATATACGGTAAATTCGGACAATATCAACGCTTTTGCCTTGCTTTTTCTTTTTCTTGGGTGTATAATAAACGTAACTTTTATACATCGGAGGTACAATCTTATGTTATGGACAAATCTTCGCAGTGATGAGTTTCCGGCGGCTGTTGAAAAGTGCAACGGCGTGTGCGTCATTCCGGTCGGATGCGTTGAGGCACACGGAATTCACCTTCCGCTCGGTTGTGACACGATAAAGGGGCAGGAATTTGCTCTCCGCGCATCGGAAAAAGAGCCTGTTTGCGTTTTTCCCGGAATGTGGTTCGGCGAAAAGAGCGGCGCGGGAGAATATCCCGGCACTATCATCTTCCCTACAAAGCTCATTTGGGATATATTGGAGCAGTCGTGCTATGAAATTGCGCGCAACGGCTTTAAAAAGATTATTATTTTAAGCTCACATGGCGGAAACAGCGCAATGCTTCAGGCGTTCGTTCGCTATATGCTGCAGAAAAAGCCTGATTTTATCGTATATTACTACTATCAGGCACTTGTCAAGGCAGACGAGCTTCTTGATAACACAAGCAAATATCCGTACCTTACCGATGAGGATATCAGCATTATTCAGGACTTTAAGGACAAGGGCAAGGTTGACGGCCACGGCGGATTTTTTGAAACAGGAAGCCTTTATGACATCTGCCCCGAGCTTGTGCGCCTTGACCTTATGGACAAGAAGAGCGGCGTGTCAAACGAGCGTTTTGCTGAATTTGATAAGCATAAGGTATACACTCCGTTTGGCTGGATGGGCAACTATCCGGATTCCTACTCCGCGGATATGCACTACGGCTTGAACGAGCGCATTGCCCGCGCAATCGGCGAAAAGACGGTTGAAAACACCTGCGAAGCGTTTAAGTTCATCCGCGAGGAAACAATCTCGGTGGAATACCACAAAGAATGGCTTGCAAAACAGAAGTAAAAGTATTATTTAAGGGCTGTGAAAAAGTCAACGACTTTTTCACAGCCCTGTTTCGTTATCCTGCTACAGAAAAATAATCAATCTGATATGCACCGGAAGCATTCTTCCAGATGATATAACCTTTAGCTGTTCCTGTCTCTGCCGGAACGGTGAACTGGTTGTGTGATGCCTTTCTCTGAGAAGTGTACTTCTTATCACAGCTGTCAACTGTTGAGTCAGCATCACCGAAGATTATGCCTGCTTCTGCAATTGTATAATCACCGCCATCATACTCGAACATATATGCGTTGTAGTCGGTATTTTTCTCAAGGATTGCAACCGGTGTCATATCGTCAACTGTGTCTTTGTGCGAGGTAATTTCAGTACCTGCCCATACGTTGAAATTATATGTATCACCGTATGCTATTATCTTACCGCCACGCATCCAATAAGTCACGCCCGTCTCTGTAAGGCTTATCGGCTCGTTATAAGTGTCAGCCTCTGTAACAACATCACCATTAAGAGTTACGCCGGAAACCACGCCGTCTTTGTACTGAGCAACTGCGTTTGTTGTACCTGCATTGAGTTCAGCAAATGTTGCCGGGAGCGTATTCTCTTCATCAACAAACCAGCCAAGGAAGTCACCAAAGCCCGTGAGAGACGGAACGCGCTTTACATCTGTTGCATAAGTAGCTTCCGTTGCCGTACCAAGGTATGCGCCGTTCTGATTCCAGAAGTCTACCGTTGCAGCTGCCGTCTCACCTGTCGGCTTATAGATTGCAGTGAGGTATGTATTTGTCCAGACATCGTAAGTATCTCCGTCAATGTCAACCCATGCACTGTCAGCGTCATTTGAACCGCGCTTCCAGCCGACAAATTCATAGCCGGAGATTTCTTCTTTGTGTGCGGTGAGGTCAACAGAGTTACCGCGTGTTACAGACTTTACTGTTATACTTTCGGGGTATCCTGCAACATTGGTTGTCTGAACAAATGAGACCTTCGGGTTGCCCTGATTTGCGGTGGGCTCGCTCGGCGCGAAGGTGAAGGATTGTACAGCAACATAATATCCACCTCCGGTGCCTGCCGAAACGCTTTCCAATGTTATTTTATGCTCCCCTGCGGAAAGATAAATTTTGTCATACAAAGATTCTGAGGGCAGCGCAGCATTCGTTGAGCCATAAAAATTCTTGCTGCAAGCAGTCTTCTTATCAATCGAAACCTTTCCTGTGCCGCCATCGGTTAATCCATACGGTACAAAGGACACGTCATAATATCCGGCATTTTCAACATTAAACTTTATAACAAGTGTGGCTCTCGCTCCTATCATGGTACTGATCGCAGAAAGACGCAAATAACCTGTTCGGAACATAACTTTTCCTTTAGCAGCAGTATAACTTAATATTGTCGAGCCGTCTTCCTTAGATGCAAGACTCCACCTTTCACCAGATTTCGGTCCTACTAGTGTATAGTTATCGCTGCCAATCAGAGTTTTGTCTGCAATCTCACTCCCATTATAGAAAACATTTGCCGCTTTAAAATTAAGCGTAAATTTTGATTCCGGAGTCAACTCTGCCTTTTCCATATCAACTGCGAATGCGAAGGTTGGGAGAAGCGAAAATGCGAGGGAAAGCGCGAGGATAAATGATAATAACTTTTTCATTGTAATTCTCCTTTTCTTTTTTAATTCAACAAATTACTTTATCAAACCCTGATTACATATGTCCGCCGTCTATTTCTGCGGCGTTCTTCCCGTGGATAACAACGGTTTTATCCTCGGGGACATATTCATCGGGGAAATGAACCATTATATCGGCTTTTTCAAGGCGATTCTGCAATGCGGAAATATTAACGCGTGCAACATCGGTCTTATCCTCAATTGCCATACATGCCGCCTTTGCAGCAGCCTGACCTGTTATGATAGCAGGAGGGATAACGCGGAGAAGATCCCAGCCGAAGCCCTCACCTGCGGCGCTTCTGCCTGCGGTAAGTATGTTGGGGTAATCCTTTCGAGTGATGCACCTGAGCGGAACCTCGAACAAATGATCTCTATGCTCAAAATCATTTATTGCACATATGGAATCATCGAAATGCTTATATGCATCCCCTACCTTAAGTGCATAATCGGCATCAAGCCTGCAGGTTGTTCGAAACTGCGGCATAAAGGGAATATGCGTGAGATCACGGCTTAATCGGTCTGTTTCTTTCAGCTTTTCAAGCACCAGCTGCTGATTCATAACCAGATAATCCGTTACCTCCTCAACAGTGAGACCTGACCATTTCGGAACATCATCCGGCTGATTATCGCCGAACAGATTTATGCCGCCACCTGTAATACTTGCATAAGCATGAATGATATTCCTCTCTTTAACTGCTTTTTCACAGCCCTCAAGGGTGATCATTTTTGCAAGATATGTAAAGAAGTTTTCTCCGCGAACGACAGGCACATTTCCACGACGAAGAACATCACAATCTCCCGTTACATCTATCAGCATTTTGCAGGCATAATATTCTGTGCCCGACTTACTTTCGGTAATAACACCTTTGCAGATTTTCCCTTCCATAACGGGATCGCAGGCTATGCAATCAAGAAGGATATCTGCGCCGGAATTTGTTATTTCCTTCGTAAGCTGAAGTGCAAAGATATGCGGAGAATATCGCTGAATGTATCTTACGTCCGTAGGCTCTTTTGGTTCACCGTTTTTCCATTCCTTCGGTATTGTGTCGTAACCGTACTCAGCACTCAGCCTTGCCCACTTTTCACACAAACCGAAAATTATCTGCTTTCCCCTGCCATTACACATCGGGACAAACAGATTGATAAGTCCCAAGGTCGCAAGTCCGCCAAGAATGTTTGATTTTTCTATGATAAGCACCGAATGTCCGTCATTTGCCGCGGTAATCGCAGCTGCAACACCGGCAACACCGCCACCGCAAACGATGACATCATATTGCTTTTTCACATTTAACTTTTTAGTTATTGTGATGCTCTCCATATTTATTCCCCCTTACTTTTGTTTTGGAAAAACTCAAGAAGAACTACTGCATTTTCGTTCATAGTGAGCGTGAAACCTTTGCCGTGATTTCGCTGTAATTTATACCCGCTTGACTTATAAGCGGCATTACCAAACAAGAACATTCTTTTGGAATTATTTTTTCACATAATCCAATATACGCTTAATAAGCACTGCGACCTCTGCGCGGGTGGTGTAGTCGGTCGGGGCGATACGTCCGCTCTTTCCGTTAACAAGACCTGCGGAGATGAGCGCGGAGACGGCTTCCTTTGCGTAGTCCGCAACGGTAGTGAAGTCGGAGTATTGCGAGGGAGAAATCCCTCCACCGTCTTCGACGGTCCCCCTCCCTTTAGGCAAGGGAGGCTCATTAAGGGCGGTCAATGCGCGGTAGACGATTACCATCATATCCTGACGTGTGATGGTGTTACGCGGGGCGAACTTGTTATCACCGATGCCGTTTACAAGTCCTGTATTTCTCGCAATCGCAAGCTCGGATGCGAAGTAGTCCGATGCAGATACGTCTGCGAAGTTTTCGGTGTTATCTGACTTTAAGTCAAATGCACGGACGAGCAGCGAAGCGAAATCTGCGCGGGTGATATTGTGCCCCGGTGAATACGTGTCAGATGTTGTTCCTCTTATTATTCCATCGTCCGCGAGACTGTTTATCGCGTCCGCTGCCCATGCGTAGTTACCCAGGTCTGTGAAACGGATGATATCCGTTTCACCCGAGGCCTCGGGTGATTTTTCGCCACCTTCGGTTTTGTCGGTGTCCGTTTTATCGGAAGTTCCCGGGTTTTCAGGTGCGGCACCGCCGCCTCCACCACCGCCGCCGGTGGTTCCTGCGTTTTCGGAGGATGTTCCGGAATTCTCTTCGTTCTTGTTTCCGGAGCCTGTGGTTGAACCGTAAACCGTTACGGTGAAGCTTACCGTGCTTTCGCGTCCGGACTCGTCACGAACCGTGATGAAGAAGCCGTTTTCGCCTACCTGACTGCTGTCAGGCTTCCATGTGATTTTTCCGGTTTCGGAATTTATGCTTGCGCCACGAGGGACAACAGTGCCAATATAGGTCAAAGCTTCTCCGTCGGCTGCTTCGGCATTTATCTGAAGCGTTATGGAGCTTCCGGCAGATACCGTTGCATCGTCAATTTTCTCAACAACCGGTCTGTTATATGCTTCAAATGAAAGCGGAATATACAATTTGCTGCCTTCAGCTATGTTGTAAACATATCCCCCATCGGGATTTGACGCCGATATGAAACCTCTTACTGTTGTTACATCACCAACATCAAGCGTTACGGTAGTTTCGCTTCCGGAGGCGCTTTCTATCTTATATACAGCATTGTCCTTTCCGTCACTGTCGATATATACATACTCACCGGCAAGTGCCGCAATTTCTTCAGCGGTCAGCTCTTTTTCAAGCGTTACGGTGATTTCGTTTTTGTCGACAAGGTCCTTGGTGAAGGATTTAACCTTACCGGAATATCTTGCTTCGCTCTGCAAGCCACCTATCTTTGTTCCGTCATTTACATAGGAATAGATATTCTTGCCTTCTTCGTTTACCGAATACACACCAACAAAGCCGCTAAAATCAAAGCTTACATCACCATCGGTCAATGTATATGTCAATTCGTTATTCGTTGTGTAGATGATATAGTCGGTACGTCCTGATTTAAGCTTTACCTTAACTGCACGGGAGGCATCGTTCTTTTCTTCCTCTCCGTTGCAAATAAGCGAAACAGAACTCATACTCTCGATATATTCCTCACCCTTATATGGCTGAATAACCGAGGTGAAGAGTGTGTCGAGGTTTCTTCCGGTGCGGTGGATAAGCATATAGTCAAGATGCGGGATAACTGCGTTTTCTTGTCGCCTTGGCGGATCGCCGGCTACAATACCGATACTTGAAGGTGCCCAGTCGTTAAGCGCGGTAAATTTAAGGTTAAGTCCTTTAGAATCCTTTACCTGTTTTTTAAAGTCAGTCTGCTTAAAGTTAACCGAGAAGTTTCCGCTCTTCGGAGCCTCGTCACGCCTTACATTGCGAAGCCATGCATATCCAATCGGATACAGGTTATTCGGCGAGTTGCCACCCGGGTCTCCCTCCGGCTTGACATCCGCTCCTGCGTAGGAACCAACGTAATTTCCGTTTCCGTCAACCTGTGCTTTGAGATTGAGGTCGTTAGTTGTAACGCCGTCTGCCGACTGGGTATGGAAGCTATATATATGCTCATCACCGCCGCGGACACGGAAGAAATCGATGGTATATGCAACTTCATCAGATGCATCAACCGAGACGAGCGTTCTGCGGTAAATATCCGTTGCATCATATGCTGCCGGTGCGTCAACGTCGATAAGCTTTACCTGTCCGTCTCCGTCGTAATGGTAAGGATATCCGAAATCGACTCCGTTCTGATTCTTTCCATCAACCACAACCGTATTGTGGGAAATAGTTGCACTTACCCATTGCATTCTGTTCGGATCGCTGCCCGTCGCCTCAGGATAGCCAAGATCCGGGGTGAAGTTAAAGCCGTAGGCGTCGATTCCCATCTGCAGCTTGTCATAATGTGCGTGGCTCTGCGAGGATACACCGTAGAACATCCACGTGTCACGTCGGAAATCTGCAGCGGAAAGTGCGCCGGAATTTTTGATATACTTACCGCCCGAAAGCACCGTGAGACCGAATCCGGTAAGATTGCGGCTACCGAGCTCATATTCGCCTTGTTCTTCGACGATTTTTTCTATTTCCGCCTGGACACTTTCTGCATTCTCTTCAAAAATATCAATATAGAGACCATCAAGATTTCCACCCATCAAATTGTAGAGTATCTGAGCGTACAGCGGATTTTTAAGACGCTTAAAACCAAGCAGAATTGTCGAGGCCGAGGTTTTGTTCCTCGTCGATGCCGTTCTTTCATCATCGCCGAGCTGGACTGTGTAATTGCCTGCCATTGTCATATTATATATCGAGCTGAACATCTTGCGATATTTCGGGTCATTATACGGATTGAATCCCGTATGTTTTCCATAACGGTAGAGAATTTCCGCAACCTGGCTGGAATTTGAAATCCAGCTCTGGTTATATCCGGCACCGACTTCATAACCAAAGCCGTCGCGGTCAACATCGTTGACGT
This sequence comes from Eubacteriales bacterium, assembly GCA_045539475.1. Taxonomy (GTDB): domain Bacteria; phylum Bacillota; class Clostridia; order Oscillospirales; family JAAYXM01; genus SIG480. The sequence continues at coordinate 9,427 of JAZQFJ010000067.1, read as the reverse complement.
ACTGCGAAAGCATTTCGCCGCCGGAGTTTGATGTGTATATTTTATAGCTTTTGCCGTACTTTGTTATGGTTTTCGTTTTCCTTGCCATCGGTTTTCCGAGCCAGTCAAGCATCTCTCCGGTTTCGGGATATGTGTCAAGCGCAACTGCCGCAGCTGCAACGGAAAGCTGATGCGCGCCGAAGTTACCCTGAATTTTATCTTCCTTCGCGCCTTTCAGGATTTCGCGCAGAATACCGTTATCGCAATTTTCGCGAATCAAATCTCCCGATGTCTTCGGGTTTTCAAGACCGAACTGCGCTGCCTTATTTGAGAGGAAGGAAATTACCTCCGGATCGTCCATTGCGGGATAGAACGCATCATACGCTCTTGCAAACACTTCTGAAAGACCACACTCCCAGATAGCCCCGATTATCTTACCGGTATTTCTTCCGCCGTGTGAATTCTGATATTCAGGCCACTGAGTGAGATCAAAGCTTGGATAAACATCTGCAATTCTGTCGATAAGGATTGCGCCGGCACGTCCGTACTTTATATCGCCTGTATAGAGATATGCATTTGTAAGTGCCGAGAGTGCGACAGCAAGGAAGTTATCGCCATTATGACTATATAACTTATGATGATAGAACGGGATAAAGGCTTTCATTATCGGAACGCCGGTAGATGCCTTTTCTCTTGTATCCCATCCGAAGCCGTCGTCTACTGCGAAGGTGTTAACCTTATTTGCCGCAATGCCGAGGTCTTTTTCAATATCGCGGTAAAGAGCGTTGTAGAGATATCCCTTCGGGTTTCCGTAACCATAGTAATCGCGCTCTGCATCCGTCATTATTACAGTACCGGCGGAGATTGCTTCTTTTCTTTCTTCTGAAATCTCAACATCAGGAAGCATTTCACCCTTTTCAAGAAGCATTGCGCGGTGGTTTTCGAGTGCGCGCACGCGGTCAAACTGTCCCTTTTGGTCAAGACCGAGCTTGTAGAAGTCATCAAATTCATTTGACGGGAAAAGTCGCTTACAACTCGGGCACTGAACCTTAAACGGACGCGAAATCGGGTCTGTTATCCAACCGTACGAGCCATAGCCTACCACATTGCGGATATCCACCTTGCAATATGCACATTCATAAGGATATGCAGCAGTAGGACTGTCATGGAGTCCAAAGCAGAAGGCGCGCGGGATTCCTTCATACATAATCGTGTCATACAGCTTTTCATAATTTGCAAGCCAGTATTCAGCATTAGCAATCGCCGATTTCTGAGTATCCTTCGCCCAATCATATTTGGAAATATTATCAAGCGCGTTTTCACGCATTTTATCGGTATACAGCGTAGGTTCTGTTTTTTCTGAGCTTGCGATAACCTCTGCAATGCACTCAAACTTTATTCCACCAAGGCTCGCTGTGACCTTAACCTGTGCAGGTCCTCTGCCTATGGCGCGGACATTACCGTCTCCATCAACGCTGACAAGCCTCGGAGTAAGCGCTTCATACGCAAATTCTGCACCGTCAAGGCTGCCGATACTTCCGTCGTTGTTTATTCCCGTTACGACAAGCTTTGAACCATCGGCATCGAGAAGAGATATGATAGCATCCTCCGTTTTTGCCTCTATACCCGCAAGAGCGACCGGGACAACCTTAATTTCTTTTGAAACCGATTTTTCCACATTGTTGAAGGTCACGTAAGCCGTAATATTGGCTGTTCCTTCCTTAATCGTTGAAAGAACATTTCCCTCAATCGTTGCAACGGATGTGTTGTCAGACTCAAAGTGCACCGTTACGTCCTCCGGCTCCAAGCGCGTGCCGTCGGAAAGAATTCCCGTTGCGGAGATTACGGTCGTGCCGCCTTCAAAGAAGAGATCGCGAACAACATCTATCTCAGCTTTTTCATACGCGCTGTCGTTAATTTTAAGCGTAAGTTTATCTTCTTTTGTTATTCCGTTATCCGTTACCTTAGCGGTTATCGTTACATTGCCTGCAGAGACAGGCTTTACAACGCCATCAGGTGTTACGGTTGCAATGCTCTCATCCGAGCTTGTGAAAACAACATCTGCACCGTCTAAATCCACTTCTGTTCCTGTTATGTATTTTGCGGAAAGAGTGAGTTTTTTCCCGTTGGTATCTGAAAGAAGGATATACTCCTTATTGTGAGAAAGCGTTACACTATCCAGGTCTCCGCTCGGATTAAAGCTGATGCTATAGAAGCAGGTTGCAATTGATCCGGCTCCTTCATGAACCGTATTCTTTATAGTCAGGAGATGTTTTCCTTTTGTGATTGTTACACTCTTGCCAAAATTTGCCGGCTGCTTTGTGGTTTTTCCTCCGTTTGCTTCCTTATTTGAGTCGAAGCTTCCGACTGATTTTCCATCAACAAAAATTTCGGCAACTCCAGTACTTCCGCCAAAATACATATAGGTGTCTATGTTGAAGGTTCCGCTTATCGGAGATGTGAATTCTATTGCAAGAGTATCATCACCGGTCTCCAACTCCGCTTTACTTTTGATAATACTAAAATATCCGCCGTCGTAGTAGCAAACCCTCAGCGCTTCGTCGGGTCTGCTGGCAAATATATTTGAGCTTTCCGCATCTGTTAAAACCTTCCAGTTTGAACCGTAAAACTCATCATTCACATTTACTGCATAGCGATTGTTGCCTCCCGTTGCAGGATCCAGCTTTTCAAGATCTGACGTTACTTTATCAAAATCCAGAGTAAAGGATGTAACCGGAACGACCTCAATCTGCTTTGTTATACTCTTTGTTTCGCCGTATAAGGTTACATGCGCCGTGATGTTAGCTGTTCCGAGCTCTTTTGCCACAAGGCTGTTATCCGCGGTAATCTCAGCGACCGCAAGATTGTCCGATTCAAAGCTACAGGTGACATCTTCCGCGTCTGCCGCAGAGCCGTTGTCAAACATCGCCGTTGCAGAGAGCGTGTATGTCTCATTAAGCTGAATTTCTTCCGGAAGCTCAAACACAGCTTCGGTATATTCAAGGTCAAGAATTTCAAGAGTTAAAGAGCATTCTTTTGTAATCTTGCCGACCGTGACATACGCCGTGATTGTAACCTCGCCCTCGGCTTTTGGAATTACGATTCCGTCGTCCGTTACTGTTGCAACAGTGTCGGGAGCGCTTGTAAAGGAAATCTCTGCATCGGTCAAATCCATCTCGGCGCCGGTTTCATACATTGCGGAAAGTGTGAGCTTTTCTCCGTCAGCATCCGAAAGCGGAATGAAGTTCCTTTTGTATGAGAGCTCAACCGTATCAAGCTCACCTGCAGGTGTAAATTTAAATCCGAAAAATCCGTTTGAACCTTCGCCCTGCTTGATTTTAATAATGTTTGTACCTTCATTAAGCACAACAGCCACGGTGGAAGCGCAGGTTACTTTTTGACCTGCCGTAACACCGGTCTTCGTTGAATTAAGAGTCCAGTTACCAATGTCTTTACCATTTACTGATGCACTGAACTCCACATCGCCACTTGTGCTTCTTCCTATAACGGCAACAGCATATATTCCTGCCGCCGGCGCTTCTATTTCAAACGCAAGTGTATCCAAGCCCTCTGCAGCATAGGCGCTTGACACGTTAATCGGAAGATATGAAGTGTAATGCTGTACTGCGGTCTTTGTTGTTCCGCTGAGGATATTCGATACAGATGCATCTGTAATAACCTTCCAGTTTTCACCGTGTACATCATCCCCTGCAAGGATATACCAACGCGTTGTCTGACCTGTTACAAGGCGATTGTCCGGGAACGTCGAAGTTAACGCCGTTAAATCAACCTCAAACTCTATTGGATCGGTTGGCAACACCTCTTTTATTCTCAAAGTAAGAGATGCGTCCTTTGTGACCTCGCCGACTGTGACATACGCCGTGATTGTAACCTCACCCTCCGCAACCGGAATAACGGTTCCGTCCTGCTTTACAGTTGCTATTGCTTCATCCGAGCTTTCGTATGTAACCGTGGCATCCTTTTCGATATCAACCTCTTTTCCGTCTGAATAGCTTGCAGAAAGGTTAAGCTTTGCTCCATCAGTTTCGGAAAGGAGAACATATCTTTTGCCGTATTCAAGCTTTGCAGAGTCAAGCTGTCCCGACGGCGTGAAGGCGAAAGACTGTACAGCAACATAATATCCACCTCCGGTACCTGCCGAAACACTTTTCAATGTTATTTTATGCTCCCCTGCGGAAAGATAAATTTTGTCATACAAAGGTTCTGAGGGCAGCGCGCCATCCTCTAAGCCATAAAAATTCTTGCTACAAGCAGTCTCACTATCAATTGAAACCGCTCCTGTACCGCCATCGGTTAATCCATACGGTACAAAGGACACGTCATAATATCCGGCATTTTCAACATTAAACTTTATAACAAGTGTATTTCTCTCTGGTATCATGGTACTGCCCACAGTAAGACGCAAGCCGTAGCCCAGGAACTGAACTTTTCCAGTAGTTCCAGTAAAATCTAATATTGTTGAACCCTCGTCCGGAGATCCAAGGCTCCACTTAGTTTGAGTAGATTTCGAACCTACTGTGTTATAATTATCTGCGTTAAATTTAGTTTGATTTGTAAGACTTCCACTCCCGGCATAGTTAACATCTGTCCGCTTAAAGCTGAGGTCGAACGCTTTCGGCTGCTCAGTCGATTCCGCATCCACTGCCAAAGCAGAGGTTGGTAACAGCGAGAATGCGAGGGTAAGTGCAAGGATCATAGCTAATGTTCTGATAGATTTCTTCATTTCATTTCTCCTCCTCTTAATCGTTTTCACTCTGTTTGTGTTATTTTTTTAATGCTATAAGTTCTTCTTTTCTGTCCTTCAGGTATCCCATAAACTCCTCAACGCCCTTTTCAAAATTACGGCGGCACCAGAGGGTGTAATACTCTTCGGCAATCCAATCTATAAGGCTGCAAAGTCCATCTATTTCGGCATCGGGCATTTTTTCGCCGATTCGCAGCTTGCAAATTTCGGACGCGAGAATTACCATTTTGGAATTCAGAACAATTTCGCGCTTTAGCTGTTCGTTAAATTCAAGCTTTTCTATATCAGCAAGCACCTTTCTGACGTATTCAGTCACATTGTCAAAATAGAATGCAGCTCCGCAGTCCTTAAGATCATACAGATGCGCGTATTTCGACTGCGAAATCGGGAACTGGAAAAGCTCTCCGCACATCGTTCCGACGTGGACACGCTCAGGCTCGAGCAGATAGTAATTTGCCATACGGTACAAAAGCTCGGATACCTTTACTCCGCCGAAAACGTTTTCGTCAACATACTGCTTGGCATTGCGGATATAATCTGCCTTGAAGCTTTCTCCGTCCTGCTCTGCACCGATGTTCCACGCATACTGTCCTGCAAGTGCCGCGGGAACAAGGCTCCACACTCCGAAATGCGGGTGCGCCTCATTGCAGCCCCAATCTGTCATGAGAAGTCCGCGTGCACCGTATTTCGCACCGATTTCAGCCGCCGTGCGGATATTAAAGGTCGTAACGTCCGCGCGTCCGGTGAAGCTTTTATGCGTATTGCACGACGGGCAGACGTAGTAGTTAAGATCCGCGTTTTTAAATGCGATGCAGTGCTCGGTCATAAGCTGAGACTGAATAAGCTCGTATCCCCATTCGAGGACCACGGAGTCCTTCGGAATCATATCATAAAGCTTTTCGCTCTTGTATATCATATCCGACCAGAACATAACCTTTTTGCCATATGTTTCTTTCACCAGGTCGCTCAGCTTATTGAGCCACTCCATAAACACGACATCCTTGCCGTGTGCCTTGCAGTACTCCTCAATTTGGAACCTTCCGAGACCAAAAGCCTCATCGAGACCGATGTTTACGTATTCCGATTTAAAATGAGGAAGAAGTGAGCTATAAAGATTTTTTACAAATTCAAAGCTTTCCGGAAGCAGCGGATTTATCGTGTTTGCTGCCGTTTCCCCATCGGAAAGGCCAAGAGATTTAAATTCATCATACTTAAGCCACGGAGCGAGATGCCCGAGTGAATTCTGATTCGGCACAAGGTCGATAAAGCGCTCGTGGCAGTATGCGTCAAGCTCTTTTATATCCTCGGCGCTTAAGCAGTCAAAGCTCTCGGTGTATTTCGGATATGCGCTATATTTAAAACAATCGCCTTCCATATAAAGCTGGAATTCGTTGTATTTAAGCGCGGATAGAAAATCTATCATCTTCTCAAGCTCGGAAAGCTTCGGCATACGGCAACGGCTTATGTCAAGCATATATCCGCGGCGCTCAAACTGTGGCTTATCCTCAATAACAGCACATTGGATTTCTTTTCCCTGCCGTTTTATTATCTGAAAAAGCGAGGTTGCAGCGCGGTATATTCCTTCATCACAGGATGCCGAGATTTTTATCCCGTCCGGTGTGATTGATAATATGTATTCCTCTTTCCTGAGCAGCGGATTTACACTTACCGTTATCTCTTCGTTTCCGTCTTTTATCCGATGATAAAAAGAGAGTAAGCTGTCTTTTTCATAGTCTCCGGTAACCTTATATTTTCCATCTGTTTGTATGTATTTTTGTGCCTGTGGAAAAATCATATCTTCCTCCGATAGTGAGTAATATTATCTATTGTTTAAGCCGCGTATAATCATTCGCGATCCATACAGCCAGCTTTTCATGTTGTTTCTCAAGCCCCAGAAACGCATTGTGAAAATACCGTTACGATCGAGATGATCCCAGCCTCCGCCGACAACCAATCCAAACTCCGTTCCGTCCGGAAACTCTTTTCCGTCAGGGTTTATATTTTTTATGGTGTATAGCTTATCTCCGTAATGCGTAGGAGCTGTTTCAAGCTGACTTGGGAAATTATATCGCGCGTGTTTTGGATCATACCCTGTCTTTTGAATATATCCGTATTCGGTCAGCGGATATCGGTTCTGCTCCGGCGCGGGATAGGAAAGCATATCCCACTCATCAATATCTCCCGTGTATTTACTTAGGTCGGATGTGACGTAATATCGCAAATCCCGGACTACCACACCGTCAATCATTGTCCACACATTTCCCCAAAGGTTTTCCATCCAGCGATATCGGAAGGGAGACAGTGCGTTTTCCTCCCCCGTTCTGCCGGTATGATAAGGCAAAACATCAGTCTGTCCATTCGGCTGACCGCTGCAATATATGCGCGTTGTCCCTTCTGTAATGTCCACGGGTTCGCCCGTGAATGTGACGGAATAACCGTTAGGAGTTTCAGAAACTGCGGTGATTTCTCTGTCGGCAAGCAGAAACGGATTTCCGTCCGGCGAAACCGCTACTCTTTGTCCGACTCTGAAGCAACCCGCAGTGTAACCCATGCAAATGATTGTGTTGGAAGATACCGCCGATTCAACCGCGCGCACAGCGTCGCTATATACAAGACGGCCGTATCCGTTTAAGTGGTTTGACATATTTCTGTCGGCAAACTCGATGAGGACAAGCTTTTGGATCGCCATCCATGTTGCAATGTCCATAATCGAGAAGCCTTTGTTCTTTGCAGCCTCTCTGAATTCTGCCTGAGTTGTCAGTACCTGCGGAACGGAAGCACTTACAGACCTGCTGCCCGCGCACGTCTGATACGCCGCCACATAAACGTGCTCCAATTCGTTGCCCGCCGCATCTTTGAAGCAAGGCTCCGCTTCAAATCCCGGATGGCAATGACCGGATATGCAAATTTCCTCAATATTGCCAACAACCTTCCGGCGGGAATAGAATTTCGGAATTTCTGCAAATACATCCTGTTCTACCGTAAATCCGGCTTCATAATCATATATAATTTTACCTTCGATTATATTGCACCGCTTGATTTCACACCACGGATAAATCGAATCAAACGCATTTTCTCCGTCCACTACCATTGAATTACCAATGCAATAGTTGTTTTTCAAACCATATGCATCCCCGATTCTTTCGCAAAGGGTTGTAGCTTGTGAATTGTCTATTCTTACACCGAAAATCATACTTCGGGTTTTGAATTTATCCATGTCCGGTTTCCCCCAAGTTTTCTTTGGCTTAATTATAACATTTCTCTGCCGATAATACTACAACGTTTTCAAACAAAACTTAATGATTTCAAACAAACCATAGAAATTTTTTAACATTTCTTCCGAAATAATCACAAATTAGAATTTTTTTCCGGTAACGAAAATGCGCTTTTTTTGTTTGAATCACATAATATCTTGACATTTCAGCCTTGTGTGTGCTATAATATCCGCAATACAAAAACTTTCTTTTTTCAAATAATATCAATACATCAAATCGAGGTGTTTATATGATTTCTACGGTTGCACCGTCACAGACCTTTTTCGACATCAATCCGGCACTCACCACCTGCAATGCACTTATATATTCATACGCAAAAGACTGCCGTCTTCCCGTAAGCTTCACCCACTATAACCATGAACACCCGCTTCGGTCATTTATCGCTTCGGAAAAAAGCAACAACTGGTGTACACTTTTTATTTCCTTATCCGGAAACTTCAGCTTTATAATAGATAATCAGCTTTACTTTCCGACGCACGGAAACGTCATTTTTATAAGGGATCATGAAAAATACATTTCATGCTTCCGCTCAGTCTCACATGTGGATTACTATGAAATTAATTTTCCTCCCGAATTTTTTGATTCCACACCGGTCGCAAGCATCTTCCGCGCTCCGTTTTATGACAGACCGTATGCTGAGAGAAATATGCTTGTTGTCAACAAAACAAACTGTACGGCAATTATAGAGAAGCTTGCCGAATGTGAGCGCATTGCCCACTCCGGCAACCCCCATTCAGACATTCTTATCTATTCGCACATTATCCAGATTATGGGACTTCTGTTTTATGAATTTTCCAATCAAAAGGAGAGATTTCTTTCCGCAAAAACTCCCGCAAAACTGAACGAAGCCATTCTGTATATACACGAGCATTTTCTTACTATAAACAGCGTAAACGAGGTTTCAACGGCATGCGGCATCACGAATACCTATCTTTCACGAATCTTTAAAACCCACTTGTTCTGTTCTCCCAATGATTATATAACGAATCTAAAAATTTCTCATGCAAAGCAGCTGTTATCTCTCGGCAAATCAATAATGGACACCTGCTTTGACTCCGGCTTTAACAACTACACATATTTCATCTCGAAATTCAAAAGCGTCACCGGCACAACTCCATTGAAATTTTCAAAAAGCAAAGAAAAAACAGCGGCATTTCTCCCGGCAGATTCAGCCGATGCAAAGCATAAGGAAAAATAAAGTAATTTGAGAGGCTTCCCCCTTTCGAGGGGAAGCCTCTCATTATAACATCTATGTGTTCTTAAAAAGTTAGGCTCTTTGTCAATAGTTGGGGTAAAGAGTTAAAATGAAAAAGTGATCAGGCAGTCGTCGTCAGGCGGCTGCTTGTTCATTGTTGACTTGCTGATGAGAGAATATATGTAAAATACGATTTCTGAATCTGTTGAAATT
>JAZQFJ010000066.1:0-5861 GCA_045539475.1 Eubacteriales bacterium | reverse complement strand
GGTTTTTATTTGTTTGTGTTTCATGTTGACGGTTTTATTTTAGTCGTTGAGGACGTAGCGTTTGTTCCTTCTTCGTTTGCTGACGGTGCTACTGTTGATTCTTTGCCGCCGGTCGAAACGATATCGCTGTCTGAAGTGTCCAAAAGTGATGACAAACCATCTGAATTTGTCCAATCGACAGAGCATATAGAAGAAACTGTCCATGAGACGGTTTCAGAAAGCGATGTATTTGTTATTGAAAATACGGACGGAAACGATGATAGCGCAGAATCTCACGATGCGGGTGAGCGTTTTGTTGAGCGGGATGATATCAAATTGTCGTCATCTCGTGATTTAGGTCTTGATTTTCAGAATCGTGTCAGTAGACCGTCTTCTGATATATTTGACGATGGTACAAAAACGGTTGCATGGCTGTCCTGTCCTCAGTTGGGTTTTTATGGTATGCCGATTCATCCCGGTTTTGACCAATGGATTTGCGATAATTATGACGGTTGTTTTTCTACGTATTATGAACATGTTTTCGGTGATGGGTTTATGATGCACATTGCCGGGCATAATTATAAAACATTTAGTGTTTTATCACAGACAAAGGTCGGTTATGATTTTTATCTTGAGACGTCTTACGGCGCTGATTTTCATTATCGCGCGATACGCAGCGAGTTATGTTCTATTGTACAGGACACGATATTTCACGGCGCTGTCGATTCGAACGGAAGTTGGTTTATGCAGGCTAATGAGGTTACGCATGATATTTGTATGACAACGTGTCATGATGGTTGTCCGGATAACAGCCGATGGTTTGTCCGTTGCGAATTGATTGAGGGCAGCATTGTTGAATGAATATCGTGCTTTTTGTTTGTCAAAATTCTCTTGATTAATCATGGTTTTATGTTATAATGAAGCTATAAAGGAGAGTGATTTGTATGGCGCGACGATTAAGAAGAGACGGACCGTCAGGTAATAACAATTCACGGAGCGCGAATAACAGTCGTGTTTCGATGAATACGGAAGACGAGCGTTCTGCTGTTTATTGGCAACATCGCAGAAACATTGACCGTGCTATCAATAATAATCAGTTGATAGATAGTTTACATTTCGCGACAGATACGTTCGGTTGGGATTCTCATCGTTGGGAGTCTTATTGCAGTGATTTTGTCAAGTCATACGAGAAGGATAAGACGCTGAAGGATGCCGATTTGCATTTGAGCTTCTATGATGTGCAGCGATTAATTATGCACGACTATATCGATAGGTCAATGCGTTTGGCGTGCTTTGCCCCGTTGATGATGCGCGGTTGCCGTCAAGGCGGCTTTGGCGAGTCGCTCGGTCGGTTTTTGTCGTATACTGCTGTATCGAAGCTGTTTGCTAAACATGATGGTGTGTCTGATTTGAGAAAGAAGCAACGCGCGGCAAAACAGGGCGATGATAAGTCATCGTTTGATTCGTTTAACGGACGCCGTCGTTATTCTCAGTTTCAGCGACCTCTTGATGCCGAACGTGCAGCTATGCAGTCAATCGCGTTTTCTACAACGACATATCATGCGATGCGTAAGAAAGGTGCTGATATCGAAGGTTTGCAGGAGGCATGGGAAAAAGCGCACGAGGCTTTGTATGAAGCCGCTGCCGCCGACGGTGTTTCCCGCGAGGATATTGACCGTTCTGTTCGTATTATCGCAGGTCAGATGTTCGAAGCCGACCCGGAGACGATGTCTTGGTTTACTGAGGTTTCAACAGGAGAGGCACAACAAAGTGAGTATCGGCGTGTGACGAATCCTGACGGTTCGACGACGCTTCATTGGGACGGCGAGTTCTTCGACCCTGAGACGGGTGAAGATTTTACGGGAACATTCCATCCGAGACCGCCGCAAGGCTTGTCAACACATTTTGATGTTATGAAGGCTTATTTGCGAGCCAATATGAGAGAGTGGGACAACCCCTCTCAGTTTGTTGAGGAGTTTAAGAACCTTCGTATTGATGCCGCTTTTGTCAAGCGTACACAGAATATCGGATGGTCAATGTCGGAAGACGGTTATTTGTCTGAGGACATCAACGTTGTTGCGAAGTATGCGGCGCTTGAGTCGTTATCCGAATACGACGCTGTTCAACAGACAAAGGCCGTGCTGACGAATGAGCAGCTATCATCAAGGGTTTGCGATATGTTTGTTGATAATCCGCAGATGATGCGGTATTATAAAGCGTTTTTTAATGATTATATGGAAAATAATCGTGATGTCATTAAAGAGCAATTTGGTGTTGATGTCGATTCCTGTAAATACAGAGAGAGACCGCTTCATGTCGGCGAGGTGCGTGGGTTTGTTACCTATCCTGAGAATTATGTGCCTAATTTCGTTGCTGATTACGAGACGCTTGTCGATTTTGCGAAGGACCATGATTGTTTTGATTCGTCTCAGGCGAAGCCTGATATCAAAATCGATTACGAAGCGAGTCGTCCGATTCGTGAGGTCAATGAGCCTGTGTATCAGTCGACGGATGTTGAAGATAACCACACAGACAGTCCTCATGGTCGGTATGTCACAATAGATTTCGATGATGTGAGGGACGTTGATGATTTTGATGACGATTATCAAATGTAATATCTTGAAGGAGTGTTGTTTATGAGTAAAGCGAAGCGTGTATTGCGGAGAGTAACAGCGAATCGTGTTACCGGCGCTGCAGGTAACGATACGAAAGGTCAGCATTCATTAGAGGAACAGCATCAGTATGACGCGAGTCATTTGGGCTACGATGAATTGCGCGATGAGCGAGAGCGACAAGAAGCGGGCGTCGGTGAGTTCGAGGATGTCCGAGACGAAAGGCGCGTTACTTATGAAGAGGAGCTTTCTTCCGATTCCCGTGCTGTCGAGGCATATAACGAAGGTAAGCTTGATGCTATGAAACACGATACGCGAGCCGGTCGTAATCGTATCAAAGACGCTTATTTTGAGAAGCGTAAGAAGCAGATCGTGAGCTATGGTCGTAAGTTGGCCAATCAATCTGAGAATCAGGCTGATGATGCTGCTGTTGAACGGTTCGCAAGTGAAATTACAGCGGATGATGATGTTGGCAAGTATCGGGAAAAGCCGGGTTATAAGTCGGTCGAGGACGGTTTGAACAAAACATTTGCTCGTATGGTTCCTGATTTACCGTCGCCTGATGTTGATACGCCTGATTATCAGCCTGAGCCTTGATTTATAACATACAGAAAAGGAGTATTTATTATGAGTTTATACGGAAAAGCCTACGGGCAAAGTGAACGTAAGTTATCAGAGGAAGTCGGAGCGACGATCACAAGCGCATTTGATGATATTTTTTCCGGTAATTTAGGAGAAGGTCGCCAGCGTGAGTCTTACGAGAGTCAGATCGCGAATGAAAAAGAGGCGTCTGCTAAGGCGAAAGGGGAGCGCGGTAAGCAGATGCAAGATGTGGCATCGCAGCGTAACCGGGCAGATATGCAAACCGAGACGAATGTCGCACGTTTCAGTATGGCAGGAAAAAGTGCGTTTGATGATGACGCTTTTACCGCAGGCGCTCAGGAGCTTGATATGGATGGTCCTGATTTCTGATGAAATGACAGGAAGGAACCGTGCTGTTTTGCACGGTTCTTTTTTTTTTGTTTTCTATTGACAAAGTAATACTTTAGTATTACAATAGTAATATGGAAAGGGGCATGAATGTTGTGATATTTAACGTATCTGTTCGCACTGATATACCGAATTACTATTGGGACTGGTTTGTTAATAGACTTCGAGCGGGTGAGGTTATGGTTCGAAACCCGCACTATCCCGAAAAGGTGTCTGTTTATTCTTTGTTGCCCGAGGACCTGGATTGTTTTTGTTTCTTGTCAAAGAATTATCATAATGTATTGACATCACAGCAGTTATCTCTGGATGCTTTGACTAAGCTTTATCCGTGCCAGTTTTCATATACTATCACACCGTATGGCAAAGACATTGAACCGAATGTTCCTGATATGACTCAAAGTATGGTGATGTTGCAGGAGCTGTCACGACGTGTCGGAAAGGAAAAAATAATATGGAGATATGACCCGATATTGTTTACGAACAGTTATGATTTGAATTATCACAAACAGGCATTTGAGTATCTCGCGTATTATATAGCTCCGTACATAAATTATTGCGCGTTTAATTTTATTAATTTATATGATAAAGTCCGTGCTCGGTTTCCTGGGGCGTATCCGGGGGACAGAATTACGCAGGAGACTCTTCTTTTGCATATGGGCGCCGTTGGACAGAAATATAATATGAGAATACAGTCTTGTATTGGGCAGGATTACAGTCGATACGGAATAGTGCAGAGTAAATGTATGACGTTGCGCACATTAGAACAAGCTCTCGGCGTTCCGATGAAGGATGTAAAGCATAAAGACGATTGTTTGATGTGCGGAAAGGTCGAAACCAGAGATTTGGGCCGATATGACACGTGTCTGAACTTGTGTCGGTACTGCTATGCAAACGGCTCGCCGTCAAAGGTTGTTCAGAATACATGTCGGTATGACCCGTGTTCCCCTATGCTGTTGGATGAGCTTCGTCCCGGAGATATTGTTTCAAGGGCGGAGCAGAAAAGATATAAAATATTCGAACCTTAAGGAGGTTTGTATGTTAGCAAACGGTAAAATGACAATTAAGGTATCGTTCTCCGGTTTGGAGATAGAGGACGATTCGGAATCTTCCGTTTTGGATGCTGTCTTCCCTGAAGGATGGGAAGGCGAATTGGACGTCACAGATATGGAAGTAACTGTGGATGATGACGATGAAGACGAAGATGAATAATGATATCTTTGGGTGATTCTAAATGTCTAAGAAACGATTTGAATTAAGCGCAAAACAAGAGAAGCTCATTGAGCTTTTGGTAAACCTTCCCGATCAGAAAGATATCGGAGCTTTAGCGCTTATGGAAGGCGTGGCTATAGATTGCAAGGGAACAGCGTTTGATGCAGTTTGCGACGCCTTACTTGCTATTAGTTCAAAAACTCAATCAGAAGATATTTGCAAGGATATTGTAGATAAGGCTAAAAAGCTATACTCACTTTGAAATTAAGGAGAAAGAGATATGCGTAATGAATTCATAAAACCCTATGGCTGCTGCGTAGCAAAAACATTTTGGTGTAAACACGACGAATTGGATGACAGAGATGAGCCTGATACACAGACAATTATTTACGGGGGTGAACAGTGATGTCTGCAGAGAGAACAACGATTTATATTCCTGATGAAATGAAAGCTGTATATGATTATGCGGTCGCTTGCGGTAAAAAGCACAATAAGTCCGCGAGTGAAACGGTGTTGGACGCATTAAGGCTCTACGCTGCGATGAACAGGGCAAATTTGTCCATTACAGACGGTGCGTTATTTGCGTTGCGTGACGGTGCTTTTGATTTGATTTATCACAGTGCGTCCGCAGGTAACTCTGTTTTGATGTTGACGAAGGAAGGGGATATGAGATATACCTCAGAGATTGAACGCAACAGAGACGTATTTACGGGCAAAAGAGACACATCGTCTGTGAGGTTTGGAAATGTTTCCTGCTCCGGTACGGCGTTGATAAGACTTCTTGATTTCAAGAACAGGCTCATTTCGGCTTTTGAGAACGGTATGATATGCTCTTTGTCCTGTTATAACGATATGCTTGCTGCGTGTGAGTCCAAGGCTGATATTGAATCTTTGCCTGACTTTTTTGTTTATGTTGATGAGGCAAATGCTTATTTCAGATTTTATCCGCAGGGTTTTGTTGTTGAGAAAAGCGTCATACGTTTGGTTGATAACCGTTTTGTTATTGACGTTGAGTCGGTTTATAACGACTTTTCTACTGTTGAGGTGCATATCGTGGAAGAAAACGCGAAG
>JAZQFJ010000065.1:0-2134 GCA_045539475.1 Eubacteriales bacterium | reverse complement strand
ACCGCTTGGCCTCCGACTTTGTATTTAATCCGGTTCGCAACATAACGACAAACGCAGGTGGTGCTGTCAGTATAACGATTCATGCCGAAAGTCCGCTTGAAGGAAAGACAATAACCTACTTCGAAGGCACGTTCCCGAGAGGTATGACAATCAATCAGGAGAGCGGTGAGATTACATGGAATCCCTCATCGTCGCAGGTTGGCGAAAACCATATATCGGTAACTGCAAAAGATTCAGACGGACGTGAAAGCACGATTCACTTCAACGTAACGGTTTACGGTTCAACAACCGGAGGCACAACAAAGCCAACCACACCCGAAACACCATCCAAACCTTCAGATGGTGTTGCTCCGGCTCCGTCAACCCCGTCTGACGGTAAGACGGATGTAGGGACGGACCTCCCGGGCGGTCCGTCAAAGGAGGACAGCGAAACAGAAAACGTTCGTTTCGTTGACCTTGGCGCTCACGCTTGGGCAGCTGATTCCATCAACGCTCTTGCAGATGCAGGAATCATCAAGGGAACAAGCGAGAATACGTTCTCACCGGCAAGCAATATCACACGTGCAGACTTTGCGCTCCTCCTTGTACGTGCATTTGAGCTTGAATCGGATAATACCGAGAACTTTGCAGACGTAGCGGATTCCGACTACTTTGCAAAGGAGCTTGCAATAGCACGTAACACAGGAATAGTAAACGGTATCGGTGATAACAAGTATGCTCCGAGAAATACAATCACACGTCAGGATATGATGACGATTGTATACCGCGCGCTGGGTCGCCTCAAAGTAGAGCTTAAGACAGGTGACGTAGAATATGCTGATTTTGCTGACGTTTCCGAATATGCAAAAGAAGCGGTGTCATCGCTTATCGGCGCAGGTTTTGTAAACGGAAAGAACGGCAAAATAGCTCCAACCGATTACACAACACGCGCAGAGGTAGCGGTTCTCATCAAGAGAATACTTGATTATACAAAAGCGTAAAACAAATAAACCAGGCGGAGCGTTGCTTCGCCGGGACGAGCCGGAATAAAAAAACGTCTCCCCATGTAGGGGAGACGAAAACGGCATCGTATTATAATCCCTTTTTTTCATTTTGCTTTTTTATTGGATTTCTGTCGAAAAAGTCTTTCATAATATGACGAATTTCTTTTGGAACTCTGCTTTCGCATTTTTTAAAACAGCTTATCATATGCGCAGGATTTGCGAAACCGCAGATATCGGATATATAAGATATCGGGTAATCTGAAACACCAAGCAAACGGCGAGCGCGTGAAACTCTTAAATTCTGAAGATACTTGGCAAAGGACATATTTGTGTATCGTCTGAAATATGTCGTGAAATTTGTCTGGCATAATGCAGAAATATGCATAAGGTCTGAGATGGTGATTGATTCAGAAAAGTTTTCATTTATATATGCAAGAGCACGCGAAATGGGATATATTTTTGTTGTAAATATATTAAACGCTGTGTTTGCATCATCAGGTCGGCAAAATTCCGGAAGAGAGAAGAATTTCTCAATAAGCGGATAATGAGCATCAAGATTTTCTGCACAGTACCGTTTGTTAAGTGTTTCGACGGAGGAAAGAAGCTTTTCGGCAAGAACCGTTGAATCTTCACAAAGTTCGATGTATGTGTTCGGAGAAGTGTTAAGCTCTGATGAATATATGTGTAAAACTGAATTTGCAAGTGTCGCGAGATTGTTTTTTACATTATTCAGATTAAGATAATCATAACGCAAGTCAATGCAAAAAATATTTGCCGAAGAAGCTTTGTCGACAACAAACGCGTGCGAAGTTCCGGGAGGAATAATACAAACAGAGCCGCGATGGCATCGATAATCTCGGCCTTCAATCGTGTGCAGATATTTTCCGCTTGTGCAGAACCATATCTGCGCATTATCGTGAAAGTGAGGGCGTGCGGTGTGTATTGGTTGATATTCTAAGGAATATACGCATACCGGGAATGACCGAAGAGTAATTTTCTCAAATGCAAAGGTTATACGTGCCAAGGCAGGCATCCTCCTTTCAAAGTGATTATTTATTATAATAATCGCAAAGTCCCGTTTTGTCAACCAAGACGCAACGACATAAAGAAGCAAAATGTTGGAATAGATAAAAATATAAACGTAACGTATG
>JAZQFJ010000064.1:0-48975 GCA_045539475.1 Eubacteriales bacterium | reverse complement strand
ATGCCAGCTACCCGCAACTAGACGGAAAGACCCCATGGAGCTTTACTGTAGCTTGATACTGGATTTCGGCATTTCATGTACAGGATAGGTGGGAGGCTTAGAAGCCAGGGCGCCAGCTTTGGTGGAGCCATCCTTGGGATACCACTCTTGGGATATTGGAATTCTAACCTGCACCCGTGAATCCGGGTGGGGGACACTGTCAGGTGGGCAGTTTGACTGGGGCGGTCGCCTCCAAAAGAGTAACGGAGGCGCTCAAAGGTTCGTTCAGCACGGACGGAAATCGTGCATTGAGTGTAAACGCATAAACGAGCCTAACTGCGAGAGCGACGGTTCGAGCAGTAACGAAAGTTGGAGTTAGTGATCCGGCGGTATGTAAGTGGAAATGCCGTCGCTCAACGGATAAAAGCTACCCTGGGGATAACAGGCTGATCTCCCCCAAGCGTCCACAGCGACGGGGAGGTTTGGCACCTCGATGTCGGCTCGTCACATCCTGGGGCTGGATTCGGTCCCAAGGGTACGGCTGTTCGCCGATTAAAGTGGCACGCGAGCTGGGTTCAGAACGTCGTGAGACAGTTCGGTCCCTATCTGTTGCGGGCGTAGGAAATTTGAGAGGAGCTGTCCTTAGTACGAGAGGACCGGGATGGACATACCTCTGGTGCACCAGTTATCATGCCAATGGTACAGCTGGGTAGCTATGTATGGAAGGGATAAACGCTGAAGGCATCTAAGCGTGAAGCCCCCCTCGAGATTAGATTTCCCACCTTTTAGGGTAAGGCACCATGAAGACCACGTGGTTGATAGGTCAGGCGTGTAAGTGTGGTAACACATTCAGCTAACTGATACTAATATGCCGAGGGCTTAACCTCAAAGAAGGTTAAAAAATGTGGGATTGCTTGAAGTGAAGAATATGGAGTATTGTTCGGTTTTGAAGGTACATCGGGAAGGTAAGGAGATGCGCCTTTAGCTCAGTTGGTAGAGCAACTGACTCTTAATCAGTGGGTCCTGGGTTCGAGTCCCCGAAGGCGCACCAAAGCTTAAAATATGGAGCGAGCGTCGAGAAGGGGAAGAGAGAATGGCCCGTTGGTCAAGCGGTCAAGACACCGGCCTCTCACGCCGGTAACGGGAGTTCGATTCTCCCACGGGTCACCAAACCCTAAACAAAAATTGAATATGTAGTTGGTGAATATTGCGGTGAGGGTCCACCTGTTCCCATTCCGAACACAGAAGTTAAGCTCACCTGTGCTGACAATACTTGGCTGGAGACGGCCCGGGAAGATAAGGCTTCGCCAACATCATATAGTACCGGGTAAGATATTTCTTACCCGGTATGCTTTTGAAGAAAAATAGAAAGAGTGGGTAAAATGGGAATCTTAAAAACACTTGCGCCGTACATATCAATGGCTTTAAGCCTTGGCGGTCTTGTAGCGATGATTTTAGCATCGACCGTTAAAACAAAAAGCATGAAGGTAATTCTTGCGCTTGTTTTTGCAGGAAACTTTCTTGTTGCAACAAGCTATTTGATTGACGGTAACAATAACGGTGCTGCCTGCTGCTACATTGGTGCGGCACAGGCACTTATAAACTATTTTTTTGATAAGAAAAATATGCCGATACCGATGTGGCTTGTCGGAATTTATGCGATTGTCATTGTAGTTGCAAATGTTGCTGTGCTTTCCGTGTTTATTGATATTCTTGCTATCATTGCATCACTTACTTTTATT
Source organism: Eubacteriales bacterium (assembly GCA_045539475.1). Taxonomy (GTDB): domain Bacteria; phylum Bacillota; class Clostridia; order Oscillospirales; family JAAYXM01; genus SIG480. The sequence goes on along the minus strand of JAZQFJ010000064.1, from coordinate 47,254 downwards.
ATGTGTATCGGGCAGAGCAACGGCGCAAAGTATCGTTTCTGGACGATTGTAAATATGGTGCTCTGGATAACATATGATATCATAAAGGGCTCTTACGCTGCGCTCTTTACCCATGTATCGCTTCTTCTTTTCACCATACTTGGAAAGCTTATTTACGATCGCAAGCGTGCAAAAGAAGATATGTAGACTATGAAACACACAGGCATTTCTGCTTGTGTGTTTTGTTGCTGTATGGTATAATTAATAAAGAATTATCCACGAAGGGTTTTGATAAAACAATCAGAAGGAGATTATACAAAATGAGCAGATGTGAAAAAGCGGTGGAAAATCACAAAAAAGGATGCAATTGCGCACAGGCGGTGGCATGTGTGTTTGCAGATAAATTAGGATATAGTGAGGACGAGATATTCAGATTTACAGAGGCGTTTGGCGGAGGCATGGGCGGTACGCAAGGTGTTTGCGGTGCAGTGAGTGCTATGGTTTTTGTGGTTGGCGGAATAAAAAGCTTCGGATTTGATAAGCTTCCCGAAACGAATAAGAAAGTAAGTTATTCCACTGCCGGTGAGCTTATGAAAAAGTTTCAAGACAAGGTGGGCACAATTTTGTGTAGAGAAATTAAAAGCGAAAAGCTTTGTTCCTGTGACGGATGCATAGCCGAGGCTGTTAAAATTCTGGAAGAAATTATTGGAGAACAATAACGATTGCTTTTGCGATCAACAACTTCACCACCGCCTGCGGCAGAGCCACACCTTGAGGAGAAAACTTTGATAAAATCATGACGGGGTGATTGCAATTAAATCTATTATACAAAAGACTCTTATTTCCATGGGCGAGGAGAAGTACAGAGAATTTAGTTCTAATCTTATGCCGACAGTTGAAAAAAGCAAAGTTATAGGGATACGCACTCCGATCTTAAGAAAGTATGCAAAAGAATTGGAGAACTATGAAGACTTTTTAAACGACCTTCCTCATAAATATTTTGAGGAAAATAATCTCCATGCTTTTTTAATAGAAAGAGAACGAAATTTTGACAAGTGTATAGAATTGCTTTACTCTTTTTTGCCATACATAGACAACTGGGCAACCTGCGACAGCATGAAGCCGAAAGCGTTAAAAAAAGAGCCTGAAAAACTGCTGAAGCATATAAAAAAATGGATTGAATCAAAAGATGTTTATGCGGTAAGATATGCAATAAATTTGTTGATGAGCTTTTATTTAGATGACGATTTTGATGAAGATTACCTTAAGGCTGTTGCAAATGTCAAGTCTGATGAATATTACATCAATATGATGCGCGCGTGGTATTTTGCAACTGCACTTGCAAAACAGTATAAAAAAACCTTGCCTTATATAGAAAAAAATACACTTGATACATGGACACATAATAAAACCATACAAAAGGCGATAGAAAGTTTTAGAATTTCAAGAGAACAAAAAGAGTATTTAAGAACTCTAAAAAAGCAAAGGGAAGGTTAGTTCCGGATCAACTCGAATCACAGCCAAAAAGTTTGCCAACTAAATTATACAGTCTTTATAATATAGGTTTATATAAAAAAGGTGGAGTTTTTATGGCGCACATACTGGGAGTGTTGGCGGTTGCGACCTTTCTTTTAAGCTTTCAGTTTAAAAAGAGAAGAAGCATTATTGCTGTCAACTTAACTTCAAGACTGTTATACATACTACAATACATTTTTTTGGGAGCATTTGAGGGTGCTGTTTTGGATTTTATGGGGCTTTTGTTGTCCTTTTTCGCACGATACAAAGAAAAAGAATTTGTAATAAAGCATTTTAAGGCTATTATAGTGGGTATAAACCTGCTCTTGTTGGTGGTAGGCCTTGCCTTGTACGAAAATATCTTCAGTATATTTGCTATATTGGGTATTGCTTTTGAAATCGTTGCTTTGTGGCTGACAAAAGAAAAAAACATAAGGATTCTTTCGATATTTGCAGCTCCCTTTTGGCTCGTTTATAACCTTGCAAACTCGGCGTACGGCTCCGTGGTCGGGAATGTCCTGGTAATAGTTTCAATCGGAGTTGCTATGATGAGACTTGATTTTAATAAAAAACAATGAATAATCAGGAGGATGATTATATGGGGAGAGCGGTTTTAGCAGCCATTATTACAGTAGTCGCCGGCTTGTTGACAATGAGCATATTTACAGGTGCGGTTGAAGTTGGTATTGTTGTTGCTATTGCTGTTATGGGTGCGTTTATCATCTATTTCAATGAAAAAAAGAAATAAGCAGAAATTTAATTATTTTCGTCTCTAACTTGACAAAATCACAGTAAAACAAAAGAACAAATCAATCAGTTAATTCATTCTGCCTTATTTTCATTTTTTGCCAACTGATATAACCGTAGATGTCGTTTGCTAAAAATGCGGCAAAGCATACGACGACAGAGACATAACGGATATCGCATAAACTTGCAAGAGACCATAAAACAATCAGGATAATGTCATTTGCGGCATAGGCAACAGCGAAATACGGGCTTCTTCTGAACGTAAGATACACCGCCAGAAAGCTTGTTGTAACAGAAAGGGTGCTCGGCACAATGTTGGCAGTATTAAAATACCCCAATATAAAATAGAAGATAACAGTAATCAGAACAGTGATCAGCCACATAAGAGCAGTCTCTTTTCCGGTAATGCTGTTTGCTTTAACTTCAGCCTTGTTTCCGTTAAACGGATTTCTGAGCCAGGATATAAGGGCAAAAATCGCCATGGGCATTGTCATACCAAGATAGGTTATCATTTCTCCGTAATAGGAAAAAGTATATGAGATTATTCCGTAAAGCAGGCTGAATACAACCATTAAAAGTTGCCCGAATGGGTTTCCTTTTGCATTGAAAATAAGAGAAGTAACCCCAATAAGAGATGCACATAATGTCAGATAGTTTTCTTTGTCAAAAAGGCAAAAAGAAGCAATTATAAGAATTACTGAAGTTAACCAAAGCGCAATATCGCTTTTTGAAAAATAGTTTTTAATTTTATGCACGTTAATTCCTCCCAAAAAACAAGCATTCGTGTGCATATCTTCAAAGACCTAACGATATACAAACGAACGCTCAAAGCATTCACTACCCGGTGGCAGTGTTAATTATTTAATTTGTTGTATTATAGCATATAAAACAAGAAAAAGCAACATGAATTATTATTTGAAAGGGCTTGCAAAAAGAGCCGAGGTAAAACAGCGGTTTACGTTTATCTTGGGAGACCAAAGGAACAATGGATTGAGTCTTACTTCTTTATCCGAAAACGGATACTACATATATGTTCAGTTTATACAGTCTTTATAGTAGTGATGTCGAAGTTTGGCGAAAGAGAAAGGTGTTATAATTATGGATAATAAAATCGAAACAGGTGTGGGATACGAAGAAGTTGATTTCTTTGAGCAAGAAAACGAAGAAAGGTATAAAGAATATGCTGTTATAAATCCTGATATGAATAAAGAGGAAATTGTATGGCGTGTAAATAACAATCTCGATAAAGAAAAATATAAGTTTGATGTTACTGTTTCTAATTGCAATAATCTATATATTATAGTTAATAAATATTTTAAATTACCGGAGGATTATTGTCCGCCTGACCTTGTTGAAGTTGATGGATGCATGATGCGAGAAGTTGTAGCAGAGGCATATGTCAAAATGCGGGATACTGCACAAAAAGAGGGCTTTTCAATCAGGGCAACTTCAGCTTACCGTTCCATAGAAGACCAACAGGAGCTATACAATAAATTTCTTTTGAGCGATTCGGCAGAAGTTGTAGATGAAACATGTGCACGACCATGTTATAGTGAGCATCATACAGGACTGGCGATTGATGTTGAAGGTTCAATAAAGGGAGGGCGTAATATCAACAAAACGCCTGAAGTAGCATGGGTAAAGGAGAACTGTCATAAGTTCGGTTTTATTCTTCGATATCTACCGGAAATAGTTGAAATAACAGGTTATGCATCTGAACCATGGCATTTGCGTTATGTCGGGACACAAGTTAGCACCGATATGAAAGATAAAAAAATTAAATCCTTTGAGGAATATAGAGAAAGATTTTTAAAAATGAGAAATATATAATACTTTGGACTGACCTTACACGAACTATCGCAAAGAATAAGATTTAGATGTAATCGAGATTTTTCGGTGTTTAGCAGGATTAAGCCACTTTTTAAATTTGAACAAAAGTATTTTTATATAGATGTAAAAGGCATACTGACCGCAAGGCGTAGCAAAACGGCAGTATTCAACTGATTTTGATTAGATAAAAAATATATTATATAAACTTATAAGTAAGGGAGAAATTATTATGAAAAAATATTTGTTACCTCAAACCGGACAGTTTTTTAAAGCGAACCTACACTGTCATACAACAATATCGGATGGTAAAATGACACCTGAAGAAATAAAGGCAGAGTATGCATCAAGTGGATACTCTGTGGTAGCTTTTACTGACCATGATGTTTTGATTCCGCATCCTGAGCTTGCAGACGAAAAATTTCTGCCGTTAAATGCTTATGAGATGGAAATAAATGAGCATTACCCCAGCAAGCTGGGTTCAAAAACCTGTCATATGTGCTTGATTGCTTTAGAACCTGATAATGTTAAACAGATTTGTTTTCACCGTTCTAAGTATTTGCCGGGAAACACAGCTAACTATGTAAGTCAGGTTAAACATGACGAAAATGAACCTGATTATGAAAGAGAGTATACTGGCGAATGCATTAACAATATAATGAAAAAGGCTCGTGACAATGGATTTTTTGTTACATATAACCATCCCACATGGTCGCGGGAAGGACATAATGATTATAACAAATATAATTTTATGCACGCAATGGAAGTTTTTAATTCTGAGTGTGAAGTGTTAGGTTATTTTGAATATAACGAAAAAGATTATGACGATATGCTCGCAAATGGAAAACGCATATATTGTGTAGCTACGGATGATACACACAGTAAAGAAGCTTGCTTTGGCGGTTTCACCATGATTAAAGCGGAGAAACTTGAATATAAGGCTATTACAGATGCTATGATTGCCGGAAACTTTTATGCATCACAGGGACCAGAAATTCATAGTTTGTGGATTGAAGATGGTAGGCTGCATATTGAGTGTTCAGGTGTAAAAAGCATCAGATTCAACACAGGTGTTCGAAGAGCAAAAAAAATAGAAGCTTGTGACAGTATGCTTTTGAATATAGCCGAGTTTGAAGTTAAACCTGAAGACATTTATGTAAGAGTTACAATAACAGATGTAACTGGAAAACATGCTTATACAAATGCATATTTTGTTGACGATTTGTTTGAATAAAACAATTTAGTTTTAGATGGTGAAGAAAATGAAGTATACGACATATTTATTTGATTTTGACGGAACATTAGTTGATTCAATGCCGACATTTGTTTCGGTAATGCTTAGAATACTTGACGAAAATGCAATATCTTACAGTGATGATATTGTGAAAACAATTACGCCTTTAGGTTATAAAGGCACAGCTGAATATTTTATAAAGCTTGGGCTTGATAAAAGCAGGGAAGAGATTGTTTACATTATGAATTCATACGCTTTGGAAGAATACAAGTATCACATTGAGGCAAAGCAAAATGTAATTAGCGTTTTGAAAAAATTAAAGGAAAATGGCGCTGACCTTAATATTTTAACGGCCAGTCCTCATTCAATGCTCGATAGTTGCCTTAAGAGATTGGGGATATATGATATTTTCACAAATGTTTGGTCGTGTGATGATTTTAATACAACTAAAGCAGATCTGAATATATATAAATTGGCTGCAGAAAAAATCGGAAAATCCGTAGAAGATATACTTTTCCTTGATGATAATTATACTGCCGATAAAACTGCAAAACAGGCAGGGATGAGTGTGTGCGGTGTATATGATTCATCGTCTGAGGAGTATGCTTGCGATATAAAAAACATAGCAGATTATTACATATATAATTTTTCGGAACTGCTTGAGCTTGAATAAGAGTCTGTTGCGAGAATATAAAAAAGAGTTATATCACACGAACGAAGTGAGTATATCGAAAAATAAGTTGCATCTAAACCTTATATGTCGCAATTATTAAAAAGGTAAACATCCGGATTATACAGTCTTTATGTTAAGTTCATCAAATGCTGTTGGAAGGAGAAATGTTGATGTTAGCGAATGTGGATAAAAGACTTTTATCGGCTTTATTAATTGCTGTTACTGTGATTGCTGCTGTCATCATAGTAGGTGGAGTGTTTCTGGCGATCGTAAAAGCAAGAAAAAGAAACTCTCCCCAGATTATGAGAAGTATTTTTTCACAATTGGAGCAATAATTATTGCGGCTATCTCGTGGATTTACAATATAGGATGGTTGAGATTTGTTTTAACCTTCTTAGCGATTCCGATATTTCACGCAATTGCGTTTTTCCTGACGAACTTTTTTAGCGCTAAATACTTTGATAAATCCGAAAAGCTGAAAAAACAGAGCGTGCTGTTTTTTGTATCGTATTTAGCTGTATATTTACTGTTCCCTGACGGAGGAGATACAGGAGAAATGTATTTCTTCTTCGGTTTCATAGAAAGCAATCTGCTTTCGAATATAGCGTTTTGTCTTACATTTTTAGTGTTTATTGGACACATTCTTTTGTTCATTATTCAGATGGATGAGATCGGAAGAATAAAAAAGAGGAACGGACCTGCCCCGAGAAAAAGGCAACTATGCATTTTGCATTGTCTGAACATATAAAACAACTTGATACATTGGCATCCGAAAAATACGGTATCCCCCTATATCAGCTTATGGAGAATGCAGGAAAGAGCATTTTTGATGAGATAAAACAAACTTTTCCGGATAAGAAGTTTGCTGTCTTTTGCGGAAAGGGAAATAACGGCGGAGACGGTTTTGTTGTTGCAAGGCTGCTCAAAGCTGATGGATTCGATACTAGGGTTTATCTCACGCACGAGAAAGAAGAGTTCAGTGAGGCTGCAAGAATAGCCTTTGACAGACTGAGTGAGGAGGATGTCGAAGTTTTGAAAATCACAGACCATGTTGATGAAGACGCGATTATAATTGACGCGCTTCTGGGGATTTCCGTCTCCGGCGCACCGAGGGGGAACATCAAGCTCGCGATAGACAGAATAACGGCTATGGATAATACGGTTATTTCTGTTGATGTTCCGAGCGGTCTTTCTGCTGATACGGGTGAAAGTTCGGGAAGCGTCGTGAAAGCAAATTACACCTATACGCTTGCGCTCGACAAAGTCGGAATTAATGTGAATCAGGGCAAGTACCTTTGCGGAGTGAAGAAAGTTCTTGATATAGGAATTCCGCAGGCAGCGCTCGTAGAACTTGGTTTTGAATAACTTTACTTTTGATTTTCAATCTGTAGCAAGCCATATTTCTGAGGTGACAAGATGATAAAACACCCGTTTCCGCCTTTATATAATAAAGATTCAAAGATTCTGATTTTGGGGAGCTTCCCATCGGTAAAATCCCGCGAACAAATGTTCTTTTACGGTCATCCGCAAAATCGCTTCTGGAAGGTGGTCTCATCTGTGTTCGAGCGTGATGAGCCTGAGACTATCGAAGAAAAGAAGCAGCTTTTATATGAAAACGGCGTTGCTCTTTGGGATGTTATTGCATCTTGCGAGATAGCGGGAAGCTCGGACAGCTCCATTAAAAATGTGAGAGTAAATGGTATTTCGAAGATTTTGGAAGAATCGGACATCAGGCAGATTTTTGTTAACGGAAAAACTGCAGAAAAATACTTTAAAAAGTACACACAGGCACAGATAAACAGAGAGGCAGTTTGCCTGCCTTCCACCTCTCCTGCAAATGCTGTGTGGTCTCTGGAAAAGCTTGTTGAGGCGTGGCAAGCGATAAAAAGCATCTGAAGAGAAGCAAATATGATCATAAAGAAATTTTAGCCGAAAAAAACAGGAGATTCCACAAAGGACGAATTTAAGGGTTAAAAGGTTTAAACGGAGGATGTACTACACAGAATATCCATAAGGAGTGATGTCTGTGTGTACGGCAATTTCTGTTACGGCCGATAGCAATTATTTTGGAAGAAATCTTGATTTTGAGCTTTCTTTCGGCGAAAAAGTCATAATTACCCCCAGAGGGTTTGAGTTCTCTTTTCGAAACGGGAAAATAATAAAAGAGCATTTTGCAGTAATCGGTATGGGGATTGAAAGTGAAAATTTTCCGCTGTACTTTGATGCAACAAACGAGAAGGGGTTGAGCATGGCAGGGCTGAATTTCCCGGATAATGCAGTGTATACGGAAAGAATTCATGGTGCGGATAACGTTGCATCGTTTGAGTTCATTCCATGGCTTTTGACACAGTGTGAATCGGTAGAGGATGCCCGTGGATTGCTTCGGAAAATCAACATAACAGGCGAAGCGTTTAATGATAAGCTCGCGCCGTCGCCGCTGCATTGGATAATTGCTGACAGAAATGAGGCGGTGGTTGTCGAACAGACAAAAGACGGCATCAGAGCTTATAATACACCTGCCGGAGTTCTGACGAATAACCCGCCATTTGATATGCAGATGTTCAATCTCACAAACTATATGTCAGTTACAGCAGAAGAGGCAAGGAATGTTTTCTCGGATAAAGTTGATTTAAAGCCCTATTCGAGGGGGATGGGAGGAATCGGGCTCCCGGGCGACTTGTCATCGGCATCAAGATTTGTAAAGACCGCTTTTTTAAAGCTTAACTCTGTTTTTGGAAAAACTGAGCAGGAGATAATAAATCAGTTTTTTCATATCCTTTATTCCGTATATCAGATACGTGGTGCGGTAAAGGTCGGAGACGAGTATGAGATCACCCATTACACATCCTGTTGCAACACCGATAAGGGGATATATTATTACACCACATATAACAACTCACAAATCAATGCCGTATCGCTTTTTGCAGAGAATTTAGAAACCGATAAACTGATATGCCATGACCTGATTTCAGAACAAAGAATCCTTATTCAAAATGCACGGGATGATTGATGCCGTTTATTGGTTTATTTATATATTGTTTCAGATTTTCGGGATGTTTTACAAAAATGAACAAAGCTTACAGAAAGATAAATTCTTTAAATATAATTTTCTGCCCTAACTTGATAAAATCATAGTAAAGGTGTCGGATAATGCAGAGAAAGTTAAAAGGTGATGTAATGAAAGATAAAGTTTGTATTATAACGGGTGCAGGGGGTGGAATCGGCTCGGCGATAGCAGAAGCGCTCTTTTCCTGTGGTTTTAAGCTTGTTTTGATGGGACGAAATGAAGAGAAACTCAGGAAAACAGCAAACGGAAGAGAATGCCTTATTCTCCCGGGGGATATCTGCGATGATAATTACATAAAAGAAGTATTCGACAAAACCGTTGCCATCTACGGTGGAGTTGATTTTCTGATTAACAATGCGGGAATTGCACAGTCAAAGGCTTTTGAGGAAATTTCCATGGAAGAATATGATGAGATTATGGCGACTAACGCAAGAGCGCCGTTTCTTATGTGTAAAACAGCACTTCCGTATCTTATGAAGTCATCCTGCGGAACGATTATCAATATTGCTTCCGTAACCGCGCACCAGGGATATGCCCTGCAAAGTGCGTATGCCGCTTCAAAGCATGCGTTGCTTGGATTCAGTAAGGCACTTAGCAAGGAATATTACAAAAAGGGTGTGAGAGTTCATATAATAAGCCCGGGTGCGGTGTTTACCGATATGGTGAAGATATCCAGACCGGACCTTACGGGCGAGGGGATGCTTCTTCCGGAGGATATAGCAGAAACGGTTATGTATCTTATAAAGATGCGCAAAAGCGCCTCGGTTGCAGATGAGATAGAGCTTCACAGAGAAACCAAAGAACCGTTTATGTGATAATCATGAAGGGCAAAGCTTTAGTAATAATTTTAATAAAAACGAATAAATAGACAAGGAGAAAAAGGAAATGAAAGAAATACAGACGAACAATGCACCGGCGGCTGTCGGACCGTATTCACAGGCGATTGTAACGAACAATATGTTATTCACATCGGGGCAAATACCCGTGAACCCATTGACGGGAGAAATTCCGGACGGAATTGAAGCACAGGCAAATCAGGTTTTTACAAATCTCAAGAATCTGCTTGAGGCAGCGGGAACAAACATTGCTAAAACGATAAAAACAACTGTGTTTATTCAGAATATGGACGATTTTGCAAAAGTAAATCAGATTTATGAAACATATTTTACCGAGCCGTATCCGGCACGCTCATGTGTTGAGGTTTCGAAACTTCCGAAGGGTGTGCTTATTGAAGTTGAAGCGATTGCGGAAGTATAAGAAAAAGCGACAAATGCGATGCGTACAAGCGTCTTTTTCTTGCATATTTTGCCGTATTATGGTATAATAGCTGCAAAAGCAGTTATTATTTTGTTTTAATGCCATTTTCCTCTCCGGCTTTGCCGGAAACCGGAAAATATGGCTAAAGTATACCATTTCGCCTATGCTTATGGTATACTGTATAAAGATTTTTCAAAAATAAAGGAGTTGCTTTTAAATGGTTCCCGCACTGATAGTTTTTGGTATTACATACGTTCTGCTCTTCACCTTTCAGAAGCTGCGTCCGTATATCGCAATCGGCTCCGCCGTTGTGTTTTCGGTAATGTGCCGCTTCACGCTTCCCGATATATGGGGTGCGATTGACTGGAATGTTCTTATGATGATTGCAGGAACGATGGGTACTGTGTATCTTTTCATCGAATCCAAGATGCCCGACCTTCTTGCCGATATCATCATTGATAAAGTCCCCAATGTTAAATGGGCAGTTGTTTGGTTATCCCTTTTTGCCGGTATCATTTCTGCGTTTGTTGACAATGTTGCAACGGTGCTTATGATTGCGCCCGTTGCGCTTGATATTGCGAAAAAGCTTAAGATAAACCCCGTTGCAATGATTATCTCAATTGCCGTTTCGTCAAACCTTCAGGGTGCGGCAACGCTCGTAGGAGATACCACGTCAATCCTTCTCGGCGGCGCACTTGATATGACGTTCCTTGACTTCTTCTGGTACAAGGGTGCCCCCGGTCTTTTCTGGGTTGTTCAGGCGGGGGCGGTTGCATCTGCATTCATTCTTATGTGGCTTTTCAGAAAGGAAAAGCAGCCGATAGAGTCGCACAACCGCACAGAAGTGCGTGATTATTTCCCGACGTATTTGCTTCTGGGAACTATAGTTCTCCTTATCGTCGCGTCATTTATCCCCAACAAGCCGGCAGAAACCAACGGATACATCTGTATGGCGCTTATGGTGATTGGAGTTCTTCGCGAGCTTATAGTTAAGAAGAACAAAACCATAATCCGCGATGTGTTCAAGGAAATTGACTTTTTCACTCTCGGTCTTCTTGCAGGTCTTTTCGTTGTTATTGCAGGAATTGAGGACAAGGGTGTTATCGACGCGATAAGTCAGCTTTTCTTAAAGCTTGGCAACAACAAGTTCTTGATTTACAGCGTCATTGTATGGGCATCAGTCCTTCTCTCGGCGTTTATTGACAACATCCCGTATGTTGCAACGATGCTTCCTGTTGTTATGAGCCTTTCCTCACAGCTTGGCATGGAGCCGACTCTTCTTGCGTTCGGGCTTCTCGTCGGCGCAACGCTCGGCGGAAACTTAAGCCCCATCGGTGCATCTGCAAACATCACGGGTATCGGAATTCTCCGCGGTGAGGGACACGAGGTAAAAACGCGTGACTTTATGCGCATCGGCGTTCCGTTCACGCTTGTTGCCGTGCTTGCGGGATATATTCTTGTATGGCTTTTCTGGTGATAAAGTATGGAGGGTGCGCTTGTTGTAAATAACTTTCTGGCAACAGAAAAGTTCCGCGATATATATTCGCGGCTTGAAAATGCATTCTCAGAGCGAGAGGTTTCCCTCTCGCTCTATACCAATTCCTCCCTTTGCCACGTCCACGGTGAGGATATTCCGTTTCGTAAGAAGCCGGATTTCGTTCTCTTCTGGGATAAAGATGTGTCCCTTGCACGCGCAATTGAAGAAAAGGGTATTTTGTGCGTAAATTCTGCGGACGCGATTGAAAAATGTGACGATAAAGCAAAAATGCATCTTGCGCTCGGCGATATTCCGTGCCCCAAAACAGTAATAGCGCCGATGACGTTTCCGAATATCGGCTTTACCGATACGTCGTTTCTCACGTCCGTTGCCGAAACGCTTGGTTTTCCGATTGTGGTTAAGGAGGTTTGCGGCTCATTCGGTGCGCAGGTATATCTTGCGCGTGATTTTGACGAGCTTTTAAAAATCACGACCGAACATCAGAGCGTGCCGCTTCTTTTCCAGCAGCTCATAGAGGAAAGCTTCGGGCGCGATATCCGCATAAATGTGGTAGGCGGGCGGGTGTGCGCGGCAATGCTTCGAGAGAGCAAAAACGGAGATTTCCGCAGCAACGTCACTCTCGGTGGTAGCACACTGCCGTATTCGCTGAGTGATGCAGAATGTGAGCTTGCACTTGCGGCAGCTAAAAGATTGGGACTTGACTTTGCAGGTATAGATATTCTTTTCGGAAAGTACGGCCCGCTTCTGTGTGAGGTAAATTCAAACGCTCATTTCAAAAGCACATATGATTGCACGGGCGTTGACCTTGCAGCCTGCATTGCAGAGCATATTATAGGCAAATGTAACTGATAATACCCCCGCGAAGCGGGGGTATTATCACAAACAAGATTATCAGTAAAGGAGAATATCTGACAGATGACCGTATGGCTTGTATATGAAAAGGCGGGAGCAGAGCGCAACCGCGAATATATCAATATGCACATCGCGCGCGGAAAGCCCCGCGGGATTGAATTTGTTCCGGTTTTGTGCGATGACGGACTTCCCAAAGGAAAACCTGACCTTGCGGTAATACGCGCAATGCGTCCGGATATTTCAAGAGAACTTGAGGAGCGTGGTGTGCGATGCGTAAACTCTGCGCGCGTTTCCGAAATTTGCAACAACAAGGCGCGTACATATGAATTTCTCCACGCAAACAATATCCCCGTAATACCGTGGGTTTCTGCGCTGCCGGAGGACCTTCCGCCGGAAATTGAGCAATATCCGGTGGTTATAAAGCCATGCTGCGGACACGGCGGGGCAAACGTTACGTTAATCCATAACGATGCGGAATATGCCCGGGCTCGTGAAAAAATCGCGCCGGATGAATATGTTATCCAGCCGCTCGCCACTGAAACAGGACGGGATATGCGTGTGTACATCCTCGGCGGTGAGCCGGTTGCGGCAGTGCTTCGCAGTGCGGAGGGGGATTTCCGCTCAAACTTTTCCCTCGGCGGAAAGGTTGAGGCAAAAGTTCTTTCCGATGCAGAGAGCTCCCTTGTAAAGCGTGTTTGCGCGCTTTTGCCGTTTGACTATTGCGGCATTGATATAATGTACCATAACGGAGCTCCGGTTATAAACGAGATTGAGGATGTTGTCGGCTCACGGATGCTTTATGCTACGCACGACATGGACATTGTTGCGATGTTTGTAGATTATCTTGCTTCTTTGAAATAACCCGCAGAAAAAAACTTGCTTTTTCCGCGGGTTTGTATTATTATACATATAAAATTATTAATTGGATGTGATTAACGTGATACATAAGTTTACAAATGGCAGGGTTATTCTCGGCAACACAATTGCTGACGGTGTTTCCGTTTACACTAAGGACGACAAAATTATCGCCGTAACGCGTGACGAGCGCGAATACGACGTGCTCCACGATGCGGGCGGAAAGTATATCTCTCCGGGCTTTATCGATATCCATGTTCACGGCGGCTTCGGAACGCGCTTTGAGGACAGCGTCGAGGATGCGCTTATCATGGCAGAAAATCACGCGAGGTTCGGAACAACCACACTTCTTGGCACCGCATCTGCAAAGTCGACCGAGGATTATGTCAAGATGTTCGAGAACTTCCGTGAGGTGCAAAAAAAGAATACCAAGGGCGCATATATCCCCGGTATTCATATGGAGGCACCGTATTTTTCAAGGAATCAGGCGGGAGCACAGGGACCTCTCATCCGCGATTTTGATAAAGAAGAATACACAATGCTCATTGAGCGCTACGGCGATATGATAAACCGCTGGAGTGCGGCACCGGAGCTTCCGGGCGCAAAGGAATTTGCGCGTGCTTGCCGCGACGCGGGCATTCAGCTCTCAATCGGTCACTCCGACGCAGACTACGACTGCATTATGGAGATGTATGACCTCGGGTTCAACTGCGTAACACACCTTTATTCCTGCACAAGCACTGTTCACCGCAAGAATGCATATCGCTACGCAGGCATCGTTGAGGCAGCATATATGTTGGACGGTATGGACGTTGAGCTTATTGCCGACGGAAAGCACCTTCCGGCATCGCTTCTCAAGTTTGCCGTTAAACACAAGGGGCTTGACCGCATAGCAATTGTTACGGATGCAACCCGTTTTGCCGGACTTCCGGACGGCGCGGAAAAAACGCATGGCTTTACTGATGTTATCATCGAGGATGGCGTTGCGAAGGTTCCGGACAGAAGCTGCTTCTCCGGCTCGTGCGCGACGACAAACCGCCTTGTCCGCAATATGATTAATATGGCAGACCTTACGGTAACGGAAGCAGTTCGCCTTGCAACTGCAAACCCTGCACGTATGGCAAACTTGCGTGATCGCGGCGTAATACGCGAAGGCGCGTTTGCAGATATCGTAATTTTTGATGATAATATTGATGTTTCGCTTACTATGGTAAACGGAAACGTTGTACATGAAGAAAAGTAAAAAATCCGAGCGGTGAAAGTCAATAACTTTCACCGCTCATTTTATGATTTACTTCTTTATAACAAAATCATCCTCGCCCGGTATGGGGGACATAACAATAAGCTCTGTTTTCTTTTCGTCGAAAAGCTCACCTGCATTGCCGGCACCGTTTCTGAATTTAGTTCCGGCGCTTGCGAAATACAAGCGTTCAAATGCCGAGAAAAGCTCTGGAGTCTGCCCGCTTTCTGCAATGCAGCTTTCGTTATAGTTTTCATACACCGCTGAAAGGGGGATATTATCCGCAGCGGTTTTTGCATCTGCAATAAAACCTTCAAGCATCTCCTGCTTTGTGCCGGAGCTCTTGTCATAAGATAAAAGCTCGGTTTTGCCCTCGGCAGGGAAAGAAACATTTGAGAGAATTATTTCGTCGGGTGAAAGGGCGGAAAGCTTCTTTATCGAAGAGAGAAGATATTCGCGCGCGGAGTCAGAATAAGCCGATAGCCACCGGACATTTCCGTTATCGAGCCATATAATCTTGTTTTTGGTTCGCGCGCTTTCCTCCTGGCTTTTGCGCGCCGCTTCATTGTCCTTAAAGCACGACATATAAAGAGAAACGCGATACCCCTTTTCCTTTGCCGATTGCATAACGCGCGAAAGCGTGCCATCATCTCCCGACACTGCAGCGGCTGACGCAAGGGGAGCATCGGAGGAAAAAGCAAGGGTTCCGTCCTCTGCTTTAACCTCAAGAACAAGAGTGTTTATCCTTTTATCTGCGGATATTTCAGAAAGCTTTGCGGCGAAGAGCTCTTCGCTCTTCACTTCACCTATCGGGATGAAAAGCGCACGAACGCCTGCGTCCTTTTCCGGCACGGTGGTTTCCGCTTCGGGTTCGGGCAAAGTCTCATCCGGTTGTGCGGCAGGAGCGTCCTCCGGTGATTCAATAATCAGGTTTGCGGAAACATCACCGCCGGAGGTCTTTTCTTTATCCGGAGATAGAAACGTTCCGTCAAGCGTGAAGGTCATATTGTCGTTTACGAAATACAAAATACCCGCGGCGATAACGCAGAGAACGATGAGTACGGGAATAAGAACTCCTATACCGCCGCTTCTGCTGCCTCTGTATCTTCGGTTTTGTTTTCTTGATTTTCGCATAAAAGGCGAGCACCTCCGGAAAAATTTTACTGTGATACTGCATCTTCTGTATCCTCAGCGTCTGCGCTGAGCTTGAAATATTCTGTCTCGTCAAATTCTTCCTCCTCGGCGGGCGGCGCGGTTATAATGCCGCGCGGACAAGCTTCTGCACATTCGCCGCAGGAAGTACATTTGGAAGGGTCAATATACGCGAGGCTTTCGACAATCTCAATTGCCCCGTGGTTACAAGTTTTCTCACAAGCGTGGCATCCTATACATCCGTCCTCGCATATTTTGCGCGCAAGCGATCCAAGCGAGCGATTAGAGCATCGTACGTTGTATTCACTCCCGAGCGGGATTAAAGCGATAACACCGCGCGGGCATATGTTTACACATTTCCCGCAACCGTCACACTTTTCTATATCAACCTCGGCAACACCGGAGACAACGGATATCGCGCCGTGAGGGCAAGCTGCGGCACACGAGCCGAGACCGAGGCAGGAAAATTCACAGGCTTTGCTTCCGCCGGCAAGAAGTCCTGCGGAAAAACAGTCACGCGCACCGACATATGTGTATTTGTATTCTGCATCGTGACCGGAACAGCGGACAAATGCGCGAAGCTTTTCCTTTTCAGGCTCGTTCGATGGCAGCTCAAGCTGACATACATCGGTATCATTTGCCGGTTTTGCCTCAAAAGCACCTGCCGCGCCGATTAAAAAAGCAAGGAGCGCGGAGACTCCGACAGCCGCGAGAATACTCAAAAAATAAGACATATTTACAATCATTCCTTCTTTATTATCTCTTATCTGCGTCTCTTTATATGAATTTAATGCCGGAAAAGCCCATAAAGGCAAGGGCGATAAGACCGAGCGTTATAAAAAGCATCGGTATTCCGCGGAGAATCTTCGGGCAATCGGCGTACTCAAGGTTTTCGCGCACTGCGGCGAAAATGACGGAAGCGAGGATGTATCCGACTCCTGAGAAAATGCCGAAGAAGAGCGCGCCCACAAAGCCGTAATCCGAGCTTGCGCTAAGGAGCATAACGCCGAGAAAAACGGAAGAAAAGGACACCTCTTCAAAAGATATACCAAACCGTTCATACAGCGAAGGAAAACGCATTTTGAGCACGCTTTCGCATATTTTCACGCCTCCGCAAAGAAGAACAGTAAATAGGAATGTGCGCATATATCCAAGCGACAGAGGGGAAAGGATAAGCCTGTCGAAAAGCCACGCAAGAATGGAGAAAGCCGAGATGAAGATTCCGACAGCAACGCCACGCTTGAGTGCGCTTTTAATGTCCTTTGTATCGCGAATGAATGCAGATGTCCCCAAAAGGTGGGAGAAGACAAGATTCTCGGAGAGGACCGTGCCGACGGAAACTGTGAGAAGATTGAAAATCGTCATTTTTCGCTGTCCTCCTTATTTATTTTCGAATTAATGCACCTGACTGTGGCGATTAAGAGTCCTAAGAGAATGAGTGCGCCAAACGGTGAAACGAGCATACCCATTGCATAGCGTTCAGGGATGATACGCAGCCCAAAGAGTGTTCCCGCGCCTAAAAGCTCGCGGAGAAACGACATAACAAATGCCACGGCAAAGAAGCCGAGCCCCATGCCAAGTCCCGAAAGCGCAGAGACGCCTGCTGTTTCCATTTCCGCGCTTGTAGCGCGGGAGAACATAAGTCCGCTCACCGTGAGCAGGGGGAGATATATTCCGAGGACATCACGTATTTGCGGAAGGAAGAAAATGAGCAAAATCTCGCAAAGAGTGACATAGAATGCGGCAACTATCATAAATGAGAGATTTCTCACCTGAGTCGGCAAGAGCTTGCCGACAAGAGATACGGAAATGCCGGTAAGCACAAGAACAAAAATAGCGCATAAGCCGAGAATTGTTCCGCCTATAAGTGTTGTTGTTCCGCCGAGAAGCGGAGCAAGCCCGAGAAGTAGGAGAAGAGGCACATTTTCCGTAAGAATGTTTGTTTTCAAAAACGGGAGAAGCCTTTTCATTTTACAGCCACCTCCTTTTCAGGTGAAGGCATAACTGTGCTTTCGGCACCGTTTTCGGCGGTGTCGGCGACAGCCGGTGTATTTTCATCTCCGATGAGAGCGGAAAGAAGTGTGTTTGCACCTGAAAGCAAAAGAGCGCAGGAAACCGCAACCGCCGCGAGTGCCGCGCCGGAGAGGGACGCTTTTTTAACAGCTGCCTTATCGGGCTTTGGAAAGGAAAGCTTTGGTAATGTAAATTTTTTATCACTCATTTTCCGCTTCCTCCTTGCATTTTTTTATGCGAACACCGAATCTGCGCGGGCGGATGTATCTGTCAACAAGAGCGGTTGCGCAGTTCATAACAAGAATAGCATACATAACGCCGTCCTCGTGCGCACCAAAGTAGCGGATCAGAACGGTGAGAACACCGCAAAATGCGCCGTAAATGAGCTTTCCGCGCGAAGTTACGGGGCTTGTGGTATAATCCGTTGCCATAAATGCCGCCCCGAAGAGAAGGCTTCCGGAACAGACAGAATAGAGCATCCAAAGCCACGCGGCATTCCCGCCACGCGGGAAAAGGAAGGTAAGTGCGGCAACCGTGCCGATGAAGCTTACCGGAATATGCCAGGTAATAACGCGGCGCACTAAAAGATATATCGCCGCGGCGACAATAACAACTGCAGAAACCTCGCCTATTGCGCCGGCAACATTGCCTACCACAACATCACGCAGTCCCCAGACAACATCCCCGTTTCCCATCGCAATGCCGGGCAGAATACCAAGCTTCATTTTTCCGAGAGGGGTTATTGAGGCGATAAAATCCGTCGGGAGACTCTCCGGGGAAATGTCGGCAAACAGCGGGAGCGATCCGGCAGGAAGGCTCGGTTTTGTATATAGAGTGACAAGCGACGGGAAAGAGAGGAGAAATGCCCGTGCTGTGAGCGCGGGGTTAAGAAAGTTTTTCCCAAGTCCTCCATAAAGCTGTTTCACAACGATGATGGCAAATGCGCCCCCGATTATCGGAATCCATAAGGGGGTTGCAACGGGAAGCGTGAGTGCAAGAATCATTCCTGTGACGATGGCGGATAAATCTCCGCCTGTTTTCTCTTTTTTGGCAATACGGGTATAAAGCCGTTCGAAGAAAACGCACGACAGGACAGACATAGCGGTAAGTGTGAGTGCTCGCCAACCGAAAAAGTAGACAGCCATAATAAGTGGGAAAATAAGGGCAATTATGACGTCAGCCATAATCGAGCGCGTGTTTTCCTCCGCTCTTATGTGCGGAGCACCGGACATAAGAAAGCGTTTGTGGTCAAGTCTCATTGCCGCTCCTCCTTTTTTGTTGCAAGTATCTTCTGTTTTGCCGCACATATGGCGGAAACGAGGGATATGCGCGCAGGGCAGACATATGCACAGCATCCGCACTCCGTGCAGTCAAAAACGTTTTGCTCCTCGCAGTCGGAAAGCTTTCCGGCCTTGTAAGCTCTGTAGATATAAAGCGGCATAAGATTCATCGGGCACGCATCAACGCATTTTCCGCAACGGATGCATACGCTCTCGGGCTCGTTCTTATCTTCACCGCGGCAGAATGCAAGAACTGCATTTGTGCCCTTCTGCACCGGCGTATCAAGCGAAAACTGGGAATTCCCCATCATCGGTCCGCCGGCGATTATGCGGTCAGGATGCTCAAGAAATCCGCCGCACGCATCAAACAGCTCCTCAATCGGTGTTCCAATTTTAACAAGCAGATTTTTCGGGTTTGCAACGGCAGAGCCGGAAACCGTAACCACGCGCTCATAAAGCGGCCTTCCTTCGCGCACGGCACGGGAAAGGGCAACGGCGGTGGAAACGTTTACGCAAAGCACACCGACATCGGCCCCCGTTCCTTCCGGAGGAACCTCACGTCCGAGCAGTGCCGAAATCAGTTGGCGTTCAGAACCCTGTGGGTACTTTGTGTGTACAACAGAAAGCCTGATTCCGGATTTTTTTGTAAAAACACGCCGCATTTCCGCAATCGCGTGCGCCTTGTCCGATTCAATAGCAAGAATGACCTCGCGCGCGCCGACTGCCTTTGCAATAACCATTGCACCGTCGTGGAGCTCCTCGCTGTACTCTACCATAATTCTGTTGTCCGCCGATACATACGGCTCGCATTCCGCACCGTTTAAGATAAGCGTGTCAACACGCTCAGAGGCATCGAGAAGCTTTTTTGAGAGCGGGCGCGCTGAGCCGCCGAGACCCACAATGCCGCATTCCCGTGCAATGGCGGAAAGCTCCTTCGCAGAAAGTGTGCGGAAGCGGTCATACGTTTCGCCGACGGGGATTTGCTCATCTTCAAAATCGTTTTCAATAACTACGGATAACACCTTTTCTCCGGAAACGGTAATGCGCGGCTCCACCGCACTTACGGTTCCGGAAACAGGGGAGTGAACAGGGCAGGAATCCGGAGAGGTTGATTCCGCAATCTTCTGCCCGACGAGCACGCGCTCGCCCACATCAACGATAGGACCGCAAGGTGTCCCTTTATGCATTATAACAGGGAGAACAACCACCCGCGGTGGCTTCATCTCCTCAATGGGTTTTTTATGTGTTGCCGACTTTTTAGTGTCGGGATGTATTCCGCCTTTGAAATTAAATGCCATATATTCCACCTCTCATTTGTTGTGCTTTCTATATTCGGATTAAAAATTTCATATAATTATACATATACTATTTTACAACAAAACGAGCCGTAAAGCAAGCTTTACGACCCGATTTTATCCTCATTACAAGAAAATTTACTTTTTCGTGAAATTTCCGCACAAATTGCGCATATTCACGGCGCTTATGTCAGATAGCTTCTGAACCTCGTCCCACTTATATTCAAAGCTCTTGTCAAACAAGCCCGCAACTATAAATCCCGCACGCTTTGCCGTGTCTGCGGCAACAAAGGAATCCTCAAAAACAGCTGTGTCAGAGGGTTCTGTACCGAAAAGGGCGCACCCGCGCAGATAAATGTCCGGAGCTTCCTTGCCGATGCCCGTCTCACGGCTTGTGAAAATTTCCTTGAAAAAGTGCCGGACGCCAAGCCTTCTTAGTGCGGCATCCGCCATATATTTTTCCGTTGCCGTTGCAACGCACATGGGAATCCCCAGCCCGTCAAGCTCAGAAAGAAGCTCAAAAACCCCGTCTTTTAACGGGACCTCGTGAAGATACCGGTGCTCAACCGTGCGATTTATTGCATCGGTAACCTCGTCGCGGCTGCCCTCAATGCCGTATTCCACCTTCATAAAGCGCACGGCGTCGTATACGCTCATGCTGCAAAACCGGCGGTCAACATCCTCGCGCGGAGTCTTCCCGCAGGATTTTAAAAACTCACTGCCGACAGTTTTCCACACCTGCATGGAGTCCGTCAGCGTTCCGTCCATATCAAATATGGCACCGCGTATCTCAATCATATTTTAAAGCTTCCTTTCATTGCGTTTCACAGAAAAACGCGTGTGGTTTTGCCACACGCGTGTAAAGTCGGTTATAAAGGGGTAATGTGCACTGTTACCCCTTTATGAGTTTTCGCGAATTTTAAATATGCACAATGTGTCTGCCTGCATCGCAGACTCATCGTCACGGTAACAGCTTACGGCTGCGGAGTCGTAATATAGCTGTTGAGGCTTGCACGGCCGCCGTCTTCAATGCCGCTTGTCTTGAACAGGCTCATGAAGCTCTTGCCGGATGTTGTGATAACATCGTTAGCCTTGATTGTGACGATTTCGAGTTTCGGTTCTGTATAGTTTTTCATGACACAGACCCCTTCCCCAAAATAGATTTGCAGTATCATTATATAACACTTTATTTATAATTGCAAGTACTTTTTTCAAAAAAGTTTCGTTTTTTTTGAGTTTTTTTTTCGAAATACCCCCAAAATGGCTTAATATAAGGAAAAATTTACTGCGTAAAAAATTATCTTTTCGGAAAGGCGCAACCCAGCGTTGCGGAAAATTACATTTCGGCATTGGGATCCGGTTCGAAGCCCGGCTCGTAATCAAGACCTTCGTTGCGAAGGCAGAAGAGATATTTTGCATACACCGTGGAGAAAAGAGCGGTGTAAACGAAGTGCAGTCCTGAAAAGCAGCCTGTGGCAATGTCCCATCCGAAATACGATGCGCGAAGCCCCATAAGCTCAGATGTTCTTTGGCGCGTTATCTTCTGCATCTCGCGGAAGGATTTCCACGCTCCGCCGGTTTTGCCCTCGGCGAAGATGAAGAACGCAAACTTGCAGACGCTTATCTTAAGAATCCAGACAACAAGCACGATGATATAAAGAATAAAGCAGAGCCACACAACAAAGGCAGAATTTATCACCATGCCGAGATACATAAAGAAAAGAGGCGGAGCAAGAAGCGCAATCGCCCAGAGAAGGCTCCAAAGTGCTGTGATAAGGGAAAGACCGATGGAGGAAAAGACCGTCCCAAGGCTCGTAAACGGTGAAAAAACATGGGAAAGCTTCCCGCGCTCGCCCGATGCCACAGCAAGGTAAAAGCGGTGGATACCGACCGTGAACGGGCAATTTATAAGAAGATAGATAATGCCCGTCACGACAAACGATGCGATGGTGCGCGAGGTTATCGTTTCCGGAAGAAAAAGTGAAAAAAACTTCATCATATCTCCGCCTGCGGCGATAATTTCCTCTTCAAGAGGTATGCGGAGGGGCAGCGTGCCCAAAATAAGCATAGGAATAAAAGAAGAGATAAGCGTGATAAAAAACGAGCGCAGCCAGCTTCCCTGCATGGCTTGCGATGATGCCGCCTTCAGTAAGCGGCGGTTAACGGGTCTGTATCCGAACATATTTATAACCTGTCCTTTCATGGAGCTTCAAGAAAAAGCATATTATAAAGCCGTTTCTTTTCCGTTTTATTTAATCATTTTCATATTATATTAGTATACACTATTATAAAGTAAATTTCAACCTTTACAAAATAACTTTAGGCGTGTATAATTATAGAGACTGCTACAAAGGCGGACATCGTGAGAGGAGGGACACGCCGATGCAGCTTAAAAATTGTGCTGTTATAAATGATTTGACGGGCTTTGGAAGATGCGCGTTGAATGTTTCAATACCGGTAATGAGTGCTCTTGGCGTTCGTGTTATGAGCGTTCCGACCGCTGTGCTCTCCAACCACACCGCATTTGATGAATATTTCTTCCACGACCTTACCGAAAGCTTAGAAGGCTACCTTGAAGGCTTCAATAAGCTCTCGCTTTGCTTTGACGGGATTTACACCGGCTTTCTCGGCTCGGAGAGGCAGGTGGATATAATCTCACATTTTATTGACCGTGCAAAGGGAGAGAATACTCTTCTTTTCGTAGACCCGGTTATGGGTGATGACGGAAAATTATATTCTACATATACAAATGAGCTTGTGGAGAAAATGAAGTGTCTTGCCGCACGTGCAGATATAATCACGCCGAATTTAACGGAAGCCTGCCTGCTTGCGGATGAGAGCTATGAACGCTTTGCAGAAGCAAGCGATGAAGAGCTTGTTGCTCTTGCAAAAAAGCTGTGCTCACATGGCGCGCTAAGATGCGTAATTACCGGCATATACCGCCGCGGCCGCGTTTTTAACATCGTGCATGACGGTGTTCTCAATGAAAGCTATGTAACTTCGTCAAAATATATAGCAAGGCAATTTTGCGGCACGGGTGATCTTTTTGCATCGCTTCTTGTCGGGCATCTTCTTCGCGGGGAACCGTTGCGCCGCGCTATACGAAAGACCTCGCGGTTTATTTGCCGCGCTGTAAAGCTTTCTGAGTGTCTCGGCGTCAGCCCGACCGATGGCGTAGCTTTTGAGCCTATTTTACATCATATATAGCAAAACGATATATATTTACAGGAGGAAACCACTATGTCAAAGGATATTTCGCAAATTGATAAAAATCTTGCTGTGCCCGCAGAGATAAATGCACCGGACTGCGTTTTTCACAACGTAAAGGAAGAACCGTTTGAGATTTATGGGCTTTATAACGCAAAGGCGGAAGAGATTTTCCGCCGTCTCCCGGAAAGCAATGCAAAAGCAATAAGCGAAGGCGTGGAAAAGCTGCACATTCACACAGCGGGAGGCAGAGTTCGCTTTTCAACTGATTCGGAATATATAGCAATCCGGGCAATTGTTCCGAGCGTCACGCATTTTTCGCATATGCCGCTCTGCGGCGTTGCGGGGTTTGATATGTATGTTTCCCGTAATGGGCATGATGTTTTTGAAAAGACGTTTGTTCCGCCGTATGGCATGACAGACGGTTTTACGTCAATTTATCACTTCGGCGACAGAAAAATGCGCGAAATTACAATCAATTTTCCCTTGTACAATCCGGTGGATTCGTTTTATATCGGGCTCTCCTGTGATGCGCAGATAGCAAAAGGGAAAAAATACAAATATGAAATTCCGGTCGTATATTACGGCTCGTCTATCACTCAGGGCGGATGTGCCTCCCGTCCGGGGAATGCATACCCCGCGGTTATTTCGCAGATGCTTGAATGTGACTACATAAACCTTGGATTTTCAGGAAGTGCAAAGGGCGAGGATGCCATGATGGACTACATCGCCTCTCTTTCAATGAGCGCGTTTGTATATGACTATGACTATAATGCACCGAGCACGGAGCATCTTGAAAAAACGCACGAGCGCGGTTTTCTCAAAATCCGCGAGAAGCAGCCCGAGCTTCCCGTTATTTTCGTCACGGCACCAAATGACGATATGAAAAATATACAGCGCAGAAACAATCGCGCAGTTATAATGAAAACATATTTAAACGCAGTTGAGCGCGGGGACGAAAATGTGTATTTCGTTGATGGCGCAACAATTTTCGACGGTGAGAATTCAAACTCATGCACCGTTGACGGCTGCCACCCCACAGACCTCGGATTTCTGCGTATGGCGCGCGGAATCGGCAGAGTTGTCGCATACGTTCTTGAAAAGTAAATAATGAAATGAAAAAGCTCCGGAACGCAAAATTTGCGCTCCGGAGTGTTATTTTTCAGAGATATATTACCACTTGCATTCAATAAGCCCGTCTTTACGGAGCGTAAGAACGGTTCCGTAAGGCTTACACATATCGCGGAGATATTCAAAAATCTCCGGATTGCAGCTTTTTTTCGGAAGACCGGTTTCAGCTTTGTTGCCGTCCATACACATTTCTATCGGCATAAGCGTGATGCTTTTAAGCTTTGTTCCTTCTGTTTCCCAGAGCGGGATAACCGAGCGGAACATTCTCTTGTCCGTCATAAGTCCAACGGTAAAGTTTTTTGACCGCTTTGCAAGAAGCTCGTGTACAGTTGATGCAGAGGTAAGCCCGTGCTTTTGAAAGAAATCCTCCGGTGCGGTCTCAACATTATAAAGCTGAAGCACGAAATCGCCGAGCGAATAGAAAATCGGACAATCCTTATATACTTCTATCGGGCGGAGAAGGTGAGGACCGTGACCGACAACCGCATGTGCGCCCGCATCAATGCAGCGGTGCGCAAAATCCTTCAAAAACTGTGAAGGCTCTTCCTTTGCCGTACCGCTTATCTGATGCGAGTGGACGGAAATCATAATATAATCCGCCTGAAGCTTTGCTTCAAATATTGCCTTTTCCACGCGTGCAATATCGCGCTGATCAATCTCCATAACATAGCGCGGTTCATCCCCAAGCTTGAACTTAAGCTCTCCAAGCTCGCATTCATCGTCACGAAGATCAGGATAATACCCCTCTTTTCGGGTTATTTCCTTTGCCGCGTTGATGTTTGTAGCCTTCGCTATTCTTTTTATATGCGAAAATTCTTCCTGCGGAAGCTCAACGTGGCTTTTTATGCGCAGACCGTTAACACCTGCGCGTCCGGGAAACAGGGAAGACTGTTCGCCTGCCATTGCAGACGGGTCAAAATTGGAGTTTACGGAAATAAGTGCCACGCGGCCGTGTTTCGTATTAAGGTATGCAGGTGCTGCTGCTTCGGCAAGGTTTCTTCCCGCGCCGCTGTGGACAAGACCGCTTGCGTTAACCGCTTCAAGCGTAGAAAAAAATCCGCCGTAGGAAAAATCGAGCGCGTGATTGTTGTTAAAGCTCGTCATATTAAACCCGTAAGGCTTTATGTCGTCAAGCACCTCGGGGTCCGTGCGGATATATGTACCGCCGGAGAATGCAGAGCCGCAGGTGTCGCCCGTGCGGTTGAGAGTAGTTTCAAGGTTAAAGAAGCGCGCATCGCCTTGTTTTATAAAATCCGAAAGCTCGGAAAAATCATAGCCTTCGTAAATTCTTTTCTGGATAATCATATCCCCTGCTGCAGTAAATTTCATTTTGTCACCCCCGAGAAGGCAAGACCTGCCCTTATAGCAAGCTCAAGGCCGGGAATAAAGGATTTTTTCTCAAGCCACTCCTCACGAGTGTGGCTTCCGGCGTGTACGCATACTCCCATGCATATCGCAGGAACGCCGAGTGAAAGGGGAATGTTGCAGTCGGTCGAGGAGCTTTTGAAAACTGCCTCGTGCTGAGCTATTTCTTCTATGAGCGGTGCTAAAACACGTCTGAGTTCTTCAATTTCATCATCGGAAACATTTCCGCACGGGCGGTCGCCGACTCTTTTTACGGTTACGCGCACATCCTCGGAGCGTGCAGCTTCAAAAATCTCTGCAAACTTCTTTTCCATATATGCAAGGCAGTCAACATCATTGGAACGGTATTCACAGAGCATTTTGGCGTTCTGTGCAATTGTGTTGACGGAGGTGCCGCCGGAAATTTCGCCAACATTGAAAGTTGTTTTTGAGTTTTCCTTCTGCGGAAGCTCAATATTATAGATTTCGGTGACGATTTCAGCAAGATTTGCAATTGCGTTCCGGGCACCGAATTTTCCCCATGAATGGCCGCCTTCGGTAAGAACTTCAACCTCATAGCGGTGGGAGCCGACACAGCGGTCGGCAACGGAGTAAAGCAACCCGCTGTCGAAGCTTATGAAGCGCGCAATTCTGCCTTCAAAGTCGGCAAAAAGCTGTCTTGTACCCTTGAGGTTTCCAAGGCCTTCTTCGCAGGAGTTGCAAACAAACAATATCCCTTTTTCGGGAACTATGTTATTTTCGGTGAAATATTTTGCCATTGCGAGAAGGGCAACGACGCTTCCTGTATCATCGCCGACGCCGGGGCAGTGGATCTTTTCGCCGTCATCAAAATACGGCATCGGTTCTCTGTCGGGGAAAACGGTGTCAGTGTGAGCAACAAAAACCGTAATTTCGCGGCTTTTGTCACAGTTTATCGGATAAATAACGTTGAGCGCATCATCAATATATACACCCTTCGCGCCGATAGCTTCAAGCCACTTTTTGCAGTATGCCGCACGCTCGTGTTCAAAGTGCGACGGCGCGGGAATAGCGCACAGCTCACGCAAGGTGTCCAGCATAAGCTCGTAGTTTTTTTTGCAGTATTGCTTTAAATCCGTATTCATACAAAACGCACTCCTTTAAAGGTCAGTTTTCCTATATTATACGCTTGTTTTATGCCAACTGTAAACAATTGTTCAAAATGCGCTTGCCGAAACTTTAAAGATGTGGTAGAATAAGACCATCACATCGTCGGAGGGAGGATTGGATAATGGAGCTTTTACAGCTTCGGTATTTTTATGAAAGCGCAAAGTGCGGAAGCTTTGCAAAAACTGCGGAAAAATATATGGTACCGGCGACCTCGGTTTCGGCAGCGGTAAAGCGGCTTGAGAGAGAACTGGGATGTACGCTGTTTGACCGCACCTCAAACAGAATTCGCTTAAACGACAGCGGAATTAAGCTTAAAGCCTCGCTTGACACAGTGTTTTCAGAGCTTGACCGGGCAGTGGGAGAGCTTACTTCACCCGAGCGGGATACGCGCAAAATAAAGCTTCTGGTGCGCGCAATGCGCGGCAGGATAACAGACAGGATAATAGAATACAATTCAAAACATCCGCACATAGCTTTTAAAACATCGTTTGATTTCGGAGAAGTAAATATAGAGGATTACGATATAATAATAGATGAAGAAACCGACAAATACCGTGGGTATGAGCGATTGCCGCTATACACATCCCGGATAGGGCTTTGCGCATCGGTAAACAGCCCGCTTTGCGGAAGAAAGCTGACCTTGCGCGAGCTCTCTGATGAGCGTTTTATATCAATCGGAGAAGATAATGCTTTGCACAGGCGGCTTCTGGACGCGTGCGAAAAAGCAGGCTTTGTGCCGAATATAGTTGTACAGAGCAATGACCTGACGTGCAACAGAAAGTTTGTGGAATCAGGGGTAGGAATAGGCATATCGCGCATCGAAGAGAAGGCAGGAGCATTGAGCACAAAAACCTGCAACTTAAACGTAACGGATTTTTGTGAAACACAGGTTATCTGTGCATATTTCAAAAAAGCGAGTGCTTACGGCAACATCGCGCATTTTCTTGAATATCTGAAAAAGAGATAAACACAAAAGCCGCGCAGGGGATAACCCATGCGCGGCTTTCGCAAAAATGATGGTGGGGTGGAATGGTATCAAAAATCAATATGCCACGCCGTAGGCGAGCATCGCCGATGCAACCTTTTTAAATCCGGCAATGTTTGCGCCGATCATAAGATTGCCCTCATGGCCGTATAGTGCTGCCGCATCTGCCGCGGCGTTGTAGATGTTCTTCATTATATCCTGTAGCTTGTGGTCGACCTTTTCGAAGGACCACGAATAGCGCAGGCTGTTCTGTGACATTTCAAGAGCAGAGGTCGCAACGCCGCCGGCGTTTGCCGCCTTTGCGGGACCGTAAAGCATCTTGTTTGCAAAGTAAACTTTTATCGCTTCCGGTGTTGAAGGCATATTCGCGCCTTCGGAAACGCAGTAGCAACCGTTTTTCGCAAGAAGCGCGGCGCTTACCTCGTCAATTTCGTTCTGCGTTGCACATGGAAGCGCGATATCGCACGGGATGCTCCATATACCGCTGCAACCGATTGTGTACGTTGCACCGTCGTGATAATTGACGTATTCGCTGATGCGCTTGCGGCTTTTTTCCTTAAGGTTGCGCACCGTTTCAATATCAATTCCGTTCGGGTCGTAAATATAGCCGTTAGAATCGCTCATCGCAACAACCTTTGCGCCGAACTCTGTCGCTTTGATGTGTGCGTAAATGGCAACGTTACCGGAGCCTGATATAACAACGCGCTGACCTTTGAAAGATTTACCGTTTGCATTGAGCATCTCCTCGGTGAAATAGCAAAGACCGTAGCCCGTTGCCTCCGTTCTTGCGAGGGAGCCGCCATAGCGCAGTCCTTTACCCGTTATTGCACCGGTAAATTCGTTCACAAGGCGTTTGTACTGACCGTAAAGAAAGCCTATCTCGCGGCTGCCCACGCCGATATCTCCCGCGGGGACGTCTGTATTTTCGCCGATGTGCTTTGAAAGCTCCGTCATAAAGCTCTGGCAGAAGCGCATAACCTCGCCGTCGCTCTTGCCCTTGGGGTCAAAATCCGCACCGCCTTTTCCCGCGCCTATAGGAAGTCCGGTAAGAGAGTTTTTGAAAATCTGCTCGAAGCCGAGAAACTTTATAACCGACTGGTTGACGGACGGGTGGAAACGAAGTCCGCCTTTGTACGGACCGATTGCAGAGGAAAACTGGACGCGAAAGCCACGGTTAACCTGAACTCTTCCGTTATCATCAACCCACGGCACGCGGAAATATATAACGCGTTCCGGCTCGCAAAGGCGTTCGAGAACGCCCATTTTTTCATATCGCGGATCTGCGTCACACACCGGCTCGAGAGATTCGAGAACCTCGTGCACTGCCTGATGAAACTCAGGCTCGCCGGCATTTCGTGCGACAACGCCGTCGTAAACGCGTTGAAGATATGCGTTTTTTAATGACATTAAAATCCATCTCCGTTTCGGGTTTTCTTATAGTATGTGCAATAGTATACCACGCAATTTGTTATTTGTCAACTTGCAAAAAACTGTTAAATAATTAATTAACAAGGCTTTCTGAGGGATTTTTTGAAATTTTGGAAAAAATAAATTGCAAAACAGTGCGTCTGCCTTGCAATTTTTGGTGAAAATGACAATTAATCCATAGAAAGGAAAAATAAAAATTTACTTTTTAAGATACAGAAGCAGTGCGGCGATGTCAGCAGGGCTCACGCCAGATATGCGTGATGCCTGTCCGACAGAGCCGGGGCGAATTTTAGTAAGCTTCTGCCGGGCTTCCGTCCGAAGTCCCTGAAGCGACATATAATCTATCCCGTCGGGGATTTTAACGCTTTCAAGCTTTTTAAACTGCTCTATCTGTGCCTTCTGACGCTTTATGTACCCGTCGTACTTAAGCGAGATTTCCACCTGCTCGCGCACATCATAAGGAAGCGCAGTTCTCGTTTTGTCAAACGGTGCAAGGCTTTCATATGTAAGCTGCGGACGGCGTATGAGGTCTGCGACAGATGCTCCCGTGACGAGCGGAGACGTTCCGGCGCTTTCAAGGAAGCCGTTAATCTCCTTACCCGGCGGGATTATAGCCTTTTCAACGCGGGCAAGCTCGCGTGCGCTTTCCTCGCGCTTGCTAATCATTCGGTTATACTTCTTTTCGCTGACAAGACCTATCTCATACCCAAGCTCCGTAAGGCGGAGGTCAGCATTGTCTTGACGGAGATACAGACGGTATTCCGAGCGCGAGGTCATCATGCGGTAAGGCTCATTTGTGCCCTTGGTAACAAGGTCATCAATAAGCGTACCGATATATGCATCTGAACGGTCGAGGATAACGGGGGATTTTCCCTGAAGCTTGCGGGCGGCATTAATGCCGGCGAGAAGTCCCTGCGCCGCGGCTTCCTCATATCCCGACGAGCCGTTGAACTGTCCTGCGCCGTAAAGCCCTGAAACGGTCTTTACTTCAAGCGTGGGGAGAAGTGTAAGCGGGTCGATGCAGTCGTATTCTATAGCATAGGCAAAGCGCATTATCTGCGCGTTTTCAAGTCCGCGGATGGAGTGGACAATGAGAAGCTGGATATCCTCGGGGAGCGAGGAGGAAAGCCCCTGAATGTACATTTCATCAGTACCAAGTCCCATCGGTTCAATAAAAAGCTGATGTCTCTCTTTTTCTGCGAAGCGCATAACTTTGTCCTCAATAGACGGACAGTAGCGCGGGCCAACGCCCTCTATGTTTCCTGAGAAAAGGGGGGAACGGTGCAGGTTTTCGCGGATGATGCGATGAGTTTCGGCGTTGGTGTATGTCAGATGGCATATTGCTCTGTTTTCAATTTCATGTTCTGTGTCAAATGAAAACGGATAGATATCCGTATCGCCGGGCTGCGGCTCCATTGCGGAAAAATCCACACTGCGCGCGTTGATGCGCGGGGGAGTACCCGTCTTGAAACGGCGAAGCTCTATCCCTGCGCGGAGAAGGTTGCCCGTAAGCTCTGTTGCGGCAAACATTCCGTCCGGTCCGCCCTCACGCGCCGTCTCGCCAACGGTTGTTTTTCCGCCGAGGTATGTGCCGGTTGCAAGAATAGCCGCGCGGCAGAGATAACGCCCACCGGTTGCGGTAAGGACAGATGTAACCGCACCGTTTTCAATGCCGATATCAACAACCTCCGCCTGAATAAGGTCAAGGTTGTCCGTAGCTTCAAGAACGCGCTTCATTCGCGCCTGATATGCACGGCGGTCTGCCTGAGCGCGAAGCGAATATACCGCGGGACCTTTTCCTCGGTTCAGCATGCGGTATTGAATACAGGTATCGTCAGCCGCGCGTCCCATCTCGCCACCAAGCGCGTCTATCTCGCGCACAAGGTGTCCCTTTGCTGTGCCGCCGATTGCGGGATTGCACGGCATATTCCCGACGGAATCGAGATTTATCGCAAAGCACGCAACGCGGCAACCGAGCCGTGCGGCGGCGAGCGCCGCTTCAATGCCCGCGTGTCCCGCGCCGACAACTGCTATATCATATTTTCCTGCAATATATTCCATAATCTCCTCCTGCTTCAAGCGCCCTTGCATATTTAGAACGTGTTTCGGGTGTGAGCGAATACTTTTTTGCAAGTGAATGCCCGAAGGAAACAAGCTCTTCCTCAGTTCCTGAAACAAGCTCAAGTTCAATTTCTGTAAAAGGTGTGTTTTCCCCGAAAACGCCGTCGTCAAACGACAGCAAAAACGAAAATCCGTCATACGGCGTGACGAGAACCTCTTCGCGTACAAAGCGAACCGATGCACAGACCGAAAGCGGAAGTCCGCAAAGCTTTTCCGTCGGTGCGCCGGCATCATGCAAAAGCTTTGCCGCGCTCACAATATCACCGCTGCTTACGCGCCATTCACCGCGTACGCTCAGCGCATCTGCATCGTATCTTTTGCACTTTGCGTAAAGCACGCTCTCGCCGTTTTCAAAGCGGCGGCGAAGCGTTATGCCGCTTTTTTTAGCATCACCGTTTTCTGTATCAAGATACTCCGTGTGCATATCAAATCTGCGCCGGTTTGTGGAAAACGGAGCAATGCCACTATCCAAAAACAGCGTTTCCGCCCGCAAATCCGCGGGCGGAGCATATTTAAGCTCAATTTCCGAAGCCATAGTAAAGACCTACTTTCTGCGCCCTGCAAAATACATCGGAAGCGCGAGTAAAAGTTCACCGACAGTGAGGACTGCAAAGGTAATCCACTGTGCAAGGAAAAGTCCGGTTGACTGAGTCAGCACGCGGAAAACAAACGGCATTAAAAGACCGAGAACTGCGCCCCAGATGTATGCCAGGCGGGACGGATTTTTCTGAAGGAATCCACCGCGCACAAGCAAGAGAGCGGGGAAGGTGTCTGTGATAAGATTTACAAGAAGAATCTGAAGTGCAGTGAGCGGGAAACCAAAGCCGCATGCGGCAGACAGGAGAACGCATATAAGCTCAGCTGTGTTTGCCGCGGCGAGATACGTTACGGCACGGCGAATGTTGGTGCGGATGATTTTGCCGCGGATTATCGCCCGGTCAGCAGAGAAGCTGCCGTCGAAAACGACATCGGAAGCGTCTTTTGCCGCATCGCTCGCGTGCAGTTCGCTCATACCGACATCTGAGGCATCAAGTGCCGGCGCATCGGATATTCCGTCGCCAACGGATGCAACCGAATAGCCATAGGACTTGAGAACATTTATTATACGCACCTTGTCCTGCGCGCGCAGAGACGCAAAAACAAAGGTATCGTTTATCCGCTCGGAAATATCCTCGTCGGAGAGCGAGGAAAGCTCGCGTGAGCAGATTATGTTATTGCACGGAATTTTCAGTGCGGTTGCGCCAAGGCGCGCTTTTTCCGCATCGCCCTCGGTGAGAAGAAGCACGCGCACGCCTGCCGCGTTAAGTGCCGCGGTGTCGGGATTTGCCGCCTCATTTACTTCTGCGCGTGTTGCCGCAATGCCGAGGAAAATAAGGTTTGAGTCACACGGAACATCATCTCCGGAGCGAAGCCCAAGCGCTGTCTGGGTATAGCCTTCTTCTTCGAATGTGCGGATGCACTCTTCAATTTCTTCACGATCGGAGGCCGTGAGCGTTCTCACACGCCCGAAGTCCCATATAAGGCTTGAACGGGAGAGAATTTCTGCAGCGTTTCCGCCGGTGTAGGATATCGTTGTGTCTCCTGCGCGGTGGAGCGTGGTAGTAACCTCGCCCATATATTCGCCGATGCGCGGGAAGCTTGCCGCCACGTTTTCCGCATCGCACTTGTGCGATGCAAAAGCATACAGCGACGGGTTTTTAAGCTCACAGAGAAGAAGTCCCTCAATGAAAGGAACGGTATTCTCCTCTTGCGGGGAATGGATGCGACCGCTGGAGTATGTAGCCGCAACGCCCATTTTCGGAAGCTCTGTGGTGAAGATGTTCACTTCGCCAAGCATTTCCGCGGCACGCATATTCTTAGCCGAAAAGCCTTCCAAGCGGAGCTTTTCCGCACCGCGGGCAAGGCTTGTGAGAACAATTGTACCGAAGCTTTCGGGGATGGCGGCAACTGCAAGCGAAGCAGAGGCAAGAAGTGCCGTCATAAAACCTGCGTCATATGCAAGAGATATTGCAAAAACTGCAACGCACGCAAGGCTTGTTATAATACTTAACCGACGCGTAAGCTTTTCTATGCGTGAAAAAGACGGAGAGGAGTCTTTCTCCGGAACGTCGAGCGGGAGCGTAAGACGGCTCATTTCGGTAGACATACCCGTTGCAGTGACAACGCCGTCACCGCGTCCTTCAAGAACAACCGTGCCTTCGAAAGCGCAGTTGTCGCGGAACTCTATGCGGACATCACTTGTGCTCTGATAGTCACAGTCTTTTTCCGCGCGGGCGCGTCCGGTAAGGGAGCTCTCATCAATAACAAGGTTTTCTGTTGATATAAGGCGCAAATCCGCAGGAACAACACGCCCGGGCTTGAGCGTGACCACATCACCGACAACAAGGCGGTCGGAGGAGAGCTTCATTTTCGCACCGTTGCGCAGAACGATGGCGTGCGTGACAGATGAGGAAACCGAGCGGTCAAGAGTTCTTTCCCCGCGGCGTTTGCACTCCGCAGAAAAAACAGTGTGAAGGATGATGACCGCCGCAATGAGAAGAGCCTCAAGCCATCCGCCGAGCGCGGCATAAAGGATAGCGGAAATGAAGAGGATGATGATAACGGGATGGGAGATCGAGCGCGCTGCAAATTTAAAAAACGACGACCCGTCGCTCTTCGCCGTGCTCTGCGAGGTGCGGTGATGCGCCTCTTTATCGGAAAGCCCCGTTTCCGGATTAACGTCAAATGCCTTTAAGGTTTCTTCTATACTGAGCTTATGATACAAGGTAAATCAACTCCATAATATACTATTATAAATTATACAATATAATCCGCCCGTTTGCAACAAAAAACGTGCGGAGAAAAAACATAAAAACTTGAGATGGTTTCATTTTGCACTTCTCTGCAGTTTTTGCTTCTCAAATACTTGACATTTGCGCCTAAATACGATAAAATTTTATGATACGGAAATATTGTTTAATATGTAAATAAAGAGATATAAAGGCAGTGATTACAATGGAAAAGATTACAGCACCGCGCGGTACGAAGGACGTACTTCCCGAGGAAAGCCGCGCATGGCAGATATTGGAGGAAAAGCTTCGCTCTCTCGCGCACCGCTTCGGCTTCCGGGAGATTCGCTTCCCCACATTTGAGGACGTTGCGCTTTTTGACCGCGGCGTTGGTGACACAACAGACGTTGTGCAGAAGGAAATGTACGACTTTTACGATAAGGGCGACCGCCACATCGCGCTCCGTCCCGAGGGCACGGCGAGCGTTGTGCGTGCGTTTATCGAGCATTCTCTCCACGCTAAAGGTCTTCCGCTCAAGGTGTATTACATCGCACCGAACTTCCGCTATGAAAAACCGCAGGCAGGAAGACTTCGCGAGCATCATCAGTTCGGTGTTGAGTGCTTCGGTGCGTATGATGCATCAGCTGATGCCGAGGTTATCTCTCTCGGCGCAACGCTTCTGCGTGAGCTTGGTATCACTGACACCACGCTTCATTTAAATTCCTGCGGATGCAAGGAATGCCGTAAGGAATATCACGCCGCACTTAAAAAGTATTTTGAGACAAGAAAGGGCGAGCTTTGCGACACCTGCAACGACCGCCTTGACCGTAATCCTATGCGTATTCTTGACTGCAAGAGCG
This sequence comes from Eubacteriales bacterium, assembly GCA_045539475.1. Taxonomy (GTDB): domain Bacteria; phylum Bacillota; class Clostridia; order Oscillospirales; family JAAYXM01; genus SIG480. The sequence goes on along the minus strand of JAZQFJ010000064.1, from coordinate 11,777 downwards.
ATATATGCAAGTCTATCGCAAAGGATGCGCCGAAAATTACGGATTATCTCTGTGACGAGTGCCGTGCGCATTTTGATAAGCTCCGTTCTTATCTTGATGCAACGGGGATTGAATATGAGCTTGACCCGATGCTGGTGCGCGGGCTTGACTATTACACAAACACTGTTTTCGAGTTTGTTTCCGGAAGCCTCGGTGCACAGTCCACAGTTCTCGGCGGCGGCAGATACAACGGTCTTGTTGCAACTCTCGGCGGCTCGGAGACTGCAGGCCTCGGCTTTGGCTGTGGCATCGAGCGGTTGCTGCTGACTCTTGAGGCAGAGGGAAAGCTCCCTTCTGACCGTCTTGTTCCGGATGTATTTATTGCGTATGCAGAAGAGCAGGCGGAAAGCGTTTCCAACTCTTTGGTATATGAGCTTCGCTCACTTGGTGTATCGGCAGAGCGCGACACAACCGGCCGTTCGCTCAAGGCGCAAATGAAATACGCCGGGAAAATCGGAGCGAGATACAGCGCGGTTATCGGCGGCAGCGAAATTGACAATGGGAAAATCACCCTTAAGAATATGGACAGCGGTGAGCAGATAGAATGTGCACTTACGGCAGATGCGATAAAAGCTTCAATTGGAGGTTAAAATAAAATGGAAAACATTACGGGAATGAAAAGAACAAAATACTGCGGCGATTTCCGCGCAGAGCATATCGGCGAGAGCGCAACCGTTTGCGGATGGGTTCAGCGTATGCGAAACCTCGGAGGTCTTATATTTATCGACCTTCGCGACAGAAGCGGAATTGTGCAGTGTACATTTGACGAAGCAGAAAATGCAGAGCTTTTCAAAAAGGCATTCACGGTAAGAAGTGAGTTTGTTCTCACAATCCGAGGTACGGTAAGAAGCCGCGGTGAGGGCGCGATCACAGACCGCATCCCGACCGGTGCAGTTGAGATTCTTGCCGAGGATATGCGTATTCTCTCAAAGGCACAGACACCGCCGTTTGAGATTGTTGAAAACAGCGATGTAAACGACGTTTTACGTCTTAAGTACCGCTATCTCGATCTTCGCCGTCCGGATATGCAGAAATTCATCGCGCTCCGTCACCGCATCACAAAGATTGCGCGTGACTACTATGACGAAAACGGCTTCTTTGAAATTGAAACCCCGATTCTTACAAAATCCACACCGGAGGGCGCACGAGACTATCTCGTACCAAGCCGCGTTCATCCCGGTAAGTTCTATGCACTTCCGCAGTCTCCGCAGCAGTATAAACAGCTTCTGATGCTCGCGGGATTTGACCGTTATATGCAGATTGCACGTTGCTTCCGTGACGAGGACTTGCGTGCCGACCGCCAGCCGGAATTTACGCAGATTGACCTTGAGATGAGCTTTGCCGATGTTGATGATGTTATCTCGGTAAACGAAGGTCTTATCGCACGTCTCTGGAAGGAAATTCTCGGCAAGGAAATTAAGCTTCCGCTCCCGCGTATGTCATACAAGGAAGCGATGGAGCGCTTCGGCTCGGACAAGCCTGACACGCGTTTCGGATTTGAGCTGCAGGATATTTCCGACATTGCGGCAAAATGTGAGTTCAAGGTGTTCTCCGGTGCAATCGAAGCCGGCGGCAGCGTCCGTATGATAAAGGTTGACGGCGGTGCAAGGTTTGCCCGTAAGGAAATTGACGGACTTGCAGAGTGGGTTAAGACCTACCGCGCAAAGGGCCTTGCGTGGCTGAAGCTTGCCGAGGACGGCACGATGTCAAGCTCGTTTGCAAAGTTCCTTTCAGAGGATGAAGTTAAGGCTATAATCGACCGTGCAGGAGCAAAGAACGGCGATGTTATCTTTGTTGTTGCAGACGGGAACAACGAGGTTGTTTTTGCATCTCTCGGCGCACTGCGTTGTGAGTGTGCACGCCGCCTTGATGCTATTGATCCGGACCGCTACGACATCTTCTGGATTGTGGAGTTCCCGTTGTTTGAGTATGACGAGGAAGAGAATCGCTACGTTGCAAAGCATCACCCGTTCACAGCTCCGATGGACGAGGATGTTGACACAATGATGTCTGATCCCGCATCTGCCCGCGCAAAGGCATATGATATTGTTATCAACGGCTATGAAGCCGGCGGCGGCTCTATCCGTATACATTCCTCCGATCTTCAGGAGAAAATGTTTGAAGCACTCGGCTTTACGAAGGAAGCCGCAAATGACCGTTTCGGTCATATGATAGAGGCATTCTCTTATGGCGCACCTCCGCACGGCGGACTTGCGTTTGGTCTTGACCGCCTTGTGATGCTCCTTTCCGGTACGGACAACATCCGCGACGTTATTGCATTCCCGAAGGTTCAGAACGCATCCGAGATTATGATGCAGTCTCCGGACTTTGTTGAGGATGTTCAGCTTACCGATTTGCACATTGCAGTGACGGAAGAAAAAGAATAATTCACAATTATTTAACCAAAAGAGCGCGCATTTCTGTTATCTTATTTATTATGTACGATATACGCCCGCGTCCTTCGGGCGCGGGCGTAAACTTTATTTTACCGGGAGTTTGAGAGAGTATGATTAAGATTACAAACCTTACCAAACGGTACGGACCGAAAGAAGCGGTCCGCGGGATATCGTTTGAGGTAAAAAAAGGTGAAATCGTCGGATTTCTCGGTCCTAACGGTGCCGGAAAATCCACGACGATGAATGTCCTTACGGGATATCTTTCCGCAAGCGGCGGAAGCGCATCTATCGCAGGCTTTGATGTGCTTGACGATGCGATTGAGGCTCGCCGTCATATCGGTTATCTTCCCGAACAGCCGCCTTTGTATTTTGATATGACGGTTGACGAATATCTCAATTTTGTGTATGAGCTGAAGTCTGCAAAACAGCCGAGAAAGCGCCATCTTGACCACATCTGTGAGCTTGTCGGGCTGTCTCACGTGCGCCGCAGACTTATCAGAAATCTCTCGAAGGGATATAAGCAGCGTGTCGGTATTGCACAGGCGCTTGTCGGTGACCCGGATGTGCTTATTCTTGATGAGCCGACCGTAGGGCTTGACCCGAACCAGATTGTAGAGATAAGAAACCTTATTAAAAATCTCGGTGAGACGCGCACGGTTATCCTCTCCACGCATATCATCCCAGAGGTTGCGGCTGTGTGCGAGCGCGTTATCGTCATTAACGACGGACTTATCGTTGCGGATGACAAAACCGAAAATCTTATGCATAACATCGGCGGCGAGAATAAGTTCTCTGCCCAGGTTGACGGTGATCCGGCAAAGATAGTTGATGTTCTGCGCGGAGTTGAGGGCGTTACGGATGTGGCATATGATAACGGAAGCTTCATTCTTACCGCAGACGAGGGCGCGGATATACGCAAGAATGTTTTCTATGCCGCGGCAGAGGCAGACCTTCCGCTTCTTTCCTTTGCTCCGGTTGACGTATCTCTTGAGGCGGTATTTGCCCGCCTTACAAAGAAAGGAGAGGAGAAGTAATGACAGCTATATATAAGCGCGAGCTGCGCTCGTATTTCACCGGCGGTATAGGCTATGTTTACTGTGCTGTTTTTGCGCTTGTTATGAACATAGTATACTGTATGAACAGCATCGGTTATTATCAGAGCGGCTTTCTCTATATCTTCAATATTATGCTCATTGCAATGATTCTTCTTATCCCCGTTATGACTATGCGTATATGGAGCGAGGAAAAAAAGCAGAAGACAGACCAGCTTCTTCTCACCGCACCTGTCACCACAATGCAGATTGTGCTTGGAAAATTCTGGGCGGCAATGACGGTTTTCATCATTTCTCTTGCCCTTACGCTCGTTTATCCTTTGCTTGCGTACCTTTACGGCACACCCGAGCCTGCGATAACGATAGGAAATTATATTGCAATCATCCTTGCGGCGGGGGCATATATTGCAATTTCTCAGTTTATGTCGTCTCTCACGGAAAGCCAGATTGTGTCGGCGCTCCTGTCTATGCTCACGCTTTCCATGTTCTTCTTTTTGAACCTTATATTCACAAACACAGATATTGATTTTATTTCAAAAATCGCATCGTTTCTCTCGATCATCACACGCTATGTAAACTTTTACAGAGGGATTTTCTCCTTCTCTGATGTTGTTTACTTTATAAGCCTTACGGCAGTGTTCCTGTTCTTTACGTCCCGCGTAATAGAGAAACGCCGCTGGAGTTAAAGAGGGGAGAGATACGGATATGAAATTTGATTTTAATATGAGAAAATTCAAATACGGCTCGGCGTCTACAGTGTATATCGCGCTGTTTGTCGCGATTATTATTGTGGTGAATATCTTTGCGCAGTTTCTCACCGACCGTTTTTCTTTAAAGCTTGACCTTACAACAACCGGAGAGTTTTCTCTCTCCGAGGACACAAGGGAAATGCTTTCCGGAATTGAGGATGAGATAAAAATTTACATCCTGTCCACTCAGGCAGGAATGGAAAAGAACGAGCAGGCAACCCGCACGCTCGAAATGATTCAAAGATACAACACACATTCCGGCGGAAAGGTAAAGTATGACTTTATCGACCCGAACAAGAACCCGCAGTTCTTTGAGAAGTACCCGAAGGCACGAAATTCTCAGGCACGCGCACTTGTTATTGAGGGACCGGAGCGCTATACCGTAGTTGAAAGTGCAGAGTTTGCATACACCTATGGTGAAAACAACACCAATAAAGTGTATTATCAGAGCGAAGAAAAGCTCTCAAGCGCAATTCTTTATGTTTCATCGCCCGAGGTTTCAAACGCAGGCTTTGTAACAGGGCATAATGAAGCAGACGTAAAAGCTCTTGAAACCATATTCAAGGGCAATAACTTTGACACGCGCGATGTTGACCTTCTCTCCGGCGTACCGGCAGAAGTCAACAACCTCGTCATCGCGGCACCGACTGCCGATTTCACGGCAGAGGAGATTTCCGCACTTGAAAGCTTCCTCTCAATTGACGGAAACAACCTCTATGTTTTCTGGGGAATGCAGACGCCGACGCTTCCCGTGCTTGAGCGTTATCTTGCAGAGTGGGGCTTTAAGTTCCCTGCATATCTTGTCTGCGATGAGAGCAATGCATATATGACACCGGCGTTCCCTGTGGGCGAGACGGTAAAGAACGATCTTATCGACGATGCGGCGCAGGGTCAACTTATGCCGATATTCCCGCGCACGCGCCCCATCGAGCTTATCTTTACGGAAAAGAGCTATATGCGAACGGTTCCGCTTTTGCAGACGCAGAAATCATCCTATGCAAAGCTTCTTTCAAACGATAAGCCGATAGAGGTGCTTACTCGCGAGAGCGGCGACGTTTCCGGTCCGTTTACCGCTGCGGCAATAGGTGAGCGCGCGCTCGGCAACACCGGAAATGAGGGCATTGCAAGAGTTTGCGTTTTCGGAACGGAAGGCTTTGCCGATGAAGAGGTTGCCGGAATTGCACGTGCGTATAACAACACGTTCCTTTCACAGCTTGTTACGTATTCAAATCCTGACACTCTCACTATGGCGATAAAGCCAAAGGTTGTTTCAAGCTACGACCTCAATATAACCGAATCCGGTGCGAAGGTACTCAGAGTAGTTCTTATCGGCGTTATTCCACTTATTATAATTGCCATCGGTATATTCGTTTTTATCCGCAGAAAAAACAGATAATGCAATGGAGATTTATTTATGAAACAATTTAAACCTGTTTTAATATCCTTTGCAGTGCTTGTGGTTGTTGCGGCTGTTGCCTTTGCGGTTATAAAGCTGTTTCCGCAGATAAATGATGATATCGGAGACCCGATAAACAACAACGTTTCAAGCTCGCTTAATAAAATAATAGATCGCTCGTCAAAGGATGTTGCATCTGTTGAGATTACTACCGATACGGGTGAGAGCTTTGCCATAGATTACGGTGAGGACTCCATCGGTGCGCAGACTGCAACAATGAGAAACGCAGATCCGCTTCTTGCTTATAACGAGAGCGATATGACAACCCTTTCGGGGTTTGTCGGACTTTTAGTGGCGCTTGAAGAGGTCGGCACGGGTGAAGACTCAATGTTCGGCTTTGACAAACCGCAGCGCACGATAAAGGTAAACTTCAAGGGTGGCGAGCCGGTAACTCTTCTCATCGGAAGCGAAACTCCGCTCGGTACGGGCGTTTATATCCGACGCACTGACCGCGACACGGTTTATACCGTCGGCGGAAGCACAACGGATATCCTTATGATGACAAAATCCGATTACCGCGATGTCAAGCTGTTTGATACGGTATCGTCCGTTGACCTTCTTACGGAGGTTACGGTTTCGCGTCCCGGGAAAGCGGATATAACAGTTATCCGCAAGGAAGATGCGGGAAAGGTGCCCGAGGATCAGGCGGAGGCGGCGCTTCACACCGATTATAAGCTTACAAGCCCTGTAAACCGCGATGCAAACCCCGATACTATAAATTCGGCGCTTCTTGATAAGGTTATTGCAATAAAGGGCGAAAGCCTCGTAGAGGATTACCCCAAGGATCTCTCGAAATACGGTCTTGCAAGTCCCGTAAAGCTTAAATTCAAAACGAGCGAAGACCTTTCTGTTTCGCTTCTTATCGGTGACAGGACACCAACAGGCGGCAGATACGTAATGCCCGAGGGCGTGCCGACCGTCATTGCAACGGAAAGTGATATCGACCTTACATCCTTAAGCCATGCGGATATTATCATGCAGCTTATATGGTTCTATAACTCTGAGGATATCGACACCGTCACATATTCGCTTCCGGGAGGCGAGAACCACACGATGAAGCTTGAGGTAAAAGACAACAAGCTCATCGGAACGTATGACGGAAAGACGATGCAGAACAAGAACGCCACGAACCTGTTCCTGCGCACAGTCCGCTTTACCATTGCAGGTGAATTTGCAAGCGATATGCAGAAGGGCGAGAGCGTTATAAAGGTGCAGACGAAGCTTAAATCCGGCGCAATAACCACATTTGAGCTGTTTTATGTTAATGAGCGGCAGTATGCCGCATCGGTGGACGGAAAAGCACCGGAGTATGTTGTGGGCGTTTCCGAAGTACGCGAGCTTTTGGAGAGCTTTGATATCCTCTCCAGAAACGAAGATATCCCCGATATGTTTTAGATTGTTCGTTTTTTTCCTTTCTTTTAACCCCGGAGCGGCAAACGAAATTCGCCACTCCGGGGCTTTGTAATTTAGATATAACAAAAGCATTGTTGAAAAGCAGTCACATTCCGGTACAGAAAAGCCGCTTATAAAGCCAAGCGGTAATAAATTACAGCGAAATTATGCATACGGGGATGCGCGGAAAACGTAGTTTTCCATTTAGCATCGACGGCATAATGAGCGCGATAATTTATCCGCTGCTTTATCCAGCAGCATAAGCGTGGGGTTACAAAGGGGACCGCAAGAGGTCCCCTTTGAATATATGCTATATTTCCTTTTTCACAAAATCAAAATAACCCCATTCATAAAACTGCTTGATAAGCGCGATGGGAATCGGCATAAACATACCTATAATGCCGAACATTTTAAGCCCCACATACATTGCAATGAGCGTTACAAGCGGATGAAGCCCTATATGCTGCCCCACGATTTTCGGCTCTATCATATTTCTTACGACAAGGATTATAGCATAAATAACCGCAAGACCTATTGCGCGGAAATAATCCTTTGCAAACAGACATATTATTGCCCATGGACCTAAGATCCAGCCGGTTCCGAGAATTGGAAGCGCGTCGATTATTGCCGTAACTGCCGCGATAAGGAAGGAGTTCGGAATTCTCAGTACGGCAAGACCGATTGCAAGCTCCACAAAGGTTATGCAGATGAGAACAAGCAGGGCGCGAAGATAGCTTACAAGAGTGTTTGAAACCTGATTTCTTGTCTGGCGATAGCGCAGCCTCCACCTCATCGGCGTTATGTTTGCAAGCTTTGCGCGGATAATATCATAGTCACAGCTTAAGAAATATGTGGAAACGATTGTCGCAATAACGAAAAGAAGGATAGACGGCATCGCGGCGGCAACATTCGTTGCCGAAGCAATAACCGGACCGATAAGGTTCTGCAATGCCGAGACTAGGTTTGAAAGCCAGCTTTCAACATTGCTGTATATAAAGTCCTGTGTTTCGAGCGGGAGACGGGATAGCACATCAATGAAAATTTCGTTAAGCTTTGCCACAACAAGGTTTATATCAAGATTACGCAATCTTTCAAACAGAACTACAAGCTCTTTGATGATTGCCGAGAGCGAGAAGTAAAGCGCCGTTCCGATAATTCCGTAAAACAAAACGGTGAGAAGTCCTGCCGCAAGGGGACGGGGAAAACGAAGCTTTTCCTTTAAAAATTCAGCGGGACGCGCAATTATCCGCGATACGATGAAGGCGATTATGAACGGAGCAAGCCAGCCGAGTGCATAGTTAAAAACAAACCACAGCGCAAGAAGCCCCAGTGCAATATATAAAAGAGATAGGAAAAGACGAAGATGCCTGTTTTCCGGCATAGCGGTCACCTGCCTTTGATGTATTTCTTTCATTATTATATATCATTTCGCGTGCAAATAAAAGGATTTTTTTGGCATATTGATGAAAATTTAAAAAATCGCCGAAAATTTAAGATTTTACTTGAATTGCGGAAGAAAATATGGTATGATAATATCCATGCTGCAAAAACAAATGACCACGAGAGGGGGATTTAAGTGCAGGAAAATCACAAATACTATATTGTTGAAGATTCCGCACTGCCGGAGGTTTTGATAAGAACCGTGAAGGCGAAAGAGCTTCTCTCTCAGGGGCGGGTAAAAACGGTGAATGAGGCGGCGGTGCTTGCGGGAATCAGCCGAAGCGCGTTTTATAAGTATAAAGACCTTATCTCTCCGTTTAACGATATGTCGCTTGGGCGCATCATCACGTTCAGTATGCTTCTGCGTGATGAGCCGGGGGTGCTGTCGCGCATCCTCACCCATTTTGCCGCAAACGGCGCGAATATTCTTACCATATATCAGACTATACCGAGCGGAGGCCGTGCGCCGGTTACAATATCGGCAGAGACGGAAAATATGAAAACGAATATGGACGGCTTTATTGAACAGGCGATGGAGCTTCCGGGAGTTATTTCATTCGGGCCTCTTGCGGGACAATAAGAAAGGAGATACATCATGAAAAAAATTGCTGTTTTAGGTTATGGCACGGTTGGTTCCGGCGTTGTTGACCTCTTTGAAATAAATGCAGCGTCCATTGCCAAAAAGGCAGGGGAGCCGATTGAGGTAAAATACATCGTTGATATCCGCGATTTCTCGCAGGACAAAAACGCGGAGAAGTTTGTAAAGGATTTCGGGATTATCGAAAATGACCCGGAGGTATCTGTTGTTGTTGAGACCATCGGTGGCACGAATCCGGCGTATGATTTCACAAAGCGTGCGCTTCTTGCAGGGAAAAGCGTTATAACCTCAAATAAAGAGCTTGTTGCAAAGCATGGCGCGGAATTTCTGCAGATTGCGAAGGAGAAGAATGTAAATTATCTCTTTGAAGCATCTGTCGGCGGCGGTATTCCGGTTCTCCGTCCGATTGCACAGTGTCTTGCCGCAAACGAAATTGACGAGATTTACGGTATTCTCAACGGAACCACAAACTACATCCTTACCCGTATGATAAAGGCGGGGCTCACATTTGAAAAGGCGCTTTCCGAGGCTCAGGAAATGGGCTATGCCGAGCGCGATCCGAGCGCGGATATTGAAGGACACGATGCCTGCCGCAAGATTTGTATTCTTGCATCCCTTGCTTTCGGCAGACATATATATCCCGATTATGTCAAGGCTGAGGGAATCACCAAGGTAACGCTTGACGATGTGCGCCTTGCAGGAAAGGCAGATATGGTTATCCGCCTTCTCGGAAGGACAAAGCTTTCACCGGACGGAAAGGTATTTGCATACGTCGGACCGCATCTCGTTCCGAAATCATCTCCGATTGCATCTGTTGAGGATGTTTTCAACGGCATCATGGTTCATGGCAATATGGTGGGTGACACCATGTTCTACGGTCCGGGTGCAGGTAAGTACCCGACAGCAAGCGCGGTTTCCGCAGACGTTATTGATGCAGTTATTCATGCAGATAAGCGCCGCGATATCGGCTGGGAGGATGCAGGGAAGGAAGCTGTTGCGGATATGTCGGCGTTCACTTCAAAATACTATGTCCGCATAGAGGGAGAAAGCGCACGAAGCGCCGCAACCCAGAGCTTCAAGGATGTTGAGTTTATCGATGACAGCCACGCTACGGCATTTATAACAGCAGAGATGTCAGAGGCAGAGTTTGAAAGAAAGCTTGCGGATCTTTCGGAAAGAAGCGAAGTTTTGTCACGTATGCGTGTGCTCTATTAATATAATAAAAAAGAAATCCTGAAAGGAAGAGGTATAAATGAGTCTTATAGTACAGAAATTCGGCGGCTCATCGGTCGCTGATACCGAGCGCTTGTTCAACGTTGCGAATATCGTAACAAGCACATATGCGCGCGGTGACGATGTTGTTGTTGTCGTCTCGGCTCAGGGCGATACGACGGACGACCTCATCGAAAAGGCAAGAGAAATAAATCCAAATCCGTCAAAGCGCGAGATGGATGTTCTTCTTGCAAACGGCGAGCAGATTTCAATTTCCCTGCTTGCAATGGCAATTGAAAAGCTTGGATATCCCGTTATCTCCCTCACCGGCTGGCAGGCAGGTATTCATACGGGTATGAACTATGGCGCGGCACGCATCAAGAAAATTGATACCGAGCGCTTAAAGCTTGAGATATCCAAACGCCGCATCGTTATTGTTGCAGGCTTCCAGGGTATCAACCGCTTTGACGACATAACAACCCTTGGTCGCGGTGGATCAGATACAACGGCTGTTGCGCTTGCGGCAGCACTGGGTGCGGACCTCTGTCAGATTTACACTGACGTTGACGGTGTTTACACTGCAGACCCGAGAAAAATCCCAACGGCAAAGAAGCTTGATGAAATTACTTATGACGAAATGCTTGAGCTTGCATCCCTCGGTGCACAGGTTCTTCACAACCGCTCTGTTGAGATGGGCAAGCGCTTCAATGTTGATATGGAGGTTATCTCCAGCTTTACCCGCAATCCGGGCACAAAAATTAAGGAGGCACATAAAGTGGAAAAAATGAATGTTAGCGGCGTTGCACGTGATATGGATGTAGCGCAGATTTCTCTCGTAAATATGGCGGATGCTCCCGGCATCGCTTACAAGGTATTTTCTACGCTTGCAAACAAGGGCGTAAATGTTGATATCATCCTTCAGTCAACCGGCAGAAACGATGCAAAGGATATCGCTTTCACCGTTCCCAGCTCTTCAATTGAGCTTGCAAAGAAGGTTCTCGAAGAGAACAAGGCAAGTATCGGCTTTGAGGATATCAAGGTTCGCGAAGACCTCTGCAAGCTCTCTATCGTCGGCGCAGGTATGGTAAATAACCCCGGCGTTGCTGCAATGATGTTTGAGGCACTTGCTGCTGCAAACGTAAACATTGATATGATTTCCACAAGCGAAATCAAGGTTTCTGTTCTCATTGCAAAGGACGATTCCGAGCGTGCAATGCGCGCAGTTCACGACAAGTTCTTTTAATAGGTAAGAAGGACGTGTTCACCCCGTGTGCGAAAATCTCGCACACGGGGTGATTGTTTTGGCTCTTTGTCAATAGTTGGGGTAAAGAGTTAAAATGAAAAAGTGATTAGGCAGGCAGTCGTCGTTAGGCGGCTGCTTGTTCATTGTTGACTTGCTGATGAGAGAAAATATGTAAAATACGATTTCTGAATCTGTTGAAA
>JAZQFJ010000063.1:0-90279 GCA_045539475.1 Eubacteriales bacterium | reverse complement strand
CCTTTAATTTCAATTCCATGGAATGCAAAGGACCAGAATTCTTCATATCTCTCGTCACCCATTTCAAAATCATTCTCATCTTCCATTAACATATCATATTCCGCAAGAACACTTCCTTTTCCATGCCAATTCAAAAGAATACATCTATCAACATAGTTATGTTCAGATGCTAAAAACTTTCCTATAATTGCTTCTTCGCTTTTATTCCAATATATCATTTTTATCTCCTCCATTCTTTTGGTGCAGCTGGAATAATATGAAATCCATCTTGTGAGTAATGGACTGTCGCAACTGTAGTGTAATACATCTTCCCAGTTCTTTTATCCACGTATTTCCCGATGACTTCCCCAAAATCAATAACTTCTCGGCCTGCATATGGCGTTCCTGTTCCGACTTTTGTTTTCATGAGTTCCAAAAGTCTGTCATTAGAAACAGTCGTTATGCTTTTTCCCGGAATATAGTTATTATGTCCGATAATATGCTTTCCCTGTCTCCCCTCGTGTATCTTCTGAGGAAAACTACTGTAATCAAACACATCATCTGCAGTTTTTACCGCATCAGCAACATCATCAGCTGCATCGACCGTTTTAACGGCATCAATGACCTTTCCTGCATCATGTGCCACATCAGCTACATTCATCCCCGCTCTTGCAAGCTTTGCGGTGTCGGCTACTTCTCCTACAAACGGAAGTATACCAAACGCATCAAGCCCTGCCGATATGTAATCTCCGAGCAGAAGGTCTACCGGTATTGCCGCCGCATCTGCAAATGTATCTATACCGGGAACCAACGATGTTGCAGTCAGAATATTGCTGATTGCATCAAGCGCTTTATCCGTATTCTCTCCGTATATTGATTTATTCTTCGTATAGTAGCTCTTTTGCGATATGTTTCCGTTAGAATGCCCCGGTGATATTTCCGGATAAAGCATGTTTGAAAATTGCGGACTTACGGAAAATGTATCTTGCTTTCTCTCCGGCATATTTCTCACAGACCATTGCAGAAGCTCATGCAGTCCGTTGTCCGGCATTTGCGCCGCCTTTTCGCGGATATATCGCTCACGCCGTCGTTCCGCCGCATCCTTTGCGTTTTTGATTTCTTGTTCAAGTGCATTGCGTTCTTCCGCTATCTGCTCATCTCCTGCAAAGCCGTAGCCTTGTTTGCGGCTTTCGAGCAAACGGTCAGTCCAGTAAGCATTATCGCGCAGCTTTGCCTCTGCCGCTTCGATATCGAAATCCTCATACCTTGCATCCGCCTCTGCCTGCTGCCGTGCTCTGTAATTCTCACGAACACGCGCATCACGGGATTGGGGTTGTGCGGTGGACGTAGTTGTTGCGGTCTGAGTTTTTCTCTGCGTGTTGTTTTGAGATGTTGCAGCGTTTGTAACGTACTCTGCAGCATCAGTTATGTGTTGTAATGCATTTTGCCCCGAAAAGCCTTTTTGCATAGCTGCATACGCCGCTTCAAGCTCTTCCTGTGTAGGCGGTCTTGTTGTATCTCCGGACTTTGATGCAGCGGTGTTCTTATTCGCCGCGTTTGCATAATTTGTATACGCCGGGTATCTGCCGCCGTAGTACGGAAGTTTTGTGATTTGCATGGGAGCGTTGGGGGTTCCGGGCAATCTGGTGAATGTTCCGCTTTGCCCGGTGAGACCCCGCCCAAACGGCGCTCTCACTGCGTTCGGGTTCGGGCGTTGCCCTCCGCTCAGAATGACTCCGGGCGGGTTTTCTGACTTACGTTTTCGCTTCTCTATTTCCTTAAGCGATCGCTCTACCTGTGACATCCGCTTTTCGCGTTCCCAATCATTTACTGTACCATCTACTTCGTAGAAGCCTTCAAGGAACAGTCGGTCGTTCCATCCGTCACGAGAATCTTCGTCTGACCATGAGAGCTTCTCGCGTTTCGGCTCTTTTATGATTGCTACAGTGGATTGCATACTTGCCTTTTGGTTATTTCTAACTGTTGGCAACGGTGTTGCTTGCTCTTGCTTCACCGGAGAAAGTCCCATCGTTTTCATGGCCTTCTCCTTATCACGCAAAGCCCATAACCAATTGGTTTTATTTGCCATTTATTCACATCCTTTATTGTATATTATTTTTTGTTTTTTGTAAATCCCTTTTCAAAGGGGTTCGCAGAAGAACCCCTTTGACTGCTTCTACATAGGGTATCTGATACCCGGCATCGGTGTACCTACCGGCGGCACCTGTGGTGGCTGCATCTGTGTCATTTCCCGCTCGCTCTTAAGCTTTGCAATTATCTTGCTCTTGTTCCGTAAATATTGCTCAGGTATTCCTTCAAGATATGTGATAACATCTGATATAACTCCTTTTGTGAAAAGGTTATCCATCGTCTGCACCTGCATAAGCTCGCTCCAGTATGCCGCTGATCCGATATCCACCTTCAGGCTCAGCTCAACTGCGCTTTCCTCCGAGAAATTGAAATACTCCGCCTTCGCATCTCCGTCTTCTCCGCTCTGAACCTCACGCAGACCGTAATCTACGCTGATCATATCCACAAGCGTCCTCACATAATCCTCCGTAAACCGGTTATATGCAAGCTTTTGCAATTCAAGCGGCATAGCAGATGCCTTCTGCGTTGCTATTATCGCAGATGTGTTCTGCGGGTTGATGTTTCCGAGCGCCGCGTCCGATGCTCCCATAAACTCAAGCGTGTACTGTATCATCTTTTCTATCAGCTGCATCACCTGCACAGACATATCCGCACCGCGGAAGCTTGATGCAACTGCCTCATTCGGATTTCCCACAACCCCTATCGCCTGTCCGATCTTATTTGTCCACGCTGATATTTTTGTAGCATCATATATCGTCTTGGGGAATGCATTTGCCTTTGCCGAGTGTATCGCCATGGCAAACAGCTGATTTATGCTTATCTGGTTGGGAATTAAACCCGTTATCGCTGCCACTCCGTGATATGAATTTTTCACCTTTTCCCACTGCATAATCGCCATGGGATACCGATGATACTGCGTATCCCATGCCTCGCGTATAGTCTTGTCGCGCGTTGTTTTCATCGCATGTACCGTTCCGTTTTCGCGCCAGAATCTGACGAGCACGGTCGCAAGCTCGCTTCCGTCATTGTTTCTGCTGATATTATAGGGTTCATATTCGCTGTCCGGACGTATTTCCATTGCCTCACTTCTGCTCATTCCGTGCTCTATCGCCTCCTCACGGACGGCATGAATATTTTTCCGTAATGCTATTATTATGTACGGTTGTCTCTGAAGATCGTTCATATGCGGATTTCCAAAAAACAGATTTGTATTTTCCACAATCTCACAAGATATACCTCCCGGGACAATTTGCCCGGTTTCTACTGTCGGATCGAAATAAAAATACAATATACCGTCGCCGTCAACTGCGGCATTACGTATCACATCACGGGATTTTTCTTTTATTGACGCAAGCTCTATAACCTTTTCCACCTCGCGTGACCATATTTCGGCATTTTTCCTGCGCTTTTCGGTAGCAATAAACGGTGTGAAGGCTATGCCTATGTCATCGGCAACTATCATTGAAATGAAGTAGTTGACAACACGCCGCAGCACGTTTATAACCGGCTTTGCAATGTCAGGGGCATTAACCCCCTCCCACTGTTTTCCTATGAAAAAGTTTTCGTTCTTCTTTACTGTTTCGTACAAATCAATTCCGGTGTTGTACGAAACTCCTTTCTGATATTCCTGCCAGACTTCCTCCGGTCTTTTACCTGTCATCATAATCTACCTCCTGTCTTGTTCCGTCATAGTCCAAAAGATTTTTCCACTGTCCGAAAAGTTTCATATCCTCTTTTTCCGGGAGCTTCTCCTGATTTTCCTCTATTTCCGGCTCCGCTGTATCTGCGGAAAGGAATTTTTCAAAAGCCATTCCGGCACCGAATATTATCGCACCGATAAGCGTTGATATCATACACCATGCCATAGCACTCACCATCCTCTCATAACACTGTATAAGTCGTTAAGACTTACGCCCAGCGTGTCTGCAATTTGCTGATTGGAAAACCCTTTACTTGCCAGCTTATAAGCTCGGTTCCAAAGCTCCTTTTTCCACTCCCGTATTCTTTCTTGTTCCTCGGCATTCCACTCGCGCTCATACTTCTGCCTTTGCCAGAATTGGTTGTTTGCATTTATTCCCGCATTGTAGGCAAGGTTGTTCTGAGCCGCAATCGCCTCTGCCGCGTCAATACCGTGTCGGTAAACAAGCTGCTCATAATCCGCAATGGCGTTTGCAAGCTCAATATCGCCGTTATATCTCGCGTCACGATATGCGTTGTCAAGCTCCTGCAAATATGCGTTGCGCGAAAGCACATTCTGCCCCAATGCCTGCTGATATGTATTAGCGAGCTTCATTTTCGAGGTTTCGGCATACCCTGAGTTTGCAAGACCCATTTTGGCACGCTGTTCTCCGGCTGCGCCGTAAGGATTGGATGCATTCACATACGCCTGATATGCCGCACGGTTTGCATCCTCATACTGTGTGTATGCATCCTTTCTCTTATCGTTTATATAATCGAGCTGACGCGAGGTTGCTGCATTTATTGCATCTTTTCGCGCATCGTATGCTGCCCCCAGATGCCCGGCGCTCTGCTTATATGCGGCACTGAGATCATCTGCAACGCTTGATGGCGTTTTCACACCACCGGCCCCCGTAAGCGTAAATGTCCCGCCTGCCGTAGGTACTGTCGAGCCGATATCAACACGAGTGGTGCCGTTTTCATCCTTATAGGTCTTACCGTCAATTATATATCCCTGTGCATTTTTTCCGTCCGGGGTCTGATAAATAACCCCGGTTGTCTTTTTTTGTTTGTTGTTTGTAAAAGTATTTGTGTTCATTTAACTCCCTCCAAATTAAATCATTTTTTTATTTTTCCGTAGAAAAACCGTCTTATTATTCCGCCTATTCCAAAAGAATTATTCACCTTGTCATTGCGGCAGACTATCTGAATCGCACCGTATTTTTTAATTCGCGTATTAAACGGAACAACGCAGTATCCTGTTGCATTGTTATCACCTCGTGATCCTTTTCTTTCCGCAACGGTTTTATCGTTCTCGCGGTCGGTGCGAATAATCACGGTAACTGCCGCGTTCGGTTTTGACTTCAGCATTACTCCCGATCCTGTTTTCACAAGACTCTTTTCCTGCATAAAGTTTCCGTCATCGGAGAGGTTTGTTGTCCATTCTGCTACTATTGCCTTACCGTCGTCGGAATAAGCCTCTCCGCTTTCCTTATCAAGGTCGGTGTTGAACTTACAAAGCCTGCCGTCTTCCGTTCCGAAAAATAATTCTCCCTCATCTTCATATAAAGCTGTTGCCGGAATATTCGTCCAGTAATACCACTCATATTCAAATGTGTTTGTGGCATTCCTCGGATACTGCTTTTGCGCCGCATCCGCAACATATGCCCTGCCGCCCGTACACAGGATGAGATATCCGTTCCATTCACACATCAGCGCATTCTTAAGGTCATCTTCCTCCAGCAGTCGCTTATTTACGCGCGTCGAGCGAATATTCAGCGCACGCTCATTTGAAATATCCTGCATTCCGATAGCGTAAACTCCGTTGCGCGTAAGATACAGCGGGTCATCAAGGAACGTGCATATCGCCCTTTGCGCAATTGCTCCGAGTCCGGATGTTCCGTGCTTTACCGGAAAAATGACCGTCCCATCAGATAGCGTTGAATATGAGCGCATATAAATCGTCGCATCGTCTCCGTCACTTTTCAGTATCGCCTGCTCACTTCCTGTCCTCAGATACCCCATTATGCGGCTTGAGTCCATTCCTATCTCTGTATAGTTTATATCGGGAACATACAACGGGTCGTTAACGCCCGAGTACCAGTCAACATTCGGATAATCAGGGTTTCCCGAAAAGAAAAGCCTGTTCTCAAAAACGTCCATAACCGTGCATTTCCCTATTCTGTCGGCATACCCCTCAATCTCGTGTGTAAACTCTATTGAAAAGTTGTCTATTCCCGCGGTATAGTTGTACCCGTTAAGTTTAGCTGTATTTATAGAACATACAAGATAAGTAGCGTTGCGCTTTAACTCATTGTCTATCTGGAGCGTATAATATCCGCTGTTGCTGCCGATCCTCCACGTATTTACAAGGTCTGTATTTATTCCCGCTTCTTTTCCGCTCGCTTCACCGTAACGCACATAGCCCGCCTCCGGATCATACACGACGCTGAAAATGGTGTCCCCCGTCGTAATGCATTTCATTGTAATACGCGATTTTTTCTCAATGAGCGAATCAAGCACGAAAAGGCACAGCGTCGCACTCTTCATGCAAAAGGTGTTTTTTCTTTTCCCGGAAATAAGATTTACTGCCGCATCTTCCGGTACCTTTCCGGCATTCATAGCGCTTCCGCCGGAGCTTTCAAAAGAACCTTCATCCTCCCACGCTTGGAACACATTGCCGGTGAACGGGTTTGAGCCATCAAGCGGTAAGGCATCCCTTGACATTAGCGTTATCGGCGCGTAGATGTCCTCAAACTCACCTGCGCGCACGCACATCTCTCCGTCAAACACAAGATATTCCTCTCCCGTGAGTATGCAAAGCTTGCCTTTGAAATATTTTCCTTGTGACGGGCGGTTCGCTATTCCATTGATAAGTGTTGTCTTCTCCCCGTCCTGCAGCTTGTAAACGGACGTTCCCGCATGAATTATCATGCAGCTCGTCTCTTCCGTTCCGAAGCTATATATCCCGTTTATCCGTTCTCCGAAATTCTCCATCGTTCTCCAGCCGAGCCGCTTCTCAGGAAAGCCAGATGTATCGGATATAAGGTTTTTCGCCTCCGGAGAGTGAGTATCATCCACCATCGATGGATCATGTGAAAAATCCACTCCACGGAAGCTTCCGTATTTTTTTGTGTATACCGTGTTCGGTGACACAGTATGTCTTGAGGCTTTCGCCATAAATTAACCCCCTTTAATAAAATTCAAGCAGACTGTCAATCTGTTTGTCGAATTCGGGTTTTCCGCCGTCATCAACCCGTGAAATAACTGCAGGAACCGGCCTTCCTGCAACAAAATACCGTATCGCGTCCGGTGCATGGGTAAGCTCGTGCGGAGTGTTTGCCACGTCATTCGGATTTTTTGCATCAACCGATACTGCCGGCAATGTTCGTATTAGGTTTGTGCAATTTGAAAAAATACGGAGATATGCACTCGCCTTTCCCGTTTCATCACGGAATGGCGAAAGCCATTCCTTAAGGTTATACCACCCCTGTACACGCTCATTTCTTGCCGCCGTTACCGGCACTCCGTTTTCCGCAAATATCTGCGCCGCACTCTTTCCCGTATCCTGACGTCTGTTCCACAAATCCGGCGGTGCGATATAGCTGTGGATTTTCTCATCTGTTGCTTCACGAATTTTTCTTGCCGCCTCGGATATGATAAGTCCGCTCTCGTATATCTCGCGATATACATACGCCCGCCCCCACGTATCCATCGCAATCCAATATCCCGCGAGCATATCAAGCCCATAGTCCATTACAAAATATCTTCGCCAGTGCTTTGGGATTTCAAATGGAGAAATAACATGGATTTCCCGGTTCCACTCCGTAAAATATTGCCCGTCAAAGATGTCCCAGTTTCCGTAAAGCAGTGCCTCCCTGTCTTTTGGGGAAAGCTTTTCAAGTCGCTTTACGTATTCCGGATCTGCTTTCATCAAAAATGTATTGTCTGAAACACGTGAAGGAATAAAAATTCTTCCGAGGTGTTCTTCATTCGGTGCTCCCGTATCTATAAAGCGCGCTTTCACCCATGTGTGACCTATCCCGCCGGGATTCGTTGAGCATTTCACCTGCTTTGGATATGTGTTTGCTCCGCGTATGCGGGAAAGGAGATACACATACATTCTTTCTGTAAAATGCGTCAATTCGTCAAAACGGATGATATCATACTCTGCCGACTGATAACGGTATACGTCATTTTCAGAATCGCAGTATCCGAAGTCTATCACCGAGCCGTTTGTGAATACTCCCTCGTGACGTGATGCTTTATAAATAAAAAGCTCGCGCGGATAAATCTCAAGAGCTGTTCTCACAAGCGATTTTTCAAGCTCCGGCAGTGTGCGGCGCAGAACAAGCTGCTTTGACTTCGGATATTTCAGTGCAAAAAGCAATGCATCAACAAGCTGCCCGTATGACTTTCCTCCTCCCGCAGCTCCTCCGAAAAGCACCTCGCCTGATTTTGCATAGATAAAATCCCTTTGGCGCGGAGTTATGCTAATTTCCATCCGGGTCATCGAGCACTTTTACAACGACATCGAATTCCTTTTCCGTTTTGCTTTGCACATCCCCGTTATCGCAAAGAAGCTTTTCAATGAATTCCGCCGCTTTAAGGTCTCCTTCAAGACCTTTTTTTACCTGTGCGAGGGCAATAGCCTGCAAAATGCTCGGAGATTTTTTTACTTCGACCGGAACTCCGAGCTTTTCAAGGTATGACGGCTCAACCTTTTTGCGCACGATTTTTGCAAGCTCCCCTCTTATTGTATTTTTTGCATGTGCCATGCTCTCACCTCCTCTCCATGCAAAAAAAGTGCACACCGAAAGGGTGTACACTCTTCAGGCTGTGATAATCATACCACACTTTTTATTTTTTGAGTTGCCAAGTTTCTGCCGAATTTCTGCCAGGTTTCTGCCGAATTTCTGCCAGGTTTCTGCCATTGCGACAGAGGCTTCAACGTCTGTTATTTCCCACCTGCCAGAACGCAACGGCACTTGCCGCCGCAACGTTTAGCGAATCCACGCCGTGCGCCATAGGTATTTTTACCGTATAGTCGCACCCTGCAATTGTTTTCTCTTTAAGTCCGTCTCCTTCTGTGCCGAGGACAATTGCAAGCTTTTTTTCTCTAAGAAGCTCTTCATCATCTATATTTCGCGAATCATCGCACAGCGCCATCGCCGCAGTCGCAAAGCCATAACCCCGAAGCGTTTCCTGCCACGGCTCGTCCGCAGAGAAAAATGTCCACGGAATTTGAAACACTGTTCCCATGCTAACACGTGCCGAGCGGCGGTAAAGCGGGTTTGAACATCCCGGTGTGAGAAGAACCGCATCCATTCCGAGTGCTGCAGCGCTTCTGAAAATCGCGCCGACATTCGTTGGATTCATTACCTCTTCAAGCACAACAATCCGTGCCGCATCATGGCATACATCGGCAACTGACGGGAGTTTCGGACGAAGCATTGCGCAAAGCATTCCGCGCGTAAGCTTATATCCCGTAAGCTGTGTAAGAACATCAAATTCTGCCGTGTAAACCGGAATATCTCCGCAACGTGCAATAACGTCCTTTGCTTCTCCGTTTATGTGATTTTTCTCACACAAAAAAGAAAGGGGAACACACCCTGCATCAAGTGCGCGTTCGATAACCTTGGGGCTTTCTGCAATAAACTGCCCCTTCTTTGGTTCTTCACGGTTGAGAAGCTGTGCTTCCGTAAGGCGTGCATATACATCAAGCTCCGGCGCGTTAAAATCTTCAATCTCAATAATGTTTTTCATATTTTTTCTTTCCGTTCTTTTATTCTATATGTTATATAATACAACATTCCGCGTAGGAAAGCAAGAAACAGAAGGAACTCTTCAAACCGCCGGCAAATATCTCCGCTCAGTTCTCTTCATTATCATAGTCCGAGAATAAACCTCCGGCAGATGGCTCCCGGCTTCTCTGTTTCGTATACCTTTTCCTCTATTTTCAGCCTGCCTTCTTTATGCAAAGAGTAGAGAATATCATACAAAAGGGCGGTTGCCTGACTGCAATCAGCATTCCCGAACAGCTTATTCAGCGGTGCCCCCAAATCATCCTGCCTTATCGGACACCACAGCTCTCTTCCGCCGGAAGACAGCTCGTTGCATATTGCGTCATAGGCTTCTTTCCTCGCAGCTGCACCTATTGGCTCAACCGTGCACGGCGGATTCTTATACGGAGATGAATAAACGCCGTCTGCACACACATAACCGGAAGATAATGCAGGAAGAAGCTGCGGCTCGCCCGCGTCATCCGGAAAAGCAATTGCCGATGTGGAAAGATATGCACCGTGGGAAGAAAAGCCTGCAACCATCGGCCGATTTATTCTTGAATAAAAGATTTTGTCAGGTTCGGACATATCAAGAAGAAGACCTACGATTTCCGATGGCATTTCGCAAAAAGCATCCGACATTGCGTTTACTGTGTCTCGCCCGCTGTCCTTATACTTTAAAATAAGCTGACACATAACATCACTGACGTGTGCAGTTGTTCCGCCAGAGAGCTTATAATACACATTCTTCTCGCAAAGCTGACGCGATGAAATGTCATATCCTTCTGCCATAAGCGAGTCTGCAAGGCGCCCGTATTCACCGCGTCTGCAATTTGCAAAGCCGCCGACACCGTTTGCAACATATGCAATTTCCGCCTCACCGGCACTGTTTTTTCCGATAAAAGGATGCGCCCAACGGTCATCGCCGATAATCGGACCGGAGCGCCCGTGTATAATTCCCACATTTCCGGGAAGCAATGCCGCATCCGTGTTGTTAATGAGATTCTGCACGCATCCGACAAGCTTTGCATGGTATATCTTTCCCTCATGGATAGTTGCAATACCGCTGTAGTAGCCGGCATCAAAGCCCTCCTGAGCCCGAAGCATTTCAAGCAGAATCGGCGCTGCGGCGCGTTCTCCCGCATAACCTGCTATATTACACATATATTTCCCTCCGACTTTTCGTTAAATTATTAATATAATATATGAAAATATTACACGTGTCAACTGCTGAGGAATTTATTTGCAATTTTATACAATATACTTGTCGGCAGAGTTAAAAGTAAAATAATTTTTTGAAATCCGGAAAAAATAAAATTAACTATTTACATTTCGAAAAATGTGTGATAGAATATTATAGCATGTTAATGTGCCGTAGTTTCGGCTATGCACAAAACATTATGCCCGCGTCGCAGTTTTCGGGAAAATACGCTCGCTTCATGCGGGGAGTTCACCCGCCGGATACTTCGACCGTGGCAAATAAATTAAAGAAAGGTGAAAGCAAAATGATTCTCAAAGAGAAAAAGACTGAGGTTATCACGAATAACCGCCTCCACGACACCGACACCGGTTCACCGGAGGTACAGATCGCTATCCTTACACAGCGTATCTCTGAGCTCACAGAGCATCTTAAGGTACACCACAAGGATAACCATTCCCGCCGCGGTCTTCTCAAGATGGTCGGTAAGCGCCGCAGCTTGCTCAACTATCTCCAGAAGAAAGACATTGAGCGTTATCGCGCAATCGTCGCAAAGCTCGGACTCCGTAAGTAAGTTCGAAGTTGTCCCCCGGACGGGGCTCCGTCCGGGGGATTTAAAGCATTATCCCAAATCACGAAGCTTTCCCGCACAATGGTTTTTAGCAATTGGAGTGTTTGTTAAAACGCTTTGACACCCGCTCCAAGTGCTAAACCCACTTCGGGAAAGCTCCGAAAAAATTATAAAAAGGAGCGAAATGAAAATGAAAGAAATGGTTTTTTCTAAAAACAGAGTATTTGAAACCGACTTCGCGGGCAGAAAGCTCGTTATCGAGACCGGCAAGATGGCAGGTCTTGCAAACGGCTCATGCCTTGTCCGCTACGGTGAAACGGCAGTTCTGGTTACTGCAACGGCTTCCGAAAAGCCGCGCGCAGGGATTGACTTTTTCCCGCTCGCAGTTGACTTTGAAGAGCGCCTTTACGCTGTAGGCCGAATCCCGGGAAGCTTTATGCGCCGTGAGGGCCGCCCGAGCGAGCGTGCTATCCTCACATCACGTCTCATCGACCGTCCGATCCGTCCGCTCTTCCCGAAGGATCTCCGCAACGACGTTGCTGTTTCCATCACGGTTCTTTCCGTCGATAACGACTGCGCACCGGAAATCGCAGGTATGGTCGGTACTTCCATTGCTCTCTCTATTTCCGATATTCCATGGAACGGTCC
This sequence comes from Eubacteriales bacterium, assembly GCA_045539475.1. Classification (GTDB taxonomy): domain Bacteria; phylum Bacillota; class Clostridia; order Oscillospirales; family JAAYXM01; genus SIG480. Next base: position 78,332 of record JAZQFJ010000063.1, on the reverse strand, counting down.
TATTGCAGGCGTTTCTATCGGCTATGTTGACAATCAGTTTGTTGTAAACCCGACAAGCGCACAGAGAGAAAAATCAAGCCTCAACCTCACCGTTGCAGGTTCTGCAGAGAAAGTTGTTATGATTGAAGCCGGTGCAGATCAGATTGCTGACGATGTTATGTTTGATGCAATTATGCTTGCACACGAGGAAATCAAGAAAATTGTTGCCTTTATCCGCGGCATTCAGGCTGAAATCGGTCTTCCGAAGTTTGAATATGAGCAGGTTCCGTTTGATAACGACCTTTTTGAAGAGCTCAAGGCAAACATTCTCGACCGCGTCCGCGCAGGTATGGATACAGACGACAAAACAATCCGCGACAAGCGCTTTAAGGTTCTTTCCGATGATCTTATTGCAGAATATTCAGAAAAGTATCCGGAAATCGAGACCTATCTCGGCGAGTGCATTTATAAGCTCCAGAAGATAGTCGTCCGCCAGTGGCTCCTTGAGGGCAAGCGTGTTGACGGCCGTGCTCTTGACGAGGTTCGTCCGCTTGCAGCAGAGGTTGGTGTTCTCCCGCGCACACACGGCAGCGGTATGTTCACCCGCGGTCAGACTCAGGTTCTCACCGTTGCAACGCTCGGCACAATTGCTGACCAGCAGAAGCTTGACACCATCTACGAAGAAGAATTCAAGAGATATATCCACCACTACAACTTCCCGTCATACTCCGTCGGTGAGGCTCGTCCGAGCCGCGGTCCGGGCAGACGTGAAATCGGTCACGGTGCTCTTGCAGAGCGTGCTCTCGAGCCGGTTATCCCGAGCGAGGAAGAGTTCCCGTACAGCATCCGCCTCGTTTCCGAGGTATTAAGCTCCAACGGTTCCACCTCTCAGGGCTCTATCTGCGGTTCCACCCTCGCCCTTATGGACGCAGGTGTTCCGATCAAAGCTCCGGTTGCAGGTATCTCCTGCGGTCTTGTTACCGACGAAGATAAATGGCTTACCTTTATCGACATTCAGGGCGTAGAAGACTTCTACGGCGATATGGACTTCAAGGTTGCAGGAACAAAAGCCGGTATCACAGCCATCCAGATGGACCTCAAGATTGACGGTCTTACACCGGAAATTATCAAGAGCGCACTCACCATCACCCGTGATGCAAGATACCGCATCCTTGATGAGATTATGCTCCCGTGCATCGCAGAGCCGAGAAACGAGCTTTCAAAGTATGCTCCGAAGATGATGCATATGACGATTGATCCGGAGAAAATCCGCGATGTTATTGGTAAGGGCGGCAGCGTTATCCAGAAGATTGTTGCAGACACAGGCGCAAAGATTGACATTGAGGATGATGGAAACGTTTACATCTCCGCAATCGACATCGAAGCTTGCAAGAATGCAAAGAAGGTTATTGAGACAATCGTTCTCGATCCCGTTGTCGGTGAGCTTTACTACGGTAAGGTGGTCCGCGTTATTCCGATCGGTGCATTCGTTGAAATCGCTCCGGGCAAGGACGGCATGGTTCACATCTCAAAGCTTGAGAACCGCCGTGTAGAAAAGGTTGAGGATGTTCTCAACGTCGGCGATATGACATGGGTTAAGTTCATGGGCATCGACGACAAGGGCAGAACAAACTTCTCACGTAAGGATGCTTACAACGACCTTGCAAAGCGCGAAGCAGAAGCTAAAAAAGAAGATTAATTTAAAATCGTGGTCTTCCGTTTTCGGAGGATCACGATTTTTTCATAATTTTTGTGGATTTTTTCATTGTTCTGTGAGAAATATTGTGTTATACTGTAAAAAACGATTAAGGAGACGTACACAATGTCATTTTCATATCAGACCGCTGTAGATAAATACCGTAAACTCATCCTCGATGCCGAGGATTATATCTGGGCAAACCCCGAAACCGGATACCGCGAGACAAAAACATCAAAATACATGGAAGATGCGTTTGAAAAGCTTGGATATGAGCTTTTCCGCGCAGAAAATATTCCGGGCTTTTACACCGTGCTTGACACCGGCAAAGAAGGCCCCGAGGTTCTTATTCTCGGTGAGCTTGACTCGCTCATCTGTGCAGATCATCCCGATGCAGACCCTGAAACGGGTGCCGTTCACTGCTGCGGTCACAGCGCGCAGTGTGCCGCGCTTCTCGGTATTGCCGCAGCATTAAAAGAACCCGGTGCGCTTGATGGCCTTTGCGGACGCATACGTCTCTGCGCAGTCCCCGCCGAGGAGCTTATCGAAATAGAATACCGCAAGGAGCTTGCCGCAAAAGGCATTATCCGCTACTTTGGCGGCAAGACGGAATTTCTTTACCGCGGATATTTTGACGGTGTTGATATCGCGCTTATGGTCCATACAACTGCGGGCGAAAGCTTCGCTGCACGCCGCGGTGCAATCGGCTGTATGTCCAAACGTATTATCTACAAAGGCGTTTCCGCACACGCAGGCGGCGCGCCGTGGAATGGCGTAAACGCACTGTACGCTGCAAACCTCGGTCTTTCGGCAATCAATTCTATCCGTGAAACCTTCAAGGAAGCAGACAGAATCCGCGTCCATCCCATTATAACAAGCGGCGGAAATGCAGTAAATGCTATTCCCGATAAGGTTGTGCTTGAAAGCTATATCCGCGGCAACACCTTTGAGGCAATCCACGATGCAAACAGAAAAGTAAACCGCGCACTTTGCGGTGCGGCACTCAGCCTCGGCGCAAATGTAGATATTCAGGACACTCCGGGCTACGCTCCGCTTACAAACGCACCTGCGATGATTGACCTTGCGCGCGATGCAGCGGCAAAAATCCCTGATATTCCGTATGAGTATAGCGATGCCATCGGCACAGGCTGTACGGATATGGGCGACCTTTCCTGCGTGATGCCGGCAATCCATCCGTATGCGCCGGGCGCAACAGGCACAAGCCACGGCTCGGATTATAAAATTGCAAACCCTGAGCTTGCGTGCGTTTCTTCTGCAAAGTGGCAGCTTGAAATGCTTTCGCTTCTTCTTTCTGATAATGCAAAGCGCGCAAAGGAGATAATTGACGGCTTCACTCCCGCTTTTGCGTCAAAGGAAGAGTATTTTAACTGCATTGATTCTTTCACCCGTTCGGGCGACCGCATCACATACGATGAGAGCGGTGCAAGCATAGACCTTTAAAACACTGACAAAAATCAGCCTTCCTGTATATAATGTATAAAGGAGGCTGATTTTTTTGGAATATAACAGACTTTATGCGGTGCGCTATGCCAGACGGTGGGCTTTCCGCCGCAATCCTGCGTATTATAACTTTGATGAAATAGGCGGTGACTGCACAAATTTCGTCTCACAGTGCGTATACGCAGGCTCAGGAGTTATGAACTTCACGCCTGACACCGGTTGGTATTACATCTCGCCTGATATGAGAGCGCCCGCATGGACGAGCGTGCGCTTTTTCTACGACTTCATAACAACAAACGAAGGACCGGGACCGTACGGTTATGAGGCAGACCTTTCCGAAGCACGCCCCGGAGACGTTTTGCAATTTGCTTACAACGGAAACGAAGATTTCACACACACACTTCTTGTTGTCGGCACCGGCAGAAACCCAAACCCGCAAAACATACTTCTCGCCGCGCATACGCGCGATGCTTTTGCACGGCGGATGAGCACATACGATTACACAAACGCACGGCTTATCCATATCGAAGCCGTGCGCGAACCGTAAAAGTATTTTTATTCCTATCCTAAATATTTATTCAGATAATATGCCTTGGTGCTTGCTTTCTTTGCCTTATACTCATCCCATAACGCCACGATTTCTGCAGTGCTTTCTCCCGCCTCTTGAGCCTGCGCCTTGTATTTTGCAATTATTCCCCTAACCTTTCCGTCAATCTCGCCCTCAAGAGATAAGCATCTGCTTACTCCCGAAATTATCATCTCACGTTTTTTTCTGCTTGTCCTCTGCTCTTTTGGCAAAGCACGCCACTCGGCAAGCACCTCATTTTTCATCCCACCCACGCGTGAGACCAGAGCCGCCTCACACGCATACAGCTCTTCCCTGCATCTTTGAAGATATGTTTTTCCGCTTTTTTCATCGCTCTCTGCATCCCGTGTTTCCGTTACGCCCGGAACGCGGGTGTTTCTTTTTACGCTTTTTTCTGCTTCGGGAGTCTCCGCACCGTCAAGCGGCAAATTGTCCTCTTTCTCCGACTCCGTAAGTGCAGGTATTTCCAACACTTCCATTCCCGACGGTATAACACCGTTTTCCACGTCTGCCGTTATGTACATATATACCGCGCGAATATTCTCCCACTGCCACACGCAAAATGCTGCAATCGCAATTAAGATAAACGCAATAACCGCAAAAAATATTCTAACCCCTTTTTTCATATTATCACCACGCTCTGCTTCTTTTATAATTAAATTTTATCAAATTCAGATTGAATCGTCAACCGAAATTTGTAAACAAAAGTTGCTTGAAAAATTCTTTTTTCAGGTGTATACTGTGTGATATATTCATCAATCGTGAGGTGATCGCCTATTGATAGGAAACAGATAAAGATGTATAAAGCGCCGGGACCCGAAGACGGGATGTTATCGGGTTGACGAGGTGGGAGTTCCGGCATATTATTTTAACTTTTGCATACAATATGCCATATCGAACCATTCGGCGGATGCTCCCCTGTCTCCTTCGCTGCGGACAGATACGGGGCGTGCCTCAAAACCCGCGGGTAACTGCGGTGACAAAGGGCACGCTTGCAGCGGCGGCGGTACGCTAAATCTTCTAATGTGCCGTCGGGGAATGTTTGTCCCCTCGGGAGTTTTTCTCCCATATAAAGAAAGGATTTAATTAAAATGTGCGGTATAGTTGGTTTCACGGGAAGTGCAGATGCGCTCCCCGTACTTCTCAGTGGCTTAAAACGTCTTGAATACAGAGGATATGATTCTGCAGGAATTGCTGTCTTTGACGGCGATGATATCCGCGTTGTCAAAACCCGAGGCAGAATATCTGAGCTTGAAAACAAAATAACTGAGCTTTCCGGTTTCTCGTCACAGTGCGGCATCGGTCACACTCGCTGGGCAACCCACGGCGAGCCTACGGATGAAAATTCGCACCCTCATCTGTCCGAGGACGGCAGAATCGCCGTAGTTCACAACGGTATTATAGAAAACTACGCAGAGCTTCGCGCGCGCCTTATAAAGCGCGGATACACCTTCCGTTCCGAAACCGATACGGAAGTTATTGCGCATCTTCTCGACTATTATTATAACGGCGATATTCTCGCCGCGCTTTCGAAAGTTACCACCAAGGTCCGCGGTTCATATGCCCTCGGAGTTCTTTGTGCTGACCGCCCGGGTGAGATTATCGCCGCAAGGCTTGACAGCCCTCTTATCATAGGGCTTGGCGAGGATGAAAACTTCATCGCCTCGGATATTCCGGCATTTCTCGCCCACACAAAAGATTATTACACAGTTGATGACGGCGAAATAATCTGCCTTTCAAAGGATTCCGTAACCGTTTACAACTCTGACCTTGAACCTGTCGAAAAAGAGCGGCTGACCGTAAACTGGAGCGTTGAAGCCGCAGAAAAGGGCGGTTATGAGCATTTCATGCTCAAGGAGATAAACGAACAGCCCAAAGCCGTGCGCGACACCGTATCCCCGCGCCTTGAAAACGGCAAAATCGTCCTCGATACCGATATTCCGGAGGAGATTTTAAAAAGCCTTTCCCGCATCCATATTATAGCGTGTGGCTCGGCTTATCATACGGGCACGGTCGCAAAATACGTGATAGAATCGCTTGCAAAAATTCCGGTTGAGGTTGACCTTGCCTCGGAATTCCGCTACCGTGAACCTATCGTCTCTGAACACGACCTCTGCATAGTAATCAGCCAGTCCGGCGAAACTGCAGATACCCTTGCCGCAATGCGCGAAGCAAAACGTTGCGGGGTGCGGACTCTTGCAATTATAAACGTTGTTGGCAGTACAATTGCGCGCGAGGCAGATTTTGTGCTGTACACATGGGCAGGCCCTGAGATTGCCGTTGCCACGACAAAGGCATATTCCACCCAGCTTGTTATGCTGTATATGCTTGCCGCCCGCCTTGCCGCCGCGCGCGGACTTATTTCCACAGATGAAGAAAGGCTGCTTGCATCGGAAATATCTCTGATTCCTGAAAAAATCAACGAGGTTATCGGCAATACCGATACACTTTCATACCTTGCCTCGCGCTTCCATAACCATAAAGATATATTCTTTCTCGGACGCGGCGTTGACTACGCCGCAGGGCTTGAAGGATCACTTAAGCTTAAGGAGATTTCCTATATCCGAAGCGAGGCATATGCCGCAGGCGAGCTTAAGCACGGAACAATTGCTCTTATTCAGAACGATACTCTTGTCGTTGCAATCGCAACGCAAAAAGCTCTTGCCGAAAAGATGGTAAGCAATATACGTGAAGTCAAGGCGCGCGGTGCTTGTGTTCTCACAATCGCCTCAGAAGAAACGCGCGAGTCTCTCGCAGAGGTTTCCGACCATATGTTCACCGTTCCCGCGTGCTTTGAGAAATTCTCACCGTCTCTCACCGTTCCTGCAATGCAGATTTTTGCGTACTACATTGCCGTTGCGCGCGGCTGCAGCATCGACAAACCGCGAAACCTCGCAAAATCCGTAACCGTAGAATAAAAAATGCAAAATTTACAAAAAATTTTTCACACTTTTGTCTTCAAATATGTTATACTATATGTACAGGGCGAGGTTTTCCCCGCCCTCTTTCTCTACAGGATTGATTGAAGGCTGTCTATAACGCTTCCCGCACCCTTTAAGATCTTACCGGTGCTGTGCTTTATGCACTTGCACGGCTTCTGCTTTTTCGGCACAAGCGCTACCGTAAGCGTTGTTCCGACAATCAATCCCGCCGTCATGCCCTTGCAAAACGGACTCATCGTCATAAAATCACTTCCTCTTCAATAATTAGTATTCTCCGGATTTCCGCGTTATTTCGCGGTAGTTTGTGGAAAATAAAAAAACGGGAGACTTTCAAAAAATGAAAAAATTTACAACAATTCTTCTCACCCTCGCACTTATTCTCACTCTCACAGCTTGCCTGCCCAGTGATTTTGCGGATGTAAACGACAAACCAAATGAGAACCTTCCCGCTCCTGCAACAAAGGATGAGCTTTATTCTCTCTACGATGCAATTGAGCGCGATATGACGCGCGCCGAAGTGGAAAAAAAGTTCGGCACAGGTGAGCCGAAAACCGATAATTACGGCGATGTGAAGTATATAAATTACTACAATGAGAAGAAATCCGCAGGTGTCTCGGTAATATACGATGACGGAATTGTGGAGACAAAGATGCTTTTCTTTAACTCAAAGAAAAACCTTGTTCCGTTCTCCGGAAGATACATTGACGAAAAGATTCCAGAGGTAAAGTCGGATATGACGGTTGAAGACGCAATAAAAATTATGGGCTCCGCTCCTCTTGAGCTTTCGTGCACCTATGATGACGACGGTCCTCTTGATATGGACAAAATTTATTGCTGGTACAACGAAGACGCATCAAACTTTATGCTCCACACCGAAAACGGAATCATAGAAAACGTTGCGCTTTACCGGAATTAGCTTGACTATACTGTCTTTATCCGTTATACTGATTATATAAGGAGGGTTTTTTATGACAAATGTTTACCTTTGGCTTGGTGCCGTAATCCTGTTCGGTATCATCGAAGCACTTACGGTCGGCATAGTTTCAATATGGTTTTCCATCGGCGCTCTTGCCGCCCTCATTGCCGCTGCACTTCATGCGGCACCGTGGCTTCAGATAACGGTTTTTCTTGCGATTTCAGCTGCGGCGCTCATAATCACCCGCCCGCTGATCAAAAAGAAAATTCTTCTGCGCACCACGCCGACAAACACCGATATGCTTATCGGCCAGCTCGGTACGGTTGACGAAGCAATAGACAACCTTGCCGGCACCGGCTCTGTTAAAATTGCAGGTAAGATTTGGAGCGCAAAAAGCGAAAACGGCAGCGTTATCCCATCGGGAAGCACCGTCACAGCAGTCAGAATTGAGGGAGTAAAGCTTATTGTAAAGCTTTAATAAAACACATATAAGCCGTGGGGGGGAGGTGAACCCCTCAAGATGTTCACCTCTCCTCGGCTTAAAGAGAAGGGAGAAAAATTATGGGAGCAATAATATTCATTCTAATCGTCCTCGCACTAATCGTCATCGTTTCAAACATCGTCATTGTCCAGCAGGCATCGGCAAGAATTGTAGAACGGCTCGGTGCATATCAGACAACGTGGAACGTCGGTCTGCACTTTAAAATTCCGTTCATTGAGCGTGTCCGCCGTCCTATTTCCCTAAAGGAACAGGTGGCAGACTTCCCTCCGCAGCCGGTTATCACAAAGGACAACGTTACAATGCAGATTGATACCGTTGTTTACTTCCAGATCACCGATCCGAAGCTCTATACCTACGGTGTTGAGCGCCCGATTTCCGCAATTGAGAATCTCACGGCAACAACGCTGCGTAACATCATCGGTGATCTTGAGCTTGACCAGACACTTACTTCGCGCGATACCATCAACACAAAAATGCGCACAATTCTTGACGAAGCAACAGACCCATGGGGAATCAAGGTAAACCGTGTTGAGCTTAAAAACATCATTCCGCCGCGCGAAATTCAGGATGCGATGGAAAAGCAGATGAAGGCAGAGCGCGAACGCCGTCAGGCTATTCTCAAGGCAGAGGGCGTAAAGCAATCGCAGATTCTTGAGGCGGAGGGCGAAAAACAAGCTCTCATCCTCCGTGCAGATGCGGCAAAGCAGTCTAAAATTCTTGACGCGGAAGGCGAAAAGGAAAAGCAGATTTTAGAAGCCGAAGGTCAGGCAGCGGCTATTATGAAAACTCAGGAGGCTCTTGCAAAAGCAATTACGCTCATTAACGAGGCAAACCCGAGCGACTCTGTTATCAAGCTCAAAGCTCTTGAAGCATTCCAGGCAGCCGCGGACGGCAAGGCAACAAAGCTGATTATCCCGTCGGAAATTCAGGGACTTGCAGGCCTTGCGGGGTCCTTAAAAGAAACATTCTCAGAATAAAGAAATATATAAATAATTACAGGTGGGTTGACACAAATGAAAAAGTTTTTTGGTGAATTTAAAGAATTTATCGCACGCGGTAATGTAATTGACATGGCAGTCGGCGTTGTAGTCGGTGCTGCTTTCAAGTCTATCATTGATTCTCTTGTAAACGACATTATTATGCCCCTCGTCGGCTGGCTCTGTGGCGGTCTTGATTTTTCAAGCTACTGCATAAAGCTTTCCGAAAAAGTGGCAGAGGATGGCTCTGTAGCTGTAAACGCAGTTATGTACGGCAAGTTTATAAACGCAATAATAAGCTTCCTTATCATTGCGTTCTGTCTCTTCTGCGTTGTTAAAGCCATTAATGCAATGCGCAGAAAAAAGGAGGAAGAGCCCGCTGCTCCCGCACCGGACCCGGAACCGTCAGCAGAAGAAAAGCTCCTCTCCGAAATCCGCGATCTTCTCAAAGAAAAGAACTAAAAATTTAAACAAGGGATTGTAGCGAAATGTATTTTGCTACAATCTCTTTGGGGCTTTAGAAAAATAGTGCAGAATGAGCAAATCGGACCCGAAGTAGTACATAAGTACGTCGAGAGGTCCGATTTGCTTTACGCATAAAGTGTAACTAAATCCTCAAATTCGGCTTCTGCCGAATTTTCAATTTACTTTCAAACTTCATACCATATACTTTTTCGATGTTATCTGCAAAAAATATCACTTTTACACTTTATGCGGTCTGGGCTGTTTTGCTACAGCCCCTTCTACTTTTCTTACCAGGATCTAAGATAATCTTCCTGTTCGCGTGTAAGCTTATCAATCTTTATTCCTTCGGCACGAAGCTTTTCGCTTGCAACAAGGCGGTCTATCTCCGCCGGAACCTCATACAGCGCAGGTGAAAGCTTTTCCGGAAGCGATGCAATATGCTCCATCATAAGCGCCTGAACCGCAAAGCTTAAGTCCATAATCTCTGCCGGATGTCCGTTGCCCGCGGCAAGGTTTACAAGCCTTCCCTCACCGAGAAGATTGAGAATTCTGCCGTCCTTCATATAAAAGCCCTCGATGTTCGGCTTGCGCGTCTCCACCTTTTCGGCAAGATCATTCAAATCACCCTTGTTTATCTCACAGTCAAAATGCCCTGCGTTTGCGAGGAGAACTCCGTCACGCATCTTCTCAAAATGGCGGCGGAGGATTATATCGCGGCAACCTGTAGTTGTGACAAAAATATCACCGAGAGCCGATGCCTCGTCCATGCTCATAACAAGATATCCGTCGGCATACGCCTCAAGCGCACGGAACGGGTCTGCCTCGCAGATTATTACATTTGCGCCAAGTCCCCTTGCACGAAGCGCAACACCGCGCCCGCAAAAACCGTAGCCTGCAACAACAACGCGCTTTCCCGCTATGAAGCAATTCGTTGTATTCATAATCGCATCCCATACGGACTGCCCAGTACCGTGGCGGTTGTCAAAAAGGTGCTTGCACTTTGCATTGTTTACTGCAAACATCGGGAAATTAAGCTTCCCTGCGCGATCTCGCGCGGCAAGGCGCGCAACACCTGTGGTCGTTTCCTCGCATCCGCCGATAAGGTTTTTCGCAAGCTCGGGCGCACGCTCATGAAGAATCGACACAAAATCTCCGCCGTCATCAATTATAATATCGGGTACGCACGAAAGCGTTTTTGTAAGGTGCTCTGTATATTCCTTCTCATCAACGCCGTGAACGGCAAACGTCTCAACACCGAGAGACGCAAGGCCTGCGGCAACGTCATCCTGTGTGGAAAGCGGATTGCATCCCGTCGCACACACCCGTGCTCCGCCACGCGCGAGCGTAAGGGCAAGATACGCGGTCTTCGCCTCAAGGTGAATAGACATCGCGATTGTCTTTCCTTCAAACGGACGCTCCTTCTCAAAGCGATCACCTATTGCAGAAAGCACCGGCATATACGACTTTACCCATTCAATTTTTCTCACACCCGACGGTGCAAGAGACATATCTTTTACTAAGCTCATAAGTACCTCCGAAACATTTATGTCATTCTCGCCTTCGGCGAGGATGATAATTCGTTTTTCTCCTTGATATATTTTACACAAATTCAGTCATTTTTGCAATAACTTTCTTTAATTATCAGATTTAAACACTGCAAAAGGAAAAATATCGGGATATTACCTGCCGCCTTTCGCGCCAAGCGGTTATAAATTACAGCGAAATCACAGGTAAGACAGAGCGTGCAAAATTTTAATTTTGCCATTAGCGGAAGTCTCTGTGATGAGCGCTTAATTTATCCGGTGCGCGGGCAGCGGCAAAAACGTGGGGTTTCAAAGGGGTTCGCATGAGAACCCCTTTGGGTGATTTTATTTCAGCTTTAATGTAAATTTTAAATTAATTTAACCAAAATCTCTTTTCTAACATATTAAAATATGATATACTGTTTAAGTATACTGAAATTATAATGGAAAAATATTTTTCTCGAAAGGAAATGTATATAAAATGGGTGTTATTTCAAAGCTTTTCGGAACAAAAAGTGAGCGCGAGATAAAAAAGCTTCTCCCGCTCGTCGATAAAACGGAAGCTCTTGCGGATGAGTTTTCCGCACTCTCCGACAGCGAGCTTTCCGCAAAAACAGCAGAATTCAAATCCCGCCTTGAAAACGGAGAAGAGCTTGACTCGCTTCTCCCCGAGGCATTTGCAACCGTGCGTGAAGCGGCGAAGCGCGTACTCGGTCTTTTCGCATTCCGTGTCCAGCTCATCGGCGGCATCGTTCTTCATCAGGGCAGGATTGCCGAAATGAAAACCGGTGAAGGTAAAACGCTCGTTGCTATCTTCCCCGCATATCTCAACGCTCTCACCGGCCGCGGCGTGCATATCGTCACGGTTAACGACTATCTTGCAAAATACCAAGGCGAGCTTATGGGGCGCGTTTTCCGTTTTCTCGGAATGAGCGTTGGAATCATCGTTCACGGTCTTACGCACGAGGAGCGCCGCGCAGCTCATTTTTCCGATATTACCTACGGAACAAACAACGAATTTGGCTTTGACTATCTTCGTGATAATATGGCGCTTTACAAAAATCAGATGGTCGGCCGCGATGAGCACGCGTTTGCAATCGTCGACGAGGTTGACTCTATCCTTATCGACGAAGCGCGCACCCCGCTTATCATCTCCGGTCAGGGTGAGAAGCCTACGTATATTTATCAGCAGGCAGATAAGTTTGCCGCATCGCTTCGTAAAATAGTTATTGCCTCTGTCGATGAAAAAGAGGATAATGACGATATCGACGGCGATTATATCGTTGACGAAAAGGCAAGAAGCGCAACGCTTACCGCCTCCGGCATCAAAAAGGCAGAGGAAGCCTTTAACCTTGAAAACCTTTCGGATCCGGAAAACGCAGAGCTTTTCCACCATATCAACCAGGCAATCCGCGCCCGCGGCGTTATGCAGTGCGATATTGACTATGTTGTCCACGACGGCGAAATTATAATAGTAGACGAATTTACAGGCCGCCTTATGATAGGAAGACGTTATTCCGAAGGTCTCCATCAGGCTATTGAAGCAAAAGAGCGCGTTGATATCCAGAACGAGAGCAAAACGCTTGCCACCATCACCTTCCAGAACTACTTCCGGATGTATGACAAGCTCTCCGGTATGACCGGTACAGCTCTTACCGAAGCTGATGAGTTTGAAGCGATATACAGCCTTGACGTTATAGAAATCCCGACAAATAAGCCGATGATACGAAACGATATGACCGATGTGGTCTACAAAACAGAGGCGGGAAAATACCGTGCTGTTATCGCACAGATTCGCGAGTGTGCCGGGCGCGGTCAGCCGGTTCTTGTCGGTACAGTTTCCATTGAAAAGAGCGAGCTTGTTTCCTCTCTTCTCAAAAAAAGCGGAATACGCCACGTTGTCCTCAACGCAAAGCACCACGACAAGGAAGCGGAAATCGTTGCCCAGGCAGGACGTCTCGGTGCCGTTACCATCGCGACAAATATGGCGGGGCGCGGTACGGATATTATGCTCGGCGGCAACCCCGATTTTCTTGCAAAGAGTGATCTCCGCAAAAAAGGTATGGAAGAGGACCTCATTGTTGACGCAGGCGGAACCGCACCGACCGACAATCCTGAGATTTTAGAGGCAAGAGCACAGTACCGCGAGCTTTATGAAAGCCACAAAGCGCTCACAGATGCAGAAGCCGAAAAGGTAAAAGCCGCCGGCGGTCTGTTTATAATCGGTACCGAGCGCCACGAATCCCGCCGTATCGACAACCAGCTCCGCGGCCGTGCAGGACGCCAGGGTGATGAGGGCGCATCGCGCTTTTATCTCTCTCTTGAGGACGATATCATGCGTCTTTTCGGAAGCGAGCGCATAATGGGAATGATGAACACGCTCGGCATTGATGAGGACACTCCGATTGACCAGAAAATGCTGTCCAACGCGATTGAATCCGCGCAAAAGCGCGTTGAATCACGCAACTTCGCTATACGCAAAAACGTTCTGCAGTATGACGATGTTATAAACAAACAGCGAACAGTCATCTACGACCAGAGAAAATCTGTCCTCGACGGCAACGATATCACAGAATCAATCAAAAATATGATTGTTGAATCAATAAACCTCGGCGTAAATGAAATTCTCGCAGGAGAAACACTTGTCCAGACAAACCACATCGAGGCCGTGCGCTCAAAATATCTCGGTATTTTTCTTAAAGAAAGTGACCTCCGCCTCACGCGTGACGATCTTGACCGGGTTGACTATAACAGCGAGGATTTAAAGAGCGATCTTTCGGAAATTGCAATGCGCGTATACTCCGAGCGTGAAGCTGAAATTGGCTCTGAGGTTATGCGCGAGCTTGAAAGGGTTATCCTTCTGCGCAATGTTGACGAAAACTGGATGGAGCATATCGACGCAATGAGCGAGCTTCGCCGCGGAATAGGTCTGCGTGCATATGCACAGCACGATCCTGTGCTTGCATACAAGAGCGAAGGCTTTGAGATGTTCGAGGAAATGATAAACACCATCCGCGAAAACACCGTCAGGATGATGTTTACTGCCCGAGTCCGCGGTGAAAATGCACCGGAGCGTTCGGCAGTTGCAAAAATCACAGGCGAGCACGGCGGCGACGGAACAGAGGTCAGAAAAACACCGCGCAAAGTTGAAAAAATCGGCAGAAATGATCCGTGCCCGTGCGGAAGCGGCAAGAAATACAAAAAATGCTGCGGTGCAAACGAATAATTATTGTAAATTCAGGCAAAGTTTTGCCTACGGAGGATAAAGTTATGAGAAAACGCATTTTTTCAATGCTTACAGCGGCGGCAATAACGCTTTCCCTTTTGCCGCAAGCTTTTGCATTTTCATATAACGATATGCAAAAGGAATTTAGTGTTTCCGGATATGAAATAACCACGGTTGCGCCGGATGTCCGTCATATTGGACTCCGTGCATACGATACTGCCGGAAACCAGAATATAAACGCAGTGGAGTTTAACCCCAAAAGCTCATATACCGCGCTCCGCGCCGGCAAAAGCCAGGGGTACGTCTGGAGTACACAGACGGTAAAAACCATTGCTAATAATATGAGCGATATAAACGGCGACGTTGCCGTTGCCGCAATAAACGGTGACTTCTTCACCTTTGGCGTCGGCGTGCCGCACGGGGTATTCATCGAGGACGGAATCATTCTCTCCACCCCGCCGCAGTATTACGCGGCTTTCGGGCTCACCTATGACAACGAGCCCTTTATCGTCCGCCACGGCACAATTTTGGATAAAATCTTCCGCATAAACGGAGTCCTTGCCGATGTTTCGGGAATTAATATGGCACACGCAAAAGGTGCAGATTCACTTATGCTCTACACCGAAGAATATGCCCGCGGAACAAAAACCGGAACGGAAACTTATGAGGTACGTTGCCGCGTAAACTCCGGCGAAGTTCGCCATGGAGATACATTAAACTTTACCGTTGAGGAAATTAACGATGCCGTAGGCAACACAACGCTCGGTGACGGATATATCGTTCTTTCTGCGCAGGGTGAGAAGGCAATAACAACGCTCAAACAGCTTGGTATCGGAGAAACCCACGAAATGAGCTTCCGCTTTAACGAGTTCTGGTCAAATGTAAAGTTCGCTGTCGGCGGAATCGAGCTTCTTCTTAAAGACGGAGAGGTTTACAGCACCTCGGATAAATCCAACCAGCCGCGTACTTCAATCGGTATCAGAGCAGACGGTACTGTTGTTATGGCAACGTTTGACGGAAGGGGCGCCGGCGGCGCGGCAGGCATGTCATATGAGTCCGCAGCAAAGGCTATGCGCGCACTCGGCTGTGTTGACGCGCTCAACCTTGATGGCGGCGGCAGCACTACCTTCGTTCTCCGCAATCCGGGAGATATGGAAGCGGGCGTTGTGAACAACCTTTCCGGCTCTTCCGCCCGTCAGGTTGCAAACGCGCTTGTCCTTATGAACATTACCCCCAAACAGTATTCGCCCTCGCAGCTTGTTGTATCGCCGAAAAAACAGACCGTCCTTCTCGGCGGCAAATACAACCTCTCGGTAACAGGCGCGTATGACGAAAGCTATAAACCCCACGATGTCCCGTCAGAGCTTTTCTGGACAACAGACTCAGACATCAACGAAATCTCGGAGACAGGCGACTTTACGGCTTATGAGCCTGGTGAATTCACCGTTACCGCAACATCTGCTACCGCAGAAGGTTCATCCTCGGTAAAGGTTACCGACTATGTAGATGCCATAACGGCGGAGGAGTCTGAAATCGAAGCAAACGCAGGCGAAACAGTAGAAATTAAGGTTTCTGCATCTTTGAACGGCGAAAACGTCTTATCTTCTCCCGAGCTTTTCTCGTGGTCTGCACCGGAAAGCCTCGGCGTGTTCAACACGCCCGGTGTTCTGACACTCTCGGAAACCGCAACGGAGGGCGAAATCACTGTTTCCTATGGCGAAAGCTTCACCACAGTGAAAATCATCCCAAAAACACCGCCGGTAACAATAACCGGCTTTGAGGATGATCTTGCAACCTTTATCCCGATGCCAATCGGCACAAAGGTAAATCCCAATTTCAAGCTTGAAACTGAAGCAAATCTCGTTCACGATGATTCCCGCTCACTCAAGTTTTACTATAACTTTTTAAACACGACGGGTTCTGTCGGCTCATACGTTATGGTCTCCCCCGAATCTGCCGATAACTCCGCATATATTCTTGCCACTGCTCCCAAAAAGCTCTCGATGCGCGTCCTCGGCGATGCAAGCGGTATTGAACTCCGTTCTATAATCGAGGATGCAAACGGAACTCAGCACACGGTTTCCTACGGCAGAATCGAGCACAGCGGCTGGGGGTATATGGAAGCGGCTCTCCCCGAAGGGATTGCCACACCGATATATGTAAAGGTGCCGGTCCATCTTGTGTCAAACCCCGAAAAGCTGACTCACGGCTGTTTGTATTTTGACACCTTACGTGCAATTTATTCCGAAACCGACGAAGACACAACCGCTCCATCCGTCACAAAGGCATGGCCGTCGGAAGATCTTCTGATTTACGCAAAAAATCCGTCAATCGGCGTTATCCTTGCCGATGATGCATCCGGCATTGTTCCTGCAAGCGTAGAGCTTCACGTCAACGGCTGGAACTGCACCGACCGCGAGTATGACTCCGTTACAGGAAAAATTTCTTACACCGTTAAAAACGCATTAAAGCCCGGATATCATACAATCGTTGTCCGCGCACGTGACGGAGCAGGAAACCTGTTTGTGCGCGAATGGAAATTTGAGGTCAGATAATGAATGAACGTATAAAACGTCTCCGTGAAAAAATGACAGAGGAGAAGCTTTCTGCTTATATCATAACATCATACGAAAACTATCGCTATTTTTCAGGATTTACAGGGAGCAACTGTGCGCTCGTGATACTGAAGGATGCCTGCTTCGCCCTCACGGACGGGCGCTACGACATCCAGATAAGAGAGCAAGCACCCGGATTTTCTCACGTTATAATCTCCCGCAGCATGCACGAGCATATCGCAGAACTTATCCCCTGTGGCGCGCGGGTTGGCTATGAAACACACACCATAACCGATTTTATGCTCCGCAATATAAAATCACGGACAGAAAACGCAGAATTTGTCCCTTGTCCTGATTTCGGCGAAGAAATCCGCGCCGTCAAGGACGACGGTGAAATCACTGCAATCCGCCGTGCCGTAAACTGTTCTGACGAAGCGCTCACCTCTCTCATCCCGCAGATAACTCGTGGCATGACGGAAAGGCAGGCAGCAGCTCTTCTTGAATATGAAATGGCAAAACGTGGAAGTGAAAAGGCGGCATTTTCCACCATTGCAGCATCAGGACTTCACTCTGCTCTCCCTCACGCAGAGCCAATGAACAAGGAAATTGCCGATAACAGCCTTTTCACGCTTGACTTCGGCGCAACAATCAACGGCTATTGCTCGGATATCACCCGCACGCTCATTGTGGGAACGCCCGCTCGTGAGCTAACAGAGCTTTGGGAGCTTGTTTTTGACGTTCAGCAAAAATGTATTCAACGGGTTAACCCCGGAATGCGTGCATCCGAGCTTGATGAATACCAGCGATCGCTGTTTGCCGACCGCGGTATGGAAAAATATGTTATGCATTCTCTCGGTCACGGCGTTGGACTTGCCATTCATGAAGCGCCCACGGTTTCCCGCCGCTCAGACACGATTCTTCAGAAAAATATGGTAATTACGATAGAACCGGGGCTCTATATCGAAAATCTCGGCGGAGTGAGAATAGAGGACACCGTTCTCGTTACCGCAGATGGCGCCGAAGTTCTCACGAAAGCTCCTCACCGCATAAACATAAAGCTTTAAGGATTTATCTTATGAGAAAAAAGGTTTTGATAGGGATGAGCGGCGGCGTGGATTCAAGCGTCGCGGCATATCTTCTCACAAAGGATTATGACGTTACCGGAATAACGCTTCTTCTTCACGGCAACGACGATGCAGATGCTCGCGATGTTTGCCGTCGCATCGGTATCCCGCATATTTCATATAACGCAGAAAAGGAATTTTCCGAGCACGTCATAAAAAATTTCACAACGGAATATCTCTCTGCACGAACACCGAATCCGTGTGTCCTGTGCAATTATCACATAAAGTTCGGACTAATGCTGCGCCTTGCCGACGAAATGGGTATGGATTTCATCGCCACGGGACACTATTCACGTCTTGTTCCCTTAAACGGCGAGCTCTTCCCCGCCCGCGCCCTCTTTGGTGAAAAGGATCAGACCTACGCGCTTTACCGGCTACGCCAGCATCAGCTTAAAAAAAGCCTTTTCCCGCTCGGCGAGCTGTCAAAGCCCGAAGTGCGGAAAATTGCCGGAGAGATAGGGCTTTCGGTGGCAGAAAAAAGCGACAGCCAGGACATCTGCTTTATACCTGACGGCGATTATGCTGCATATATTGAATCGAAATACGGAAAACAGCCCCATGGAATTTTCCGCGGACCCAAGGGCGAAAATCTCGGTGAGCATAAGGGGCTTATACGCTACACTGTCGGACAACGCCGCGGTCTTGGAATTGCATATTCCGAGCGCATTTTCGTTTCCCGCCTTGATGTAGAGAAAAACGAGGTAATCCTCGGTCTTGAAGGCTCACAGAGCAAATGCGAAGTAACGGCAGACGATGTTACCTTCGTAAGCGATATTCCCATTCCCGAAAAGTTTTCTTGCACTGCAAAAATACGCTACAACGCAAAAGCTGCCCCGTGTGAGGTCGAAGTATCCGGCGGGCAAATCCGTGCAGTTTTCGAAACACCACAGCGCGGAGTCTGCCCCGGGCAGTCGCTCGTCCTGTACGACGGAGAGCGCGTCCTCGGTGGCGGCGTTATAAAGTGAGAGGAAGAAATTTATATGTTTGACAATTTAAAAGCAGATCTTCGCGCCGCGCGTGAGCGCGACCCGGCGGCACGGAATAACCTTGAGGTTTTTCTCCTCTATTCCGGCTTTCACGCAATATGCCATCACCGCGTTGCGCATTTTTACTACAGACACAGGCTTTTCTTTTTAGCGCGCCTTACATCACAGCTTAACAAGTTTTTTACCGGTGTTGAAATTCACCCTGCCGCAAAAATCGGCCCCGGCTTCTTTATCGACCACGGCACCGGCGTAGTTATCGGCGAAACAACTGAAATCGGTGCAAACTGCACGATTTATCAGGGAGCAACGCTCGGCGGCACAGGTAAAGATATCGGGAAACGCCATCCGACGCTTGGAAACAACGTTATGGTCGGTGCAGGTGCAAAGGTTCTCGGTCCGTTCACCGTCGGCGACAACTCTAAAATCGCTGCAAATGCCGTTGTCCTCGATACTGTTCCGCCCGATTCCACGGCAGTCGGTGTTCCCGCGCGCGTTGCACGCCGCAACGGTGTAAAACCGCGTTGCAACGACCTTGACCAGATTCACATCCCCGACCCTATCGCTCAGGAGCTTTGCGCGCTGCGCATACAGCTTGAGCGTATGCAAAAAGAGCTTGATACCATCAAAGGCGAAAATGCTAAACAGGATGTTGAATAATGCACAACGATAACACATTATATTCGGAAAATCCGCAAAAAAGCGAATATGCACGCCACATCTACTGCGATGCCGTCACCGCACTCTCGAAAAATGGTTTTGCGGAATATGAAAAAAATCCCAACGCACCTCTGCTGGCTGATACGCTCGGTGCGCCTCTCAATCTTAAAATCACTCACATCCCGACGCTTTCCCACGAATACGTCGGGCGTGATTCTTTGTGTGAAATTTTCAGACTGCGCATAAATGCACTTCACAATCTCCCTTTTTTCGGACTTCTGTTTATTCCGCATAATACAGAGCCCCCCGCGCCGCTCTGCATAGCATGCCACGGATATCTCGGCACGCCCGAGCTTATGTACGGTATGCACGGGAAGAACGGATATTCCGGACTTATCGAAAAATTGCTTGAGCGAGGCTTTGCCGTTTTTTCACCTCAGCTTCTTATGTGGAACTGCGGCTTCAATCCCGCAAAACCGCATTACGAAACGCAGTATAACCGTCCGGAGCTTGACCGGTGTTTCAGAAAAAAAGGCGCCGCCATCGCGTCTCTTGAGGTTTTTTGCATTCTGCAAAGCATAACTGCGCTGTCAAATATCCGAGCGCTTGATTTAACGCACCTTTCCGCTTGCGGAATGTCATACGGCGCATACCTCACAATGCGCGCTATGGCGCTTGATAAGCGCATTCAACGCGGTTTCTTTATGTCGTGCTTTGACGGCGGTGACGATTCCCGTTTTCCCGAATGGCAGCCGCAGCCCGGGCTTCTTCTCCTGCGTGACGGAGAAATCGCCGGAATGTGCGCACCTCGCCCCGTCACGGTTGAGGTGGGGCAAACAGATGATATCTTCCTGCCTTCCGGTGCCCTGCGCGAGGCAGAAGCTGCAAAGGAAGCATATCTCCGCGCCGGAGAACCGGAACGCTTTAATCTCTCCATATGGCAAGGCGGACATATCGTAAACCCCGAAACAAAATGTGCAGAATTTTTAAAAGGATGATGATAAAACCCGACGGTGCAATTGCACCGCCTGTCATTTTTCTATCTGTCTTCTTTTACCTTCCCAAAAATTCGTTTGCCGCATCCGATGATACCGCGCCGTTTGCAACAAGCCGCGCAAGAAGCGTCATATCGCTTCCCTTAACGCGCGCCGACAGAGCAAGATACGAAATATGCATAACGTGGTCACGGCGAAATTCAGTTGAGTTAATCTCGTCAGCCGTGCTCTGCGGAATAACGCCAAGCCTTACGGCATCTTCGGTCGCGGATGCATATTTGAAATCGCCCGCTTCCTCGCTATATCCAAGGCTTCTTAAAATGAATGTCATATACTGTATCGACGTTGTCATCTCACTTCCGCCATAGCGGGTGTTTGAAACGCCCTTAGTATATCCCATACGATATGCGTATCCGACATATCTCTGTGCCCACGCATCAACATCAACAAACGGATGCCTATGCGCCGCAGAAAGTGCCGGATCTTCCTCTCCAAGCAAACGGATAAGCATCGTTATGCTCTCCGCACGCGTGTTTCCGCGGTAAAGCTCCATGCCATTCGCCGCACCGCGCACAAGGCCAAGTTTTTTCATGGCATATGCTTCATCGGTATATTTCGGCTTGTACGCAGAAACAGAATAAACACCGTCTATTAATATCTCGGCATCTTTCGTTATGATCTCAATACTTCCGCCATTTTCAGGGAACATATAAGCCGTATTATTTCCAATCCCGCAGGGTGAGAAGGCTTCGGTACCTTTAGTTATATTGATAACTTTCCCTGAGGTGCATCTCGCATATCCGGATTTGACCATGAAGATCATCCCCTGTCTGCCGGAAACAACATCCCCCGAACGTAGGGTTTTCGCCGTCATTGCTCGGGTAGAATAAAGATACCTTCCGCGACTTTGCAAATCGCGCAGAACTGCATCCGCAGTTGCCGAAACAAGCTCTTTCTCACCCGACGGAACAGATGCGGCACTCTTCGCCGCATTTATATATTTATTTTTGAAGGAAGACACGGATGACTCAATTCTATTGCGTGCAGCTGAGATTACGCTTTCAAAAAATGTCCCGTCAACGTATGACTTTGAAACCACCGGGTCGGAGGACGAGCCCCCCTGCGCCGAGGTGACGAGAACCAGCGCAAAACACAGAACCGCCGCGAGAAACACCGCCGTTATTCTCCTCTTCATAGACCGGTTCTCCTTATTTTTCCTTTGAAATTTCGTAGCAAAGAATCTTCAAGCTGTCGGCAAAGTGAACGTTTTCTATCTCCACACCAAGCTCGGTTGCCGAAAGATCAACGTTCGTGAAATTCCATATGCCGCGCACGCCAAGCTCTGCAACCTTGCGCGCCATATCGCGTGCAAGCTCACGCGGCATTGTAAGCACAGCCACGTCAAACGGATTTTCATCAAATTTCTTTTCCATCTCGCTTATATCAAGAATCGGAACATCTCCGATTTTTGTACCAATAAGCTCGGGGTTTACGTCAAAAGCCGCCGCAAGCTCAAAACCGCTTGTCTTGAAGCTGAAGTTATTTACAAGTGCGTGACCGAGATGTCCCACACCGATTATCGCGGCAGTATGCTTCCTGTCAACGCCGATTATGGATGCAATCTCAGCAAGAAGGCTCTCCACATTATATCCGTAGCCTTGCTGCCCGAAACCTCCGAAGCAACTGAAATCCTGACGTACCTGAGATGCGGTAAATCCAAGATTGTTTGCCAGAACACTTGAAGATACGCGGCTTACACCGCTGCGAGAAAGCTCCTTTAAGCATCTGTGATATTTCGGCAATCTTCGGATTACAAGCGGCGAAATATATCTCTCGCTCATACTAAATCTTCCTTTCTTTGGCAATACTGCCTATCATCTGTCAAGCTTTGACATAACATAATCTGCAAACTCAGCACAGGTTGCACCGTCTGCTCTTCCTGTTATCGTAAGCTTCTTCTCATCATACATACATGTATCAAGTGCCGCGGCAAGGCGTTCGGATTTTTCAACCTCGCCGATATGCTCAAGAAGCATAACCGCCGCGCGAAGCATACTGCACGGATCTGCAAACTTATCTCTGCCCTCTGCAACCATACGCGGAGCAGAACCGTGGATTGCCTCAAACATTGCATAGCGTTTTCCGACGTTTGCGCTTCCTGCTGTTCCTACGCCGCCCTGGAATTCTGCAGCCTCATCTGTAAGGATGTCTCCGTAAAGGTTCGGAAGCACCATAACCTGGAAATCACGACGGCGCTTTGTATCAACAAGCTTTGCTGTCATGATGTCTATGTACCAGTCATCAAAAGAAATTTCCGGATACTTTGCCGCAACCTTCTTGCAGGCATCAAGGAATTTTCCATCAGTAGTCTTTATAACATTAGCCTTTGTAACTGCTGTTACACGGCTCTTTCCCATCTTCTTTGCATAGGAAAACGCAAGCTCTGCGATTCTGTCGCAGCCCTGGCTTGTAGCGACTGTAAAGTCTATCGCAAGGTCATCCGTAACATTGACGCCCATGCTTCCGACAGCATAGCCACCCTCAGTATTCTCACGGAAGAACATCCAGTCAATGCCCTCGCTCGGAACCTTTACCGGACGCATATTTGCAAAAAGGTCAAGTTCTTTTCTCATTGCAACGTTTGCGCTTTCAATATTCGGCCACGGATCGCCGGCACGCGGAGTGGTTGTCGGTCCCTTCAGTATAACGTGGCACGCCTTGAGCTCTTCAAGAACATCATCCGGAATAGCCTTGTTTGCCGCAACACGGTTTTCAATGGTAAGACCGTCAATTACACGGAATTCAATCTTGCCGGCATCCACCTCTTCTTTCAAGAGATATTCAAGAACGCGATGCGCTTCCTTTGTAATAGCCGGACCGATGCCGTCGCCGCCGCAAACACCGATAATAATCTTCGGGAGCGCGGCATAATCTATAAACTCGTTTTCCTTCTTCATTGCCTCAATACGCTTAAGCTGAAGTGCAATGATCTTTTCAAACTGCTTCATTGTGTTTTCCATTGTGACATTTCTCCTTCTCTATAAACGACGCGAGAGAAGCCTAAAATTCAAAACATTCTCCGCATTTTATCTCATACTACTAATTTTAAACTTTTTTTGTCGCTTTGTCAACTTTTACGCCGTTTTTTTTATACTTCTCACGCAATTTCGTCAAATTGCCAAATTTCAATTTTTCATAACTTTATTACAATTTGTATACCACGAAAAAACAGGCTTTTTTTTAACCGTTAAAAAAACAATATTGTGAAATCTTTCACAGTTGTTTTTTCTAAATACGTTCCGTTTTTTGGCAAAACCAGTGCTTTTCCGCCACTTAAATCAATAATTGAAATTGCCGTCGAAAAGGGTTAAAACCGCGCATTTCGGTTTACGTAAATCTTTTCGGTAAATTGTTCTACAAATAGTTATCCACATTTTCCACAGGTTTTTCCACAGCCACGAAACTGGCTGATACCAAGGCATTGCTCTTTTTTTACCATTTTTTATCAACTTCTGAAACGCAGTTTTCACATATCCGAAAAACGGCAAAATAGTTTACATAATTCTGTAAAATTATGTCTTTAAAAATCAATTGGCAGCGTCGCACGGGCATTCAGGTCGCTTTCTGCCGTGTTCCCGCGCAAAAACTCGAAATACGCTTGCGCTCCTATCATCGCGGCATTATCTCCGCAGAGAGAAAGAGGAGGGAAAAAAAGCTCGATTTTTGAACTTTTTGCCTCTTTTTGAAGTCTTGCACGCAGGAATGAATTGGCAGCAACTCCGCCTGCAATTGCGATTTTATCCCTTCCGGCAAGCTTCGCTGCAGCTATGCACCTCGGAACAATCGCATCGCACACAGCTTCACAGAAAGAGGCAGCAAGAGAGGGTTTATCTATCTCCTCACCAAGCTGCTCGGCACGATGAGCAAGATTTATAACTGCGGTTTTGAGTCCGGAAAAGGACATATCAAGCTCTGCACCGTCAATTTTCGCGCGCGGAAGCTTGTATTTATTCTTATCCCCTTGCTTTGCAAGCGCGTCGATTTTCGCGCCTCCCGGATATCCTATACTGAGCACGCGAGCGCACTTATCAAAAGCTTCACCCGCCGCATCATCACGCGTTGAACCTAAAATTTCAAAGCTTGTATAATCCTTGACATCAACCAAAAGCGTGTGTCCCCCCGATGCCACAAGGCAAAGAAACGGCGGTGTAAGCTCCGGAAATGCTATGTAATTCGCAGCAATGTGGCCGCGGATATGATGCACCGGAATAAGCGGTTTATCAAGCGAAAAAGCAAGCGACTTTGCAAAGCCGACACCGACAAGCAAAGCCCCGATAAGCCCCGGCGCGTACGTTACCGCCACGGCATCAATATCATTTTTTTCGATTCCGGCATCCGAAAAAGCCTTTTCCGTAAGCGCCGTGATGCACTCTATGTGCTTTCTTGACGCAATTTCCGGAACAACCCCTCCGTAAAGTGCGTGCATATCCGCCTGAGAGTATATTACATTTGAAAGCACACGCCGTCCGTCCTCCACTATTGCGGCAGCGGTTTCATCGCATGAGCTTTCTATCGCGAGTATTTTCACAGGATTTTAACCTTCCTTCTTTTATGTTATATTCCACGTCATTATATATGCATCCTCGGTAGGATTTGAATAAAACCGCGGGCGGCGCCCAAGATTTTCAAAGCCGAGCGACTCGTAAAGAGCAATAGCCGCCGTGTTTCCCACGCGCACCTCGAGCGTTAAAAATGAAAACGCCATTTCTCTTGCCCTTTCCATCAAAGCACAAACAAGCGCCCGTCCGATCCCGCGTCGTCGCAGCTTCCCTGATACTGCAACATTTGTTATATATCCTTCATTTGCAGCATAATACGAACCTACATATCCGCAAATTTCACCGCCGTATTCCGCCACGAGAAAAACCGCGTTTTCTCTCTCCATTGTTTCCCGAATGGCATTTTCACTCCACGGAGCAGAAAAACACTCTCGTTCAAGTTCGGCAATGTGCGTAATATCGGGAAACTCTGCGCTGCGCACCGTTATATTATTTCTTTGCATCATACCAAGTGTCTCCTACCCCCGCCTCTGCAACAAGCGGAACAGAAAGCGAACAGGCGTTTTCCATTTCTTCTGTCAGTATCTTAGCAGCGACCTCGACATCTCCACGCATTGCCTCTACAATAAGCTCGTCGTGAACCTGCAGGAGAAGCTTTGCCGAAATCCCGCTTTCTGAAAGTCTTCGATGAGTGCGAAGCATTGCGATTTTTATGATATCTGCCGCCGTTCCCTGAATGGGTGCGTTAAGCGCAACGCGCTCTCCGAACGAGCGTAAATTGAAGTTCTTGGACGTTATCTCCGGTATATATCTGCGCCGTCCGAACATCGTCGTGACATATCCGTCGCGGCGAGCCTCTTCCACGATTCTCTTCATATATTCACGGACACCGGAATAATGGTCAAGATATGCCTCAATATACCGTTTTGCCTCAGCACGCGTCACCCCGATATCCTCAGCAAGCGAAAACTCCGATATACCGTACACAATACCGAAATTAACCGCCTTTGAAACACGGCGCATTTCCGCTGTCACCTTCTCCGGTTCTACTCCAAACACCTGAGACGCTGTCTGTGTGTGGATATCCTCCCTCTCACGAAAAGCACGGCACATTTCTGCATCACCCGTTATGTGTGCAAGAACACGAAGCTCAATCTGAGAATAGTCGGCATCTATAAAGCAATGGTTCTCATCCGTCGGAACAAACATACGTCTGACCTCACCGCCAAGCTCTGAGCGTATCGGGATATTCTGCAAATTCGGGTCTGTGGAGCTTAATCTGCCTGTTGCCGTAACGGTCTGCTGAAAGGTTGTCCTTATCCTTCCGTCGCGTTCGGAAATAAAGCGCAGAAGTCCGTCAGCATAGGTGGATTTCAGCTTTGCATATTTTCTGTATTCAAGAATAAGCGGAATTATATCGTGCTTGTTACGAAGCTTTTCAAGCACTTCTGCATCGGTAGAATAACCTGTTTTCGTCTTTTTTACGGGCGGGATGCCAAGCTTTTCGAAAAGCACTTCACCAAGCTGTTTGGGTGATAATATATTGAACTCCTCGCCAGAGCATTCATATATCTCCTTTTCAAGAAGGCTTATCTGCTCAGAAAGCTTATCGCCGAAATTTGAAAGCTCTTTTCCGTCAACTCGTATTCCTGCACGCTCCATATCAAGAAGGACATCCGTAAACGGAAGCTCGATATCAAAATACAAGCTTTCACAGCCTTCGTTGCGAAGTCTCCCCCGCATTTCCTTCTCTATATACACGAGTGCCTCGGCACACACAAAAAGTGCAGATATCCCATCATCGCTTCCGGTCAGCGGCGAAAAACACGCTCCGTCGCAAAGACGGTCACAAGAGACATCAAGGTCACACCCGAACATATGCGAAACTGATGTTAAGTCATATCTTTTTCGCGTAGCATCAAGAACGTACGCGCAAAGCGAGGTATCAAAGGTTACGTTCTCGCACACAATTTTCTCGCGGTGAAGAACAGTAGAAATATGTTTCTTGTCATGAACCGTCTTTTCAACCTCTGCCGAGAAAACAAATCGCACAAAATCCGCAAATGCAGACTCGTCATTATCGCAAGAAGAGAGAGCATATATTCGCTCACCGCAAGCTACGGCAATACCCATAAGTGCATCGGCAATAACAACGGTACATTTCTTACCTCTTATATACTCCTTAGCCTGCACTATCGCTTCATCCGTGCTTACTGTTATTTTTTCAAGCTCCGGCATTGATTCAGGCCGCAACGCCCCCTGCACATCCGGCGGAGTAAGCCCCATGCGCGTTATAAAGCTCTTGAATTCAAGCCTGGTAAACAGCGAATAAAGCTTATCGTTATCGATATCACGGCGCAAGCAAGCCTCTTTTGAAAACTCAATCGGCGCATCCTGAACAATCGTGCCGAGCCACTTTGAAAGGTATGCCGCGTCACGTCCGGCAACAAGCTTTTTGCGGACGGAATCGCGTATGTCCGGCGAGTCTATGTTTTCATAGATTGAATCTATGTCTCCGAAACGAGAAACAAGCTCGGTCGCGGTTTTCTCACCTATTCCCGCAACGCCGGGGATATTATCGGAGCTATCCCCCTGAAGACCTTTAAGGTCACGCATCAGCTCAGGCGGAAGTCCGTATTTCATAAGAAGCGTCGAACCGTTATACAGCGTTGTTTCCGTCTTTCCCATTCTCGACGAAACAAGAAGCACCTCGGTGCCCTCGTTTTCAATAAGCTGGAAGCTGTCACGGTCTCCGGTAACGATGACGCACTCATCCCCGCCATCACGGCAGATACGGCTGACCGTACCGATAATATCATCCGCCTCATAACCCTCGCACTCAATGCGCATAATGTTCATTGCATCAAGCACATCTTTGAGCGGCTGCATCTGCTCTGCAAGCTCGTCGGGCATTCCTTTTCTGGTTGCCTTGTAACCGTCATATTTAATATGACGGAAGGTCGGCTTTCTTAAGTCGAATGCAACGCAAACACCGTCGGGATTAACCTCATCAAGTATTTTCATATAGATTGAGAGAAAGCCGTAAATCGCATTCGTATTCAGTCCCTCCGCATTCGTCAGCGGACGCACTCCGTAATACGCACGGTTCACTATACTGTTCCCGTCAATAACCATTATCTTCATATGCTTTCCCTCCGGTGAATTTTCTTAGCTTACGCTCTGTGCCATTTTACACCCTGCGGAGTATCCTCAAGAATAATTCCCTGTGCGGCAAGCTCGTCACGGATTCTGTCCGCTTCCGCAAAGTTACGCTCCTTGCGTGCCGCCTGACGTGCTTCTATAAGTGCCTCAATTTCAGCATCAAGAGAGGCTTCGTCTTTCTTTTCTACAAGCCCGAGAACATCACAAAGCTCACGCACGCGCGAGAGACACTCTGCCGCAAAAGCAGAGCTTCCGTTATCTGCAACGGTGCTGTTCACATCGCGAACAAGCTCGAAAATTGCGGCGATTGCATCCGCTGTGTTAATATCGTCATCCATTGCAGCAATAAACTTCTCTCTGTGCTTGTCAAATCCCGAGAGAACTTCCTTCTGCGCATCCGAAAGCTCCTCTCCGCTTCCGTTTTTGCTGAGAAATTCCATATTGTTCACTGCATTGTGAAGTCTTTCAAGCGCGGCCTTCGCCTGCATAAGCGACTCCTGCGAATAATTTATCGGACTGCGATAGTGCGCGGAAAGCATAAAGAAGCGGATTGCCTCATATCCGTAAGCCTCTGCCGCATCGCGCACAGTGAAGAAGTTGCCGAGAGATTTCGACATTTTTTTGTTATCAATATTAAGAAATGCATTATGGAGCCAGAAGTTTGCAAACTGACATCCGTTTGCAGCTTCCGACTGCGCAATTTCGTTCTCGTGATGCGGGAAAGTAAGGTCAACACCGCCGCTGTGAATATCAATCGTCTTTCCGAGATAACGGTTTGCCATAGCACTGCACTCTATGTGCCAGCCCGGGCGTCCTTCACCCCACGGAGATGTCCACGACGGCTCGCCGGGCTTTGCCGCCTTCCACAACGCAAAGTCACACGCATCCTCTTTTTTCTCTCCCACGCCTATTCTCGCACCGGCAACAAGATCCTCAAGCGGCTGCTTTGAAAGCTTGCCGTAGTCCTTGAATTTAAGTGCGCGGAAATAAACGTCACCCTCAGACTCATATGCATAGCCCTTTTCAATAAGCGTTGACACAATCTCGATAATAGCATCAATGTTTTCCGTTGCCTTAGGATGGATGGTCGCCGGATGAATACCAAGCCCCTTTGCATCCACAAAGTATTCTTCGATGTATTTATCTGCAATATCCTTATAAGTAACGCCTTCTTCGTTTGCGCGGTTTATAACCTTATCGTCAATGTCAGTAAAGTTCTGAACAAACTTTACGTTGTAACCGCGATATTCCATATAGCGGCGCAAAACGTCAAACACGATAAACGGGCGCGCGTTTCCAATGTGAAAGTAATTATATACCGTAGGTCCGCAGGAATACATTTTTACGTTCTGCGGATCCATAGGCGTAAATTCTTCTTTTTTTCTTGTAAGTGAATTAAAAAGCTTCATAATTTATTTTCCCTCGCCTTTATTATTTTCAGTCGGATTGAGCACTCCGCCAAAGCTTTTGAAATACTCAATTCCCGATATAACCGTTATAGCCGCCATAAGCCACACAACAACCGTTCCAAGGCTGATGCCGAAAACGGCAATGTGACGCAGAGGTGTGAACAGGAAAACCGTACCGACCATCTGAATAAACGTCTTTGCCTTTCCGGATTTTTGTGCCGCAATTACTATTCCCTCACCCATTGCAACTATACGCAAAGAGGTGACGATAAGCTCACGCGCGACAATGATGAATGCCGGAACACTGCCCATATCGCCGCGCTCGATGAGAACAAGCGCCGCCGCAATGACGAGCAGCTTATCCGCAAGCGGGTCGAGAAACTTACCAAAGGTTGTTACCTGATTGTATTTTCTGGCAATGTATCCGTCCACCCAGTCAGTCATGCTTGCAACAATGAATATTGCAACGGCTATATACGAGCTTGTCGGAAAATCGAGCAATGCAAACAGAATAAACACCGGGATAAGACACATTCTTATGATTGATATAATATTCGCAGTAGTCATAACTTTTCCTCCTTATTTCACCTCGCCCAAAAGATCTCCATCAAGCTCGCCGTCTATCACAACATCGACAAACGAACCCGGGGCAATTCCTTTCTTACCATGGAAAAAGACCTTTCCGTCAATATCCGGCGAGTCGGCAAAACTTCTTCCGAAATAACATTCGCTGTAGCGGTCAAAGCCCTCAACCAACACACGAAGTGTTTTTCCCATCATTTTTTCGTTGTATTCATCCATAATCCGTGCCTGCAACGCCCCCACAAGCTCGCATCGGCGAAGCTTTTCATCCTCGTCAACCTGATCGGGAAGCTCCGCTGCGAGTGTTCCTTCCTCACGGGAGTATGCAAACGTACCGGCACGCTCAATCTTATATTCTTTCAAGAAATCGCAAAGCTCTTCAAACTCCTCTGCAGTTTCACCCGGAAAGCCTACAATAAGGCTTGTTCGCAGAACAAGTCCCGGAATCCTTTCACGAAGCTTCCCAAAAAGCGTGCGTATGCTCTCCGAGGTGTCGCGCCTGTTCATTGCGGAAAGTATTCTGTTATTTATATGCTGGATAGGAATGTCTAAGTACTTAACTATCTTATCCTCTTTTGCGATAACATCTATAAGTTCATCGTCAATCTTATCGGCATAGAGGTAATGAACACGAACCCAATCAACCTTTTCAATGGCGCACAGACGGGAAAGAAGCTCGGAAAGCATGCTATTGCCGCAAAGGTCAACGCCGTAGCTTCCCGTATCCTGCGCAACAACGATAAGCTCACGTGCACCGGTCTCGGCAAGCGCTTCTGCTTCGGCAACAATTTCCTCCATATCACGGCTACGGAGCTTTCCGCGAAGACGCGGGATAACACAGTAACTGCAACAGTTGCTGCACCCCTCCGCAATTTTTATAAATGCGGTGTACGGCGGTGTTGTGATTATTCTTCCGCATTCAAGCGGCGCATCGCTTACCTTGCCGAACGCTTCGGTATACTCGCCTTCAAACACGCGGTCAAAAACATCCGCTATCTCAAGAAAGCTTCCGCATCCTACAAGCGCATCAATCTCCGGAAACTCATTATGCAGTTTGTCTTTTAAAAGCTCCGAAAGACAGCCGGAAACAACTATCTTCTTTATGCTTCCTTCATTTTTGAGCGTAATCGCCTCTTTTATATATTCATATGCCTCATCACGGGCATCGCCGATAAAACCGCAGGTGTTGATAAGCACTGCATCAACCTCATTCAGCTCTACCGTAAGCTCATATCCGCGCTCATCCAGCACGCTGAGCATATGCTCGCAATCGACCTGATTTTTCGAACAGCCGAGCGAAACAACACCAATCTTTGCCATTACTCAATGTCCTCCGTGTCTATCTTCAATTCCTTCATCGCGGAACGTATCTCTTCGTATTTAAATCCGCGCCGCAAAAGAAACGCATAAAGCTTACGTTTCTCATTGGCATCAGGTGCTTTGCCGCGAAGCTTCTTTTCTATAAGCGCACAAAGCTCACCCTCACTTGAGCCAAGCTCGGAAAGCGTTTCTTCAATAAGCTCCCGCTCTATACCGCGCTTTGACAACTCCTGACGAATGCGAAGCTCGCCGCACCCACGCCCTTTATAATATTCCGCAACCTGACGGGCAAACGCAGCATCGTCTATCATTCCGCGCTCGGAAAACCACTCCGCCGTTTTCGCCGAGTCCTCATCCGAAAAGCCCTTTTCGCGAAGCTTCTTTGAAAGCTCGTTTTTTGATATGCTGTGGTGAGAAAGGATTTTCGCCGCGCGTTTTTTCACCGCCTCGGCGCTGTAAGCCGCCTCAAGCTCTGCCGCCTTCTCACAGCTTATCTCATCACCGACGCGCAAAGTGTACGCATCATCAATTCTCGCACTGATATACGAACCGCATTCGGTACGAATAACAAGCTTTTCTTTATCGCGTTTCCCTTGTCTTATGCTTTCAATTTTCATTAACCCTTAAAGTCGTCCGCATCTACCTTTACACCTTTGCCTGCCGCAACAACAGCAGGACGCGCAGGAGCTGTTCCTGCAAGCTTATCGTAGTTTGCGCGAACCTGAGCTTCAATATCTGCAGCAACGTCCGGATTGTCAATAAGGAATTTCTTGGCGTTGTCACGTCCCTGACCGAGACGTGTCTCACCCATATTGAACCATGACCCGCTCTTCTGGATAATATCAAGCTTTACAGCAAGGTCAAGAAGCTCACCAATTTTGGAAATTCCCTGACCGTAGATAATATCAAATTCACCCTCGCGGAACGGAGGTGCAACCTTATTTTTTACAACCTTTGCGCGCGTGCGGCTTCCGTAAGACTCCGTTCCGTTCTTAAGCGTTTCCACACGGCGGATATCAATACGAACGCTTGAGTAGAACTTAAGTGCGCGTCCTCCCGTTGTAACCTCGGGGTTGCCGT
Organism: Eubacteriales bacterium; assembly: GCA_045539475.1. GTDB lineage: Bacteria > Bacillota > Clostridia > Oscillospirales > JAAYXM01 > SIG480. The sequence continues at coordinate 45,630 of JAZQFJ010000063.1, read as the reverse complement.
ACATAACGCCGACCTTCTCACGAAGCTGGTTTATAAATATCGCAACACAGTTGCCCTTGGATATAGCGCCGGCAAGCTTGCGGAGCGCCTGAGACATAAGACGCGCATGAAGACCGACAAACGCATCCCCCATCTCGCCCTCGATTTCTGCACGCGGAACGAGTGCCGCAACAGAGTCGATAACAATAACATCAATTGCGTTTGAGCGAACAAGTGCCTCCGCAATTTCAAGAGCCTGCTCGCCCGTATCCGGCTGTGAAACGAGCAAAGAGTCAATATCAACACCGAGAGCCGAGGCATATACCGGGTCAAGCGCGTGCTCAACATCGATAAATGCCGCTGTACCGCCCTCTTTCTGTGCTTCTGCCACAACATGAAGTGCGACGGTTGTTTTACCGGAAGATTCCGGACCGTACATCTCAATAATTCTTCCGCGAGGAAGCCCTCCGACACCGAGTGCAAGGTCAAGTGTAAGCGAACCTGTGGAGATACAGCTTACGTTCATTTCGCGCTTCTCACCCAGGCGCATAACAGAGCCCTTACCGAATTGTTTTTCAATCTGGGTTATCGCAGTTTCCAATGCTTTTTCCTTTTCCATATCTTTAAACACTCCTTTATTAGTTTAACTTATTTAATACACGACACCACGCGGTTTACCCCCGCGGTATCACGAGTTGTCTGAACATTTTTTCCGCCGATTGACGAAACAAGCTTTTCAAGGGCAGTGCTCTGCGTTATTCCGCATTCAAAAGCAAGCACACCTCCGTCGTTTAATGAATCCCACCAGTTTTCGCATATCGCGCGGTAAAAATCAAGTCCGTCCTCACCGCCGTACAGTGCGCCAAACGGTTCAAAATCGACAACTGATTTATCAAGCCTGCGCATTTCCTCCGCCGTTATATACGGGGGGTTTGAGACAATAACGTCAAACTTACCGAGATTTTCCGGCGGTTTTTTCGTCATATCAGCTTTTACGCACAAAAGCCGTGACGAAAGATGAGCATTATACACATTCTCCTTAGCAACAGCAAGCGCCGCATCTGAGATGTCGGCAAGCACACCGCGGGATGAATTTCGCATAAGCCCGAGCGCTATGCCAACGCATCCGCTTCCGCAGCCAAGGTCAAGGAAACGGAACTCACCCTCGCTTCTGCGCAAAGCGCAGTCTACAAGCGCCTCGGTATCAGAGCGCGGAATGAGAACATCAGGCGTAACCTTCAGCGTTATTCCGTAAAAATCCCATTCTCCCAGGATATATGCAAGCGGCTCACCGCGAAGCCTCCGGTCGCAAAGCCGCATTGCCGAAGATACCGTCTGTGCCGTAGCGTGAAGGTATTTATCCCTCACAAACTCCTCTCGGCTTTTTCCGGTAACATAGCGTACAAGCTCAAAAGCCTCAAGCTCTGCCATTGAAATATTCTCCGCGCGGAGCGCGCGTCTTATATCAAGATAAACATCGTTATATGTGGTAAACAAAATACACGCCGCCTTTTAAACCTTAAGGTATTCGAACCCTTCGGATTACCAATTATCCTTTTCCCCGTCGTCGGGAATTACCTCGCGCAGTGCCGCTATTGCAATCTCAATCATGCTGTCATCCGGCTCAAACGTCGTAAACGACTGAAACCAAAGCCCCGGAGCACGGACAATTTTTGAAACCCAGTTGTCATGCCTGCCAAGCCAGCGGTTAACCTCATAGCTTATGCCCACAACAACCGGCAGAAGGACAAGCCGCAGTGCCATACGTATAAACGGATTTGACCAGCTTACAACCGAGAAAACAAGAATGCTTATAATCATGACCGAGAACATAAAGCTCGTTCCGCAGCGCGGATGCTCTTTAGAGAACTTCCTGACGTTCTCGACCGTCAGCTCCTGCCCCGCTTCGTAGCAGAAAATTGATTTATGCTCTGCACCGTGGTAAGAGAAAACGCGCTTCATATCCTTCATTCTCGATACCGAGAACATAAAGAGAAGAAATATCGCTATTCTGAAAAAACCTTCTAAAAGATTCTGCAGAATCCTGTTATCCACTACCTTATCAACCACTCCAGCAAGAAGCGTGGGAAGGAAGATAAACAGCACTATCGGTATTGCGATACCAAGCACACTTGCTATTCCCATAACGACTTTTTCAACTGCACGGCTTCCAAACTTTTTCTCAAGCCACTTTTCAAACTTCGTCGGCTCTTCTTCAATCTCATCTATCGCAATGGATGATGAATATTCAAGCGCTGCAAACCCGCGCTTTAAGCTGTCAAAAAGCCCCAGTATTCCGCGTATAAACGGCAGGCGGAAAAATTTGTTTTTATCCGCAAGCCTTGTAATGCTCTCAACCTTAAGCTCAATCTCGCCGTCGCTTTTTCGCACGGCAATTGCGCTCTTTTCCGGCCCGAGCATCATTATCCCCTCGATAAGTGCCTGACCTCCTATCGAGGTTTTCTTACATTTGCCCATTTTGCAATCTCCTCGTTTTTCTTTTTATTCTTCTGTTTCCTTCACGGGAAGGGTTATTGTTATTGTCGTGCCCTCTCCCTCGCGGCTTTCAATATCAAGCCGTCCGCCATGAAGATTTACAATCTCATCACTGACCGCAAGACCGATTCCGTTGCCCTGTGCCTTGCTTTTGCCTTTGTAAAACTTCATCTTGACATACGGAAGCTCATCCTCGGATATTCCCGCGCCGTAATCGCGTATCTTTATGCAGACATTTTTCCCCTCGCGCAGGATGCTCATATCTATTCTGCCACCCTCACCGCCATGCTTCATAGCGTTATCAAGCATATTAAAAAATACCTGCTTTAATCTCTCGCGGTCACCGTTGATATAGATATCATCCTCAATGTCATTGGTATAATCGGTCACAATGCCCGCCTTTCGGAATGTATCACCGTACATAAAAAGCGTTTCTTCAAATTCCGCCTTCAGATTCACTGTATCGACGTAAAGCGTAAAACGCCCGCTCTCCATACGCGCAAAATCAAGAAGCTCCTCAACCATCTTCGAAAGGCGGCGCGTTTCTTTAAGTATAATCTCAATCCCGCGCGCGGCTTCTTCCTTGTTTTCGAACCCCACTGCCGTAAGTGTCTCGCCCCATCCGATAATCGCGGTAAGCGGCGTGCGAAGCTCATGGGAGACAGACGAAATAAACTCGTTTTTTATCTTATCCGCGCGTGCAATCTCCGCACTCATTTCATTTATGGAGTCAACAAGCTCTCCAATCTCATCGTCATATTTATTGTCAATCGTCGCGCCATAGCTTCCCTTGGTTATCTTCTTTGAGATATCCGTCACCTCACGCAGCGGAGATATGATTGAACGCAAAAAGTATTTGTTTGACACAAACACAAGCAAAATCATAATTGCACCGACAAGAAGAGCCGCAACAGTCTGCAGAAGAATGCGCCTGTCCACCACTGAAAGGCTTGTTACATACCGCACAACGCCGACAACCTTATCATCGCCTGACACAAGCGGACTTGATACGCTCATTATCCGTTCACCGGTATACGCGTCGCGCCCGACAAAGGCAGACGTTTTGTTAAGCGCAACTGCATCTGCTATTTCAGGCGTTTCCGGACGAAGCCCCGCCGGAAGCCCGGACGATGACATCACTATTCTGCCGTTTGAAAACAAAATCTGACGCTCAACATTGCGCATTGACGGCGTACCTACAAGATTGCGCTTTGCATTCTGATAAAACGAATCCATGCTAAGCGTAAGATCTCTCGAGAAATATTCAGCACTCATCTCCGCGCTGTTTATAAGCCCCGTGCGAATATTCACATAATAATAGTTCATCGCAGAAACAGAAAACACGCCCACGCAAATCGTAATAATAAGCGCAATATATATAAGATTATTTATCATCCATCTGCGACGGATTCCTATAGAATGACGCATTACGGCGTGCTCTCCTTTCTTTTAATCGCTCCACTTATAACCGTAACCCCACACCGTGCGGATATACTTTGGGTCGGCAGGGTTATCCTCTATCTTTATGCGAAGCCTGCGGATATTTACATCCACGATTTTTAATTCGCTCATATTACTGCTTCCCCAGACTGCAGAAAGCATATCCTCACGGGATATGGCGCGGTCCGGATTTTCAAGAAAATACTGCATAATTGTATACTCAACCTGCGTGAGGCGCACGCGCTTGCCGTCCTTGTCAAGCGTGCGGTTGCGCGTATTAAGCAAAAACGGTCCGCTCCTGAGGCTTGACGTGTCCTCGGAAACCACATCGCCGAGTCTGCGGTAAAGCGCATCAATTCTCGCAATAAGCTCTGTCGGAGAAAACGGCTTCGTGACATAATCATCCGCACCTGTCATAAGTCCCGTAACGCGGTCAACCTCCTGTGTGCGCGCAGTGAGCATAATTATGCCGATTTTAGACCCGCCGGAGCGGATACGGCGGCACAGCTCAAATCCGTCAATGCCCGGAAGCATAAGGTCAAGCAACGCAACACCGACTCCCTGCTCATGGCGCAAAAGCTCAAGTGCATCCTCGCCGGATTCCGCCTCGCAAACCTCATATCCTGCCCGCTCAAGATTTATAACAATAAAGCTTCGTATACTTGCCTCATCCTCAACGACGAGAATTTTTTTCTTTGCCATCTTCTTTCCTCCTTATCCAAATGATATTTCGGAGAACCATTCGCTCTCAATATTTCTAAGTGCCGCTTTTATAAACGCCTCATCAATCCGCGTTGCAAGGTAGCTCTCGCTTTCAATCTTTGCGGCAAAAATTCTGTCCTCGCGTTCTGCCACGACAAATCGCCCTTCTTCTGCGGCATATGCATCGCGGCTTCCTCCCGTCAGAATAAAAAGTGAAAACAACGGCGCTTCTATATGCTCATCAGTATCCCCCTGCATAAGCTCACGCGTCGAGAACGAAATCCCAATCTCTCCCGCCCGCGTTACCGTGCGTGAAGCGTAAACACTTCCGCTCCACGATGTAGGCAGAAGAAGATACCAGCCTTCGGAATACGAATGATAGGTAAATGCACTCGGAATGAGTGTGCCGTTTTCCGAAACCGTGCTCCAGCGGTATGTCCGGTTGGTAGCCCCACGAAGAGCGTTCTTCTCCGTCTCCTTCGGTATCTCAATAACACCGTCACCCGTAACATCTGCACATGCGGCGCGCGTAACGCACACATCCCCATTCGGAAGCAGGTTTACAAATCCGTCTTTCCCATATGCAATAACGTCCGTGATAACCCCGTCGCCATACTCACGCTCTATGAAAACTCCATTCTTTCCCGGGCTTGTCATACCTGTTTTTATTCTGAGTATTTTCCCGTCACCCGGTGCAAGCCGCGCGCTGCCCTGCTTTCCGAGCTTTCCGCCGGACACCGTGTACACATCGGCATAAAAGACCCCTCCGCGCTTTACCACTGCAAGAAAATCATTTCCGCCATTCCCGTCAATATCGCTCACGGAATACTGATGCGCCGAAGTTTCAAGAATCTTCTCTGCAGAGCTGTCACCGAGATCATAAACAGTTATCGGATGGCTTCCGTCACCATCCGCACCCCACTCTACAATGATTTCATATCCGTTCTTACCCAGAACATCACTGTAGGATACGGTGTAAAGCTCATTTTCCGAGCCTTCGATGATGTCAAAGAGAGTGAAACCGTCCTTGCCGTTTTCAAAAATATAAATAAACGTTTTGTACGTTTCCTGAATATCTCGCAAGAAGGCAATTCCCTCTTCCTCGCCGTCTCCGTCAAGGTCTATAAGCTGAAGCGGCTGACGGTTGAGCCCGGAGCGCGGTTCGGAATAATCAAATCCCCCGCCGAGGACGCTCTCCACCGTCTCGATAAGCCTGCTTTGCATCTCCGGCATTTCCGGCACGGCAAACATATCCGATGATGTTCCGCTTCCGCATCCGCAAAGCAGAAAAACGCATATTAAAATGAGTGAACAAATCCTCTTCATACCGTCTCTCCTCGGCTTGACGTATATTTGCAGAATTTTCTGCAGCTGTTCGCTGAAATTACGTTTTAAACCTTAAGGTGTTTATCTCCTCTCGGCTTAAAAAATACTTACAGCTATACATTATCTATTTTACCACAAACTCACTCCCGTGACAAGCATTTTAACAGGAATAATTTTATCATTTTGCGTATAGACTTAAAATATGAGGAGTGTGATTTGTTATGAATAAATCCAAAAAGACAAAAATAGTATTTATCTTAATCTCGCTTGCAGTCGGAGGGCTGTCCGCATTTCTTACCAGAAACAATATGAATGTATTCGACACAATACAAAAACCGCCGCTCACCCCGCCGGCAATCGTTTTTCCGATAGTATGGACTATTCTCTTCACCCTAATGGGATACAGCGCTGCGCGCGTATACCTTGAGGACCCGAAATCAAACGCAATTGAGGTCTTCGGCGTAAATCTTGTCGTAAACTTTTTCTGGAGCATTATATTCTTCAATCTTCAGGCTTATACCTTCGCCTTTATCTGGCTTATCCTTCTCATTGCCGTTGTTGTCGTTATGATAATAAAGTTTTATCGGGTTGACAAACCTGCCGCCTATCTCCAGCTGCCGTATCTTGCATGGCTTCTCTTTGCGGGATATCTCAATCTCTACATCGCACTGATGAATTAAAAAACATTGCACCCGCGGGGTATGTGCAAGCGCACGTACTCCGCGGGTGTTTTTATGTTTATTCAAGAATTATTCAAACCGTTCCTCTCTTCTTCTCATGTTAATTCATAAAGGCGCATCAGCTCATTCAAACAGCTGCTCTTTTCCTCTTTGTCTGCATCGGCGGCACTTCGCAGTTCCAGAACATACTCACAGGTTAAAAATTTTTCGACGAATGCTGACAGAACGCTTCCAATTACGTATCCCTTTTCTACACAAACAGATTTGAACCTGAAATAAATCCTTTTGTTAGCCATGGTATGTATCATGCGCGTATTCTCTCTGTTTCTGTCAAATTTGGTAATCTCCATCTCTTCCAATTTAAAACTTCCGTCGCAAAACTGTTGCATAAACGTTTCCAGGATTATATATAACGGAAGCCTTTTTCGTTTAATAACCGCATAAAATTTCTCCGCCATAGCCTCTTTAATGTTCCAGGCAAGATTTGTTGTTTCTTCCGGTATTACATCACTTTTTAGTTGTCTGCCCATAAACACTTCTCCTTCCATATCATTGATCAGACTCCAAATTTGCGTTTACGCATATTATACAACGCATTCTTTCTTCTTATGCAATAATAATAGCATAAACTTGTATATAATGCAAGTTTATGCTAAAAATTTTTCTTATGATGCAATTGGAGGTGCGACTATGTATGATTTTGGACTGACGCTAAAAAAGTATAGAAATGCAAAAAAATTAACAATGAAAACTCTTTCTGGAAAAATAGGAGTAACCGAAGGCACGATTTCAAGATACGAAAATAACCTGATTTCTCCTACGCTTGAAACGCTACGCTCTCTTGCGGCAATACTCGGCGTATCGCTTGATGAGCTTTGCGGAACGGAAACGCGCGGTACAGCTTCGCTTTACGGTCTTACCGATGAGCAGGCGGCAATTACAAAAGACCTTATCACCGCTTTCCGAAACCACAACGAAGCTTTCAAAAAGCAAATTACCTCCGAACATTACGAGCTTCTCGGCAAAATCACCGCAGAATTTTCAAAGTAAAAACAGAACCGGCTGCGAAAAGGTCTTTGACTTTTTCACAGCCGGTTTTTTGCGTCTTTTTATCAGCTCTTATTCAAAAAAATACTTTTTTGTGTTGTTATATGAAATATCCTGAACGATTTTGCCGAGAAGCTTTATATCTCTTACGATAAGTCCGCGTTCCGCCCAGTCACCGAGGAGATTGCAGACAATTCTTCTGAAATACTCATGCCGTGTATAGCTTAAGAAGCTTCGTGAATCGGTAAGCATACCGATAAACTTCGACACAAGGCCGAGGTTCCCGATTGCGGTAAGGTGCTTCACTATTCCGTCAATCTGGTCATTGAACCACCACGCGCATCCAAACTGCATCTTACACTCAACGCCATGACCGTTGTAGCACGCAGAAAGCGTCATAAGCGCTTCGTTGTGAGCGGGGTTGAGGCTGTAGAGAACGGTTTTCGGCAATCTGTTCTCGGTTTCAAGCGTGTTAAGAAGATTGCGGAGCGGCTCCATAACCTTATCATCACGGATAGAGTCGTATCCCATATCCGGTCCGAGGCGGTCAAACATCGGGCTGTTGTTATCGCGCAGTGCGCCGATGTGAATCTGCATAACTATGTTGTTATCATAATATCTGCGCGCAAGATGAAGAACGAGAGTCGTGCGGTAAACCGCAACCTCTTCGGGAGTAAGTTTTTCCCCGCGAAGCGCACGGAGAAGTGTTTCGTTTGCCGCAACTGCATCCTCATCCCCGTATTCAACCGTATCAAGAGCATGGTCTGTGATGCAGCAGCCGTGAGCGATGAAGAAATCAAGACGCTTATCAAGCGCTTCGCATAAATCATTAAAACACTTTATTTCTATTCCCGCAACCTTTGAAAGCTCTGCTATATATCCACAGAACTCATGGCGGGTGATGTTCACCGCCTTATCCGGACGGAAGCTTGGAAGAACAGTTACGTCAAAGCTCTCGTCCGCGGCAAGCTGTTCGTGAAATTCAAGGCTGTCTATCGGATCATCCGTGGTGCAGATTATCTCAACATTTGAGTGCTTTATAATTCCGCGCACACCAAAGTCTTCCCTTGCAAGCACCGCGTTACACTTGTTCCAGATACGCTCCGCGCTCTCTGGGCAAAGCGGCTCGTTCACCCCGAAAAAGCGGTTAAGCTCAAGCTGAGTCCAGTGATACAGCGGATTTCCTATACAGTAGGGCAAAACCTCTGCCCACTTCATAAACTTTTCCTTGGGTGATGCGTCCCCTGTGACATACTTTTCCGGGATGCCGTATGTACGCATCGCGCGCCACTTGTAATGGTCGCGGTCAAGCCACACATCGGTAATTGTTTTATAATGCTTATCCTCTGCTATCTGATGCGGATAAATATGGCAATGATAATCTATAACCGGCATCTTCTTCGCATGTTTGTGATAAAGAATTCTCGCAGTTTTATTTTCCAACAAGAAATTCTCGTTCATAAACTTTTTCATAATGAGACTGCGCCCCCTTGACAAATTTATAACATTATTATATTATCATTATATATGTCAAGACAAGCAACAATCCAATAAAAATACAACATTTCGATACACTTCACGGAGATGAGAATATGCAAATATACGTTATTGAAAAACTGAACGGCGATTTCCGCATTGACTTTTACAGCGGAAAGGGTTTTGAGCAGGATCGAAGAACTCTTCACTCTCACCCATATCACGAGTTTTCGCTGATAAGCGACGGAGATGTCACCTATACATCGAATAAATGCGTCGACCGCGTTGACAACGAGCACTGCTTTATCTTCTCAGCGGCATATCAGCTCCACAATCCTTACATAAATCAGGAGAAAAAATACGAAAGATACCAGATTATGTTTAACCCTGATTTCGTATCGTCCTTTCTTCCTGAATACAGCAGTATTTTTTCACACTTTATGTCGCGCTCTGCGATATACCGCGTTCCCGACAAAATATACCGGCGTATGCTCACCATTATGGAAACCCTTTACGACAGATTTGAAAACGCCCCCGCCTCGCGCACAGGTTCGCTTGAATCACGGCTTCTGGTCTCAGAGCTTATGCTCCTTGCAAATGACGTTGCCCGCAAAAACTCGGAAAGCGATATTCCTGCAACAGCAACATATATTGACGAAACGGTCAGCTATATCCGCGAGCATTACGCCGAGGATATAAAGCTCGATTTTCTTGCCTCAAAGTTTTTTGTCAGCTACGCGAAGTTCACGCGCGATTTCAAGCAGGCAGTGGGCATGACGGTAAATACCTTTATCACTCTCACGCGCGTTGAGGCCGCAAAGCCGCTTCTCGCGCAAGGTTATTCCGTTTCAAGCGTCGCATCTCTTGTGGGATATCCCGGCACAAGCTATTTTATAAAAATCTTCAAACGCTGCACGGGGATGACCCCGCTTAAATTCCAGCAGGGAATATCATACAGATATTAAAAAGGTGCATTCACGCATCAGCTCTCCAAAGAGTGATGCATGAATGCACCTGAATATTTCTATTTCCTATCAGTTCTTTTTATAGTGTACGTGCAGAAGCTCATGCGCACGGTCTCCGATAACACTTTCGTACAAGGAAGAAACAAGCGGATTTTCTTCGGAACGTCGAACACTAAGCAGCCTGTCTGCTTCATAGAGCCCCTTTGCTCTTTCCTTGCGCTCTTCGTGCATAACATAGGGCTGACCTGCGCCGCTTATGCAGCCTCCGGGGCAAGCCATAACCTCGATGAAGTCGAAATGCTCACCGGCTTGCATACGCTTGATGATGCTTTCTGCATTTGCGAGACCGCTGACAACTGCGATACGGAGAGTTTTTTCTCCATATTCGAGATCAAATTCCTTGATGCCTTCCATTCCGCGCTGTCCCTTGTTCGCAACGGCAAGAAGCTCCGAGCGTGTTTTTCCGGAAGCAACGCGGCGAAGCACCGCTTCTGTAACACCGCCGGTAACGCCGAAAATAACACCGGCACCGGAGATTGTTGCGAAAGGCATATCGACAGCTTCAGGCTCAAGTGATTCAAACATAATACCTGATTCTTTGATCATACGGATAAGTCCGTTCGTCGTGATGACTGCATCAACATCGGGGCAACCGTCTGTCTTAAATTCATCGCGGGTTGCTTCCGATTTCTTTGCCGTACAGGGCATAATTGCAACGTGGAAGGTCTCCTCCCCGTTCTTCTTTGCGCGATCCTTAAGCAGTGCCGCAAACATCTGCATCGGAGATTTGCAGGAAGATACATTGTCGAGAAGCTCGGGATGCTTGTTCTCGCAATATTTGACCCAACCGGGGCAGCAGGAGGTCATAAGCGGAAGTGTTCCGCCGTTTTCAAGGCGCTCGAGGAATTCGTTTGATTCTTCGATGACCGTGATGTCAGCGCTGAGTGATGTGTCATAAACCTCGTCGAAGCCCATAAGTCTGAGCGCAGCAACGATCTTGCCCATAACATTCTCACCGTCACGAACGCCGAGCTCACGTCCCACCGCAACGCGGACTGCGGGAGCAATCTGGACGGTTGTCTTTATTTCCGGGTTATCAACCGCTTTCCAGACGGGGGAAATATGGTTCTTGACGACGAGCGCACCCGTCGGGCAGATAGCGACACACTGACCGCAACCAACACATGGAGATTCGGAAAGCGGCTTTCCGAAAGCTGTGCTGATACTCATCTTAGAGCCACGGAATGCAAAGTCGATTGCACCGACGTTCTGCAACTCATGGCACACTCTGACGCAGTCGCCGCAGAGAATGCACTTTGCAGGATCCATAGATATTGAATCTGAGGATTCGTCCTTGGGACGGGCATTTCCCGAAGTGTTCGGGAAACGGACACCGTCGATGTTATATCTCATTGCAAGGTCCTGCAGCTTGCAACGGAGGTTGTTCTTGCAGGTTGTGCAATCATTGCAGTGGTTTGCGATAATAAGCTCGAGAATGTTGCGGCGATAACGGCGTAAACGCTCCGTGTTGGTGCGTATGTTCATTCCCTCGCGAGGGGGCGTGGAGCACGCGGCATCAAGACCGCCGCGTTCATTTTCTACCATACACATACGGCACGCACCGTAAACCGAGAGGTCGGAATGATAGCAGAAGGTAGGAAGCTTTATTCCTATTTTTCGGATAAGCTCCAAAAGGTTTTTTTCGCCATTTATTTCAACGGGGATACCGTCTATTGTCATATACTTTTTATCTGCCATCGTCCTAATCCTCCTTTATAGCCTTAAACGGACATGCACCGACACAGCTTCCGCAGCGTATGCACTTTGAAAGATCAATTGTAAACGGTTCTTTCACTTTACCGGAAATTGCATCGACCGGGCACTGACGAGCACACTTTGAACAGCCCTTGCAAAGCTCCGGATCAATTGTGATTCGCTTAAGCTTCTGGCATGCTCCCGCCGGGCACCTCTTCTCGTAAATATGAGCTTCATATTCACTTCTGAAGTTCTTTATTGTGCTGATAATCGGATTCGGTGCGGATTTGCCAAGACCGCAAAGTGCCGTGTTGACAATCGTATCGGCAAGGTCCTCAAGAAGCTCAATATCGCCCTCACGACCTTCACCTGCGACGATGCGCTCGAGAATTTCAAGCATTCTCTTTGTACCCTCGCGGCACGGCACGCACTTTCCACAGGATTCGTTCTGTGTGAAATTCATAAAGAAGCGTGCAACCTCAACCATACAGGTTTTATCGTCCATAACGACGAGTCCGCCCGAGCCGATCATAGCGCCGACTTTTTTCAGCGTATCAAAATCAAGCGGGAGATCAAGATGCTCTGCCGTGAGGCAAGCACCGCTCGGTCCGCCTATCTGGACTGCCTTGAACTGCGCACCGTCACGCATACCGCCGCCGATATCAAAGATGATTTCGCGAAGCGTTGTTCCCATCGGAACTTCGATAAGACCTGTGTTCATAATATTTCCCGTAAGTGCAAATGCCTTTGTTCCCGGGCTTTTCTCTGTACCAATACCGAGATACCAGTCAGCACCCTTTGAAATGATAAGCGGAACATTTGCAAACGTTTCAACATTGTTGAGAACTGTGGGCTTGTCAAAAAGTCCGTGCTCCGTTGTGCGCGGAGGTTTAACACGCGGAAATCCCCGCTTGCCCTCAATTGATGCGGTAAGCGCACTTCCCTCTCCGCAAACAAACGCACCCGCGCCACGGCTTATATGAAGCCGGAAGGAAAACTCCGTTCCTAAAATATTATCTCCGAGAATGCCAAGCTCCTCTGCCTGCGCAATAGCGGTGCGGAGGCGTTCAACCGCGAGCGGGTACTCTGCGCGAACATAAATATACCCCTCACTTGCACCGGTTGCGATACCCGCAATAATCATACCCTCGATCATTCTGTGCGGGTCACCGCCCATGATGCTTCCGTCCATAAATGCACCGGGGTCACCCTCGTCACCGTTACATACTACGTATTTCTGCGTAGCGTTCTGACAGCGAACCTGCTCCCACTTGCGGCCTGCAGGGAAACCACCACCCCCACGGCCACGGAGATTCGATTTTTTAATCTCATCTGTTATAGCTTCGGGAGACATATCAAACAACGCTTTTTCCAGAGCGGAGTATCCTCCGAGGGCGATATATTCGCGAATGGAATCTGCATTAATTGTGCCGCACTGGTCAAGAACGACATGCGTCTGATTCTTATAGAACGGAACATCGCTGTGCTTTTTATATGTATTGCAACCGCACTTGTATGCAAGACGGTCAATGTGTTCGCCGCCGATGATAGTCTTTTCAATGATTTCTTCGCAATCGGAAAGCTGTACCTTTGTATATAACCAACCCTCGGGATCTATACGAAGAAGCGGACCGATTTCACAAAAGCCGTGACAACCGCTCTTTTTAAGGTCAATTACATCGCCGTGGGGATCTACCTCAAGGTCAACGGCAACGGAAAGACCGCGCTCGCCAAGAAGCTCATTCAATCTGTCGTATATCTTCATAGAGCCGCCTGCAACGCAACCCGTACCTGCACAAACAATGATTCTTCTCGACTGAGCGGCATATGCCTTTGCATACTCTTCGCGAAGTGTCAGAAGTGCTTCTCTTGATTTAAGCATTTGCAAGTTCCTCCTTAAGCTTTTTGATGAGATCGGATGCCTTTTCGGGTGTCATTGCAGAATAAACATCGTCGTTCACCATAATGACGGGTGCAAGACCGCACGCACCGAGACAAGAAACGGTTTCAACAGTAAAGTTGAGGTCGTCTGTCGTATGCTTGTTCTCAGAAAGCCCAAGCTCCTGACGGAAACGTTCGAGTATCGGAAGAGAGTGGCGGACATGGCAAGCCGTGCCGTCACATATTTTTATAACGTATTTCCCCTTCGGTTCGAGCGAGAAGTTCTCATAAAATGTTGCGACACTGTAGATTCTTGCTTCGCTCATATCAAGCTTCTTTGCGAGATGCGGAAATACTTCTTGCGGAAGATAGCGATAATGCTCCTGAATTTCCTGCAATATGGCAATAACTGCTTGCTGTTTGCAATCGTGTGCATCGAGAATTTTGTCTACAATAGAAAAGTCAAAATTGTTACTCATAATATTGCTCCTTTTTTATTATCTCTTAACTGCCTTTTGAATGAGCGGTACTGCAATGAATGCAACAGCTCCGCCGATAAATGCCGTAAAGAACTGTGTTGTTCCGAACATTGCGGCAAGCTTCGCTGCCTGGGGAGCCGGAACAGAAACCAACGGAAGCACAAGCTTCACAACACCAACGGTAAGCACTGCATATTTAAGCGCTGCCGCAATGACAACGGAAACCACCCAGCGCAAGGCGGAATTAAAGCTTCGGCTCATAATGAACGCATACACAACAACGAGCGTCGCATTGCCAAGGGCAACAACCGGCAGTATCGGATAAATGGGTCCGATTCCGAAAAGCTTTGCAAAAAACGGCGAAAGAAGCGCGATAATAAGCCCTGATTTCCAGCCTGCAAGAAGCGTCGCCGCAACAAGCACGAAGTTTACCAGACTTCCCGTAACCATCTGCCCCAGACTTGCCGAAAGGCTCTGGAAGATAATAAGAAGCGCCAGAAACGCCGCCGTTAATGTTATAAATCTTACACCTTTGTTTTTCATATGTAATTTCTCCCATCTTCATTTTTCTGACATATTATAGCACAAAATGCTAATAGTTTCAATAGGTGTATAAAAATAAGCTTCGCATAAAGCAAAGCTGTCTTTTATCCGCCACAGGCGATTTCATCTGCAATAGTGGATTTATTCCGCCGCAAGGCGTATTTTCCGGCAAAATAGAACAATAAAAATGCGTCGTAAAATAGTTTAGAGTTGTGATTTTACTTCGTAAAAGTTATGAAGAAACCTTGCGGTTTCAGTTATGATATATTTGCCCTCAATAAGACAGCATTGACGAAGTCAATTCCAAACTTGCGAAGCAATCTAAACTTCTAACTTGCCGCAAGGCAAATATAACTGAAAAAAGACAT
Organism: Eubacteriales bacterium; assembly: GCA_045539475.1. Classification (GTDB taxonomy): domain Bacteria; phylum Bacillota; class Clostridia; order Oscillospirales; family JAAYXM01; genus SIG480. The sequence continues at coordinate 30,493 of JAZQFJ010000063.1, read as the reverse complement.
CCGTTGGATGTCTTTTTTCTGGTGATCCACCGGAGGCTCGAACTCCGGACACCCGCCTTAAAAGGGCGGTGCTCTACCTACTGAGCTAGTGGATCATATTTGGCTGGGATGGCAGGACTCGAACCTACGAATGCCAGAGTCAAAGTCTGGTGCCTTACCGACTTGGCTACATCCCAACGTGTAATCCCAAGAGGGAAAATGGGGTGGGTAGCCGGATTCGAACCGGCGACCCCCAGAGCCACAATCTGGTACTCTAACCAACTGAGCTATACCCACCATATAGTCATAACTTTGAACAGCGGCACAAGTTTTTTCATAATGGCGCGCCTGAAGGGACTCGAACCCCTGACCCACTGCTTAGAAGGCAGTTGCTCTATCCACCTGAGCTACAGGCGCACATTTACAAAAAAATGGAGCGGATGATGGGAATCGAACCCACGTAACCAGCTTGGAAGGCTGGAATTCTACCATTGAACTACATCCGCATATCTAAGCTTATAAATTATACAACGTAAATTAAGAAATGTCAAGACCTATTTTTCATTTTTTTCAATTTTTTCTAAAAAAGTGAGAAGCGGACAAATCCGCCCGCCCCTCAGCAACTAATTATTGTTCTATTTTTCCAGTGCGTTATAAAGCATCGTTGCAATTTCTGCACGGGTTACGTTATTCTTCGGATTGAAATTTCCTCCGTTTCCGGAGATAAGACCAAGAGCCTTTGCAATTGCAACATATCCCACCTTATCGGCAGAAACCTTTGCTTCATCCGCAAATCCGGTCTTGTAAATTCCCTTAAGCTCTGCGGCACTGCCATATCCGAACATACGCACAAGATATGCGGCACATTCCTCGCGCGTTACCTTCTTATCCGGATTTTTCTCGCCGCCCTTGATTACTTCACGTCTGACAAATCGGTCAATATACGACGCATAATCGTTTTCCGTTACCTCATACGGGCGATAGCCTCCGTCAAAGCAATCCATTATAAGCGCTATTTCCTTTTGCGTTATCGCTTCGTCAGGACAGAAAAGCTCATCATAGGATATAATTATTCCGTTATCGGCAAGGGTCTCCACCGCATGCTTTGCCCAGTGGTTTTTGATATCCGGCTGAAGCTCATACTCATCGGGAGACTCCTGCTCCTGCCCCATACTCCAGTCATAGCACTCACCGTTTTTTGCATCGACATACGCCGGTGCGTCATCGGAAAAACGGTATACGAGCGCAAGTCTTTCAGCATTATTTGAAGCATACATCTCACGCTCCGTAGCCACATAACACAACGCGGCTCCTGCCGATTCAATATACTTTTCTGTTGCTTCTTCCAAAGATATAATTCCGTCCGGAGCATCGAATGTTATTTCATTTTCCCAATATTTCGTAAAGGAAAGAATCTTTCCCGTGTTCTCATCAACACGAACGGTTATTCTGTTCCCCTGATACTCAATACCGTTTTCGTTATGAGTAAACGTAAAGTACCCGCTTGCATTTTCCTTTTCTTCCTCTTCGGTTTCAAACACATACGCCTTGTCTGCAACGTCAGAAGCCCATGTGTCAATAAAGCGTCTTGCAGTCTGCTTCATATCTGCGCGCTTTTTTGTCTGCTTTTTATCCGGGTTGTACTCAAGATATGTATAGAGCGACTTAAGCTCACCCGTCGCGGCATCAAGAACAACGTTTGCACTCTCTTTTTCCCCATTTGTAAGGAAAACACGCGCTTCATAATTTTTTTCTTCTTCAGCACTTCCCGTCTGACGGTAGGTGACGGTTTTGACCTTGAACGACGAGACTGCCGCGCCTGCCATTTTCGCGATTATCGCGGATATCTCATTCTTTGAAAGAAGGCTTTCAAGCTCTTCAATGTTTTCAAGCTCTTCGCGCGTAAGCTCGCTTTCATACTTTTCGTTTGTAGCGCTGTCATTCACTGTACCGGACGCACCGCCGCCGGCATCGCCCTCCTCACTGTCCACATACTCAACGGTAAACTCTTCGCCGCCGAAGGCATCTATCATCATCCCGAAGCGCCCGGGAGTGTACATAAGCACGGCTCTCGCTTCATCCTGAAGCTTATGGTAGCGAAGGGTAAGCGATGACATCTCTCCAAGAATTTTCCCGGCTTCATCCACCGAAATTACATCTTCCGCATTCTCAATCTTTTCCGGATGCGTCCACTGTGAATTCATGGATAAAACTCTTCCGTTATACTTGTCAATAGAAACATGAACATTATCACTGTAAACCGGCACACTGTTTATCGTGCGTCCGAGCCTTACGCTTACGTTATATGAATGTACACCGCCGATATAAACCTCATTGGCATCACCAAGCTCCGGAGCATATGAGGGGTTAACCCTTGAAATCCACTCTTTTGCAATTCGGAGATATTCTTCCTTTGAATACGCCGCAATGCCGGACTTATCATAATCACGCTCACCGTCACGGTAATAATACGAGATTATCTCGCCCGATGCAAGGACGCTTGCGTTTATCGAGCTCGGGTTTTCCGCGGTATCTCTCCATATGAGTTCATAAACATTCTGCCCTCCGGCTTCGTATTTTCCGCTTGAAAACTCCGTAAATGATGCCGGGATTTCAAGACGGCTTTTGGCAATTTTCACCGCATTTGTCATCTCGCTGTCCTCTGCGGCAAACGCAGTCCCGCAGAGCGAAAACAGCATCACGACGCTCAGGATAACACACATCAGCTTTTTCATTTTGTTACACACTCCTTTTTTTCAGTTTCTGTTTATTAGATAATTTTGCCATATAAAAAGTTTTAAACGGAAGAAAAGTTTTACACCTCGTCGCGCGTGAGATTTCGCACCCACGTGCCACGACTGCAAAGAACCCCGCCTACAACGGCTTTTATTATATCCTCGCTCACCGCGAGCAGGAACACAACGAGAATCGGGGCATGGAAAACAAACGCAGCAATCAGACACGCCGGAATTGACCACAGATACATAAATATTATATCGAGAATCATCGCCGCACGGACATTTCCGCCCCCTCGCAGCACGCCGACAATTACCATATAGTTATACGTTTTCACGAACACGCGAAGCACCGTGACCAGCACCATCATATGACCGATTTCTTCCGCCGCAGACGATACACGGAACACCTTGTACACCACGCTGTCAAGCAAAAACCTCTCTGTAAGAAACGGCAGAAGCGCCGTGACAATACCCGTAATAAACGCAAGGGTTAAAAGCCAGTTTCCGGTTTGCACCACATCTTCTTTTTTGCGCCCCGCACCGATCTCCTTGCTGATTATAACCGCCGCCGCAGTTCCGACGCCATTGCACAGAACAAGCATTATGCGCTCTAAGCTTCCCGTTATCGAATACGCCGCAACGATATCTGCCGCGCCCTGCATATGCCCGAAGATTACGGCATACATTGAATACCCGAAGCTCCAGAGCGTTTCGTTTATAACAACCGGCGTCGCATATTTTATATAGTCCTTTGCGATAATTTTTCCCGGACGGAAAAGCTTTTTCGGCATAAGAGGGATTTTTTTATCGAAGAACAGAGCATATGCCGCAACTATAACTATCTCACACACGCGCGAAATGAAAGTCGCTATCGCCGCGCCCTCAAGCCCCATCGCCGGCGCACCGAGCTTTCCGAAGATAAGTATGTAGTTAAGCGCAATATTAATCGCGCTGGAAGAAACGAGCACCACCATACCGAGTGTGGAATTTTCGGCATTTCTCTGCGCACCGATATACACCATCGACAAACTGTTAAGCACAAACGAATACGCAACTATGCGCGCGTACCTCGCCGCGCAATCAATAAGTGCAGGGTCATTTGTCGTAAAGCTCATAATCTGCGTCGGAAAGAAAAAGATCGCCGTTGCAGTAAGCATCCCAACCGCAAAGGAAAGATAAAAGCTCATCCCCATAACGCGGTTTATCGCACCGATATCGCGCTTTCCCCAATACTGCCCTATAAGCACCGAGCCGCCGGACTGGATTCCAAACGTAAACAGCTGGATAACAAAGAAAATCGTGTTTGCCTGATTAAGTCCGCCGAGCTCATTCTGCCCGAGAACTCCGACCATAAGCGTATCCGCAAGGCCGAGAGAAGAACTTGCGAGGTTCTGCAGAATTATCGGTATCATAAGCGCAAAGAGCGCACTGTATTCGCCGCGCGGGCGGCGCAAAGTCTTTATCATTTGTATGTATCCTTTCGCTGTGTACTACTTTAATTATATTATCCGAAGGCTCAAAAAAACAAGCTGTTTTGAGTTCATTTTTTGCCCAATTTTCACATCCGTGCAAAAATTTCCATAACGTCCGCCGCATCCGCTATGCGCTCGCACGCCGCTGTTGCACTTCCCGCCGCAGATGCAAGTGAGAGGGCAAACTGCGCTCCACGCTCTTCACCCGCTAAAAATCCGGCAAGGAAGCTGTCTCCCGCGCCAACTGTGCTTACCACATCCACCTGCGGTGCCACCACTCTGTAAATATTTCCGTCTGATGACGCTAAAAGCGCACCTCGCCCGCCGAGAGATACAAGCACATTGCCGACACCATCCCTGCGAAGCCCTGCCGCCGCAGATGCAATCTCATTATCACTCATTTCCTCTTTGCCGAAAAGTGCGCAAAGCTCCTCATAATTAGGCTTTATAAGATACGGTTTCTTTGTCAGTGCGTATTTCAATGCTGCACCGTCCATATCAACAACAAGGCGGGCTTTCGCTGCTGCATCAAGCACGTTCCGAAGAAGAGCGCCGCTTTCGCTCTCCGGTGCCGAGCCGGAAACAACGATGGTATCCTCTTGCGTAAGCGATGCAAGCTTTTCAATAAGTGCCCGCTCTTCCTCAAGGCGAATAAACGGTCCCTTGCCGTTCACAGCAGTTTCCGTATCGGATATAATCTTCACGTTTATGCGCGAAGGTTCGCTGATTTCGCAAAAATCGCATGCCACTCCCGCCCGGCGCGCAAGACGCTCTATCTCACGCCCCGAAAATCCGCCGATAAACCCAAGCGCCGTGCTCTCCGCACCGAGGTTTGCAAGCATCGCGGAAACGTTTATCCCCTTTCCGCCGAAGGAATGCACCTCCCTCTCGCTCCGGTTTATTTCTCCCGCACGAAACTCCGCCGGAAAAACGGAATAATCAATCGACGGATTAAGCGTTACCGTATATATCATAAATCTTATCCTTTCAGTCACATCTTACATACTAAATTTATCACACAACCGCTCTTGTGTCAAGAAGATATGCAGACCGCGACGTACGTCACAGTCTGCATATCGCAGTATTTTGCTTTTAATTTTCTCACATCCCGAATCCGCCGGTAACGGCGAGATTTTCGCCCGTGACAAACGCGGCGTCTGCAAAGAACAGCACAGCCTGCGCCACGTCCTCGGGCTTTCCGATTTTTCCGAGCGGCGTTTCATCGCAAAGAACCTTCATATCTTCATCGGAAAGGTGCGCATTCATGTCCGTATCAATAACACCGGGGGAAACGCAGTTTACCGTTATTCCCGACGGTCCAAGCTCCTTTGCAAGTGCGCGGGTAAATCCGATTAGTCCCGCCTTTGACGCGGAATAATGTGTTTCGCACGATGCGCCGACTATCCCCCATACAGAGGAAATGTTTATAATTCTGCCAAAACCGCGTCTTATCATACCTTTTGACGCTTCCTTTGAGCAAAGAAAAGCGGATTTCAGGTTCGTGTCAAGCATCTTATCCCAATCGCTCCCCGAAATATCGGAAAGAAGAGAAAACTGCGCTATGCCGGCATTGTTTACCAAGATATCAACAGTCCCGATCTCTGAAAAAAGCGCCTTTACGCTTTCTTCATCGGAAACATCGCAATATACGGGAATAACCTCTCCCGCAAAATTTTCCTTTGCAAGAGACGGCAGGGTATCGGCAGTTGACTTATATGTTGCAAAAACGGTATCGCCACGCTCTGCAAATGCACGCGCCGTGGCATAACCTATCCCGCGTGATGCACCGGTTACAAGAACTCTCATTATTCCGCCTCCGCAGCTGCGGACGCCGCGGCATCTGCCGCCGCCTCGGATACAGGCTCAGAAGTCTCAGGTGTTGTATTCTCCGGTGCGGGAGCCGGTGCTTCCGGTACCGGGGCAGGAGTTTCCGGGGTAAGTGCCGGTGTTTGCTCAGGAGGCGGTGCCGGTATTTCCGTTGCCTCACCCGCCGTTTCCGGAGTTACCGGTGCAGTCGCTGCCTGTGCTTTTCCGGTTCCTACAAGCACTATCTCCGGCATTGGCTTGTATTTTGATTTGTTTTCAACATACGACTCAACAAGCTTTCCGTTTTTGTCATAAACATTGCGCCAGACGGTCATAGAGAGACCTTCCTGTCCCTTCTGCTCAACCTTGCGCTCGCCCGCCGGAAGCTCGCTTGTCTGCTTCTCACGCGTGGTATACGGAGTTGTTGAATGTGTCTTTTTCGTAAGCTTAACGGTGCGAACCTCATCCGGTTCCGTTCCCATAAGCTTTACCCTTATATAGTTATTCTTCGATGTTGCAACAATCTTTATCGGATACGGGCTTGTGTTCTTGAATCTGAAGTCAAGCGAGCCGTAAACAACCGTTGCATCTTCACCCTTCGGCGCATAGTCAACATAGAATGAGTGGTTCGTGCGCTCGGTAATCTTCATATTCGCCTTCACCGCCGCCATATAAAGCGTGGAGGACGTCTGGCAGATTCCACCGCCGATTCCGTCAACAACCTCACCCTGCGAGAATATACCGGCTTCCTTGAATCCGCGCGCCGCAGTTCTCGGCCCTACGGTCTTGTTGTAAGAAAACTCCTCGCCGGGATTCAGCACAGTGCCATTGATAAGACTTGCCGAAAGACGGACATTCGCCGTTCTCGCAACCTTTTTCGGACTGAAATGCGTTTCAACCTCAGCAAGGCAATATTTGAATAAATTTACCTCAAGATGCTTTGTAAGCACCTTCGGCTGAGTAAGAGTAAGCGGGATTCTTATAACCTCGCCCGGTGTTTTTTCATATGCAATCTTCGCCGCTTCAAGGTCAAAATCAACGCCTACAACGTGCGGAACAATCTTGTTTCCATCATTGGTCTTTTCAAGATGAGCATCGGTCACTTCTTTGTGTACCTCAGCATAAACCTTATCCATATCAAGCGCAACGGATTCTGAAACCGTGCGTTCTGCGCGGAGCGGTGAATAATCTTCATCCAAAAACCTGTCTGTAATGCTCTGCATAAGAGCTTCCGTGTCAAGCTCTTTACCGTCTGTGCGAGGATGAAGAACAAGCGTTTTTTCTTCTTCGATGGTATAAGATGCATCCACCGGCGCAACGTCATACTTTGCAAGCTCTGCCATAAGTGCGCTTGCCGCTGTCTCGTCAACAGTGACAGCGATATCTATCTCTCGTCCGCTGAAAATAATCGAAAGAACATCACCGATACGGCGGAAAAATCCACCCTCATGCCCTGCAGCAATTGCATCCTTTGCCGTCTGCGCGGATGAAAACTTAACGCCAAGCTCCTTTGCAGTTACATCGCGCTTTACTATATCCTCAAGCTCTACGGTAAGAGCTGCATCGGAATAGCGCACATCGCACGAGCTGTCAAGTGCCGTAACGGCCTCCTCCTCGCTCATTCCGCCAAGCTTCACCCCGCCTGCAGTAACACCCGGAAATATATCTCCGTGGGCATATGTATACACGGTGAGCACGATAAAGAGCAAAAGCAAAAGAGCAAGTGCCCCTGCCGCAATAAGTGCCCATTTCGGAAGTTTTCCCCCGCTGAATATTTTTGTCATAATTCATCCCTCTGCTTATATATATTTATCTAATATAAAGTATATCCGTTCTCGGCAAAAATTTCAACTGTTATTTTTATTTTTTCTGTCATTTATGATATTTTTTGTCATAACACGCTTTTCGACAGAAAGTTAGCTTGAAACAGAGCAGAAATTAGTGTATAATATTTACATATAAAATAATAACAAGGAGGTCATAAAGGTGAAAAACCTCTTTTTTAATCCTGTAAAAGTATTTGAAGGGCGTGGCTGTGTTCGCGAATATCCGTGGAAAAGTCACGGCAAGCGCTGCCTCATCGTCTGTGGCGGACGCTCGGCACGTCTTTGCGGTGCGCTTGATGACGTCCGCACGGCGCTCGCCGATTTATCCGTTGCTTTTTCAGTCTTTGATAAGGTTGAACAAAATCCGACGGTTGAAACGTGCTTTTCTGCCGGTAGCGAGGCGCGCGAGCTTGGTGCTGATTTCATAATCGGCATCGGCGGCGGAAGTCCGCTTGATGCTGCAAAGGCAGCGGCATATTTTGCGTCAAACTCGCACCTTACTGTAGAAACGCTTTACGACGGCGAATGCAAAAAGGCTCCGCTTCCCGTTATCGCAATTCCGACTACCGCCGGCACGGGCAGCGAGGTAACACAGTATTCCGTCCTCACCTGCCGTCAGATAGAAAATAAGAAAACGCTTAAAGATACATCGCTTTTCCCTGTTGCGGCTTTGCTTGATGCAGAGTATACCGTAACGCTTCCGCAAAGCGTCACAAACGCAACGGCGGTTGATGCGCTCTGCCACGCGGTTGAGGGATACCTTTCAAAAGGCGCAACCCCCGTTTCCGATGCGCTTGCAGAGAAAGCAATTTATCTCATGGGACGCGGGCTTTCTGCGCTCTGCGAAGGACGCCTTGACGGACTTCTCCGCGAAAAGCTTCTTTGCGGCTCGATGCTTGCAGGTCAGGTAATCTCTGTTACCGGCACATGCTTTGTCCATTCCTTCGGCTATCCGTTCACTTACTTTGAAGGTCTTTCTCACGGTCAGGCAAATGCGTGCTTCCTTCCGGACTTTGTCCGCCTTTCCGCATCCGTTGCCGAAAGCCGTGTTAACAGAATCTACCGTCTCTGCGGTGTCCGCAACAACGAGGAATTCCGCGCACTTATTGAACGCGCCGTTCCGTGCAATCACCGTTTTGACCGTGACTCCGTTATGAAATATTCCCGTATCGGTGCCGGAGGCGGGAGCGTAAACAAAGGTTTATATGAACCCACGCCGGACGATGTGTACAATATGTACAAAAAGTATATAATATAACGAAACGGAGATATTCTTTTGGATTTTTATCTGCTCTTAGGCGCAATAGCCATCGTTCTTTGCGTAGTATTCAACAAAATATCACACAAGCTCGGCGTGCCGGTTCTTCTTGCATTTATATTTATCGGTATGCTGTTCGGCTCGGACGGGCTTTTCCGCATTCCGTTTGACAATTACAGCTTTGCCGAAGACATATGTATATTCGCGCTTATCTTTGTAATGTTCTACGGCGGCTTCGGTACAAAATGGAGCGCTGCAAAGCCGGTTGCCGCAAAAGCCATATGTATGTCTACTCTCGGTACGGTCATCACTGCCGGGCTTGTCGGCATATTCTGTCATTTTGTTCTGCGTATCGAGCTTCTTGAAAGCCTTCTCATAGGTTCGGTAATCAGCTCAACGGATGCGGCAAGCGTATTCTCGGTTCTCCGCTCGCGCCATCTTAATTTAAAGGACAACACCGCATCGCTTTTGGAGGTAGAAAGCGGAAGCAACGACCCCTTTGCTTATATGCTCACTGTAACAGTGCTGTCCGTTATGAACGGAAATGATGCCCCCGGCGGAATTTCATGGCTCCTTTTTTCTCAGGTGGTCTTCGGCGCCGTCTGCGGCGTGCTTATCGCATGGCTTGCTCTTAAATTCCTGCGTCGGTTCCACTGCTTTTCCGCAGGCTTTGACGGCATCTTTCTCGTTGCAACAGCTATTGCGGCATATTCTCTGCCACAGCTTATCGGCGGCAACGGATATCTTTCCGCATATATCACCGGTATCGTTCTCGGAAATTCGCGCCTTCGCGGTAAAACGGCGCTCGTAAACTTCTTTGACGGCATGACAGGACTTATGCAGATGCTTCTGTTTTTCCTTCTCGGACTTCTCTCCTTTCCGTCACAGCTTCCGGCAATTGCACCAAAAGCACTCTGCATCGCGCTTTTTATAACGCTTGTTGCCCGCCCGATTGCATCTGCGCTTATTCTTCTTCCGTTCCGCGCACACCTCGGGCAGATAGCCGTTGTTTCGTGGGCAGGGCTTCGCGGTGCAGCAAGTATCGTTTTTGCAATAGTTGCGGTTTTAGACCCTGCGGTTATGTCTCACGACATTTTCCATCTTGTTTTCTTCATCGTCCTGTTCTCAATTCTCGTTCAGGGAACGCTTTTGCCACAGGTTGCCTCTCTTTTTAAAATGACAGACAGCTCAAGCGACGTTATGAAAACATTTACCGACTATACCGCTGACAACCCCGTAAGATTTATCCGCTTTAAGATACGAGAGGGGCACCCGTGGGCGAACACGGAAATACGAAACATTACGCTCCCTCCGGATACGCTTTTAGTTCTCGTCATCCGCGGAAAGCGTAAAATAATTCCCAATGGCAAGCTGAAGCTTTTGCCGGGCGATAAGATCATTTTAAGCGGCAAGGCCATCGGCCATATAGACGGCATAAACCTTTACGAAAAGGTTCTCACACACGGAGATGCGTGGGTGGATATGCCCATTTCACGCATCCGCACCGGCAGTGACCTGATTATAATGATAAAGCGCGGAGATAAGGTAATTATCCCGCGCGGAAGCGTTAAGCTCCGCGACGGTGACACGCTCGTCATAAACGACGCTTCCCACGTAAACGAAGCATGGGAATCCAGCGACGCAGAGATATAATTGAAAAGCAAATAACACACAGAATCGCCTCCTGCAAATTGCAGGAGGCGATAAGTTTTATTATTCAGTTGGTTCTTACTTAAGGTTGAACCATGCCTTCTTGCCGAGGTAGATTGCGCTGTCGCCAAGCTCTTCCTCAATGCGGAGAAGCTGGTTGTACTTCGCAACACGATCTGTACGGCTCGGTGCGCCGGTCTTGATCTGACCTGCATTGAGAGCAACAGCAATGTCAGCGATTGTTGTGTCCTCAGTCTCACCGGAGCGGTGGGAAACAACAGCGGTATAACCTGCGCGGTTAGCCATCTGGATAGCATCGAGAGTCTCTGTGAGAGAGCCGATCTGGTTAACCTTGATGAGGATGGAGTTACCTACGCCGAGGTCAATACCCTTGGAGAGGCGCTCAACGTTTGTAACAAAGAGGTCGTCGCCAACGAGCTGAACCTTAGAGCCGATAGCCTTTGTAAGCATGCCCCATGCTTCCCAGTCTTCCTCTGCAACGCCGTCTTCGAGGGAGATGATCGGGTACTTGCTTGTGAGGTTCTTCCAGTAGTTTACGAGCTGCTGCTTTGTCATCTTCTTCTTTGCCTTCGGGAGGAGGTATGTGCCGTCTTCCTGATACCACTCAGAGGATGCAGCATCGATAGCGATCATGAAGTCATCGCCCGGACGGAAGCCTGCGCGCTCAACAGCGTCAAGGATAACCTTGATAGCGTCCTCGTCCTTCTTGAGGTTCGGAGCAAAGCCGCCTTCGTCGCCGACAGCAGTTGTCATACCCATCTCGCTGAGAACCTTCTTGAGGTTGTGGAAAACTTCTGTACACCAGCGAAGTGCTTCAGAGAAGCTCGGTGCGCCAACCGGCATAATCATGAATTCCTGAATGTCAACGTTGTTGGATGCGTGTGCACCGCCGTTGAGGATGTTCATCATCGGAACCGGAAGAGTCTTAGCATTTACGCCGCCGATGTATGTGTAAAGCGGCATCTGAAGAGCTTCTGCAGCTGCCTTTGCAACAGCCATAGAAGTACCGAGGATAGCGTTTGCGCCAAACTTTGTCTTGTTCGGTGTGCCGTCAAGCTCGATCATTGTGCGGTCGATTTCAACCTGATCGAGAGCGTTCATACCGATGATTGCTTCTGCAATGTCGTTGTTTACAGCGTCAACAGCCTTGTAAACGCTCTTGCCCATAAACTTGGACTTGTCACCGTCGCGAAGCTCGCAAGCTTCAAAGATACCTGTGGATGCACCGGACGGAACAGCCGCACGGCCCATGTATGTGTTGACACCGTCGTCAACATAAACATCAACCTCAACCGTGGGATTGCCGCGGGAGTCGATGACCTGACGTCCTACGACGTCAACGATTTCTGCAAATTTTTTCATTTTTGTTTTCTCCTTTTCGTAATTTTTTATGTGAAAATTTATTCGACAATAAGTGATTCGCCCGTCATTTCATCGGGCTTTGCAAGACCTAAGAGGTCAAGCATCGTCGGTGCAATATCGCAGAGCTTTCCGTCGCGGAGCGTGACGTTTGCGCCTACAATGCAGAACGGAACCTCGTTTGTGGTATGAGCCGTAAACGGAGATGAACCGTCATCATCAATCATCTTATCCGCATTGCCGTGGTCAGCGGTAAGAATGCTTACACCGCCGATATCGCGCATAGCCTCTACAACGCGTCCGACGCAGGAGTCAACGGTTTCTACCGCTGTTTTTGCTGCATCAAATACACCTGTGTGACCAACCATATCGCAGTTTGCGTAATTGAGTATTATAACATCGTACTTGCCGGATGCAATTGCCTCAAGAACCTTTTCGGTAACCTCCGGTGCGCTCATTTCCGGCTGAAGGTCATACGTTGCAACCTTCGGAGAGTTGACGAGAATTCTGTCCTCCCCCTCATACATCTTCTCAACACCGCCGTTGAAGAAGAATGTAACGTGAGCGTACTTTTCTGTCTCCGCAATACGGAGCTGAGAAATACCGAGAGAGCTTATATATTCACCGAAAGTGTTGTCAAGGCTTTCAGGAGCGAATGCAACACGAACATTCGGCATATTGGCGTCATACTGCGTCATACAGACGTAGAAAACCTTTTTAAATCCTTCGCCACGGTCGAAACCGTCAAACGCATCATCCACAAAAGTTCTTGTTATCTCACGCGCACGGTCAGGGCGGAAGTTGAAGAATATGATAGAGTCGTTCTCGGAAAGGCCCGGATATCCTGCACATACCGTGGGCTCGACAAACTCATCCGTCTTGCCGTCCTCATATGACTTTTTAACCGCCTCTGCCGCATTATCGGTGCTCTCGCCCTCGGCGAAAACGATTGCGCGGTAAGCTTTTTCAACTCTGTCCCAACGGTTGTCGCGATCCATTGCAAAGTATCTTCCCATAAGGGTTGATACAGCACCTACGCCGATTTCAGCACACTTTTCCATTGCCTCGCGAACAAAACCCTCGCCCGATGTGGGAGAAACGTCGCGCCCGTCGAGGAAGCAGTGAAGGTATACCTTCTCCACACCAAGCTTTTTTGCAAGGCGCAAAAGTCCCCAAACATGAGTGTTGTGGCTGTGAACGCCACCGTCGGACATAAGCCCCATAAGATGGAGAGCTGTTCCGTTTGCTTTGCAGTTCTCACACGCGGCAACAAGCTCGCGGTTTTCAAAGAAGCTTCCGTCGTCAATTGCACATGAAATTCTCGGAAGATCCTGGAACACAACACGGCCTGCGCCGATGTTTGTGTGACCTACCTCAGAATTTCCCATTTGCCCGTCGGGAAGACCGACCGCAAGACCTGATGCGCGAAGGGCGCTTTTCGGATTCTCGGCAAAAATTTTGTCAAGGTTCGGGGTAGCTGCACGGCTTATTGCGTTGCCATTCCCTTCCGCAGCATTGCCGAAGCCGTCCATTATGATAAGAGTAATAGGTGTTTTACTTCTGTTCATATCATTTATTGATTTGCCGCATTGATTACAGCGACAAAATCCTCCGTCTTAAGAGATGCACCGCCGATGAGTCCGCCGTCAACGTCAGGCATAGAGAGAAGCTCTGCTGCGTTCTTCGGATTCATCGAGCCGCCGTACTGAATGGTAACCGAACGTGCAACTCTTGCGCCGTATTTTGCACGGATAACCGAGCGGATGAGGCCGCAAACCTCATTTGCCTGCTCGCTGGTTGCAGTCTTACCGGTACCGATAGCCCAGATGGGCTCATATGCGAAAATAATCTTCCTTACCTTTTCGGCAGGGATATCTGCAAGGGCAATTTTCACCTGCATTGCGATATGCTCATCTGTAACGTCATACTCGCGCTGCTCAAGCGTTTCACCAACGCATACGATCGGGCGAAGACCTGTTTCAAGAGCCTTCTTGACCTTGAGGTTTACGGTCTTATCCGTTTCAGCGTAATATTCGCGGCGTTCGCTGTGACCGATAACAACATATTTTACACCAAGCTCGCGGAGCATTTCTGCGGATACTTCACCGGTAAATGCGCCTTTTTCTTCATAGTGCATATTCTGTGCCGCAACACCGATCTTTGCATCTCTTGAGCAACGGCATGCCACAGGAAGGTCAACAAACGGTACGCAGAGAACAACGTCACACCATTTCTGCTTTCCACAGGTAGCTTTGAGCTCTTCAAACATCTTCTTTGTCTCTGCAGGGGTCTTATTCATCTTCCAGTTGCCTGCGATAATTGTCTTGCGATATTTTCTGTTCATTGTGTTTCTCCTTAATCTATGTCAAACGCTTATACGTCAATAATACTTACTTATCTTCGAGGCATGCAATACCCGGAAGTGCAATACCCTCGAGGAACTCAAGGCTTGCGCCGCCGCCTGTGGAGATGTGTGTCATCTTTTTGGCAAAGCCGAGCTTCTTAACAGCTGCTGCACTGTCACCGCCGCCGACAATGGAGATAGAGCCGCTTTCCGCAACAGCAGCGCATACTGCCTCTGTTCCCTTAGCAAACTTTTCAAACTCAAAAACGCCCATAGGACCGTTCCAGATAACGGTGCCTGCGCTCTTTATTGCATCGGAGAATGCCTTGACAGTATCAGGGCCAATGTCAAGTCCCATCCATCCGTCCGGAATTTCCTTAGTCGGAACAACCTTGCTTTCTGCGTCTGCAGCAAACTTTTCTGCAACAACAGTATCTGTCGGGAGAAGGAAGTTTACGCCCTTTTCTTCTGCCTTCTTAATCATTTCGCGTGCATAATCGAGACGGTCATCCTCACAGAGGGATGTGCCGATGCTTCCGCCTGCAGCCTTTGCAAAGGTGTATGCCATACCGCCGCCGATAATGAGAGTGTCAACCTTTTCAAGGAGGTTGTTGATAACGCCGAGCTTATCGGAAACCTTTGCGCCGCCGAGGATTGCAACAAACGGACGCTTCGGATTTGAAAGAGCCTGACCCATAATTCCGATTTCCTTGCCGATGAGATATCCGCAAACAGCCGGAAGGTAATCTGCAACACCCGCAGTTGATGCATGAGCGCGGTGAGCCGTACCGAATGCGTCATTTACATAAAGCTCTGCAAGGGATGCAAGCTCCTTTGCAAAAGCCGGATCGTTCTTTTCTTCTTCCTTGTGGTAACGGACATTTTCAAGAAGCATAACTTCGCCGTCGGAAAGAGAAGCCGCAAGTGCCTTTGCACTTTCGCCGATAACATCGGAAGCCATCTTCACTTCGATGCCGAGATGCTCAGAAAGGCGAACAGCAACCGGAGCAAGAGAGAACTTCGGGTTAACCTCACCCTTCGGACGTCCGAGGTGAGAGCAAAGAATGACGCGCGCGCCGTTCTCAATAAGATACTTGATTGTAGGAAGCGCGGCAACGATACGCTTATCATCTGTGATAGCACCTGTGTCATCCTGCTTGACGTTGAAGTCGCAACGGACGAGGACACGCTTGCCGCGGGGGTTTATGTCTTCGATGGTCTTTTTGTTGTAGTTCATGATATATACCTCCGTAATTAATTTTATTGTTATTTAATTGACATACTATATATTATAACACATAATACGCAAGTATTACACTGTTATTTTAACTATATTTCATTATTTTCATAACATTTTTTTGTGATTTTGCGAAAATCTTCATTATTCGACGATGTTGTGAAGCTGCCCCGTCATCTGCATATTTTCAAAGCCGACACACCGCAAAGCTTCATATATAATAACAGCAACGGAGTTCGACAGGTTAAGTGACCGCAGCGTCGGAAGCATCGGAATACGGATACACGTATCCGCGTTTTTTGCAAGAAGAGGCTCGGGGAGGCCTTTTGTTTCCTTGCCGAAGATGAAATAATCCCCCTCGCGGTACTTGTAATCAGTATAAGTATGCGATGCCTTCGTCGTACAAAAAAAGAAACGGCCACCGGCATTCTTTTCAAAAAAATCGTCAATGCTGTCATACAGCGTGATATCAAGGTGTTTCCAGTAGTCAAGTCCGGCGCGGCGAAGCTGGCGGTCGGAAATGTCAAAACCAAGAGGGCGGACAAGATGAAGCGCCGCGCCCGTAACGGCACAAGTGCGCGAGATGTTGCCCGTATTCGCGGGGATCTCAGGCTCTACAAGAACAATATTGAACACAGGCGCACCTCCGAAAGATTTCACGCGCCGCACCACGCGGTTTTCCCGCGAGCCCGACACCGTATTATTTTATGACATTTTTACAGATTTTGCAAGACTTTTTTGGAGATTTAAGAAAAAAAACGGCGAATTTTTTTCAAAATTCATTCAAACAATAAATTATTGATAAATCAAGCGCTTTTTTCGCAAAAAATCATTGACAAACGAACTTTACGGTGGTATAATTTTTTAAAACCACGAAAAAGGAAGTAATTAATATGGCAATCACGGCATCCGTTTCTGCAATATTTTACTACTTTTACTTTTACTTTTTTAACTTTAAAAAGTAAAAGTGATTTCTGGTGCTTAAAAAGTTTTTGAATTAAAAAAGCTTTGCAGTAGATATCACTACTGTAAAGCTTTTTTTGTTGGAGGTAATAAAAATGATAGCAGTTCTCAGACGCGATGTCCCCCAGGCACAGGTTGATAACCTTATAGCGTGGCTCAATGAGCAGAATATACAGGTCCACGTGTCGAAGGGCGAATATCAGACGGTCCTCGGCTTTATCGGAGACACAACAAATATTGATATAGAGCTTATTGAAGGGCTTGACATCATCCAGAATGTAACACGTATAACAGAACCGTTTAAAAGCGCAAACCGCAAATTTCATCCCGAAAACACGGTCGTTGATGTAGGCGGTGTGAAAATCGGCGGCGGAAACTTCGCGCTTATTGCAGGTCCCTGCTCCGTCGAGAGCGAGGAACAAATCCTCGGCATCGCCCACGCGGTAAAAGCATCGGGCGCAACACTTCTCCGAGGCGGCGCATTCAAGCCAAGAACAAGCCCTTATGACTTCCAGGGTCTCAAAGCCGAAGGGATAGATTTTCTTCTGGAAGCAAAAGAAGAAACAGGAATGCCTATCGTTACGGAAATTATGAACGCAAACCACCTTTATCTCTTTGAAAATGTTGATATCATTCAGGTTGGTGCGCGCAATATGCAGAATTTCGAGCTTTTAAAAGAGCTTGGCAAAACAAACAAAACCATCCTCTTAAAGCGCGGGCTTGCAAACACGTTAAAAGAGCTTCTTATGAGCGCGGAGTATATAATGGCAGGAGGAAACGAAAACATCATCCTCTGCGAACGCGGAATACGCACATTTGAAACATACACCCGCAACACGCTTGACCTGTCAGCCGTCCCGATGCTCAAAGAGCTTTCGCATCTTCCGGTTGTTGTTGATCCGAGCCACGCAAGCGGCATCTCACGCCTTGTAAAGCCAATGGCTCTTGCCGCGGCAGCATGCGGTGCAGACGGACTTATGATAGAGGTTCACAACGACCCCAAGCACGCGCTGTGCGACGGCGCACAATCGCTCACTCCCGAGCAGTTTGACGATGTTGCAAAAGCAGTCTTTGCTGTTCGCAAGGCGGTGGAATTATGACGATAGGCGTCGTAGGGCTCGGTCTCATCGGCGGCTCGCTTGCAAAAGCGTTTAAGTTCAACACCGATTACACCGTCTATGCATATGACATCGATGAGGTTTCCTACAAGAGAGCGGTTCTTGTCAACGCAGTTGACGGCAAGCTCACCGATGAAGCACTTTCAGAGTGTGATTTTATCTTTGTTGCTCTTTACCCGCAGGCGACCCTTGATTATATGAAGCAACACGCACATCTTATAAAAAAAGAAGCAATAGTAATCGACTGTTGCGGCGTAAAAGAGTTTGTTTGCCCCGCGCTTTTCGCACTCGCAGAAAAACACGGCTTTCACTACATCGGCGGGCATCCTATGGCAGGACGCCAGTTTTCCGGCTTCCGTTATGCCGAGGTGAACCTCTTCCGCGGGGCGTGTATGATTCTCGTTCCTAAACCCGGAGAGGATATTGCTCTTCTTGAAAAGGCCAAAAAGTGCCTTGTCCGTGCAGGCTTCGCCCATGTCACGGTGACAAGCGCAGAACAACATGATGAGATTATTGCATACACTTCCCAGCTCGCCCACGTTGTTTCAAACGCATATGTAAAATCCCCCCGCGCCGAGGCGCACAAGGGTTTTTCCGCAGGGAGCTATAAAGACCTGACGCGCGTTGCAAAGCTTTCGGAAAAAATGTGGACGGAGCTTTTTCTTGAAAACCGCGGAAATCTTATTTCCGAGCTTGATTTTATTATAGATTCA
This sequence comes from Eubacteriales bacterium, assembly GCA_045539475.1. Classification (GTDB taxonomy): domain Bacteria; phylum Bacillota; class Clostridia; order Oscillospirales; family JAAYXM01; genus SIG480. The sequence continues at coordinate 12,009 of JAZQFJ010000063.1, read as the reverse complement.
CTTACAGAATACCGCGACGCGCTCGCAGAAAACGATGAAGAGCGTCTTATGTCCCTTCTCCGCGAGGGGCGTATGCGGAAAGAAAGGATAGATGAAGAGTGGAGAGAATTAGAATAGATGCCTCACGGTGTTATGATGTCATTATAGGCGGAGGAGTTCTCTCCCGTATCGGTGAGCTTACCGCTTCTCTTGTAAAAGGAAGACGGTGCGCCGTCGTATCGGATGATACAACTCACCGTCTGTTTTTTGACGACGTGCGCGAACTGCTTGAAAATTCCGGTTTTTCTGTTGCCGATTTTGTTATTCCCCACGGAGAAGAATCAAAAAGCGCGGAAAACTACATAAAGCTGCTCGAATTTCTCGCAGACGAAGGGCTCACGCGTGCCGACTGCATTGTTGCTCTCGGCGGAGGAGTTGTTGGGGATCTTACCGGGTTTGCCGCCGCAAGCTTTTTGCGCGGAATCTCATTTGTACAAATACCGACAACCCTTCTCTCTGCAGTTGACTCTTCCGTCGGCGGAAAAACTGCAATAAATCTCCGCGCAGGAAAAAATCTCGCCGGAGCTTTCTATCAGCCAAGCCTTGTCCTCTGCGATACGGAAATAATAAAAAATCTTCCGGAAAATATCTTCTCTGACGGAATGGCGGAGGTTATAAAATACGGAGCGCTCGGAAGCTGGCAGATTCTTAACCTCTGCCACATGGGTGCACACGAGCATCTTGAAGAGCTTATCGCCGAGTGCATCCGCATAAAACGCGATATCGTGGCTCAGGACGAATTTGATCTGGGAATTCGCCAGCTTCTCAATCTCGGCCATACTCCCGCTCATTCAATTGAGAAACTCTCGGGCTTTGAGATTTCTCACGGTCGTGCCGTTGCAATCGGTATGTGCCTTATGGCGCGCGCCGCAGAACATCTTCTTCTTTGCGCCGCCGGCGTTGCCGAAGAAATAGAGGAGCTTTGCAGAAAATATTCGCTGCCAACGGAATGTATGTATGACGCAGAGTCTCTTGCGCACTATGCAATGTCCGACAAAAAGCGAAACTCCGGGAAGATAACACTTGTTTTTCCTTTTGTGCGCGGAAAAAGCGAGCTTCATACATTTGACATCAACGAAATCCGCGGCATTTTTGAAAAAGGATTTCTTCCGGCAATTTCAGAGATGTTTTAGCTTATGAATTTTTCCAGGAAAGAAGAATTAATTTATGATTGCAGAAATAACCTGCCCTTCCCCCTCCGGCGAAATTGAGGTAATTCCTTCAAAATCTGTGGCACACAGACTTCTCATCTGTGCCGCCCTTTCAGATAAACCCACGGAAATTGTATGCCCTGCCGAAAGCCTTGATATCGCCGCTACCGCCCGATGCCTTGCCGCACTCGGCGCAGAAATAAAAAATCAGGAGGGCGTGTATTCCGTATCTCCGATAAAGAGACGCACTGAATCTTTGCTTTCCTGTGGCGAGAGCGGTTCTACGCTCCGTTTTCTCATTCCCGTTGCCGCGGCACTCGGGGGAGATGTTACTTTCACAGGCGAGGGGCGCCTTCCCGAAAGACCTGTTTCTCCACTGGTTGACTGCCTTTCCTTGTGCGGGGCTTCCATAGATTATAACGGAACTCTTCCGCTTACTGCTCACGGCGGACTTCGCGGCGGCAGATTCACTTTGCCGGGCAATATAAGCTCGCAGTTTATTTCCGGCCTTATCTTCGCACTTCCGCTTCTTGATGAAAACAGCGAGATTGATATAACAGGAAAAATCGAATCACTTTCATACATAAAAATGACACTTGACGCGGTTCATACATTCGGGATAAAAGCCGAAATGGACGGCAATAAAATAAAAATCCCCGGAAATCAGAAATATATCTCACCGGGAAGACTTACGGTTGAAGGCGACTGGTCAAATGCCGCATTCTGGCTTTGCCTCGGTGCTTTGTCAGAAGAAGGAATCACGGTGCACGGACTGAAGTATGACAGCATGCAGGGCGACCGTGCCGTCATTGACATTCTCACCCGTTTCGGTGCAGAGGTTACGCGTAGCGATGCCGGCATCACAGTCAGAAAAAAGCCTCTTTCTGCTGTAAGAATTGATGCATCCGAAATTCCCGACCTTGTCCCGGTTCTTTCCGTTATTGCCGCCGTTTCAAACGGCGAAACCAGAATAACAGGTGCCGGAAGACTTCGCATAAAGGAAAGCGACAGGATTGAATCCACCGTAAATATGCTTTTATCTCTCGGTGCCGACGCAGAAGCTGAACCGAATGGGATACGCATTTTCGGCAAAAAGAAGCTTTCCGGAGGACGAGTTAATTCCGAAAACGACCACAGAATAGCAATGAGCGCCGCAATCGCCGCCGCGGCAAGCGACGGTGCGGTTACGGTACACGGTGCGGAGGCAGTGAGAAAATCCTACGGCGATTTTTATGAAAAATACGCACACCTCGGTGCTGTCATAAATAAAAAGGAGGAATAGAAAATGTCCTCGGTTATCGGTGAAAAATTAAAAATTTCAATCTTCGGTCAGTCACATTCCGAGGCAATCGGCGTTGTGATTGACGGATTGCCTGCAGGAATCGCGATTGATGAAGAGGAACTTCTCGCGTTTATGACGCGGCGCGCTCCCGGGCGCGGTGCACATACTACGTCAAGAAGCGAGGCGGACAAGCCACGGTTTCTTTCCGGTGTTGTAGACGGTTTTACATGCGGAAGTCCTGTATGCGCAATCATTGAAAGCACCAACACGCGCTCGAAGGATTATTCAAACCTGCGCGAAACTCCACGGCCCGGACATGCTGATTTTACTGCATTTGTAAAATACGGTACCTTCCACGACATCCGCGGCGGCGGGCATTTTTCAGGGCGTCTCACTGCGTGCCTCTGCATTGCCGGTGGAATCTGCCTTCAGTATCTTAAAACTCGCGGTATAAACATCGCGGCGCACGCGCTGGAGATTGCCGGCGTTTCCGATCGTCCGTTTTCTCCCGTTACCCCTGAAATTACGGCTGTTCTGCACAGTGAGCCCATTTCTGTACTTGATAAGAATGCAGGCGAGCGGATGATGGAGGAAATTATAAAAGCAAAAAGTGACCTTGACAGCGTCGGCGGCATCGTTGAATGTGCAATATGCGGCGTTCCCGCGGGGTATGGGGACCCGATGTTTGACGGGGTTGAAAATATTCTGTCACGTATTATATTCGGCATTCCCGCAGTAAAAGGTATTGAGTTCGGCGCGGGGTTCGGCGCGGCAAGAATGCGCGGGAGCGAATGCAACGATGCATTTTTTATGGACGGAGATTCTGTGAAAACGAAAACAAACAACCACGGCGGTGCTCTTGGTGGAATCACCTCCGGAATGCCCGTTATATTCCGCGCGGCAATAAAGCCTACGCCGTCCGTTGCAAGAATGCAGGAAAGCGTATCTTTGTCAGAGCGAAAGGATAAGCCGCTTGAGATAGTCGGACGCCACGACCCGTGCATTGTTCCGCGCGCTGTACCGGTAATTGAAGCCGCAGCTGCAATCGCAATCTGCGATATGATATTGTGAAAAATGCAGAATTACAATCTGAAAGGAAATGATAAAAATGGATATCAATGAACTGCGTAAGGATATAGATAAAATAGACAAGGAGCTCGTTTCCCTTGTCCGGGAAAGAATGGAAACTGCAGCAAAAATCGGGCAATATAAGCGTGAAAACAATTTGCCGGTTTATGACCCGGCACGCGAACGTGAGCTTTTTTCAAAAGTCGGAGAAATGGCAGGCGAGGAGTTTTCCTCTTATACGCGCGTGCTTTACTCCACAATGACCGATATTTCGCGCTCGTATCAGCGCAAGCTTATGGGCAGAAAAAGCGGGCTTGCGGAGCGTATGCAGGCAGCAATTGACGGCACGGATAAGCTTTTTCCGCAGGGCAGCGTTGTTGCCTGTCAGGGCGTTGAGGGCGCGTATTCACAGCTTGCGTGTGAAAAGCTTTTTAAAAACCCGAGCATAATGTATTTCGGAAGCTTTGAAGACGTTTTCCGTGCAGTTGACAAAAAGCTCTGCCGCTATGGCGTGCTCCCGATTGAAAACAGTACCGCCGGCTCGGTCAATAAAATCTATGACCTTATGGCAAAATTCAAGTTCCATATAGTTCGCAGTGCGCGTATTCAGGTAGGCCATGCACTGCTCGCACGCCGCGGCGCGGAAATGAGCAGCATAAAAGAAATCTTTTCTCATGAGCAGGCTATAAACCAGTGCAGTGAATTTCTTTCTGCACATAAAGATATAAAGATTACGGTATGTGAAAACACCGCCGTCGCCGCGCGAATGGTCGCAGAAAGCGGCAGAGATGATATTGCGGCGCTCTCCTCTCCCGGATGCGCGGAGCTTTATGACCTTGCAACTCTTTACGATAACGTTTGCGACCACATAGGAAACTACACGCGCTTTATCTGTATTTCAAAAAACCTTGAAATTTATCCCGGCGCAGACAGGACAAGCATTATGATGAAAATCCCGCATAAGCCCGGCTCTCTCTATCGCATTATGGCGCGCTTCAATGCTCTCGGAATAAATCTTGAGAAGCTTGAAAGCCGACCGAAGCCCGGCTCTGATTTTGAATTCATGTTCTATTTTGACATAGGTGCTTCCATTTACTCTCCCGAGCTTTTTGAACTTATATGCGAGCTTGAGGATGACCTTGACGGATTTAAATACTTCGGAAGCTACACGGAAATTATGTGATAATGGGTATCGGGCGCACCCGCGTTTGCGCCCGATACAATTTTTTGACTTCTGCGAAATATTTTTTGTTTTTTATAAATTTTTTGTAAAAAAAGAGGAAAAATAAAATATTCGGCGTATAATACTTATACAGAGGTATTGATATTTTCTCTTATGAGGTGATGACATTATGAACATCCGCCAACTTGAAGAAGAACGCGAAAGGCGGGACTTTTCCGAGTTTGCGTGTCTGTCTGAAAACAGCAGCGGAAGAAAACGCCCGGAGGAACCGTGCGATATCCGCACCTGCTTTATGCGTGACCGCGATCGGATTATTCATTCCAAATCCTTCCGTCGCTTAAAGCATAAAACGCAGGTGTTTATCTCCCCTGAAGGTGACCACTACCGCACCCGTCTCACTCACACCCTTGAGGTCTCCGGCATTGCACGGACAATCGCACGCGCACTGCATCTTAACGAAAACCTGTGCGAAGCAATTGCAATGGGACATGATCTCGGCCACACTCCCTTTGGTCACGGCGGTGAGCGCGAGCTTTCAGCTATCACAGACGGAAGATTTTCGCACAATCTGCAAAGCGTGCGCGTTGCAGAGCGCATTGAGCGCAACGGCCGCGGGCTGAATCTTACGCACGAGGTTCTTAACGGCATCGCCTGCCACAGCGGTGAGAAAACAGCCGCAACGCTTGAAGGGAAAGTTGTTGCGCTGTCCGACAGGATAGCATATATAAATCATGACATTGACGATGCCTGCCGCGGCGGGATGCTCCATGAAAGCGACATTCCGGGCGAGTTTAAAGATATTCTCGGTCATCGCCACAGCAAGCGCATAAACACACTTGTTCTCGACACAATCTCAGCAAGCGAGGGCAAAGGCGACATTCTCATGTCCGATGAGGTTCACAAGGCGATGATGGGTCTTCGCGCGTTTATGTTTGAGCGCGTTTACCGTGCAGATTACGCACTCCGTCAGGAAGAAAAGGTCCGTGGTATGATCTTTAAGCTTTATGAATATTACAGCCGCGATATCGACCGTCTTCCCGAGGAATACCGTTTCATTGCAGAGGAGGACGGAACAGAAGCGGCAGTTTGTGACTTTATCGCGTGTATGACAGACAGATATGCGCTGAACAAATATAGCGAGCTGTTTCTGCCGATATCCTGGAGTCATATATAGCGAGGCTAAACTGTTCTACATAAGGAAAGGAAGTGAAAAACTGTGGCGTTTCCGCGCGAATTTATGGACGAGCTTCTCGCCCGAAGCGATATTGTTTCCGTTGTATCGCGATATGTATCCCTCTCACGTCGCGGCTCAGGAAACCTCGGGCTGTGCCCGTTCCACAACGAAAAAACACCGTCGTTTCATGTGTCGTCGGACAAGCAGTTTTTTCACTGCTTCGGCTGCGGCGCAGGCGGAGATGTTATTTCCTTTGTTATGAAAATAGAAAATCTGGATTTTCCGGATGCCGTGGCAAAGCTTGCCGAATGGGCAGGAATGGAAATTCCGCAGTCTGACTACGGTGCAGGTGAGCGGAACCTTCGCCGCCGTGCGGAAGAAGCATGCCGCGATGCTGCGCGCTTTTTCCACGAAAAGCTGCGCGAAGATAAAGGCGCAGATGCAAGAGGATATCTTCTCGGGCGCGGCCTCTCTCCCGCAACAATAACGCGCTTTGGGCTCGGATATTCTCCGGATGCATGGACCGGACTTTTAGATACGCTCACCGCGAAGGGATACACAAAGGCAGAGCTTCTTGAGGCAGGACTTATAATTACCAATGAAAAAGGCAGAGTGTATGATCGCTTCAGGGATCGTGCGATGTTCCCGATAATAAATGTCCGCGGAACGGTTATCGGCTTCGGTGGACGCATTATGGGTGACGGAGAACCGAAATACTTAAATTCTCCCGAATCCTCCGTTTTTAACAAAAGAAAAAATCTGTATGCTTTGAACATAGCTAAGTCAGGCCGGGCAGAGTATATGATTCTTGCCGAAGGATATATGGACGTTATTGCCCTGCATCAGGCGGGCTTTGACAGTGCCGTTGCATCTCTCGGCACCGCACTTACGGATGAACAGGCTCATCTTATTTCAAAATATAAAAGCCGTGTTGTCATAGCGTATGACTCTGACAAAGCCGGCCGCGCCGCAACGGAGCGCGCGATTGATATCCTGAAAATAGCGGGGTTGGATGTCCGTGTAATTGTTATGAACGGTGCTAAAGACCCGGACGAGTTTATAAAAAAATTCGGTCGGGAAAAGTATGCAAAGCTTATAGAAAACGCGCTTCCTGCCGCGGAATACCGCCTTGCAGCAGCGCGTCAGGAGCTGGATCTCTCCGATGATAAACAGAGGGTGGCATACATCAAGTCTGCGGTCAATCAGCTTGCACGAATGCAAAGCGCAATCGAGCGCGAAATTTACGCAGGGCGCGTTGCACAGGAAACTAACGTCACACGTGACGCTATCCTTCAGGAGGCAGAACGCGAACGGAAACGGCTGATACGTGAGAAAAAGCGCGAGGCGGAAAGAAAAATTCTCGATCCCGTAAGCTCAATTATGCCGCGCGAACGCTCAGAGCGGTATACAAACCCACACTCGGCAATCGCTGAAGAAGCACTGCTGACTGTGTGTATGTCAGACACAAAGCTCTGCTCCGGAGTTTCAGAACGCATTTCAGGAAGTATGTTTTCTTCGCCGCTGCTCGGACGTGCATTCGATATTGTCTGCGCACGCACTCGCGAGGGGCGGGAAACGGATATGAGCGTTTTTTCCGAAACCTTTTCGGAAAGCGAAAACGCGCATCTTGCCGCCGTGCTTGCCCGCAATGCAGAAAAAAGCGCGGACGCGGCAGATGACTACATTGACATAATCCAGGGCGAAAACATAAAAGGTGAGGGAAAGCTAAGTGATGAGGCTATTCTCGCCGCCGCAGAATACTACAGAAAAAAGAAGGGGTTAAACAATGGATAAGGAAAATAACGAAAAAGTAACAACCGCGCAGGAAAAAAAGCAAATTCTCCGCGAACTTATCGAAACAGGTAAAAAGCGCGGAAAGCTCTCACAGAAAGAGCTTATGGATGTTGCCGCAGAGCTTGAAATGAACTCCGACCAGATCGAGAAGCTCTATGATACGCTTGAACACCTTGGGATTGAGCTTCCGCTCGAGGAATTCATCCAGGATCTTCCTCCCGAAGATGATTTTCTTGAGGATATTCCTGAGGACCTTGACGATATCGAAGAAATTCCGGAAGAAGAGCTTGTTGACAGTGCAGCACTTATGGAAGGTCTTTCAATTGATGACCACGTCCGTATTTATCTGAAAGAAATAGGTAAGGTTGACCTTCTCTCTCCGGATGAAGAGGTTGAGCTTGCTGACCGTATGGCACAGGGCGACGAAAAGGCAAAGGTGCGCCTTGCAGAGGCAAATCTCCGCCTTGTTGTTTCCATTGCAAAACGCTATGTAGGGCGCGGAATGCTTTTCCTTGACCTTATTCAGGAAGGCAATCTCGGCCTTATTAAAGCTGTTGAGAAGTTTGACCACACAAAGGGTTATAAATTCTCAACATACGCAACCTGGTGGATTCGCCAGGCTATCACCCGTGCTATTGCCGACCAGGCGCGTACAATCCGTATCCCGGTTCATATGGTAGAAACAATAAACAAGGTTATCCGCGTATCACGCCAGCTTCTTCAGGAGCTCGGTCACGATCCGTCGCCTGAAGAAATTGCAAGAGAAATGCAAATTCCCGTACACAGAGTCCGTGATATCCTTAAAATTGCGCAGGAGCCGGTATCTCTTGAAACACCTATCGGTGAAGAGGAAGATTCGCACCTCGGCGATTTCATACCGGCAGAGGATGCACAGGAGCCGGCAGAGGCAGCCTCCTTCACCCTTTTGCGCGAGCAGCTTGTCGATGTTCTCGGTACGCTCACTCCGCGTGAGGAGAAGGTGCTCAAGCTCCGCTTCGGCATCGAGGACGGCAGAACACGCACACTTGAGGAAGTGGGCAAGGAGTTCAACGTCACGCGTGAGCGTATACGTCAGATTGAGGCAAAGGCGCTGCGTAAGCTCCGCCATCCCAGTCGTTCCAAAATGCTTAAGGATTTTCTCAGCTAATCCGTTTTTAATTACGAAAGGTCGAATTCAAAGTGAAAATAACAGATTCCCACGCACATATCTTTCCTCAGAAAATCGCACTCAAAGCCAGCGGTGCAACAGGGGAATTCTACGGGGTTACGATGCACCATGACGGAATGGCACATACCCTTTCGGAAAAGCTTTCTGAGGCAGGCATCTCCCGTGCGCTCGTCTGCTCCCCTGCAACAACTCCGCATCAGGTCGAGTCTATAAACGATTTTATCGCGGAAAAATGCAAAAAATATCCGGAGTTTTTCGGAGTTGCAACTCTCCATCCGGACACAGAGGACAGCGCGAAAGAAATAGAGCGAATAGAGGCGCTTGGTCTGCACGGCGTAAAATATCATCCGGATTTTCAGCGCTTTGCAATAGACGATGAAAAAATGTTCCCTACATACGCGCTTCTGGAACGCAAAAAAATTCCGGTACTTTTCCATACCGGTGATAAGCGTTATGACTTTTCCGGTCCGCGCAGGCTCATCCGCGTGCTTGAAAAATTCCCTGACCTTAAATGCATCGCCGCACATTTCGGCGGATATTCCGAATGGGAGCACGCATGGGAGTATCCGAAGCATAAAAACCTGTACTTCGACACATCAAGCTCGCTTTGGGTGATGAAGCCGGATGAGGCACTCGCCTTTATCGACAAATTCGGTGCAGAGCAGTTTATGTTCGGTTCGGACTTTCCTATGTGGACACCCGCCGAGGAGCTTTCTAAGTTCCTTAATCTCGGGCTTACAGAAGAAATGAACGAGCAGATACTCTGCAAAACGTTTGAAACGATGTTTGGAACAGTATAATTTATAAGGAATATTACGATATGTATTTTGACACACATGCGCATCTTGACGATGAGCAGTTTGCCCCCGACCGGGACGAGCTCATTTCTTCTTTTAAAAAATCGGGCGTAACACGAGTTCTCAATGCGTCAAGCGATATGGATTCCTGCCTTGAAACTGTCAGGCTCTGCAAAAAATATGACTTCATTTACGGCGCTGTGGGTATTCACCCCGAAGCGGCAGACCGTTTTTGTGAGGATGACCTTAAAAAAATCGAGGAGCTGTCACGTGAGAAAAACATCGTTGCCATAGGCGAAGTCGGGCTTGACTACTATTGGGATGATGTCCCGCGAGAAATCCAGAAAAGTGTCTTTCGCAAACAGGCGGCTCTCGCGGAAAGGCTTTGTCTCCCTCTTGTCGTTCACGACAGAGAAGCTCACCGCGACACATTGGAAATTCTTAAAGAATTTCCGTCGCTGCGCGTTGTCTATCACTGCTTTTCCGGCAGTGCGGAATATGCGCGCGAGCTTACGAAACGGGGATATTACTTTTCATTCGGCGGCGCAGTCACTTTTAAAAACGCGCGCCACTCTCACGAGGTTCTGTCTACCGTACCTCACGACAGGATAATGCTTGAAACAGACTGCCCGTATATGGCGCCCGTGCCGTACCGCGGAAAGCGCAATCATCCGGGATATATTCCATATATCGCTGCAAAAATTGCAGAGCTCTGGAATGTAACACCGGAAGATGTCGGCAAAATAACTACCGAAAATGCACTTGAATTTTTTAACATCAAAGAATAAGAGGATAAATCATGAGTAAAAAACCTTTCAAATTCCGCATAGGTATGCGCAACATAAAAACAGCAATCGCCGCAACGCTTTGCGCCTTTGTATATCTGTTTATCGACCGTAACCCGACCTTTGCCTGCATCGGCGCAATATTCGGCACCGGATATGATATGGGCGATTCGTGGCTCAACGGCGGCAACCGCCTCTTCGGCACGATTATAGGTGGCTTTATCGGTATGCTTCTCTTCCGTCTTTATCTTGTTTTCTGTCCTGACGGAGAAGTCGGACTTCTTATGATGCCTTTTCTCTTTGTCGGCGTTATTGCATTGATTGTAGCCTGCCAGTTTTTCCGTTGGCCGGGCGGCATTCAGCCGGGCGGAGTTGTCCTCAGCATCATTCTCTTCACGCAGAACGATGCTGCGGCATATATCCCGTACTCCCTCAACCGTATGCTCGACACGGCAATCGGTGTTATCGTGGCACTTCTCATAAACCACTTCTTCCCGAGAGAACGCCTTGTGAAAATTCTCTGTGCTCTGCATCTCAGAAAACCCGAAAAAGTCAAAGAAGACGCCGCAAAGTAAAAATACAATAACGAATTACATAAACACACTGGACAGATGACGCGTCATCTGTCCGGTGTGTGTTTTATTTGGTTGGATAATCTTTCGATATACGTTATCACACAAATATCGTTTTGCGGGTATAAATTGTTTTAATTACGTTATACATCAGCTTTATCGGGCGAAGTACGTGAAGTTATGTATTCCGTAAGCTTATCAGGGAAATTAACCGTCATTCCGTCTGCGCCTGCATCATATACCTTTTTCATAATCTCTTCATCAGATATGCCCCAAGCTCTGACATTGAAGCCCTCCGAATGCCACTTACTCACATTCTCTTCGTTCACGATGCTTGAATGCGGACAAATCTCACTCATATCAAGCTTCTTCATTTCTTCAAGAATCTCATCCGTAACTTCCCTTGTGAGATATCCGATTTTCATTTCAGGTGCATACTTGCGTATATCGCATATTGATTCAAAATCAAAAGAGGTTATAACAACCTTATCCTCAATCTTATATTTTCTTATAATATCCGCAACCTGCTTTGCCGTACCTTTTTGCTTAAGCTCAATCGCAAATGTCAGGTCTCTGAATGAAAAACGGTCAAGGAAATCCTCAAACTTTACTATCTTGTCGGAAAATTCATTTTTCGTTACGAACAGCTCCTGTAGCTCTGCGTATGTCTTTTCCTCTACTGTTCCGCTCACGCCCGTTACGCGGTCAAGCGTATCATCGTGGAAAAGAACAGCTACTCCGTCCTTTGTAACGTGGACATCCGTTTCAATTCCGTTTGCACCCATATACACTCCGGTGTAAAACGCGAGGAATGTATTCTCCGGAACATATTCACTTGCACCTCGGTGTGCGTAGTTTATAAAGTGAGTCGTTTTTTCTTCTTCAATTACATTCCAGAAATCTACTGTGATTTTATCAAGAAACTTCCCCCAGCGGTTTTCATCTATAAACGGATTTGTGTCGGATGTCAGGCTTTTCTTGTAATTTCCCAAAGTA
>JAZQFJ010000062.1:0-36565 GCA_045539475.1 Eubacteriales bacterium | reverse complement strand
ACAGATTCAGAAATCGTATTTTACATATTTTCTCTCATCAGCAAGTCAACAATGAACAAGCAGCCGCCTAACGACGACTGCCTGCCTAATCACTTTTTCATTTTAACTCTTTACCCCAACTATTGACAAAGAGCCTTTTTTATATTATATAAATTTATCTTGCAAGAAGAAAGTATCCTATAACAAGAATGCCGAGGATGATGCGGTAAACACCGAATGCCTTAAAGTCGTGCTTGCGGACATATCCGGTAAGAAACCTCACCGAAACGAGAGACACAACATACGCCGTAATCATTGAAACCGCAAGAATTATCCATTCCCCTGACGACATAATATAGTCGTTTGTGATAATTTTGAGAAAGCTTACACCGAACATAACCGGAATTGCAAGGAAGAATGAAAACTCCGCTGCGACGCTTCTTGATGTTCCGAGAAGGATTGCACCAAGGATTGTAGCACCTGAGCGCGATGTCCCGGGGATTATAGAAAGGACCTGGAAAAGACCTATGTAAAGTGCAGTTTTGCAGGTCATATCTTCCATATTCGCAACCTTTACAGGCTTGTTTTTACGCTCAATTATAATAAATGCAATACCGTATACAACAAGCATTATACTGACAACAACGGGAGTTGAAACCGCATCCATTGCATCATTGAACAAAAGCCCGAGCACTGCGGCGGGGATGCAGGCAACAATAACCTTAAACCACATCTGCCACGTCTGCTTTTTCTCGACAGCTGACTTTGAGGGAGAGAACGGATTGAGCTTTTTAAAATACAGCGTAGCGATTGCCAAAATCGCACCAAGCTGAATTACATACAGAAAAATCTGTGATGAGAAAAAGCTTTGCTCGTTTATACCCATAAGCTCATTGACTAAAATCATATGCCCTGTACTGCTTATGGGAAGCCATTCCGTTATTCCTTCGACTATACCTATAATTATTGCTTTTAAAATATCCATAATAATCACCACTGTAAATGTATTCAGATTTCTTACTTCCTATGCTCCATATTCTGCATTATTCTCTCAAAAGCCTTGAGAACAAGCCACAGCAGAACTATTTCGACAGGCAAAAGCGCAATGTTTTTTACAACGCGCTCAAGAAGCAGGACAATATATGCCTTGCCGTAGAGATTTGACAGCCAGTATGTATTGAGCGCAATATTCACGCCGATATTGACCACGGTTTTAGAGGCGATTACACGCCAGATACGAAGAGGCTTTTCATAAAGAAAAATTGCAAAGACAAGCACCGTGAGCATCGTGGAAAGCGTAAAGCCAAGGTGAAGCGGACCCGCGGGACGAATCACATATGCGATAAGGTCACACGCAAGCGCAGCAAGAGTTCCGGTAAAATGCCCGAAGCGATACCCTAAAAGCCCAAGAACCAGAAACGAAAAAGTGAGCTGCATGGTCGGGGTAACATAGACCGATGCTGTGTCAATTGCAACATAGAGCGCAACAAGCACGGCACACATTGCGAGGGAATGAATGTTTTTGATCTCGCCGAGCGAGGATTTGATACGGTTTTGCATAATTTTAGTCCTCCTTTGTTAAATTTTGGTATAACAAAACCTGACACAAAGAGGACAGTAAGCCGTATTTGCAGCGGGATGCGGAAACATCACGGCAACGCACAACGCGCCTTCGTCCGCGCGACAACTCCCCGTTCGCACGGCACTTAACCCGATATTCCCTACTCTGCCTTTTTGTGATAAAAACAGTATACCATAAAAAGTATACTGTTACAAGTGTTATTTGAAAATATTACCGTTTACAATTGTTTTTTTATTCTGTCAATCGCGCTCTTTTCAAGGCGCGACACCTGAGCCTGGCTAATTCCTATTTCGTTTGCAACCTCAGTCTGTGTTCGTCCGTCAAAAAATCGCAGAGACAAAATATGACGTTCCCGCTCGTTAAGGTTTGAAATAGCTTCTTTCAAAGCTATTTTTTCAAGCCAGTTTTCATCGGTATTCTTTGTGTCACCAACCTGATCCATAACGCAGATGGTATCTCCCGACGCGTCGGAATACACCGGCTCATAAAGCGAAACAGGCTCCATAATTCCATCAAGCGCGAAAACCACATCCTCGCGCTTCATATTCATCGCCTTGGCAATTTCCTCAACCGTAGGTTCCTTCTGAGTTTCGTTCATAAGTTTTTCTTTGGTTTGCAAAGCACGGTAAGCCGTGTCCCGCATAGAACGGGACACGCGTATCGTGCTGTTATCCCGAAGGTATCTGCGTATCTCCCCGATGACCATCGGGACAGCATAAGTGCTCAGGCGAAGTCCCAAAGTTATATCGAAATTGTCGATTGCTTTGATAAGCCCAACACATCCGACCTGAAACAGATCGTCCACCTGCTCACCTCGATTCGCAAAGCGCTGGATCACACTGAGAACAAGCCTTAAATTCCCCGAAATAAGCTCGTCCCGTGCGGAAGTATCTCCCGCACGGTATTTCTTGAGCAGTTCATATGTTTCATCGCCCGAAAGCACCTTTAATTTTGACGTATTTACACCACATATTTCAACTTTACCGTATACCAAAACAAAAACCTCCCAAAGCAAAAGACTATTATAATTATTTCCTCGGGAGATTTTTTTAAACTGTATAAAATTGACAAAACTATTTTTATATAACTCCATCAAAAGACTTCTAACCGCGGACTAAAAAGCGTGCCACCGGCACCCTTTTTGCCTCTGCGGAGCGCCGTCCTGTTCGAGTCCTCTTCATTTCGCGCAGTACCAAAGTAAAAACGCACCAACCTCTGGCTGGTACGTTTCTTCTTTGGTAGAGATGAAGGGACTTCTACCCGCGGACTAAAAAGCGTGCCACCGGCACCCTTTTTGCTCTCTGCGGAGCGCCGTCCTGTTCGAGTCCTCTTCATTTCACGCAGTACCAAAGGAAAAAACGCACCAACCTCCGGATGGTACGTTTTCCCTTTGGTAGAGATGAAGGGACTCGAACCCCCGACTTCTTGCATGTGAAGCAAGCGCTCTAACCGACTGAGCTACATCTCCGTATATCGGCCGGAATTTTCCGACCGAATAGTATTGTATCATATTTTGTTTTGAATTTCAACTGTTTTTATCATTCTTGCCAGAGTGTCAAAGGTGAGCGCAAGATCGCTCTTTGCATGGTGCTTTGTTTCTGAAAAGCTCTTTGCAACACGGTTAGTGCTAAGAACAAAAGAAACGCCCATATCATATATCGGCTCGATGTTATCACCGATATCGCCGGCAATTACAGCGACCGGGACTCCAAGCGCCTTTGCACGAACAGCAATACCTGAAATAGCTTTTCCTCCGGTTGTCTGGCCGTCTATGCGTCCTTCGCCCGTAATTACAAGATCAGCTTCTTTTGCAAGCATATCAAATCTGCAAAGGTCAAGAACAGTATCGATTCCTTTTTGAAGCGTAGCTCCGAGAAAGACAATAGCTCCTGCACCCGCGCCGCCTGCAGCTCCCGCACCGGGAACAGAAGCGACAGAAATTCCGACAACACGTTCTACTGTCTTGGAAAATGTGACAAGATTATCATCAAGAAGCTTAACGCAAGCTTCATCCGCACCTTTCTGCGGTGCAAAAACATACGCCGCGCCTTTCTTACCGTAAAGTGGATTATCAATGTCACACATAGCAACAACGTCGACACCGGAGAGCTTTTCTTTAGCGGCGGATAAGTCGATAGAAGAAATCTTATCAAGTGTTGCGCCTACCGGTATAAACTCTTTCCCGTTGTGATCTGAAAATTTAACTCCCAGTGCTGATGCAAGTCCGCATGCCGCATCGTTAGTGCAGCTTCCACCGAGCGCAAGAATAATCTTTTGTACTCCGCGTCTGACGGCATCACATATAAGCTCACCCACACCGTAGGTTGTGCTTTCGGCGGGGTTATTGTTTTCTCCTGCCATGGGGAGCCCTGCAGCTGATGCAATCTCAACAACAGCAGTGTCATCGCCTACAATAGCGTAGCTTGCCGTTACCGGAGAAAAGTGCGGCCCGGTTACCTGCAGTGTTACTTTCTCACCACCAAGGCAAGAAAGAAAACAATCTGCCGTTCCTTCACCGCCGTCTGCAATGGGGAGAAGAGAAAATTCTGCGCCCGGTATAATTTTTGAAATCGCGTTTTTCCCGATTTCACATATCTCAGATGCGCTCGCTGTTCCTTTGAAGGAGTCCGGAGCGATAAGAAACTTTTTCATAGTAAAAGTGCAGATACTTAAAGCATTGAAGCTGCATCCTCATCGAGGAATACAGTTACATCCTTATGCATATGTAAAACAGAAGCAGGGCAATCCGTGCCGATAAGTCCGTCAAACATTCTCTTGACGATCGGAGCTTTGCTCTTGCCGCTTATTACCATAACAATCTTCTTTGCCTGCATAATCGGAGTAAGACCCATTGTGAGAGCTTCACGCGGCATATCCTCAGGCTTTTCGAAATAGCCGGAATTTGCGTGGAATGTGCTTTCCGTAAGGCCTGTGCGATGTGTTGCGCCGATGAGCTTATCATCCGGTTCATTGAAACCGATATGACCATTGTGCCCTATTCCAAGAACCTGAAGGTCAATTCCGCCGTAAGACTCAATCTTCTCGTCATATGCGCGGCACTCAGCATCGGGATCGGAAACCTCACCGTTAGGAACGTTTACATTCTCTTTCTTAATGTTGACATGAGAGAAAAGATTGTCGAACATGAAGTAATAGTAGCTCTGGTCATTTGATCTCTTGATGGGATAATACTCATCAAGGTTAAAGGTAGTAATGTCGGAAAAATCAATTTCTCCCGCTTTATTCATACGGACAAGCTCTTTGTACATCCCCACCGGAGAGCTACCGGTTGCAAAGCCGAGAACACTTGACGGCTTTTCCTTAATCTGAGCAGCAACAAGCTTAGCTGCCTCGCGGGACATTTCTTCGTAATTTTTGCAAATAATTTTTTTCATATTATAAGAACTTCCTTTCAAATAATTTATTTATATTGTAACACACTTTCTGAAAAAATGGAATAGGGCAGACTAAATTTTGCACAATTTAAATGACTAAAAATTTTTGAGAAAATAACGTTAAAAAAGTGAAAATTCTTCTTGACATTCACTCAAAAAAAAGGTATAATATTCAGGTATCACGCATATGGCCCGGTAGTTCAGTTGGTTAGAACGCTAGCCTGTCACGCTAGAGGTCGTGGGTTCGAGCCCCATCCGGGTCGCCATGTTGTGCTGTTATAGCTCAGTCGGTAGAGCGCATCCTTGGTAAGGATGAGGTCGGCGGTTCAAATCCGCCTAACAGCTCCAATCTCCAACGCCCTGAAAGTGTTGTATTTCAATGCTTTCGGGGTTTTCCTCTTTTTATAACACACTCAGGCATTATAACAAACAGCATATATTTCTAACGGAATTCTAACCAACCTTCTAACGTAGCTATATTAAAAATGTATTGTCAATACTCTTTGCCATAGCAACTTTTTGGTCTTCTTTTATGTGTGCATAGATATTTAAGGTCGTTTTTACATCCGCATGCCGAAGCCACAACTGGATACTCTTTATATCCCATCCCTTTTCAAGAAGAATGCTTGCCGTAGAATGTCTGAGCTTATGAAAAGTGATGCGTGGTAAATCACTTTTCTTTATTATTTTCTCAAACTTCTTACTGACATAATCAGGCGAATATGGAGTTCCGTCTTCCCATACAAAGATGTAATCAGTATCTTTGTATCCTGTTCCAAAAATATCCTTATTTTCTTGCTTCTTATGTATGAGTTCCAAGAACATCTCTTTTATTTTAGGAAGTAGTGGAAAAGTTGTGTTACTTGTGTCACTTTTGGTAGAATCTTTATATACAATGCTTTTGTTACAAACTACTGTATGATTTATTGTAAACTCATTTTTATCAAAGTCTATTGCGGACACTCGTAGCCCTAACACCTCAGATCTTCGCAAACCATAATACAGCACCACCGAAATAAGGGTTTTATAGGTATAGTCAGTTATCAATCCCAAAAGTTTGTTCGCTTGAGTGTTGTTGTAAAACTGGATTGGTGCAGATTTCTGTGACTTTGGTAGTTTGGCAAATGTTACCGGGTTATAATCCGTTATACGATTAAATATTGCATCTTCAAATACCTGATTAAGCACAATACGATGTTTTCTCAACGATGATACAGCAAGTCCTATCGGAGCATCGGTGTTCTTTGCTTTATCGTATCTTCGGATTTTACCGTTTAAGAACTTTTCGTTATAATATTCTTGTATGTGCTTAGCGGTAACGTCTCTAATGTCAAGCTTCATATCCTTGAAGTATGGCAATATATGAGCATTACAAGTTGTTTCGTAGCCCTCGTATGTAACTATATCAATTTGAGGCTTTTTTAGCTCAAGCCATTGATATATATAATCAGTAAACATAATTTTTTGCAAACTCTCAGCACTCGTGTGTTCGTACTTAGCCAAAAGGTCTCGCAACATACTTTCCGCACGTTTTTTATTTCCTTTTGCTTCTAATCCAGTAGCAAACCATTTTGGCTTACGCCGTCCTTTGTTGTCTTTAAAATTAAGAACACAGTATAATTTATTTCCTTTAACTTGAACGCTACCCGTCATTTTTAACTCCTTTCTCGTGAGTAGCCCACCACAAATATTATATACGATGGGCTGTATAATTTCAAGCTGCGGTTTTGTTTATAAATTCAATTAAACAAGCTTTTGGAATACGATATTTTCCCGCTATCATAAACGACTTGATAACCCCGTCTTTCAGGAGTTTGTATGCTGTGTTTTTTCCTATATCTAAAGCTGTGCAAACATCCTGCACAGTCATAACATCACTATAATTTTTAAATATAATAATCATTTCTCCTTGTATATGTTTTTATAGGTGAGCGGACGGCACGATTAAACCGCCCGCTCGTGTTTTAGTTATTGAGGGATTTTGCCTGTACTGTGTGGAGCAGTCTTCTAAGTGTGTCTTCAATATCATTTGATTCTGTGATATTCACATTGCCGTTCATATTGTAATTATTAGTTACAGCTCTGTCTGCAATATTCTTAGAGAAGTCCACATTTGGCTTCGGGATATTGAACATATCTGCCAACGGTCTAAGAGTATTCATATCAAAAATAGTTTCAAGGTTATTCGCAAACCTATCAAACAGAAGGTTGTTCTCGGGCGTGAGTATCTTTTCGGTAAGGCTCGGAGAAAGAACAACCTCATCTTTTTCAGTTGCCTTGATACCTCCAAGTCCTTTAAGAACGCCCCCGCTGTCATAAAGAGGTTTGTTGTTCGAATCGAGGTTGTTTTCTTTTCGGATTTGTTCATTTTTCTCATGATATTTGTTTTGCATGTCTTTTGCCCATGCATCTCCTGCGTCAGCTGCGGGCTTTAACGCCCACCAACCTTCAGAATTTCGCCTTAAATCATCTTGGACACTACTGCCTTTCACCCCGCCTTTAAACCCCGAAGAAGAACTATTAGATATAGAGCTACCGAATGTACCATTGGAGTAATTCCCAATATTAATGTTACCTAATTCAGCGGTCAGCTCGTTTACAATATCTGCAAAATTATCAAGCGGGTCTTTAAGAAGCTCAACCTTTGTAGAGAAATCTTTAATCTTATCATTAAGGTCTTCCATCGCTAAGTCTATTGCTTCTTGTTCAAGTTGCCAGCGACCAATACGAGATTCTAAAGAGTTGGTGTACTCCAACTGCGTTTTCTCGCGCTCAAGCTGTTCCACCTGAGCCTTTGCGTCTGCTAAATCCTCAGTTGCCTGACGGAGCTGGTCTGTGTCGTGTGTCCACACCCACTTGCCATCAACTATCTGCCGGATGTTCTTTTCTGCAAGAATATTATTGAATGCGTTTTGCTTTTTCTGAAGGTCAACTTCTGCCTGTACAACCTCAAGCTCTTTCTCTTTGATAGCAAGTCTGCGTTCATACTGCGCGGTAATCTCTTCGGCTTTATATATCTCGTTATCGCCCAACTTATTGATGTCGGAGATATAATCATCCGTCAACCCTTCGACGTAATCAGATATCTCTTTTATCTTGTCCATTTCTAACGCGTAATCATCGTCGTTATAGACAAGCTTGCGGGTTTCTTCGTCAAGATATTCGGAGCCTATCTTAGATGTTGCAAGAGCCTTTTCCGCTTCTCGCTGTGCCGATATGAGTTTGTTTTCAAGACTGAACTGTGCTTTTTTGATGTCGAGAAGAGCCCGAGTCTTTTCTATGAGATAATCATAGTATTCCTTCTCTTGCTCCGACTGCTTCTCTTGGAGTTCTGCATGACGTTCAAGTTGGTCAATTAGATTTGAAAGATGGTCATAGTGTGCCTCTTGCAAGTCCTTGCGTAAATCAAAGACTTCTTTTTCGAGACCCATAATATCATCATAATATTCAAACCAAGCCTTTTTGAACTCCTGCATCATCTTCATATCATCTTCAAAGGCTTCTTGTTTCGTCTTAGAAGTGAATGAATTATAATACTGATTATAAGCCTCTGTGAACTCACCATTAGCGTGGAAGAATGAATCTACATCTATGCCTTTATACTTGTCACGTATTTTCTGAGCCTCTTTGCTGAGTTCATTTTGAGCTGTCTTGCTTGCTTCGATGGTCTTGAGACGGTTATCAAGAGCCTTATTTGTGAGTTCAACATACTTATCATACTCTTTTTCAGCATCGACCATATCAAGCTGATTATCAATGATTTCGCCCTGTCTTTCAAGTGCTTCGACGTTGGATGCTATGCGATTGATTATTGCATCTGTTGGATCTGCCTTGTCGGGCTTATCTTTGTCGGTAGATGAAGAGGATTTGGAAGAACCATCACCGGACGAGCTACCACCGCTATTGTCTATATAATCTTCTGCCTTTAGCGGAGTAAAACCCCAATTAAACGTACCATTCTCAATCTGACGTTTGGTGTACAGACCTCGAACTCTTGCGTCTCTGCTTGATCCCGGGGCTAAGTTTTTCTTCATTATCTCAAGACGGTTCAAGGCATCTGCACTTGCGCCAGCCGCGTTGGCTAAATTTATGAGCTGGCGTATGTCATCTTCAGTGTTTAATTTTTTTGCAATTACACCGTTTTTGGCTTCTGCATATTTAGTAAGCTCTTTTCTTGCATCTTGTGCTGATTGACCAACTCCATTGAAGGCGTTGGCTACCTGTAGCAAATCATCGTCTGTTTTCCCAGAGATGAAGCCTACATCAATCAGTTTTTGAACAAAGTCACTATACGCAGGGGCTTTGAGCATCTCTGCCGTGACTCTCCCTTGCTTGCCTAAATCCTGCAACCCCTGAACAACGTCATCAAACTGCCAATTATCGACTATTCGGTTAAAGGCGTTCGCCTTTGCATCTGTACCGCCCATAGCAATAGCCATTTTATCTTGGAAGTCGTGAATATAATCAAGCCACTTGTTAACCTTTTTCTCATCATCATTTGTTGGATTTTGAATGTATTCTATACCTTCGGCATCTTCTGACCACTCTTTATTTTTGTCTTGAATATACTTGTTTACCGTCTCTATTCTTTCATCGATTGCCTTTATTTGTTCTTCTGTTGTCGCTTTTTCTCTTTCGGCATATAGTTTAGACAATTCTTCTATTTGGTTAAAGGCATACTCTTTTTCGGCAATGTCTGTTACATTTACTTCGTATGTATATCCACCACGAGTCTCTTTTCTTTTTGTATTACCAGAAGCATATTCTATCTTGCCAGCATCAGCTTCCATTGTTTCAACAAACTTATCGTTAACTTCTTTTGCTTTGATTTTCTCTTGCATTTCGAGCAGGTCTTTTTGTCTTTCAAGCTCGTTATTCTGCTTGCGGAGATTTTCAAGTTCCTCTCCCTCAGTAAATGTAAGCTTGTCCTTGCTTTCAAGTTCTGCAAGTCTCTGTCGGGTGATTTGAAGCTCGTCATTTAATCCCCGTAATTCGGATTTTATATTTGAATATTCCGACTTTAGGTCTGCAAGTGCTTCGCGGGATTCTTCAAGCGATATAGTGAAGTAATCGACCGCTTTCACTATACCGTAAATTCCTAACGCTGCTACTGTTGCCATTCCAAGAGGGCTTGCAATCCACGCTGTAGCTTGTGCCCAAAGTTGTTCAGTAACCAGTCCAATTGCAGTACCGAGACTGCCTTCAGCGACACCGACAGCGAGAGTGTCAGCTATGATTGAACGTGCGCGGATTCCGTTCCATAATCTTCCGGTCAGGGCGAGAGCCGTATTGGCAAGAACCATTTGGCTTATCAATCGACCTATCGGCGTGTCAAGCGCATCAATAGCAGACGCTAACAGGTCTAACGAACCTTTAATCATCTCAATATCAGACATATTTGCTATGTACTCAGCCCACTCTGCTGATACCTGCTTGCTTTTTGCGCTCCACGAATCAAGATATATCTCGTTCTCTCTTAATGCGCTCCCGCTCGAATTTGCAGTTATCTCTATCGCTTTTTTAACATCATTCCAATTTTCAATTACGGATATAAATGCATTCGACTGTCGTTTATTGCTGATACTCTCAGCCAATGCACTCTGCTGTATGGATGATAAACTCTCCCATTTATCCGCTATATCTTCAAGAACTCTCATTGGATTTCTGAGTTCGTTTTGTCCATTTACAACTTCTCGAATTTGGATTCCGATTGAGTTGAGTGTTTTCTCTGCCTTCGCAAGTTTGTCCGCATCAATGACTTCACCGGTCTCTAAATCTGTGCCACGAATTTGTGACAGGCTCATAATTATTGTGCGCCAAGCACGGCTCATTTCCTCACCGCTTCGCTGAGTCTTTGCAGTGGCTGTTCCGATGATAGCTGCATAGTCTTGAGCTGAAAGTCCGGCTTGTGCAAACATGCTACCTGATACAGTTACACCTGAAGCAAGCTTTTCAACATCTGTTGCTGTGCGATTTGACAATTCATTAAACATATCAAGAATTTTTGTAAGTTCTTGAATATTTCCGTTCAATTGCCATGCCGCATCTGACGAGACGATGAACTCGTTTGCAAGTTCATTTTCGATATCTCCTGTGTTTTCGGAAAGAAGGGCAAGTTCGCTCAATGCTGATGAGTTATTTCCATATCCGGCTTTTGCGAATCGCTCTGTGCTTTCTGCATATTCCGATGCCAAGCGCCCATATTTAGAAGCGCTCTTAAAGGCATCATCAGTAACGGTTTTTATTTCTTCTTTACTTGCTCCAGTGACCTTGCGGTAACCAACCATAGCATCGTCAACAGCTTTAAGTTCCCGGTATGCCTCAGTGATTTTATTTATAGTTTCGTTAAGCAGTCGGTACTGAATAATATATTGCAGTCCGCGCCCAAGCCCCGTAACGAAATCGTTAGTCGCATTGCCCGCTCTCCTAATGTGTTCATGGGTGTGCTGAACGTTTTCGTTTATTTCTTCTGTAACGTTGCGATTAACTGTTAATGTTCTGTTCTCTCTGCTTAATGCGCTTATTGCGTTGTTCTCGGATTGGAGAGTTCGCTCGCGCTCAACAGTAATTTGCTGTGCTACCCGCTGTTGTTCACTTAATGCCCTGATACGCTCGGTTTCTAACCTATAAGTCTGCTGAGTCTCAGTAAGATGCGCGTTAATATTAATATTGGAATTCTGAATTCTTCGGGCAGTCTGCTCAAGCCTTTCCAACTGTGCTATACAATTATTTACCGTGTTGGTATTAAATGTCAGTGTAATACGTTGATTATTTAGCCGATTAATAATATTCCTGACTTGATTTTCTACATTAGTAGCTGACTGAGGATTCAGCACTAATTGAAGCCTTATAATGTCCTCTCCCATGGCTCACTCCTTTCTTATGCTTCGGTCTTCAGTTCATCAAGCTTTTCTATCAGCTCGTCTTTGCTCTTATTCAATTTTTCAATGTTCTCGGGTGTAACTTCTGACTTGATAGCCTCGTTAACATAAGTCATAATATGATTGTCTCGGGCAAGAATATTGCTTATCTCATCATCAAGCATAGCTTTGAATACCTTTACATCCTCAATGAAGCGATTCTTCCCTGTGCCTACATTGCTTTCTGAAATCTTGCAGTCATCAAACTCCTTGATTGAGAACATCTCATCCTCTTTAATCTCAACAGCATTAAGAAATCGACCAAGTGCGACAGTCTTTATGTAAAGCTGTTTCTTAATTGAATTTATAACCGTAATGCCGTCTTCACTCTTCTCTGTGCAATTCTCAGCCCCTATAAGTGCGAGCTTATAAAGCTCAGTAACGCTTGTTCCTTTGTAATTAATCTTATCCATATTTCCTCCTAAAAATCATTTTATATAACTTTTTAATAGCTTATTAGCTATTTTTTCTGCCTCTGCTTTAGTCTTTGAAAGTATCCTAAACTCTTCGCCGTACCGCGGGTTATATCTGCTTTTAAAGCCATCTTCCAGCGCCTCTACCAACCCATGTACAAACGGTTTGTCATCGAATCCCATATGGGCACTAAATCCCGCTCGACTTCTCGGATGAATTTTTGTCTCATCGAAGAAAACTTCAATGGTATAGTCGCAGAGGGCATTTTTGGTTATGCGACCGTCAACAGCAGATACAAGGTCATATGTGCGCTCATAATCTGAAGGCGAATAAGTCCCATAAAAATCATCATTTAGTCTTCTAATCAACTCTTCTTTGGTCTCAGTCATCACCCTGTCTGCTATGGCTTTTAAACTTAAGTCGTGCTTTCGCAAAATTTTATTTAACTGTTGCGAAATAGCCATCTCAATTTCCCCCAAAAATTCATCGGCTTTGTCTCAGTGCTTTCACTTGATACTTTATCCTTTTGAGAAGTGTTTGGTTTGTAAATCTTGAGATTGTTGTCGTAATAAAGATTTATCCAATTTGTTTTGTTGCTTCCTTCATTGAATAGGAAATCAGGAATGACAAGCCAGCCGAGAGGCTTTAGTTCAGTGTTTTTTCCATTTTCATTTTTATTCATAATTAAATAATTCCTTTCTGTCTTAAATACTCTGTTGCAGATTGTGTAGTAGTTTCAACTCCGTTATTAATCGGTATTAATCCAATCATATCTCCGTTTAAGCTTAGAAAAATATCGCACTTGCGTCCGTTGATTGCAAGCTCTAATTTTTTCGCACACTCTTCACGCTCAGTGAGAGTTTCGAGCTTTGCAAAGCGATGCAAGAGAGCATGAACATTTTGATTAATCCTCAGAAGATTGCCCACTGCATTATTGTCTTCTGATTCCGGATTATAGCTTTTAATATGATGAATCACCGTTGGTTTGTTGTTATCGGTCACGAATGCAGTTATCTTATCGCTGAAATACTCTCCTACAAGTCTGTGTACCGCATAAACTCTATTCTTGCCACTAATATTAATGCAGATGCAGTGCTTCTTCTCATTCAAGCCTTCGCTATCATTGCTGTATTTTTGAGCGCGGAGCGACTGCTTCATAATTTTGATTCCTTTGAGTCCTACAGACAGTACTCTACCGCGATCAGTGATGAATAAGTGACTCCTGTGGTTAATCATCTGTCTCGCTGATTCATTTTCGAGTAAGACATCATTTTTATACTTATCAAAAAGCTCTTTATATTCTTGCTCTGTTAATTTTTTATCTCTTCCCAATTTATTACTCCTTCATATTTAAATTTATTTTTACTCAATCCCGGTACTTGAGCTGTTGACTTATACAACTCAAGCCCGTAAATGAGATTAAAAGTTAATCCTAACGAATTTTACGCCAGTAAAATGAGTTAGAAGCATGAGGTTACGCAGTAACCGATTGCTATATATGCCGTAAGGCTAAAGTGAATATTTATATCTAATTTTTATCATATTTTTAATACCTCTTCTCTTTAATAAAAATTTCTTGAAAACCGCATGATTACTATGTTTTTTGAAAAGTTTAGGAAGGTCGATTTCCTAAGCCACCTTCAGCGCTTGGTTATTCAACGACATATTTAACCAGTTTATCAGTAAATTTCTCATTCTTATTGATGGTATGTATATGTTTATCTCTTCGCCTTTGCGAATTGCGGATCGCCATATAAACTGAAGCATCTCCGATAGTGCATATAAGTCTTCATCAACATTGATGTTTTTTTGATAAAAGAATTGAGTCACTGCCGGATGAAGATATATATTAACGCAATAAGCGAGATTATATGCTTCGTCGTATTCGTTAGTCGCTCTACAATTACAGGCTAAGAACTTGCTTGAATATCCTTTTCCTTTTAATTTCGACTTAGCTGCTTTAAATGTAGTCCATAGTATGGAACTTGCAGGAGCTTTTACTATATTTTGAAAATAGTTATATATATTATTTTTGATTTTCATTTGAGTTTTTGTATTGGTCTTGGCATTAAACCATGTTTTTGAAAGTGATGTTAATTTCTGGTTGAAGTTATCATTGAGAATGCCTTCGTAAATATTTACTCTCTCCTTAAACTGTGTGGTATCGGGCACAAAATAGTCAACTATTGCGTAGCTGTCATCCTTTTTAATTACACTCTTTTTCTCATACTGGAATTCATATAAATCAAAGTAGTGCTTCAGTATACTTGCTTCAAATAAATATGTAAGAACATATATCTTATCAAACAAAGTGAATATATCAGGTGGATATTTCCATAAGAGCAACTTTTGATTAATGTAAATCAAGCTTCTATTCTGCGCTAAGTCTCTTATTTCATTATATTTTGTATCATAATCTTTCTTGTCCTCATTCCAAATAATGTACCCCTCATCATCAACAGTAACGCATCCACTGTTTTTCAGCAAATCCATATCGTTCTGTTTAACATCGTCATACGGTTCGATGACATTAAGCACTTCATCAAGTATCAATGTGTAATGACCTTCTTTAATGCGTTGTTTGCTTTCTTCGTTCAGGTGTTTGAAAAGCTCGTGTGTGCAAGTTATGTCTTCTTGCCCCTCTAACAGGTCATTGATGCTTTGAAGCTTGCCTTCTCCTTTGTTTAAGGGCTGCTTGAAACTTCTATTGGTGGATGTGATGATGCGGTCTACCTCTTTCAAGAATGGCGTTATGTATAAGATATTATCGTATTGATTTTCGTTGATGTACTGTATGCTCCACTGAGTCTTCCCCGAACCCATTAGGGCATCTATAACCGTTATGGTTTTTGCATTTGTGTTTGTTATATAAAATCCTCTCCTTTGTTTAATTCGTGTTGTATGGTTGCTTTTATGTTCTCTCCATTGGGAACACCTCCTTATATTGTTCTCTCTTTAAATAAGCTTTAGCATATCGAGATAACATTTAATTCTATCTTCCGTTTCGACTGACAATCTTAAATCATCACTCAAGTAACGATACATAGCTGTTGGACTAATTCCAGCTTTGCTGCAAAACTTCGTCATTGGTGCGCCAGTAAGTTCGAGAAATGTTTTAATTCTTTCCTTTAACATGATTTTCTCCTTTCTACATATTTATATCTCTCTACCTATTAACCAAACGGGTAAAAAAATATCAAGAGGAGAGAAGCCGGGAAGACATATCACAATCGAATTCGATATTTACAAGTGGAGCTGTAACCTCTCTCCTCTATATCTCAATAGAGATGTGAAAGGATGCATCTCATCTTACAACGGTGCAAACTACTTTCAGCAGTGTCGTATACTAACACTCACCCCTACACTTGCTATAGGTCACAACTTTGGTGTTTTTGTCAAATTTCCCGTAATTATTTTGATTTTCTTTTCGCGTCACATTTTTTACAAATATTTTTGTGCCCGTCTTTGTTTCTCTTTTCCTTTGCGAATTCAGTTAATGGTTTGACTTCACCGCAACACTTACATGTTTTTTCAGTGTCTGATGGTATTTCGATTGATTTTGTCCCGGTTATCATTTTTGCAAGATTTTTCAGTATAGTTCTTTGCTGGCTCTCGGTTAGTCCTATCGCTGTCTTGATTTCTTTAGCTGTTTTGCCGCTTGTCTTAAGGCGTAGGAAATCTACTTCTGTTTTTGGGCGGATACCGTACCCGTTTAAGAATGATACAACTTCTTTGTTGTTTACTTCGTTAAAGTAAGTGTCATTAGTGAGAAGCGCATCTTCGATAATGGTATATGTATTTCCTTCTTCATCATCCCGCTCGTAGTAACTCATAGGTCTCACTTCTATAGCTTCTTTGTTGTGTTGATGTTTTTCCGTTCTATTGAGGTTCTCGTCAAATGCTTCCCGTGTTTGAGTAAGTCCGGATTCATCCATTGCCAGTATGTAATCAGCTGCAAGATCAAGCGGATGGTAATTATATTCTATTTTTGCACCGCCTTGCTCTTTCTTGTAAGCGTAAGAAGTCCTTTCTAATATCGCTCTTTTGTCAACATCCTTCTCGCACACATTAAAGAAGTCGTATACCTCCCGCTCGTTTAATAATGTACGCACACACTCGACTCTTGTATCGATATTTTTTATACTTCTGTCAAATGTTCCTACATTTATAAATTGTTTTGCCTGTCTCTGTAAATCAGAATTATAATTTTTTGTCATTCGCTCAAAGCTCCATTCGTATTGTTTCAGCAAAATTTATTGCCTACTCTTATATTCTCTGTTTGAAAAAAGTTTTGAGCGAAATTTTATCAATTTTGATTTGCGCGGGGATTTTGGTGTTGAAATTATGATTTCATCGTGGTTTTGAAAAATGGACAAAAAAACAAAGCCATGAAATTAATCATGACTTTTAATCAGTTTGATGCATCATCTCAGAACAAAAAACATTCCTGACGATGTTTTATGCTTTTCTGCGAGTTCTTCCGGAGTATCGCGAATACTCGTAGTTTTAAAATATCCATCTTCATCAAGTGAAATATATCCCGCTCGCATTAGTGCATGCAAATAAGGAATGGCATTTTCGATGTCTTCTCTCCTACGGTTGTTATTGCTCAACTCATTTTCTTGCTCCTGTGTAACGATCCCCTCCGCTTTTGCCTCGTGCCATTTTTCCGAAATCCAAAGCTCGAAATCCCGATGTTCTCTCCCGAAGTCTCTTTCTATTTCAGCTCGTATAAGACTTCGTATCAATCCCATCTTTGTTACATTCTGCTTCTTGCAATAGCGTTCAAGAGCTTTTGCTTCATGTATTGGCATAGATAGCTTTATCTGTTTATTATGTGTTTTTAAATATTTTTTACTTGCTCGTTTTTGTGCTTCAGATATTGACATAGTTTTTCCTTTCATACGATATATAGGTACTAATATATATCGTATATTTAGCTTAAAATACAGAAAATAAAAATTCGAGTACATCTTGATGAACAACTGCATTATTGTGTAAAATCTATATTTATTTGCTGTTATTGGTGTTATATCCCCAAGATAACATAAAAACGCTTTTTGTAATATGCAAAATCAAGCTTTTCCGCCATTTTGTTCATTTATTATTTTATGAACAGAACCTCTACTTATTTTCAATTCTTTACTGATTTGAGAAAAAGACATTTTCTGCTCTCTCAACTCTAAAACCCTTTGTCTTTTTTTAACTGATATAGGAGGTCTTCCCGCATGTGAACGCTTCTCTTTTATGTCATTTAACTGTTTTTGAACATCTTCGAGATCGCTTATACTTTGTTTAAGTCTCTCTATCTCTTCGGACATTTCAATATACTTGTCCCGGAATTCAAAGTACATAAAACATAGAAGATTCCTTGCCTCCATAGGTTTTAGTTCATCAAAGATATCTATGTAATTGTCAGCGCTTGCTTGAATATCGTGGTCTAAATCGAGATTATAATCTGCTCGGAAACCAAAAGTTTTTCCGTAAAGTTTAAATCTGATGCATCGATTAGGGAAATTTTCTTCTCTTAAAATTTTGTCGATCTTGTAAGCACAGCATTTTTTTAAATCTATATTCCCGCGCCCGTATTTTGTATGATTTTTAATATAATCATGAAATGTCACAAATCCCACCTCGTTCATTTTTAAATTTATGAACAGTGTATCATATGATTGAATTTGTGTCAATAACTTTTTCAACAAAAATAACCGTTACCCATTACAGATAACGGTTATCGTCATTTTATTATATCATCCGGTTGAAATACTCTTCGCTTACTTGTAACTGCTTCTTTAGTATTTCTCTCCACATATGAGTATGTATCTCTCCACTGCCTTTTGGTACCTTTGTCATGCGGATGTTTCCATCTTCATCCCGCTTGCGATAAAAGTAGTGGTCTGTGTCTTTATACAGTTCCCAGCCGTCCCGCTCGCAAAATCTCTTTAGTTCTTTCCATCTCGGCATTGAATACACTCTCCAATCTGCTTAACATCGTCGAGTATAATTGCCTTAAATACATATGGAATATGAGCCTTTCTATTCGGTGCAGTTGACCAAACCTTATACTCACTATAGTAATCATAAGCATATTCAAGAATGGCATTCGCAAGCTGCTCTTTTGCTTTAGCTTCGCTCTCTGCATTCTCAACTAAATCAATCTCATTTAAGGACAAAGTAATACTACCGTCTGATTCTGTAAATCTCTCAGCGGTAAAAGTATATGCAGCTAACAAGTCATTCATCAATTCAAGACTGGAAAGCATCATATAGTCACGAGTACGTTTAATAAAGCTCGGACGTTCTCTAATTACGCTATCCGATACTTCGCTCCAATTCTTGCGTACATCTGTAGCGTTCATAGTCAACATATCATTCATCTCCTTTGCACCTCCATTATAACAAAAAGTGTACATTATGTCAATAGTGTACACTTTAATTATATGTAGAAGAATGAAAAATATTAAATTACATTAATTAAAAAATCAAAAACGCTTGACAACTACGATAATATCGTATATAATATAACTACGATAATACCGTACAATCATAAAGTGAAGAAGTGATGAAATGACAAGAGAATTTATTTTTACTGCGCCTTTTCATAGATGTTGGAAAGCAATGGGATTAACAGACGATGATTTAAAAACACTTGAAAACATACTGCTCGAAAATCCACAAAGAGGAGATGTCATACAAGGTAGTGGCGGTGCGCGAAAATTACGCATACAACTTGATGCTAAAGGTAAAAGTGGTGGTGGCAGAGTTATTTATCTTGATGTTTTCGAAAAAGAGAAATTATATCTACTTTTTGCATATCCTAAGAATGTGCAAGAAGATTTGACCTCAGAACAGAAAAAAGCGATTAGAGCATTAGTTGATGCGATAAAAAAGGAGTGATAGCATGCAAGAATTACGCTTTAAATCCTCTTTATCAATGGAAGAAATAGAAGATAATTTCAAAAACATTGATTTCTTTTCCGGTATAATGGATGGTCTTAATGAAGCTTTGGCATATGAAAAAGGCAAAGCAAGCGCAGAAACTTTCGCAAGAAAACAATCACTTCCTGATGTGAATGTATCCAAAATTAGAATCTCGCTCTCTATGACGCAAAAATCATTTGCTTCTGTTCTTGGTGTTTCTTGTCGCACAGTTGAAGCTTGGGAATGCGGTAAATCTAATCCAACCCCGACGGCACGCAAATTAATTTATCTAATTGAGCAAGATCCTTCTTTGGTAGATAAGTTAATTGCCGAATGATATTCTTATAGCTTACAACTAATTTACCCTCACCTTAATCGGTGAGGGTGTTTTTTGTTCTTCGATGCTTTGATTTTTAACTTGGTGTGTGAATGGAAGTGCTACCGCGTATTCCGGAGAGAACAACGGTTTTATAAATGTAAACACAGCCCTGTACTGGCTTTTCCTCGGCATAACACACGCTAACACATAAACTTACATATTAAATATAATATACGCTAAAAACGCAATTCTGCGCCTGATACGGGCATTAGAACGCCCGCTCTATTAGGTTTTAGGATTGCGTTTTTTCTTTGTCGTCTGGGATGTATTCGACTATATCTGCAATGTTGCAGTTTAATATTTTACATAATTGGCAAAGCGTATGAACGGTGACAGATTCACCTTTGACAAGGCTGTCAACCGTTTTAGGATTTAGCTTATATTTATTTCGTAAATCTACCTTTTTAATATCCTTTTCTTTCATCAATGCAAAAAGTCTATCGTAACTTATCAATTATCATGTTCCTTTCGTTTGTTTGTATATATAAGTATACATTGATTTTTTAATTACGTCAACCTTTGTACCATTAAGTATACAAAATACACAAAAATTAAGTATACTTTTTGGTACATTTACCAATTGAACTTATGTACCTTTTTTGGTACAATTATATCAAGTTCAAAGGGCAACACCCGAGAGCAAATAATATTAAAGGAGTTGTTTACAAATGACAACAATAAGTATTAATGAGAAGGTAAGAAAGCTAAAAGAGCTTACCAGATGGGCAGAAGAGATTGAAGCCGAGCAAGAAGCCATTAAGGACGAACTCAAGAAAGAAATGGAGCTTCGGCAGGTTGATGAGATTTCAACAAATGAGTATAAAGTCCGATATAAGCAGGTGACTTCTACTCGTTTCGATAGCACGGCATTTAAGAATAAATACGCAGATTTATATGAACAGTTCACAAAGACAACTACATCGAAAAGATTTTCAATAGCGTAATAAAAATGCCCTTACAAAGTACCAGTTTGTAAAGGCAAGTAACACGAACCAAGCAAAGGAGCGGTTACATATTTATTATATCACTGACCGCTCCAAACGTCAAATAAAAAGGAGTAATTAAAAATGTTACGGTTTGAAATGTTATGGTTTGATAATCCTCAGACAGTTGAAGAGCTTAAAAAGCAATATAAGAAGCTCGCTTTTGAGCATCACCCTGACAGAGGCGGCAACGCAGAGCATATGAAGCAGATAAACACCGAGTATGGCATACTCTTTGAACGGCTCAAGAACACACATGCCACACCGGACGGCAAGACTTACACAGCGAAGACATGGACAGACGAAAAGCCCGAAGAGTTCAGAGAGATTATAAATCGATTAATTTCTCTTGAGGGTATACAATGCGAGGTGATTGGGGCATGGCTGTGGGTGTCGGGCAATACATATCCACACCGCGAAACACTGAAGCACTTAAAATTCCGCTTTAGCAAGAGCAAAACAGCATGGTATTTCCATGATGAGGCTTACCGCAAGCGTAATAATAAAACTTTCACGTTGGATGAGATACGCGACTTGTTTGGATCTCAGATGGTCACAAGTCAGCCACAGTTAAAGCTTGAAATTATCTAATTGAAAGGGCGGGAACACCACCCGCCCACACACAAAGATAAAGATAAAGGAGTATTCTAACATGCTTAAACTTCAGCAATTAACAGATGCAGAAAGACTTGATGCGGAAAAGTATCATAATTATGTTTATACGTTCCTGCACTTGCATGGATATTCAGTTTCGGATTTCTACGACATTGCAGCCATAGGTTATTTAAAAGGCATTCAGAAATGGCACAGAAAACCGGAGTTGCAAGAATATAGCATAATAACAATTTGTAAATGGGCTATACGTTCAGAGCTTGCTAATTATACAAGGCTAAAAGCAAACCGGAAAACAGTCAGCCTTGATGTAGACTATTCTGCGGAGCGAGACAGAAAAACAAACCTTTATAATTACATCGGCGTTAATCCCTTTGAAGAGTTGGAAGATACGCAAAATCGACTGGAACAAAAAGCCGAGGCAAAACAGAAAGTCCAACAGATTTTATCTCTCAAGCTTTCAAAAAAGCAAACGGAAATTGTTTCTCTACTTTTAAAGGGATATACACCGACACAGATAGAGCGTGAGTTCAATCTTTCGCGTCAGGCGTTCTATGATGTAAAAAAGAAAATCAAGCAAAAATATTTTGATAAGTGGGGCGCAACAGTCGCACCCGCAATATAAAGATTGGAGATTTAAATATGTTTGAACTTGGAAAATTAACAGCTACCTGCGGGGTATCAAAGGCAATGGAACAAGATGAGCGTTTTTCATATGACGTAGTCGATGCTATAAGGCGTTTTATAACCGGTGATTGGGGCGACGTTGTAAAAGAAGATGCGCAGGAAAATGCCTTTGCGCTTGAAAACGGTTTGCGAATAGTCGGAGCATATCCGACAGTCCGCGGAAAAATATGGATTATAACAGAAGCCGATAGATCGGCAACAACTGTTTTATTTCCACCGGAGTATTAAATATAAGCAGTGTTGCGGTTCTGCGGAAAAACCGCACTACAAAATGTCGAAAGGATGTTTAAAATGAGGTTTATATATTATTTGTTTATCGGTGCAGGGGTTCTGCTTTTATTCGGAACAGCCGGAGCATCAGACTGCGGAAGCATCACTATGAGAGAAATAATCAGGCAATTCGCTGTTGCGTGGGTACTTATCTCTTACGGAATCAAAAGCCTTAGATTACTTGAAAGGAGGACTTGCAGATGAGTTCACTCGACAATATTTATACTATGACACAGCACGAGGCTAATTCAAGACCTACAACGGCAGACATCAAGGCAACACGGCGTTTGCTCAAGGATTTTGGAATAGTCAATATCAAGATTCCCGACTTCAAAACACTCGCAGAACTGACACGTTTTCAGACAGCGACAATACATAATAAATTATATGCTTGAAGGAGAAAGAGAAAATGACTACAAATGCAACAACAGGAACAACACCACCAAAAAAGTTAAATGATGTAATGTGTGACATGTATGAGCTGAGATGCTTGAGCGTCACCATACACGAAATGGCAAATATTCTCAAGCGGAATTACTTTAAAACTATCCCTGTCAAACTGGGAGACAAGTCGGAGTTTGTAAACGATTTTTATACAATGAATGAATTAATTAATGCAATTTGGGATTACAGCAACAAAATAAAGCAGCAACTTGATTCTGTTGAGAACAGAATTGTGGAAATAAGAAACGTTATGGGCGAGGAGGAAAACCAATGAATGAAGAAAAGAAAAATCTCATGAGCATAGAGGTCATTTTGTGATATTGCGGAAAACACGGAAGGAGTTGAGGTTGATGACTAACAAAGAAGTTACTGAACTTATGCGCTGCTCGTTATTTCAATTAGCCGAAGATGCGGAAGATTGTGGCAATGTATTTGCAAAAGTCCGATCGATTGCGGATATATTAGTAGAAGCGCTTTCGGTGGAAGGAAGTGCATTTACAAAGGATACACTCTTAAATGTCGCATACATACTCAGAGAGTATAGCGATATAGCTGAAGGGAAAATTAATACACTGGAAAAAGATTTGCGCGGAGCTTTTGATAGATTTGAATGCCTTTCATAAAATATTCTCATTTACCCAAAAAGGTACAGAGTGCAAACCACTAACGAAAAAAGGGCGGTTGTTACACCGCCCAATAATTAAAAACAAATAGTGTCATAACTTGAAAGAATTTACACTTAGTCGAAATTGTCACAGTCCCGATAACAGCTATACGATACAATGCGAGTTTGAATGGTGTCAAAACTAAGTGCCAAAATTAACTTATGGAAAGAGGTCATTTTTATGGTGTATGGATATTGCAGGGTAAGTACCAAAGGACAATTAGATGGTAACAGTATAGAAGAACAAACTCAGAACATTAAAGGAAGATATGCAGAGTCGGAAATTATCATAGAGAGCTATTCGGGAGCAAAGGAACGCCCTTTATTTAACGCGCTACTAGAAAAGATGTGTACCGGAGATATTCTTGTGGTGACAAAGCTTGACCGTTTCTGCAGAACAACAAAAGAGGGTTTAACCTATATAGATAATCTCATGAATAAAGGGGTGCGTATTCATATCCTGAATATGGGGTTAATAGAAGATACACCGATGGGGCGTTTGATAGTCACAAACCTATTAGCGTTTGCCGAGTTTGAGAGAGCAATGATTATTGAACGTACCCAGTCCGGTAAAGCAATAGCGAAGCAAAACCCCAACTTTAAAGAAGGCAGACCTAAGAAATTCAACAGCGAGCAAATAAAACTTGCTATGCAGTTGTTGGAGATCCACACTTATAAAGAAGTGGAAAACATGACTGGAATAAGTAAGAGTACTTTAATACGATCCAAAAGAATGCACTCTAAAATGTGGGCATAAAAATAAGACACCCGAAGGTGTCTTTAATGTACTTATAAATAAGAAAACTCCCCGACAAAAGCCGAGGAGAATTCCCAGACAATTAAAAAATCGTCACACAGTATTAAAAAACGGTCGAAATAAAAATCCCAACACACTTTATTAGTACAACTATATTATAACCAATTTAATTAAAAAAGTCAAGCAATTTTATAAAATACTTAAATTTTGATTAATTGCTTTGATAATACTATTATATGTATCATCTGTAACTTTTGCCACAGGAGAATTAGTAAGTCTCTTTTTGCTGACCTCGCGCATATGTACAACATTAGCAATTCCGTGAACTGGATACTTGGCATTAGACTCGACTTGTATCTCAACTTCATAGAAATCTAATTTTCTTTCTTTTGTGCTACCATCTGGCAAAGTGTATGACATATAGCGTTCATTATCCTTTAAATAAAAACTGCTGTTTTCATATGTTGTTATAGGAACAACTATTGTCGTATTTCCCATTGAGTTTCCAATGTTATTTTGTACGACAACTACAGGACGTTTGCCATTTTGCTCGCTACCAATATTCTCTCCTAAGTGACAGAAAAATATTTCTTTCTGTTTTACCACACGAGGAACTTGCTGGTCACGAAGTTTCCAGTTTTGATTAACCCATCGTAAGAAAGATATGCGATTTTTAAATTGCCTTATTATCAAGTCTTTATGTTTTCCTGTTTTTAACATAGTCGATAAAAGATTATTCATTTCATCTTTTATTTGTCGTTCCAACTGAGTTTGTTCATCTGCCATATAATCTCTCACCTCACTTCGAGACATTATATCACAAAATGAGTATTTTGTCAATTTATGACGATATTTAATGTAAATTCTGCCAATGAAATTCATGTTTAAAACCTCATTCATCGGCAAAACCGCATAAAACAAAGGAAAATTACACTTTGAAGTCAAACAAGGTGCAATTCTTTTAATTTGAAAAAGTTATAAAATTGGCGATAAAGCTTAGTTTTGTCGAACTCATTCGCGAATGGTTTTAGGCAAAATTGACTTTAAAAAACATAGTAATTAAGCCGTTTTTTGTTACTTAATAGTATGTGCTTCCTTAAAAGCGTTGTTCGTTTTAATATTTTTTGGTACCGCGGTGTGATGATATACTATTAGTTAGTCGCCTATATCATTCCCGCCTCGTCTCTTTTCATCTTTGAATAAATCCATACATAACAGGTTGCCACAAAGTAACTCCTTTGGAATCCTTACCTCTCTTGTTAAATCCGCAATAAGCAATTTGTTTGTTTTGTTTCTTACAACAATCCTTCTTATTACCATTTTTAATCTCCTAAAACAACTAATCTTATTCATTCTTGATATTCCTTTCTAAAAATATAATATTTGATGTATAGTTAATTCAATACTCAACACCGTTAAATACTCAATTAATAATACATCAAATTTGGTGGACTACCCTTCTTCTAACACTTTTTCTATCCGATTTCCCGAAAAAAGAAATGCTGTTCCGATGCAATTTTCAAGACTTACAACCTCTTTGAACCCGCTTAAATGCTAGGTTTCCCAACTCAAAATAATTCGATTCAAATTCAGTTAATCTAATGTAATAAATAGAATTTTCGATTGGTAAGGATGAGGTCGGCGGTTCAAATCCGCCTAACAGCTCCAAAAGCCTTGAAGACGTTATGTTTTCAAGGCTTTTTGTTTTCACCCCCGAACAGGAACGTATTGTTCCCATCCGGGGGTTACATATTTGCATATGTAGTTCTTAAATACTATCGGAAACGAAACTGATTGAGAATACCAAACTCATTTACACTCAAACTCATACCAGTGATCCGACACAAACTCTGCCTGCTTTTTACAATCCAGCGGGAGCATAATTCCAAAACCGGGATCATTCCAGCGGCTGCTGTCGAAATTATGACTTATATAATAAAGCTCGCCGCTCGGGTCTTCACATTCTTCATACGGCACATAGCGGAAGAAATCATCCCTGCCAAGAAGAGTGTAGACACATTCCACATCGGAATAGCGGAAACCCATACGCATCATACGGATATTGTTTCTTGCCGCAGATGTCGTTGCCGCATCAAATGCTTTGTCAAACAGGTTATATACCTTATTTTTGTCTATGTTATCCATAAGATAAAGCCCGGCTTTATCTATCTTAACCTGACCGTCAAGGCACGCTTCTGCCATACGGATAATCTCAGCTATATATGATGCTCCTTCTCCGAACATTTTTACGAACGAAGAAAGATTATCTTCCATGGAAAGCGATGCATCGTAGCCTGTTCTTGCAAAGGTATAGAAATTGAAGATATGGTTCCAGAAATTGAAGTATTCTATCTGTGTTCCGTATCCGGCAATTCCTACCTCCATACAGCGTTTCCAGTTGCTCTGCTGTTCATCTGCCGCAGGGATATAGCGCTGTCTGCAAGAGTGGGTTCCCATAAGATAGTCATAGTACACTACCGTTGCACCGGTCTTTTTCCACTTTAAGAGGTTGTCCTCATACGGAGTTTTTGTAATACAGCTTCCGTCAGGCTTTCCGATTGTACGCAGTCTCAAGGTTGCTGATGTCAATGCTTCGTCAATAAACAAATTCGGCTCAAGCTCAAGATTATCCGGACAGTCAAACAGATTGGAATATGCCAGCATATCAATTTTTATCTCCGGATGCTTTTCTCCTATAATCTTTGCTATTTGATTTTGCGCGTAGACATAGTTTTCAATGTCTGAATATTTACTGCACTCGGGGCATATACAAAGCGGTCTGTTTCCGTCAAGCGGCCACAGGGCGATTGTATCTACCGTGGGATTTTCCTCAATCCAGCTTACGATATTATCCGCAATCACGCGAACAACATCGGGATTACGGCTACAGAGTATCCACGAGCCGAAGTGGTCCGTAACTTCAAAGCGAGTCCCCTCTTCCGTAAGCTTATAATACTCGGGATGCGTTTCGTAATAGTGCTCAGGGAAATACTCGTTACCTCTTTGCGGAAGGAACATCGGGATTGCATCGTGATGTCCTACCGTCAGGCGGATTCCACGACGCTCGATTTCTTCTACAATGCCGAGTTCCTTATACTTTTCATATACCTTCATCCACGTGAGGATGCGGTTGTATCTGTTCTTTGCAAGCCAGTCTATAAACGAAAGGTTTAGTACATTTTCTATCTTTCTGCCGTGATATTCTGCGATTGCCGTTCTGTATGTATTATCTGCCATTGCCTTTATGTACTCAATATCCGCCAAATCAACTTCATCATGCTCCGGAATATATTCACCACCGGCAATATCGGGATTTACATACGCGGAGAAGCTACATCCGAGATATCTCTCAAGCAGTTCATAGACTGCATAAACCGTTCCTCGCTCACACTCGTTGACGTGCTTACTGCTGCCTGCACAGATGATTACATCATCATCAAATGCGCGTATATACATTCCCTCAGGCCCCGGAACGACAGCATCAAACTCTGCTTCTGAAATATACTCTGCTGTCTTTATGTTTCGCTCCGGACCGCCGATTATGATTCGGTCACCGGATACATCATTGTTGTCAGTCACTATACTTACACTTATACCCTTAAATATGATTTTCAGGTACTTTTCAAGCTCTTGTGCCGCGAAAAGCTCACGAGGGGTTGCCTTTTCCGGAATTACAACAGTCAGACTTCTTTGAGAAGTTAATTTCATGATAAACACCTTACCTTTTGAATCGTGGATTATTTATTATCAGTATAACACAGGCAAACTATAAAAGCAACAAATACGTACAGAATAAATGAGGGAGCTGTCGCTAAACAGCCCCTTCTTATATTTTCTTTCTAAAACTTTATTTCTTTGCCTTGATTTTTCCATTCGAGATATTCTGCCGTAGCGCAGAACAGCACGTCACTCGAGGAATTGAGCGCAGTTTCAAGAGAGTCCTGTACAACGCCGATGATAAAACCTACGCCGACCATCTGCATTGCAACATCCTGCCCTACGCCAAGGAGCGAGCACGCCATCGGAATGAGCAGCAGTGACCCGCCCGCAACACCGGAGGCGCCGCACGCACCGAGCGTTGCAACGAAGCTTAAGATAATCGCAATGAGAATGTTCACCTCTATTCCCTGCGAAAATGCCGCCGCAAGGGACATTACGGTTATGGTTATAGCCGCACCGTCCAT
Source organism: Eubacteriales bacterium (assembly GCA_045539475.1). GTDB lineage: Bacteria > Bacillota > Clostridia > Oscillospirales > JAAYXM01 > SIG480. Next base: position 8,374 of record JAZQFJ010000062.1, on the reverse strand, counting down.
ATTTATTGTTGCGCCAAGCGGAATAGATACGGAATAATACTCGCGGTCAAGACCGAGCTTTTCGCAAAGCGCCATATTAACCGGAATGTTTGCCGCAGAGCTTCTTGTGAAAAACGCGGTTATACCGGACTCACGCAAGCAACGCAGCACAAGCGGATACGGATTGCGGCGAAGTGCAATTCCCACAATCGCGGGAGACACGACAAATGCCATTGCAAGCATACATCCCACAAGCACCAAAAGGAGCTTTCCGTACTGGGTGAATATATCAAGGCCATATTCGTTAACAGAAGAAAAAACAAGTCCCATAATACCAAACGGTGCAAGCTGGATAACCCATGCAACCGTTTTTGAAACAGCATTTGAAATATCAGCAAGAATTTCCTTTGTTTTTTCTCCAGCGCCCATACGCAATGCAAGCCCCAAGATAACCGCCCATGTGAGAATACCGATATAGTTACCCTGAGAAAGCGCGGTGACCGGGTTCATAACCATATTCCCGAGAAGCGTGCGGAAAACTTCACCAAGTCCTGCCGGTGCGCTTTGCGTTGCGGCGTCCGTAAGCGGAACGGTAACCGGGAAAAGATAGCTTGCAACAACCGCAAGCATTGCCGCAAGAAGCGTACTTATCATATAAAACATAATTACGGTTCCAAAGCGCTTGCCTATTCCCTTTCCGGCGCTTGCAAGAGATGAAATTACGAGAACAAAAACGAGTATCGGCGCAATAGCTTTAAGCGCTCCGACAAAAACCTCGCCGAAAATTCCAACAAACGATGCCCCCGGCACCCAAAGGCCGAGCACTGCACCGATAACGAGCCCTATCGCTATCCTTAATATAAGCGGTGATTGCGTGTATAGTTTAAATACATTTTTCATACATTTTCCTCCGTTTTTACAGTTTTCTTATATTGCAATAAAGGCTATGGCAAAAAACACATTTTGTCATAGCCCCATTTACTTTTACGCCATTTCTACATTTAGCTTCTTCCCGCCGAGGATATGGAAATGGAGATGATGCACAGTCTGCCCTGCATCGTCACCGCAGTTTGAAACAACGCGGTAGCCGCCATCCAGCTTTTCATCCTTCGCTATCTTTGCGATTACCTCAAAGATATGGGAAACAACAGCGGAATTATTTTCGTTTATCTCTGCAACGGAGGCAATATGTTCCTTCGGGATAACGAGAATATGAGTCGGTGCCTGCGGTGCAATGTCACGGAACGCAAGAACGCTTTCATCTTCGTATACCTTTGTCGAAGGGATATCCCCTGCAATTATTTTACAAAACAAGCAATCGGACATTTTCTCTTCCTCCTATGCCTTTGCAGACACAACTTCGCGTGCTGCCAAGAGCGCTGCATCGAGCTTTGAAACATCATTACCGCCTGCCATAGCAAAATCAGGCTTACCGCCGCCGTTGCCGCCTGCAGTTTTTGCAGCTTCGCGAACTACGTCGCCCGCTTTTAAGCCGCGTGCAACTACATCCTTACCGCAGGTTGCGGTGAATACAATCTTCTCACCGTTTACGCTTGCAAGAACAGCCGCAACAGATGCATCAAGATCACGCATCTCATCGCAGATTGCACGAAGTCCGTTTCCGTCAGCATTCTTCACGACCTTTGCAACGAACTTAATTCCGTTTATATCCTCTGCATCTGCAATAAACTCTGCCGCATCAAGGCGAGCCATCTTAGACTTCATCGACGAAAGCTCGTTCTTGAGAGCCTTGATTTCCTCTGTTGCATTACCTGCCTTGATTACAACTTCCTTCGGTGCAGACTTAAGTGCCTCTGCAACAGAAGTTATTGTTCCTTCAAGCTCCGATACCTTTGCAAGCACGCCCATACCGGTAATAGCCTCAATGCGGCGTACACCTGCAGCGACGCTTGACTCGCTTGTTATCTTAAAGAGACCTGCCTTTGCAGTGTTATCAAGGTGCGTACCACCGCAAAGCTCAAGAGAATAATCGCCCATCGTTACAACACGGACGGTATCGCCATACTTTTCGCCGAAGAGAGCCATCGCACCGAGCTTCTTTGCCTCTTCAATCGGCATTTCACGGACAAGAACCTCAAGTCCTGCAAGGATATTTGCGTTTACTTCAGCCTCAACCTTGGCAATCTCTTCTGCAGTCATCGGTGAGAAATGAGTAAAGTCAAAGCGGACGCTATCGGGTCCGACAAGAGAGCCTGCCTGCTCGACATGGGTGCCGAGAGCGTTGCGAAGTGCTTTCTGGAGAAGATGTGTTGCAGAGTGAGCACGCTCGGTTGCCGCACGGCGAAGTGCGCAAACCTCGGACTTAACTGTATCGCCCTTTGCAATGCTGCCTTCCGTCACCTCTCCGATGTGGAGGAACTTGCCATCCTTTGTTTTCTTTACGTTGTTTATTTTAACTGTGCCGGTTTCTGTCTTTATTGTACCCTCATCTGCAAGCTGACCGCCGCTTTCTGCATAAAACGGTGTGCTGTCAAGAACGAGCTCTACCGCGTCGCCTGCGTTTGCAGCTTCAACAACTGCACCGCCGGAAACAAGAGCAAGAACCTTGCCCTCACCGGAAAGCGAGCTGTAGCCTACAAATTCGGTCTTAACACTCTTATCAAGCCCGAGGTCAAGCTTTTCCCATGCGAAGTCGCCGAGTGCTGCCTGAGCGGCACGTGCGCGCTCTCTCTGCTCGTTAAGGCAAGCATCAAAGCGCTCGCGGTCAACGCTCATTCCCTTTTCCTCAAGGATTTCTTCCGTGAGGTCAATCGGGAAACCGAATGTATCTGCAAGCTTGAATGCATCGTCGCCGGAAAGAACCTTACCGCCGTCCTTTTCAAGCTTTGCAATCATATCTTCAAGGATAGAGAGACCGGCATCAATCGTGCGGTTAAAGCTCTCTTCTTCCATCGTGATAACCTTTTTGATATACTCTGCCTTCTCGGAAAGCTCCGGATATGCGCCACAGCTCTCATGGATAACGGTATCACACACATCGTGGAGGAAGGTTCCCTTGATACCGAGGAGACGTCCATGACGTGCCGCGCGGCGGAGAAGACGGCGGAGAACATAGCCGCGGCCTTCGTTAGACGGCATAACGCCGTCACATACCATCATTGTAGTAGAACGGATATGGTCAGTGATGATACGCAATGATACGTCCGTCTTATCATTTTCGCCATAGTGTGCATTTGCAATGCGGGAGATATGCGCAGTAACGTTTCTCACGGTGTCAACATCAAAGAGTGACGGAACGCCCTGCATAATGCAGGCGAGACGCTCAAGCCCCATACCGGTGTCGATATTCTTCTGCTTAAGCTCTGTGTAGTTGTTGTTGCCGTCGTTATTGAACTGAGTGAAAACGAGGTTCCAGAACTCAACGTAGCGGTCGCAATCACAGCCTACCTTACAGTCAGGCGAACCGCATCCGTTTTCCGGACCGCGGTCAAAATAGATTTCCGAGCACGGACCGCACGGACCTGCGCCGATTTCCCAGAAGTTGTCTTCCTTACCGAGGCGAACCATATGAGACGGGTCAACGCCATGCTCATTTACCCACATATTGTAGGTTTCATCGTCATCAAGATATACAGAAACATAGAGCTTGTCCTTCGGAATTTCGAGAACCTCCGTAACAAACTCCCACGCCCACTTTGTTGCGTCTGCCTTGAAATAATCGCCGAAAGAGAAGTTTCCGAGCATTTCAAAGAACGTACCGTGACGCGAGGTTTTTCCAACGCGCTCGATATCCGGTGTACGGATGCACTTCTGGCACGTTGTTACACGAGTGCGCGGCGGAGTCGCCTCGCCCGAAAAGAACGGCTTCATCGGTGCCATACCCGAATTTATAAGCAGCAGCGAATTATCACCCTGCGGGAGCAGCGGGAAGCTCTTAAGGCGAAGATGCCCCTTGCTCTCAAAAAACGAGAGATACTTCTCGCGAAGTTCATTTAATCCCATGTACTTCATTGTCTTTAACCTCCGATATATGAAATATGTTTTTATACATTATTATACAAATACCATTATACACCCATACACACCGTAATGTCAAACAATAATCTGTTTTTCAGGCAAAAAAATATGCTGTCGGACATTTGCGTTTTTTGTTTTTTTGTGGTATCATATATATTGATTTTTTACACAGGAGATAATTTGTATGCAAAGTAAGAAAAAGCCCTGCCCGCAACTTTACCGTGCGGTCAGATGGCTTGTGAAAGTGATATATCCCAAAACAACCGTCTCGGGAATTGAAAATCTGCCGGATGAACCGGTGATAATAGTCGGCAACCACACCCAGCTTCACGGGCCCATCGTCAGCGAGCTGTATCTCCCCTTTCCGCGCAGGATATGGTGCGCAGGACAAATGATGAGCCTTTCCGAGGTTCCTGAATACGCATTCTCGGATTTCTGGTCACAGAAGCCGCGGTATCTTCATCCGTTTTTCAGACTCCTGTCATATATAATCGCTCCGCTTTCCGTTCTTATCTTTAACAACGCACACACAATCGCAGTTCACCGTGACGCGCGAATTCTTTCCACGTTCAAAGAAACCGTGGCGTGTCTTAAAAACGGAGAAAGCATTGTCATTTTTCCGGAGCATGACGTAAAATATAACAACATCGTATACGAATTTCAGGAAAACTTTATCGATGTTGCGCGTCTTTACCATAAGAGAACAGGCAAAGAGGTTTCATTTATTCCTATGTACGTTGCGCCAAAACTCAAAAGCGTTCATCTTGGAAAGCCTATGCATTTTGATGCAAATAATGACATCGCCGATGAGCGCAAAAGGCTTTGTCGTCACCTTGCCGATGCGATAACGGATATTGCCGTGAATCTTCCACCGCACACCGTTGTGCCGTATCGGAACATCCCGAAAAAACTTTATCCCATGAACAAACCACCGGAGGCCCCCTGCAATGAAGAAACCAGCCGTTGATTACAGAAATTTTCGCCTTTCAAAAATAAACACACCCGAGTTTTCGCACCTTAAATTGCTTATCGGGTGGGTTGTATATTTTGTTATGTATTTTCTCACAGAACGCCTTATCCCCGTTGAAAGCTGCCATGTTATACACTCTCAACTTGATGATATGATTCCGTTCTGTGAATATTTTGTTATTCCGTATGTCGGGTGGTATTTTCTCGTTTTCGGCTCACTTCTGTATTTTCTTTTCTATAATGTTGAAAGCTTTACACGACTTCAGAAATACATAATCTTCACGCAGATTGTTGCTATGATAATATACATTCTCTATCCGAGCATACAGCTTCTGCGCCCCGACGTATTCCCTCGCGACAATATATTCTCCCGCCTTGTCGGCGTTCTCTATGCCGCCGATACGAACACCAATGTTTTCCCATCACTCCACGTTGGATATTCAATCGCCATTGCGTCTGTATGGCTTAAAGAAAAAGGCGCAAGCGTTTTGTGGAAAAGCTTTGTGGTTATTTTTGTAATTCTCGTTTGCCTTTCAACTGCATTTATAAAGCAGCACTCCGTTCTTGATGCGTTTGCCGCCGCGGCAATGTGCCTTATTGCGGAAGTTATAGTGTACCGCGACTTCTGGAAGGCAAAAATATACGGTTGACAATGTGTATACAAAAGGAGGCGGACCCCCATATCCGTCTCCTTGTTTTTCCTGTTATTGACACAACACAGACCTTATTATGAAAAAGATGGCGTTAACAAATTTTCCAGCTTGCCAATTATTATGTACCGTGCGTCGGCGTAGTCATACGAACACGTTGAGAGCGTTATAAATCTGTCGTTTTCGGAATATATATAGTCCGATTTGAACGTAGAGTTCAAAATAGCATCCTGGATTACTATTTCCGCTTGCTCCGGATTGATGATCGCATCAAAAATCCCCGATGTGCCCGGCACCTCTATTCCCGCAAAAAGCTTTACCACATAGCTTCCAGATGGTGTAAGTAACCACATATTTGGGTGCGCATCAAAATATTCCTGTTCTTTATATTTTATGAGCGAGCCGAACATTTCAGCATTTTTCATATTGTGACCGTAAACCAGCGTATTCTTTCCCGAAAAATCACCACTTGTACGGTAATCGGCAAAGAGCGTACCGTAATAATTATATTTTCCGTTAAAGCCGCGGCGCAGGTAATAATCGTTATTGTCCCTCTGAACAATGGGGTAATTTATCGGAGTACCTGCACTGTAAAGCCACGCAACAGTATCACTATTCTCAGCAGTGAGCGCATCAAAATCGACACTTATCGGCGGGGTATTTTCCCTTGGCATAGCTTCCACAGTTGTGACCACACGCACGCGAAGGTCGCGAGTTTCTTCTTTGCCCTTGTTATATTCAAGAAGCTCTTTCGAGGAAAATGCGATAATTACAAGGCAGCATATTATCGCAAACAAGCGAATAATTAAAATAACCTTTTTGCGCATTTACTCACCCCCACCATCCGATACGCCTAAAGCCGCGCCGCTTGATGATGGCTCGCCGCCGGATGAAGATGGGCTATCATTTGACGCGGAGCTGCTATCTGATGCCGGGCTGTCGCTTGACGGAGAGCTGCCATCCGGTGCTGAGCTGTCATTTGACGGAGAACTGCTGTCCGGCGCTGAGCTGTCATTTGACGGAGAACTGCCCGTCTGACTATTTCCCATTGATAAAGAGCTTTCATCCGAATCCGGAGAAGATGTTTCCTCCGAGGAATTTTCTGTGTTCTCGTTTAAGGATTCACCTGAGCCGGAGAATTCGTTTTCATCATCTGACGATTCAGTTTTATCGGAAGAAGTTTCATTTTCTCCTGATGATGCTTCACCTGAAGTACCAAGTTCGCTTCCTGCCCCTGTTTCTCCACTATCTGCTTCCTGAGAAGAATCACTTGTTTCACCATCCGCTGCAGGCGTTTCTTCCGATGACGGCTGTGTGAATGAATGGGAAATATTTTCGTTGCAAAGCGCAGCAAAGGCATTATTACCAGGTATGCCCCATTTAGGGATAAATTGAATTTCACATCCTGCCACCGCCTGAATGGATACTGTTATTTCGTCTGCAAATGCGTTTGTGTAATATTTGTCCGTTTTTCCGTCAGGGCTTGTTATTATAATTTCACAATACCCTTCTGTGGCTGTACCGCACCGAGAAATAGTGAACTCATACATTTCCCCCTCTTCCGGAGTTCGAGTACACATATAGGACGATGAGGTTCTTTCCTGACTTATTGTCTCTACAACAGCAACATCCCATACTGCTGCATGCATTGTAAAGTCTTTTGTCAGGTTGCTGTTAAAAAAGGCAAAAGCAGTTGAAATCATTACCGCAACGCTGGACAGTATTGTGATTACTGACAATATAATTCTTGATTTAAAAATATTTTCAGATATTTTTTTATCATCTGAAATTTTTATATATTTTTCATATATTCTTTTCACCGGCTTACACCCCCTTGTAATTAATCCGGCAATCAAAATACACAAAACATAAAACTTTGTGTATTTTGATTGTCGCCCACTCCCCACAAAGAGGAGTGGGTGACAAAAGACAGAATTGGTTATTTATTTACAAATGTAAGGTTATTAATTGGCAACTGATGAAACAGTCCATGTACCATTTAATTCTGTAGCTGCATACCCTTCAGCAACCCATGCGGATGGATCAAAACCGAAAGTTCCACCGGTGATGATAACAGTTCCATTTCCAAGTATACCTGCTGTATATCCACTGCGAGTAGAAGCAGGACCAAAGTTACCACCTGTTACATAAACGGTTGCACCTTCTCCTGCATAGATATATGCACGTTTCTGATTGAGTGTTTTACTGAAAGAGAACTCGCCGCCATTGATTGTAATTACAGTTCCATTCCCAACGGCGTAGAAGAGGTATCGACCAGAAGTACTTGCACTGTTTACCGCCATACTACCACTGTTGAAAACAACATTTGCTCCGTCTACAGCACCGATACCGCCACCAGCAGAGTCGATATTCACGTTATTATATGTGGTTTCAGAACCTGCGTTAGAGATGTTGGAATAGTCTTTAGTACTGCCCGCATTCATCGTTACATTAGTGAGAGTTGCTTTGCCGTAATTTTCAAGACCTGCAGCATCAACGTTGATGGTACCATTCTCAATATTGATTGCACCGTTGTTCACTATGTTGCTGTTAAGTACATTGCTGTTAAGATCAAAATCTACACTCTCATTCGCTTCGATTTTTACGGATTCTGTGGAATTTTCTTCCAAAGTTACATCACGCTCAATCAAGTACTCAGCATCCTTATCGTACTGATCGCCATCGTAGTAGTTATCTTTTTCATAAGTATACTGAGTTGCAAGCAATGTAACACCGAGATCAATGGAGAGACCACCTTCTACATTGAACTCGTTATCAATTTCGGAGGAAACCCACTG